>NZ_DAISJG010000007.1:0-137834 GCF_036821595.1 Phenylobacterium sp.
ACCTGGTGCGGGCCGGTGAAGTCCAGCTGGGTGACGCCGGGATAGAGCGGGAAGAGGACGACGAATTCGGCCATGACGGCTCCTGAGGTTTGACGGCTCATCCTGTCAAGCCTAGGCTTCGTCCGAAATGACATTGTTCCCTCTGATCCTGCCATGACCCGCCGGCTTGCCGTGGTCATCTTCCCGGGCTTCCAGCTGCTGGACGCGGCGGGACCGATCGCGGCGTTCGAGATCGCCGAGCGGTTCCGGCCGGGGGACTATGAGCTGTGGGTCCTGGCGGCGGAGCCGAGCGACATCGAGAGCTCCTCCGGGGTGAGGATGGCCGCCGACGCCCTGGACGACGGCCCCTGGGACACGGTGCTGGTCTCTGGCGGCGACGGGACCCGCGCCCTGCCCGAGCTTGCGAAGATCGTCGCCTGGCTGCAGCGCATCGCCCCGTCGGTGCGGCGGGTGGCCAGCGTCTGCTCGGGCGCCTACCTGCTGGCCGAGGCCGGCCTGCTGGACGGGTGGCGGGCGACCACCCACTGGGGCCGGTCGGACGACTTCGCCCGCCGCTACCCCAAGGTGCGGCTCGAGGCCGACCGGATCTGGGTCCGCGACGGGCCTGTCTGGACCTCGGCGGGTATCACCGCCGGCATCGACCTGGCGCTGGCGCTGATTGAGGACGACCTGGGCTCCGAGGTGGCGCGGCGCACGGCCCAGCAGCTCGTAGTCCACCAGCGCCGGCCGGGCGGGCAGTCGCATTTCTCCGCCTTGCTGGACGGCGGTGGCGTGCACGGCCGGTTCGCGGATCTCATGGACTGGGCGCGCGAGCGGCTCGCCGAGCCGCTGCCGGTGGACCGGCTGGCCGAACAGGCCGCCATGAGCCCGCGCAACTTCGCCCGCGCGTTCCGGGCCGAGACGGGACTGACGCCCGCCAAGGCGGTGGAGCGCCTGCGCCTGGAGGCCGCGCGGAGCCGCGTGGAGGCGACGGCGGAGCCGATCGAACGCGTGGCCGAGGCGGCCGGCTTCAGCGATCCCGAGCGGATGCGGCGGGCTTTCCTGCGCGCTTACGGCCAGCCGCCGCAGGCTCTGCGGCGGGCGGCCCGGGCTTGAACCGCTCGCTGAGTTCGGCGCGAAGGATGCGCAGGGCCTCGTTCTGCCGCTTGATCATCTGCAGCATCTCGCGGTGGCGCATGCTGTCGACCTTGTCGTGCAGGTGCATGATCTCGAGTTCGGCGCGCAGGTTGACCAGGTAGTCGTGCTCGGCCGCCTCTCGGTCGCGGGCGGCGGCGCGGTTCTGGCTCATCATGATGATCGGCGCCTGCACCGCGGCGAGCGTCGAGAGCATCAGGTTGAGGAAGATGAACGGATAGGGATCGAAGGCCATCCCCTCCTGCGCCGTCAGCAGGTTCCATCCCATCCACAAGGCCAGCGCGATGCCGAAGCCGGCGATGAAGGCCCAGGAGCCGCCGACCGCCGCCACCCGGTCGGCCAGCCGCTGGCCCGGCGTCCGGTCGTCGATGAGCAGGCGCGGATCGACGCCGCTGGGAGCCTCGGTGGCGATCAGGTCGATCACGCTGCGCTGAACGTCCGTGAGCTGTTCGTATGAACAGCCGAGGAGCTCCTGGGCGAGTTGCTGACGGTGCTGGTTGGGCATCGGAGCCTCCGCTCTCCACGAGCTGCCGCCGAACATCATCGGGGGAGTCGAGGCCGAGCAAAACCGCGGCGCGTCGGCGCTGTCAGGGAACCCGGCGCGTGGTGAAGCCGTTGTGCAAGGTCAAGCTGTCGCGCAGGGGGCGCCAATGCTGCAAAACTTCCACACCGGTTTGTCGGCAGGGTTGAACCGCCGCAAGGCGTCGGCTTAGTGGCGACGTGAGCGAAACGTCCTATTCCGGCGAGAAGCGCTTCCAGCTCCTGGTGGAGTCGGTCAGCGACTACGCCATCTACATGCTCGACCTGGCCGGCCGCGTGACGAGCTGGAACCCGGCCGCCGAACGCATCAAGGGCTATACCGCCGAGGAGATCGACGGGCAGAACTTCCGCCGCTTCTTCACGCCGGAGGACCAGCGCGCACGCCTGCCGGAGAAGATCCTGGCCGAGGCCCGGGAGAACGGCCGCTACGAGAGCGAAGGCTGGCGGGTGCGCAAGGACGGCTCGCACTTCTGGGCGCTGGCCACCGTGCATGCGATCCGCGGCGAGGACGGCGCCCTGATCGGCTTCGCCAAGATCACCCGCGACATGACCGAGCGGCGGGCGGCGCAGGAGGCCCTGCTCGAGAGCGAGCGCCGCTTCCGCTACCTCGTCGAAGGCGTGGTCGATTACGCCATCTACATGCTCGACGTGAACGGCACGATCAGCAACTGGAACCCCGGCGCGGAGCGGATCAAGGGCTACAGGGCGAGCGAGATCGTGGGGCGCCACTTCTCCACCTTCTACACCCCCGAGGAGCGCGCGGCCGGGGTCCCGGTCCGGGCGCTGGCGACGGCGCTCAGGGAGGGACGCTTCGAAGCCGAGGGCTGGCGCATCCGAAAGGATGGCTCGCGCTTCTGGGCCTCGGTGGTCATCGATCCCATCCGGAACGACGACGGCGATCACATCGGCTTCGCGAAGATCACCCGCGACATCTCGGACAAGAAGGCCGCCGAGGACGCGCTGGCGCAGAGCGAGCGGCAGTTCCGCATGCTGGTGGCCGGCGTCGTCGACTACGCCCTCTACATGCTGGACCCCAACGGCATCGTCACCAACTGGAACGCCGGCGCCCAGCACATCAAGGGCTATTCGGCCAGCGAGATCGTCGGCCAGCACTTCTCCAGGTTCTACGCCGATCCCGACCGGGCGGCCGGGACGCCCACGCGCGCCCTGGAGACCGCCCGGGAACAGGGCCGCTACGAGGCGGAGGGCTGGCGGGTCCGCAAGGACGGCAGCCTGTTCTGGGCGAGCGTCGTGATCGACGCGATCCGCGACGAGGCCGGCGAACTGGTCGGCTTCGCCAAGATCACCCGCGACGTCACCGAACGGCGCAACGCCCAGCTCGAGCTGCAGAAGGCGCACGAGCGCCTCGGCCAGGCTCAGAAGATGGAGGCGATGGGCCAGCTCACCGGGGGCGTGGCCCACGACTTCAACAACCTCTTGATGGTGGTGGGCGGACAGGCGCAGCTGCTGCGCAAGCGCGTGGCGGACGACACCCGGGCCCTACGCGCGCTGGACGCCATCGACATGGCCGCAAAGCGCGGCCAGGACCTGACCCGGCACCTCCTCACCTTCGCCCGCCGCCAGCGGCTGCAGCCCGTGCCGATCTCCCTGCACGAGCGCTCGGCAGACCTGCGCGAACTGCTCGGCACCAGCCTGGGTTCGACCATCAGCCTGAACCTGACCCTGCCCAAGGACCTTTGGGCGGTCGAGGTCGATCCCGGCGAGCTGGAGCTGGCGCTGCTGAACCTGGCGGTGAACGCCCGCGACGCCATGCCCTCGGGCGGCTCCCTGTCGATCGTCGGCCGCAACCGCACGCTCACCGGCGGCGAGGTGGACACCGACGTGCAGGGCGAGTTCGTCGCCCTCTCGATCCGCGACACCGGCGTGGGCATCCCGCCGGACATCCTGGCGCGCGTCTTCGAGCCGTTCTTCACCACCAAGGAGGTGAACAAGGGCACGGGGCTGGGGCTCAGCCAAGTCTACGGGTTCGTGCAGCAATCCGGCGGGCGCGTGACCGTGGACAGCCGGCTGGGCGAGGGCACCACCATCACCCTCTACCTGCCGCGCACGGAGCTGCAGCCGACCGCTGACCTGAGCGCGCCGGCTCCTGCGGCGCCCGAAGGCGTCAACATCCTGGTGGTCGAGGACAACCCCGAAGTTGCCGAGGTGGTGGCGGGGCTGCTGGAGCAGCTCGGCAACCGGACCCATGTGGTGAACAGCGCCGACGCCGCGCTCAAGGCCCTGGCCAATGGCGACGAGCCCGACCTGGTGTTCAGCGACATCGTCATGGCCGGCGAGATGGACGGCCTGGCCCTTGCGCGTCGCCTGCGGGCCGAACGCCCGGACCTGCCGATCCTGCTGGCCACCGGCTACAGCCAGGCGGCAGAGGCCATGGGCGACGAGTTTCCGATCCTCACCAAGCCCTACCGGTTGCCCGAACTCAGCCGAGCCGTGGGCGCGGTCCTGGCCCGCAGGACCATGCCCGCGCCCCAGACCCACTAGGGCCTATCAGGAGGCGGACGCCTCCGAGCCGGCGGCGGGCGCGACGGCGGCCGTGGTGTCCGCCTTGCTGAGGCCGACGGGCGCCTGGTCGGCCGCCCTCGCGCCCGGCGGCTTGGCCGCGGTCGGCCTGGCGACGGCGGGCTTGCTCTCGGCGGGCGCGGCTTCGACGTCCGGAGCCTGAGTCACCGCGTTGACAGCGGCGTCCGCAGCCTTCTCGGCGACCGCGGTGGCCAGACGCAGCTCCACGGAGGCGGGGCCGGTGTTGGCGGCCAGCATCACCGGCTCGGGCAGGCCCGGCAGCTCCGGCGCGGACCGTACAGGCTTCGCGCCGCGCGGGTTGAAGCGGTAGAACACGTGCATTCCCACCTGCGCCACCTGGCGCATCTGGGGTCCCCAGGCGGGCGAAACGGCCGTGGTGTGGAAGTGGGTCGCCGAGCCCACGTCGCCGAGCAGCCGGCCCGAGAGGGCTCGCGCGGCGACCTTGCGGGCGCGGTCCCAGGCGCTCGCCTCACGGCGGCCGCGCATGGAGCCGTCACAGGCGAAGCTGAACTGGCAGCCGGTGCGGCGGTGCGAGCCCTGGAACACCACGCCGCAGACCGTCTTAGGGAAGGCCGGATGCTTGACGCGGTTCAGCACCACCTGGGCCACCGCCGCCTGGCCGCGGGGGGACTCGCCCCGGGCCTCGAAATAGACGGCCTGGGTAAGGCACTCGAGCTCACGCGAGGCGTCTATGCCGGAGGTCGGCTCCGCACCCAGGGAGGTGAGGCTGGCGCGCAGGGCGAGGCTGTCGTTCTGCTTGCGCTCGAGGCCCTGGGCCAGGAGCGCGGCCTGGCGGTCGCGCTCGCCGACGGCGGCCAGGGGATCATGGTTACGGGCGACCCGCATCACGCCCGGGTCCATGCCCGCGGCGTTGCGCTGCAGCACGGTCTCCGAGAAGCGGCCGGAGGCGGCTTCGGCGATGCGTTCGGCGCGCGCGTGGTCGGATGCCGCCTGGGCCATGCCGCCAGCCATGTAGCCGGCGCCCAGGGCCAGGCCCACGCCCGAACCGATCAAAGCGGCGCTCAACAGCACGCGCCATTCGGCGCTTGCCTGCGTTCCAATACTCAAGGGATTTCGTGTCCTGCACGACGAGGGCGACGGCGCCCCCCGACAATTTGTCGCCGCGGTCGCCCCTGCTCTTGCTGGAAGCGCCCGCCGGCAGGCCTGTCCGGGTCACGTTGAGGACAGGCGACGGCAAAAGGTGAAGCGTTTATGAATGCAACCCGCCCGTTTGGCAAGCGGATATTGCAGTGCAGCATGAGATTTAGGGCTAAGCTTGGTTAAATCCCGTTCTGATCCACTCGGACAGAACAGCGGCAAGACACGGGCCAGCCCCGGCGTTTCCAGGAACCTCGGCCACTCAACCTTCGTTTGGTTGCCGACATCTGGAACCTGGAGATTCACATGCGCAAGACGCTGACCCTTCTCGCCGCCGCGGGGCTTCTGACCACCCTCGCGGCCTGCGGCCACACCACCGAACAGAAGGCGGCCACCGGCGCCGTGGCAGGCGCCGTCGTGGGCGGCCCGGTGGGCGCAGCGGTGGGCGGCGCCACCGGCGCGGTCGTGGGCAAGGCGACCGACGGCAAGAACTAGATCCGGCCGGGCTGCGCGGGGCCGAGGGTCCCGCGCAGCTGCGCCATCAGGCAGGGTCGAGAGCGCCGTTCGCGTCCGCGCGTCCGAGCGACTGGACCAGCCGCCAGGCCGAATGGACGGCGAGCGCCAGCATCGCCACGGCTGTCGCGGTGAAGCCGATCTGCGTCCACCTGTTGATCGTCGCCTCGCTCAGCGAGTGCCGCGCGGCGTCCGCCACCTCGATCCACGGTCCCGTCTGGGCGATCCCCGCGAGCAGGCCCGCGCCGGCCAGGTTGCGCATCAGGCGCAGGGTAGCGTTGGTCCGCACCCAGGCCGGACGTACGAAGCTCACCAGGTTCGCGAACAACTCGAAGAGCAGATAGGCCAGGACCGGACCCCGCCAGAGGTCCCAGGTCGGGGCCATGGCGACGGCCCCCTCCAGGGCCTGGGGGGCCAGGTCGCGGAAGCGGATCGCGCCCACCCACCACAGGATGAAGATCACCCCGAAGCCGATCTCGACCACGTGGTCGAACCGGGAGCGGGTCCGCAGCCTGGGCGGGGGCAGATGCGAGGGCCGCCAGCGGGCGAGCCGCCGAACGCCCCCGCCCCGCTCGAGGCCGACCGCGATGAGGGTGACCACCGCGAAGGCGATCAGGAAGGCTTCCCAGAGATCCGGGATCGCCCGGGCGACGATCCGGGTGAGCTCGCCGGTGGTCAGGAGGCCGATCACGGCGAGCACGAGGTAGACGCCGGCCCCGATAACGAGCGTCGCCTTCAGGCCGGCCCACCAGAAGGGAAGACCGCGGGGCCGACCAGGTGCTGGATCCGGCGATACCGGTGCGCAACGACGAGAGGATGGCCGAACTCGACGAGCAGGCGCTCCAGCTCGCGCCGGTCGAGCGCACGGCCGGCCGCCGCCTCCCGCTCCTCGATCTTCGAAAGCAGCTCGTCCCGCAGCTCGGCTGTGATGTCGGCCCGGTGGCCTTCCGGCAGTTCCCGGCCGATGGCGGCGAGGTAACGCTCAACGAGGTCCATCACGCGTCTCCCTTCAGGATGTCGTCCACGGCGGCGTTCAGCCCCCGCCATTCCTCGACCAGGCGGGCGAGCACGACGGCTCCCGCCTCCGACAGGCGGTAGAAGCGCTTGTTGCGCTTCTCCTCCTCCCGCCACTCGCTCACCAGGAGGCCCTGGGCCTCGAGACGGCGGAGCATGGGGTAGAGGGCCCCCTCCTCGATCTCCACGCCCGCCTCGGCCAGAGCCTTGCGCAGGGTGTAGCCGTAGTGCTCGCCGCGGAGCTGGCCGAGCACGGCGAGGATCAGCGAGCCGCGGCGCAGCTCCAGGCGGAGGATTTCGAAGATGTCGCTCTCAACCGGCATGCTGTGCGTCATATACTGTGTGACACACACTGTCTAGCGCATACTGTGCGGCGCATGGGGTACCCTGCGGCGGTGTGTGGTCTACGCTGTAAGCCAAAGAGGGAGGGAACCATGATCCGCACCGTCATCGTCGCGCTCGCCGCACTGGCGCTGGCAGGCGCCGCGCAGGCCGCGCCGCAGGACCGCTACGCCGAGAACGGCGCGGTGAAGATCCACTACGTCGCCGACGGGAAGGGGCCGCTGGTGGTTCTGCTGCACGGCTTTCCGGACTATTCCGCGACGTGGAAGCCGCTGACGGCGGCGCTGAACCGGGCGGGCTTCCGGACGGCGGCCCTGGACCTGCGGGGCTACAACCTCTCCGACAAGCCGGAGGGCGTGGCGGCCTACGCCATGCCGAACCTGATCGGCGACGTGGCGGCGGTGATCGCCGCGGAGGGCGGCAAGGACGCCGTCGTGGTCGGCCACGACTGGGGCGCGGCGATCGCCTGGCAGGTGGCCATGAACCGGCCGGACCTCGTCAGCCGGCTGGTGATCATGAGCGTGCCGCACCCGGCCGGCTTCGCCCGCGAGATGGCGACGAACAAGGACCAGCAGGCCAACAGCCAGTACGCCCGCAACTTCCAGCAGCCGGGATTCGAGAAGAACCTGACGGCGGAAGGACTGGCCGGCTGGGTCAAGGACCCCGCGGAGAAGGCCGGCTACATCGAGGCGCTGAAGCGGTCGGACTTCGGGGCCATGCTGAACTACTACCGCGCCAACTACCCGCGCGGGACCGGCGGGGAGACCGCCGCGCCGGCGACCATGGCCACCAGCCAGCCGGTGAAGGCGCCGACGCTGGTCATCCACGGGATGAAGGACACGGCGCTGAACGCTGCGGGCCACGCGGGGACCTGGGACCATGTCCAGGCCGACACCACCCTCGTGATGATCCCGGACGCCGCCCACTTCGTGCAGCACGACGCCCGCGAGCTGGTGAACCGCACCGTCGTGGACTGGCTGAACGCCCGGCGGTGACCTGACCCAGATCAAGGCCGCACGACGGCCCAAGGTCTAGGTTGGCGAGGTCATCCTCAGGAGACGCCGCCATGTCGCTCGTCAACACCCGCACCGGCTACGGCTGGGGCGCCATCGTCCTGCACTGGATCTCGGCGGTGGGGGTGATCGTGCTCTACCTGACCGGGGAGCAGATGGAGGAGGCGGCGAACCGAACCGCCGAGCTCGCGGCGCGGGCCCAGCACGTCTCCATCGGGCTCCTGCTGTTCACCTTCCTGGCGGCGCGGCTGCTGTGGAGCGCCTCGCAGGTGCGGCCCGACGCCTTGGAGACGCGGCGGCCGTTCCGGTTCATCGCCGAGGCGGTGCAGTTCCTGTTCCTGGCGATGATCGCCATCCAGATCCTCAGCGGGCCGCTGGTGATCTGGTCGAACGCCCGGCCGCTGGAGGTGTTCGACTGGTTCGCCCTCGCCAGCCCCTTCCCGGCCAAGGTGGAGTGGCTGCACGAGGGGGCCGAGACGGTGCACAAGCTGACCGCCAACCTGTTCTGGCCGCTGCTCGGCCTGCACGTGCTGGGCGCGCTGAAGCACCTGATCGTCGACCGCGACGCCACCCTTCGGCGGATGCTCTGGGTGAAGCGCGAGGCCTAGGGGGCGTAGCTGGAGCGGATCTTCACGCCCCAGTGGCCGTCCTCCAGGGTGACCACATAGACGCTGTCGAAGCCGCCGATCACCGAGCCGTCCTTGCGGTAGCGGGTGAAGCGGGTGTCGATGTGCACCTTGTCGGGCCCGGCGTGGATCAAGTTGCGCCGCTCCCAGGCGGAGTGGTCCCATTCGGCCAGCGCGCCCTGGTCGAACATGCCGGGCCTGTGGTCGCCCTTCTGCAGGATCACCAGCTTCCCCGAGGCCAGCCGCACCGAGGGGAAGTTGAAGGTCGCGTCCCAGGCTTCGACGTCGCGGGCGTTGAAGGCGGCCATGAAGTCGTCGAGGACCTGCTGGGCGGCGGCGATGGCGGCGGAATGCGGATGCTCGGACATCGGGTCCCTCGTCTCTGATGCTGCCAGCATGTTGGCAGCAGGACGGCTGGAATAACACCGGCCGGAATCCTATCTTGCGCCGATGCCCAGAGCCTCCGCCGGCGGCGTCGCCGACATGTCCGCGACGTTCGACTACGACGAGAACACCATGCCGCTCCTGTGGAAGCCCCACAGGCCCGCGCGTCCGGCCAAGTCCGAGGGCGGGCGGACGTTCAAGCTCGTCTCCGACTACGAGCCGGCGGGCGACCAGCCGACGGCGATCCGCGAGCTGGTGGCGGGGCTGGAGGGCTCCGAGCACGACCAGGTGCTGCTGGGGGTCACGGGCTCCGGCAAGACCTTCACCATGGCCAAGGTCATCGAGGCGACCCAGCGGCCGGCGCTGATCCTGGCCCCGAACAAGACGCTCGCGGCCCAGCTCTACTCGGAGTTCAAGAGCTTCTTCCCCGAGAACGCGGTGGAGTTCTTCGTCTCCTACTACGACTACTACCAGCCCGAGGCCTACGTGCCGCGGACGGACACCTATATCGAGAAGGACTCCTCGATCAACGAGCAGATCGACCGGATGCGGCACTCCGCGACCCGGGCGATCCTGGAGCGCGACGACGTCATCGTCGTGGCCTCGGTGTCGTGCATCTACGGCATCGGCTCGGTCGAGACCTACACGGCCATGACCTTCACCCTCGAGCCCGGCCAGCGGGTGGACGAGAAGAAGCTCATGGGGGACCTAGTGGCGCTGCAGTACAAGCGCAACGACCAGGCCTTCGAGCGCGGCACCTTCCGCCGGCGCGGCGACACCATCGAGATCTTCCCGGCCCACTACGAGGACCGGGCCTGGCGCATCTCCCTGTTCGGCGACGAGGTGGAGACGATCAGCGAATTCGACCCGCTGACCGGCAAGAAGACCGCCGAGCTCAAGGGCATCAAGATCTACGCCAACAGCCACTATGTGACGCCGAGGCCGACGCTCCGGCAGGCGATCAACGAGATCAAGAAGGAGCTCAAGGAGCGCCTCGACTGGCTGGTGGCCAACGGCAAGCTGCTGGAGGCCCAGCGGCTGGAGCAGCGGACCACCTTCGACATCGAGATGATCGAGGCCACCGGCTCCTGCGCGGGGATCGAGAACTACTCGCGCTACCTGACCGGCCGCCGGGCCGGCGAGCCGCCGCCGACCTTCTTCGAGTACATCCCGGAAAACGCCCTGCTGTTCGTCGACGAGAGCCACCAGACGGTGCCGCAGATCGGCGGCATGTACCGGGGCGACTACCGGCGGAAGTTCACGCTCGCCGAGTACGGCTTCCGCCTGCCCAGCGCCATGGACAACCGCCCGCTGAAGTTCGAGGAGTGGGACGCCATGCGGCCGGACACGGTGCACGTGTCGGCGACGCCGGGGTCCTGGGAGATGGAGCGGACCGGCGGCGTCTTCGTGGAGCAGGTCATCCGCCCCACCGGCCTGATCGACCCGCCGGTGGAGGTGAAGCCGGTCTCCAAGGACGGCTTCAGCCAGGTGGACGACGTCATCGACCAGGCGCGCCAGACGATCGCCCAAGGCTACCGATGCCTGATCACGGTGCTGACCAAGAAGATGGCCGAGGACCTCACGGAGTACATGCACGAGCAGGGCCTGCGGGTCCGCTACATGCACTCCGACGTGGACACCCTGGAGCGCATCGAGATCATCCGGGACCTGAGGCTCGGGGCCTTCGACATCCTGGTGGGGATCAACCTGCTGCGCGAGGGCCTCGACATCCCCGAGACGGGGCTCGTGGCCATCCTCGACGCCGACAAGGAGGGCTTCCTGCGCTCCGAGACCTCGCTGATCCAGACCATCGGCCGGGCGGCGCGGAACATCGACGGCCGGGTGATCCTCTACGCCGACCAGGTGACCGGCTCCATGGAACGCGCCATGGCCGAGACCAAGCGGCGGCGCGAGAAGCAGGAGCAGTACAACCTCGAGCACGGCATCACGCCGGCCAGCGTGAAGAGCCAGATCAAGGACATCCTGGCCAGCCCGTACGAGAAGGACCGGGTCACCGTCCCGGTGGGCGTCGCCGAGGACGGCAAGCCGTTCATGGGCGACAACTTCAAGACCACCCTGCGCGACCTGGAGAACAAGATGCGCGAGGCGGCGGCGAACCTGGAGTTCGAGACCGCGGCCCGGCTGCGCGACGAGATCAAGCGGCTGAAGCTGCTCGACCTGGAGTTCGCCTCCGATGCGCTCGCCGCGCCGGGCGAAACCGGCGACCGGGCGGCGGTCAAGCAGGTCCGCGCCGAAGCGAGAGCCGAGGCCCAGGAACGCTTCCGCAAGAAGCGGCGGTAGGGCCGCCTGGCCCCTTCCTCCTCGATGGAGGAGGGCTTTCTGAGCCTCCGCGAGCGACGATCCGTGGCACGTCTCCCGCGTACGCGTGCGCGCGCATAGGCGCCGGGGCGTCCAAAGGCCGGGGATTCACCTGTCGAAAGACCGTCGCGTGTCGCAGCTGAGAGGCTAAGCCCGGCGCCGCCGGATCGCCAAGAAATCAGCGGCCTAATCGAACACCTCGGCCACGCCGGCCTCGGCGCGGGCCCGCTGGCGGTAGACGACGGCGGCGGCGGCCGCCGCAAAGGCCTCCACCAGCGCCAGGGTCACGGCCTCGATGAGCTGCGGGACCCAGGCCGCCCGCGGGAGCAGGAGGCCGGCCAGCAGGCGGGCCGGCGCGGAGACCAGGATCATCAGCGCCAGGGCCGGCAGGACGACGGCGCCGATGTAGGGCCAGACCGCGCCCGGCATGGCGCGCCAGGAACCGCGAGGTCCGGGTCCGGGGTCGCCCACCAGCCGGGCCGTGGGCCAGAGCATCAGGCGCGCAAGCGGGTAGGCCAGCGCCAGCATGAAGGCGAGCTCGGCGAAGCTGCTCCAGGGCTCGCCCGGCCCGCCCCGGTCCGTCGCGGCCAGCAGATGGGTGACCCCCAGCAGGTCCGGCGCCGAGAAGCTGAGCGAGGCCAGGCCGGCGAGCGCCACATAGGTCCAGAAGCCGAGGTCGAGGCGCCAGCCGCGCTCCGGCGCCAGCCAGCGGCGCACGGCGAGGCCGGAGAGCGCCACGGCCACGACATCCCCCGCCACGGTGGTCGCCCACAAGGCCGGGGTGGGCGAGGCGCCCTCGCCGCCGAGACCAAGCCGGCGCTCGGCGAACTCCTGCGCGGCGTAGAGGCCGGCCAGCGCCGCCCACAGCGCCCAGACCGCGGCGGGCGAGGCGGCGAGCACCCGCCCGGCCCGCGCCACCAGCTCGCCGAACGTGACCCTCGGCGGGACGAGGTCGGCGACGGCCTCGGCGAGCGCCGGGTGCATCAGTCGAAGGTGTCGGCGACGCCGCCGGGGGCGCCGCCCACGCGGCGGCGGTAGACCTCGGCGCCGACAGCGGCGCAGGCCATGGCGAAGAACACCAGGAAGGGCGCGCCGATCACCAG
Organism: Phenylobacterium sp.; assembly: GCF_036821595.1. Lineage (GTDB taxonomy): Bacteria > Pseudomonadota > Alphaproteobacteria > Caulobacterales > Caulobacteraceae > Phenylobacterium. The sequence continues at coordinate 12,628 of NZ_DAISJG010000007.1, forward strand.
GCGCCACTCGCCGCCCTGGCTGGTGTACTGCGAGGCCACCACGCTCCAGACGACCACCGGGCCCACGCCCAGGATCGCCGCGCCGAAGATGTAGGGCCAGACCGCGCCGCGCATCAGCCGGAAGGCGCGGCCGGGCGGCACCGTCCCCTCCCCCAGGAGCAGGCTGATCGGCCAGGGCATCAGGCGCAGGCAGGCCCAGGCGGCGACGAGGTAGAGCCCCATGACCAGGATCGCCCGGCCGAGGAAGGCCGCGGCGGCGGCCGGGTCGGCGGCGTCGGCGGGGGGCGGGTTGCCGTAGCCCAGCACCAGCAGGTTGAGGCCGGCGCCGGCCACGGTCAGCAGGACCACATAGGCGAACAGGCCCGCGTCCGGCCGCCAGGCGGGCCGGCCGGGCTGCAGCAGGGTGCGCAGGGTGAGCGCGGCGAACAGCGCGCCCAGCGCCCCGCCGACCAGGGAATAGGCCACGAACCGGGGCGTCACCGCCGGCAGGCCCTCGGTGACCGCCAGCGCCCGGGCCGCCCACTGGGAGGCCACCGCGAAGGCCGCATAGGCGGCGCCGATGACCACCAGCGGCCGGGGCCTGGCCCGCATGGCCCGCCAGGCGGCCGCCGCCACATGCGTCCCCTTCAGCGCCGCCGGCCCCCGCGCCGCGCCGTCACCCTGTTCCCACATCGCCCCTGGATTCCCCGCTGCTCGGCGGCGAAGGGAGCAAGCGCGCGAAGCGGGGTCAAGGCGGCGGATGGGCGGGCGCGCAGGAATGGAACCCCGAAGGGCGCGAAGGACACGAAGGGGCGGTCTCCCCCCTCCTCCGCCCGGTTTGACTGCGGGCGGACGGGGCCAGCCCGCCCCAGCGACCCGCGCCGACGGCGGCGACCGGGTGGACCTGCGGGCGGCGGAGGGGGAGTGAGGCGCCGCGGGACGCCGGCGATACTGGCTCCCCTCAGAACCCACCAGGCGAAGACCTTCGGCCGAGTCAGTCCCCAGCCCGGCTAATCCCCGCCCCTGAAAATCTCGGTGTGTCCGGGGTCACCGCTTAACTGTACAGCGTGGCGCCAAATCCCCACCTGAGCCGTACTGGCGCCGTTCATGCGGCTGTCAGGGAACCTGTGCTGTCTTCGTTCTTTAACGGGACAGCAGGCCAGGGAGCCTTCTCGAGCCGGTCCATGGGGGATCGGCGGGCTTCCGAGAACCTGGGTTGGGGATTTGAGGTACTACAGAATGTCACCGTCTCTCAGTGTGGTCGCCGACAACGACCTTAAGACTTCCGGGCCCAAGGCCGAAACCGTCGCGCAGCGCGTCCGTCGCCTGCAGCTCGAGGCCAAGACGCTCGCCAAGGATCACATCCGCGCGCTGAACCAGGCGATCGTGGACGTCGAACAGCTGGCCGCCGAGATCGCGGACGGCGGCGACGCCTACCCGCCGGGCGTGCGCGACCTCGCCCGCCGGCTGGTCGAGGACTGCGAAATGCGCGTCCAGACCCTGGAGGCCATCGTCGCCCGCACGTAAGCGGGCGCGACGAGTTTCCCCGACCGCCTGCCGTGCGTGACGGCCGGGCCCTGAGCACTTCGATGGGGCGGGGTCCGGCCGGCGCCGGCGCTGGAAAGGGCGGTCATGCCGGCATGGGCTGAAATGGGACGCCTGTCCCGTTCCGGCGCCGGTCCGGCCGGCTTCAGGCGACGACAGGTCCGACGAGAGCGCTGATCCCCCGCTCCGCCGTCGAGGACCCGAAAGCCCAGCCGGACGGGTTAACCAGGTTTCTAAAACATGAACGGCCCGTGGGCGGTGCGCCCTCGGGCCGTTCTTGCGTCTGGGGGTGCGCTGGAAGGGGCGGGCGTAGGGCGGTGGGGCCGCTGGATTTGTCCACGAACCACACGACCACACGAACCACACGAACGGGAGAAGGAACCTGCCGGCGCGGCGCCTGGACGCCACTCCCCCACCCCGCTCGCCTTCGGCGAGTCGTCCCTCCCCAAGGGAGGGAAGGCGGGCGTCAGTTCAGGAGGTCGCGGTAGTCGTGGCTGCGGCGCAGCCAGGCGGCGGCGTAGCCGCAGATGGGGGTGACCTTCAGGCCCTGGGCCTTGATGTCGGCGCTCATGGCGGCCATCAGCCGGCCGGCCGCGCCCGTACCGCGCAGCGCCGGCGGGCTCTCCACGTGCAGAATGTAGAGGCGGCCGTCGCGCATCTGGTAGTCGGCCCAGGAGGTCATCCCCTGCTCGTCCATCTCGTAGCGATGGTTCTCGGTGTCGTTGCGAAGCTGGCTCATGGGACTCTCCTCGGCGAGGAAACGGGGCGGCGGCGGAGTTTGATCCCACCCTCCCCTTCTCCCCTTGTGGGAGAAGGTGTCACCCGGAGGTGACGGATGAGGGGTCGATCCGGAAGGGCCGCCGCGAACGGCGCCGGCTGGCGGTGCGGAGGCGTCTGAGAGACCCCTCATCCGACCCGCTTCGCGGGTCACCTTCTCCCATAAGGGGAGAAGGGACCTAAACGAGTTCCACCGCCATGGCCGTGGCCTCGCCGCCGCCGATGCAGAGGGAGGCGACGCCGCGCCGGCCGCCGCGGGCTTCCAGGGCGGCCAGCAGGGTGGCGAGGATGCGGGCGCCGGAGGCCCCGATCGGGTGGCCGAGCGCGCAGGCGCCGCCGTTGACGTTCATCTTCGCCCGGTCGATGCCGAGGTCGCGCTCGGCGATCATGGCCACGACCGCGAAGGCCTCGTTGATCTCGAAGAGGTCGACGTCGTCGACGCTCCAGCCGGCGCGCTTCAGGGCCTTCTGGACCGCGGGCACCGGGGCGGTGGTGAACAGGCCGGGCTCGTGGGCGTGGGCGGCGTGGCCGGCGACCCGGGCGACGATGCTCATGCCGAGCCGGCGGGCCACGCTCTCGCGGGTCATGACCAGGGCCGCGGCGCCGTCGGAGATCGAGGAGGCGTTGGCGGCGGTGATGGCGCCGTCCTTGGTGAAGGCGGGGCGCAGCGTCGGGATCTTGGCCGGGTCGGCCTTCATGGGCTGCTCGTCGTCCTCGATAAGCACCGCGCCCTTGCGGGTGACCACCTCGAAGGGGACGATCTCCTTCCGGAAGGCGCCGGACGTGGTGGCCGCCTTGGCGCGCTCCAGGGAGGTGATGGCGTACTCGTCCATGGCCTCGCGGGTGAACTGGTACTGTTTCGCCGTCTCCTCGGCGAAGGAGCCCATCAGCCGGCCGGGCTCGTAGGCGTCCTCCAGGCCGTCCAGGTACATGTGGTCGAACATCTGGTCGTGGCCGATGCGGGCGCCTGAGCGGTGCTGCTTGGAGAGGTACGGCGCGCCGGTCATGCTCTCCATGCCGCCGGCGATGATGATGTCGGCGGAGCCCGCCGCCAGAGCGTCGTGGGCCATGATCGCGGCCTGCATGCCCGAGCCGCACATCTTGTTGACCGTGGTCGCCTCGACGGAGGTCGGCAGACCGGCGCCGATGGCGGCCTGGCGGGCGGGGGCCTGGCCGAGGCCGGCGGGCAGGACACAACCCATGAAGATCTGCTCGACGGCGTCCGTCGGGGCGCCGGCGCGCTCCACGGCGGCGCGGACGGCGGCGGCGCCGAGCTCAGTGGCCTTCACGGGGGCGAACACCCCCTGGAAGCCGCCCATGGGCGTGCGGGCGTAGGCGGCGATGACGACGGGGTCGGAGGTCTGGGTCATGGGGTGAGGATATAATTCATCGGCCGGTGAGGCGCGAGGGCGCCGGGGGGTGAACCACGAAAGGCGCGAAAGACACGAAAGAGCGGCGAAGCCGCCCAATGGAACCACGGAATACACGGATCACACGGAAGAAGGCTGAGCCGACCTTTCGTGGCTTTCGTGTTTTTCGTGGTTCAACGGACGGCTTCGCCGTCGTCAGCAGGTTCCGTGTGGTCCGTGTATTCCGTGGTTCCTAGACGTCCCGCACCGTGCGGTCGATGAAGCCGCCGCCGAGGACGCGGGTGGGGGCTTCGGGGGCGTAGAGGACGCAGGCCTGGCCGGGGGCGACGCCTTCCTCGGACGCGTCGAAGGCGAGGCCGGGCTGACCGTCCACCCAGGCCAGGCGGCCCGGGACCGGCTCGCGGGTCGAGCGCACGCGGGCCAGCACCGGACGGCCGGCGTCGCAGGCTGCCTCGAGGCTCGGCAGGTCGCCGATCCAGTTCGTTTCCTTGAGCGTCAGCGCATGGGTCAGCAGGGCCTCGCGCGGGCCGACGATCACCCGGCGGGCGTCGGCGTCGATCTTCACGACGAACAGCGGATCGCCGACGGCGACGTTCAGCCCCCGGCGCTGGCCGATGGTGTAGCGGGTGACGCCCTCGTGACGGCCCAGCACCCGGCCGTCGAGGTGGACGATGTCGCCCGGCTCGGCGCCGTGCGGGCGCAGGCGGTCGATCACCGTGGTGTAGCGGCCCTCCGGCACGAAGCAGATGTCCTGGCTGTCCGGCTTGTCGGCCACGGAGAGACCGAGGCCCGCCGCGGCCTCGCGCACGGCGGGCTTGGGCAGGCCGCCGAGGGGGAAGCGCAGGAAGGCGAGTTGCTCGGCCGTGGTGGCGAACAGGAAGTAGGACTGGTCGCGCGCGGGATCGGCGGCGCGGTGCAGCTCCGGGCCGTGGGGGCCGACCTCGCGGCGGACGTAGTGCCCGGTGGCCATGGCCTCGGCGCCCAGGTCCCGGGCGACGTCCAGCAGGTCGCGGAACTTGACCGTCTGGTTGCAGCGCACGCAGGGGATCGGCGTCTCGCCGCGCAGGTAGGCGTCGGCGAAGTCCTCGATGACCTGTTCGCGGAAGCGGCTCTCGTAGTCGAGGACGTAGTGCGGGATGCCGATCGCCTCGGCCGCCGTGCGCGCGTCGTGGATGTCCTGGCCGGCGCAGCAGGCGCCCTTCTTCTGGATCGCCGCGCCATGGTCGTAGAGCTGCAGGGTGACGCCCACCACGTCGTAGCCGGCCCGGGCCAGCAGGGCGGCGGTGACGGTCGAGTCGACGCCCCCCGACATGGCCGCCACAATCCGGGCGCCTTGCGGCAGCCGCACGGCGTCGCGGACCACCTGCAGGAGGCCGTCCGGCGCAGCTTTGGCGAGGACCACGGGCGCGTTCATGGGCGCTATTTAGCTGTCCGCTCAGGGGTTTGCGAGGGGCGGGGCGGAAATGGCCGGGGCGGCGCGGCCGCCGGCGCAGCAAACGTCACAGAAAAGCGGCAAAGCCGGATCAGTCTTCTCCCCGGACCCAGAAGCGCCGGCGGCCCGCCACGGGGGCGTCCCGACCGCCGGCTTCAGCCAAGGGGAGCCATCATGATCGAGTACCGGATCTATGTGCTGAGCGGCGACGAGCGGATCGCCCAGGCGCTCGAGGACCGCTTCGACAACGACAACGCCGCCCTGGAACGGGCCGAGGACGCCTACGCCGGCCACTACGCCGCGGAGGTCTACGACGGCGAGCGCCTGGTCGCCCGGCTCGGCGGGCCGTTCAGGCTGGACTGACCCCTTCCCTGCTGCAGCAGGCCCTACTGCAGCAGGTTCAGCAGCGAGGTGTTCTGCAGGGTGATGAACACCTGGGCCGCGGCCTGGACCGACATCTGGGCGGCCTGCAGCTGGGTGACGGCCTTGGCCATGTCGGCGTCGGTGATATCGCCGACCATGCCGGCCAGGGTGTTGGAGCGGGTCTCCAGGTTCTCCTTCACCGAGTCCACCCGCCGCTGGACGAGGCCGTTGCGGCCGGTCAGCACGGTGAGGTCGGAGCGGATGTTCTCCCAGGTCCCGAGCTGGCTCTCCAGGAAGCTCTGCTGGGCGGCGGTGAGCTTGCCGTCGAGCGGCCCGAGCGCGCCCTCGTGGAACGCCTTCAGCGCCTGGTAGGCGGTGAGCATCTCGGTCCCCAGGTCGCTGGCCAGCATGCCGGTGGTGACGACGGTGGAGTCGTCCAGCTTGGCCTGGGTCTGGAAATTGTCGTTCTTGAAGAAGCCGGCGATGGCCGGCAGCGGCGTGCCGAACAGGTCGTCCAGCTTGGTGGCGGTCACCGGCTTGGTGTCCACCTGGCCGCCGGCGAACAGGTACTTGCCGCCGTAGCGGGCGTTCATCCCCTCCAGCGCATTGCGCAGCTGGGCCTCCAGCTCCTCCATCAGGGTCCCGGCGTCGCCGGCGGCGAGCGCATCGAGGATGGTCTGGCGCGTGGAGCCGGCCGCGTCCGTGACCTGGTTGAGCGCCGCGTCCTGGGTGGTCAGCTTGTCGGCGATCATCAGGTTCTGCTCGGCGTAGACCTCCAGGCGGGTCTGCACGGAGCGCATGGCAGTGAGCATCTCGGCGTGGCGCGAATAGTCCTTGAGGTCCTTGCCGACCTTCTGGGTGGCGACCTGGTCGGACGCCTCGGCCTGGCGCGCCTGGGCGGCGAGCAGGTTCTGCAGGACGGCGCTGTAGCTGCCGACGGTGGAGACACGGGTGACCATCTAGGCCTCTCCTCAGACCATCTGGACCAGGACGTCGAAGAGGTCCTTGGCCGCCTGGATCATGCGCGCGGAGGCGTTGAACGCCTGCTGGTAGGTGGTGAGGCGGACGAGTTCCTCGTCCAGGTTGACCCCCTCCACGGCCTGCCGCCGGGCCGTGGCCTCGGCGTAGACGGACTGGGCGCTTTCCTTTCGGGTCTCGGCGGCGGCCGCCTCGCGGCCGATCGAGCCGCCGAACTCCGAGGCGTAGCGGCTGACCGTCATGGTCACCTGCCCGAGCGAGCCGGCGGGCTGGAACCGCGCGGCGACGTCGCCGGAGGCGGCCAGGGCCAGGGCGCCGCGGCCGTCGCCCGGACGCAGCGCCGGCTGGCCGGGCAGGGCGGTGAGGTCGAGCTTGCCGAAGGCCAGCTTGGTGGGGTCGGAGACCAGGGTGGGGCTGGCCAGGAAGCGGCCGGCGCGGGCCGAACGCTCGACGACGCCGAGGCCGAAGAGCTGGCTGACCGAGGGCCCGCCAATCCCGCGCTGGGTGCCGTCCACGACGATCGACAGGTTGGCCGGGGTCGCGCCGGTGCTGGCGAAGCTCAGCGCCCCGTTCCCGTCCAGGCTGAACGCGCCGTAGAAGCCGACGCCGGTGGTGGAGCTGTTCAGCGCGGCGATCAGGTCGGCCATGGTCGCGCCGCCGGGCACGGTGACCGTCACCTCCTGCAGCGGCTTGCCGTCGTTCTGCGACAGCAGGAGCTTGAGGGTGTCGCCCGGGATGAAGCCGTGCGGGTCGGTCGGGGTCAGGCCAGTCTCGTAGGTCGTGTAGCCGGTGGACCGGACGAGGTCGTTCAGGCCGAAGAAGTGGGAGAACTGGCGCCCCGCCTTCATCGAGGTGCCTTCGTCGATGGCCACCCCGCGCGAGGGGCCGGTGGCGGCGATGGACAGCGCCCCGTCGGTGAAGGTCGCCGAGCCGAACGCGCCCAGGCTGATGTTGAGGTCGGTGAGGAAGGTCGCCGCCGTGAACGGGCCGCCCGGCGCGCCGTCGATGCTCATGGTCTGGGCGTCGAAGTCGATGGCCACAGTGCGCTGCACGACGCCGGCCGGGTCGACGATGGCGATGGTCGAGGTCCCGGTGAAGCCGCTGATGGCGGTGTCCAGGTCGAGGCCGGTGAGGCGGCCGCTGAGCGTCGCCGGGGGCGGCACCGCGCTGGCGGCGTTGTGGGCGGCGTTCAGCCGCTCGGCGGCGCGGGCCACGAACTCGCCGAGCTGGTCCGACAGCGCCGGCAGCTTCTGGTCGCGCAGGTCCATGAGGCCGCGGAGTTCGCCGCCGGGGATCTGGATGGCCTGGGTCGAGCCGATGCCGCCGGCGGGACGGGCGGTGATATAGCCGCGCGTGGAGTCCGTGCGCACGTAGGAGAGCGTCGCGGCCCCGTCGCCGGCCAGCTTCACGCCCTCGGCCGAGCGGATGTCCACCCCGCCGCCGGGACGCTTGGCGATCTGGACGCTGAGCAGGGAGCTGAGCTCGTCCACCAGGCCCGACTGGATATTCTCCGAGCCGGAGGAGTCCTGCTCGATCAACCAGGCGCGGCTGATGTCGGCGTTGAGCCGGTTGATCTGCGAGAGCAACTCGTTGACCCGCTCGACGTCGGTGCTGATCCGCGACTCCACCGTGCGGCCGATCTCGCGCAGCTGGGTGTTGATGCGGCTGGCCTCGCCCAGGAAGTCCTCGACGTTCGCCAGCGCCTGGCTGCGCAGCAGGCTGGAGGACGGATCGTCGGCGGCGGCGGCGAAGGCGGCGTAGGCGTCGTCCAGGCGGTTGAAGAAGAAGGTGTCGCTGGACGGGTCGCCGAACAGCGCCTGCGCGTTGTCGAAGTACTCCGAATAGACGCCCCAGCGCGCGGCGTCCGAATTGGCGGTGAGGCTGGCGAGCTGCAGGTACTGGTCGGTCACCCGCTTGATGGCGGTGACCTCGACGCCCATCCCGATGCCGTTCACGACGACCGGCCGCTGCTCCACCTCCTTGCGGACGTAGCCGGGCGTGTTGACGTTGGAGATGTTGTCGGAGACCGCCCGCAGGCCGGTCTGGGCGGCCAGCATGCCGGTGGTCGCGGTCCTCATGGTGACGTTCAGCGACATCGCTAGCTCTCCGCCCGGCAAAGCCTGCGCGCCCCGGCGGATTCTGCCGGGACTTTTCGGAACGCAGGCGTGAAGCGCCGGGAAAAGTCGTTGTTTTTCAACGTCTGCTTTCGAGCCGTCGACATGGGTTATGGTTAAGGGCGCAAGAGCCGGGCCAACCGGCCGGGCGGCACTTAACGACCCACCGCCGGCGCCGTGGCCCGGCAATTTCCGCCGCGGCAGGACCCTGCGCAGAACCTGCCCGGGGAATGAATTGCCAAACAAGACAAGGACTTGCCGGGCTGGCGCGAAGGTTGCTCCACGAGGCGGCGACAACCCCGGCGCAAGAAGGCGCTCACCAAGACCAGCCCGAGGCCCATTTGACCGCGCCCCTGCTCAACGTGTCCGTCCTGACCTCCGCCGGCCCCGCCGCCGGCGGCGTCCAGCCGACCGGGCAGGACCCCGCGGCCGCCTTCGAGACGATGATGGCGGCCTTCATGGGCCAGCTCACCGCGGCCGACCCCGCTCCGGCCCCCGCCGCCCCTGCGGAAGCGGGCCTGGCGACCGCCCAGACCGCGGGCGAGATGGTAGAGGGCGAGGTCGTCGCGGAAGCTCCCGAGGCCGCCGCCGACCCGACGCTGCCGCTCATCGATCCGGCCCTGGCCGCGGCGATGGCCCAGACCTCCGCGGCCCCCGCCGCAACGGTCGAGACCGCCGCCGCCGATGCGGCCGCGAAGACCCCCGCGCCGCCCGCCTGGGGCCAGGCCAAGGCGCCGGGCGGCCCCGCCGCCCCCGCCTTCGCCCACGCCGCCGACCGCGCCGCCTTCCTGCAGGGGGAAGAAGGCGCCGAGCCGCTTCCTGCCGAGGGCGAGACCCCGCCGGCGGCAGAGACTGCCGAGCTGTCGGCGCCCCCGCAGCCCGGCAAACCTGACCCGGCGCCGGTTCGGCCCCAGACGCGCGCCGCCGCCCAGCCAGCCGCGCCCCAGGCACAAGCTCAGACCCAGGCCGCGGCCCTGTCGGCGGATGCGGACGCCGCGGCGCCCGCCCCCCTCGCCGCCCCGGAGACCGCGCCAGCCCAGACGGCGGCGGCTCCATCCGCCCAGGCCGCGTCCGGCGCGACCGCAGCCGCCGCGCCCCAGGCCACGGCCCAAGCCGCCGCCCAGGCCGGCGAGGCCGCGCAGGCCCCTCCGCGGGAGAAGGCCGAGGCCAAGACCGAGCGCAAGGGCGCCGGACGGGTCGAGGCCTTCGCGGCCAACGGCGCCGGCCCGGCGTCGCCGCCCCTCGGCGCGCGCGCCGCCCAGCCGGCGGCGGACATGGCCAAGCCCGGCCTCGATCGTCCGGCCGAGGCGCCCCTGCCCGAAACCGCCGCAGCCGCGGAAGCGCCCGCCGCCGAGTTCGACGCTCCCGACGCGGGCGGGCCGGCCGAGGCCGCGCCAAGCCAGGCCTCGGCTTCGACCGCGGCCAGCGCCGGCCCGGCGGCCGCCCAGGCGCGCGGCTCCCCCGAGACCGTGGCCAACCTCTCCGCCCAGATCCTCAAGAAGCTCGACGCCCGCTCCACCCGGTTCGACGTCGAGCTGACCCCCGAAGGGCTCGGCAAGGTCGACGTGCGGGTGGAGATCGGCGCCGGCGGGCGGATGACCGCGGCCATGTCGTTCGACACCCCGCAGGCCGCCCAGGAGCTGAGGGCCCGGGCCGGCGAGCTGCAGCGGGCGCTGGAACTGGCGGGCTTCGACGTCTCCGGCGGCATGTCCTTCGACGTGGCCGGCGATCAGGGACGGCCGAGCCAGGGCTTCCTCGGCCAGGACGGCCGTGACGCCGGGGCGGCGTTCCGCGGCCGTGCGTTCCGGGCGGCGCTGGACACCGCCGGCGAGGCGGACGCCGCCCCGGCGCGCGGCGGGCTCAACCTGCGCCGCGGCGTGACCGCCGGCCTCGACGTGCGGATCTAGGGAGAGCACTGATGACCGTTTCCGCCGTCGGAGCCCCCACGGAAGTCACCTCAGGCGCCCGCACGCGCCTGGCGGAGAACTTCGACACCTTCCTGACCCTGCTGACCACCCAGCTGAAGAACCAGGATCCGCTGTCGCCGATGGATTCCAACCAGTTCACCCAGCAGATGGTGCAGATGACCGGGGTGGAGCAGCAGCTGCTCACCAACGACCTGCTCAAGCAGCTGGTGGGCAACACCAACTCGGGCATCTCCACCGCCGTCAGCCTGATCGGCAAGGAGGTGCGCGCCGTCACCGACACCACCGCGCTGAAGGGCGGCAAGGCCGACTGGGTCTACAAGCTCGACCGCGAAGCGGAAGAGGTGAAGTTCGAGGTCGTCGACGCCAGCGGCAAGACGGTCCACACCAAGACCCTGACCGGCGACGCCGCCAAGGCCGGCGAGCACACCTTCACCTGGGACGGCAAGGACGTCTCGGGCCAGAAGCTGCCCGACGGCGGCGGCTACACCCTGCGGGTCAGCGCCAGGGACACTGCCGCGGCGGCCGTGCCCTCCACCGTCTATGTCCAGGGTGTCGTGACCGGCGTCGAACAGGCCGAAGGCCAGACCATGCTGACCATCAACGGCGGCAAGGTCCCGTGGAACTACGTCTCCAGCGTCAGCCTGCCGGCGGAGACCGCCGGCGGCGACAACACCGACACCACCAGCAACCCGCCCCCGGCAGATGCCTAGGGGCTCCCCCCATCAACCCCCCGGCTGAACGCCGGAGGACGCGACGGCCGAAAGGCGCCGTTCCGCATCCGCAGCACGCGGATTCCACAGTGAAACAGAACGGAACGAACCAATGAGCATCAACTCCGCCATGCTGGCGGGCGTCTCCGGGTTGGTCGCCAACTCCTCAGCGCTCGCGGCGATTTCGGACAACATCGCGAACGTCAACACCAACGCCTACAAGCGCAGCCAGGTGAACTTCGCCAGCGTCGTCACCGCCCAGGTGTCCGGCCGCTATTCCGCCGGCGGGGTGCAGGGCAACACCCGGCAGTTCATCAGCCAGCAGGGCCTGGTGCAGAGCGCCACCTCGCCCACCGACCTGGCGATCTCCGGCGAGGGCTTCTTCATCACCACCCAGAAGTCCACGGGCCTGACCAACGGCGACGCCCGGCTGTTCACCCGCTCGGGCTCATTCACGGTGGACGCCGACGGCTACCTGCAGAACGACGCGCGCCTGTTCCTGCAGGGCTGGCCGATGCAGGCCAACGGGACCTTCGACATCAACCCGTCGGACCTGAACAAGCTGTCCCCGATCAACGTCCGGGGCCTGGGCTCGGCCGTGGCGCAGACGACCAGCGTCGCGATCAGCGCCAACCTGAACAAGGAAACCCCCTACTCGTCCGCGATCGCGCCGGCCCTGACCTACGACGCCACCTCGGCGGACTCGATGGCCGACTACGCGGACGACCCCACCACCGGCACCCGGCCCGACTTCACCCTGGAGATGAACGTCATCGACTCCGTGGGCGGCAACCACAAGGTCGCCATGGCCTTCCTGCGGGACGATGCGGCGCCGAACCAGTGGTACGCCGAAATGTACGCCGTGCCGGCCAGCGACGTCGCCAACCCCAACAACGGCCGCCCCGGTCAGCTCGCCGCCGGCCTGGTCACCTTCAACCAGGACGGCACGATCAACCTGGCCAACACCACCCTGTTCGGGGCGGCCGGCGCCACGCCGCGCCTGACCCTGGAGGGGTCGGACGTCGGCGCCCCGACCGGGCCCCAGTGGAATCCGGCGCTGGGCATCAACGGCCAGGCCATCGACCTCAACCTCACGAAGCTCTCCCAGTACGCCCAGGCCTCCACGGTGAATTCCGTGAACGCCGACGGCGCAGGGGTCGGCAACGTGGTCGGCGTGCAGGTGGACGAGAGCGGCATCGTCTCGGCCATCTTCGACAACAGCCAGATCCGGCAGATCGCCAAGGTGGCCATCGCCACCTTCCCCAACGCCGACGGGCTGAAGGCGGTGAGCGGCAACGCCTACCGCACCTCGATCGACGCCGGGCAGCTGGTGATAAAGGAGCCGGGCATCGGCGCGGGCCAGATCTCGCCCTCCAGCCTGGAAGCCTCGACCGTGGACCTCTCGGCCGAGTTCACCGGCCTGATCTCCACGCAGAAAGCTTACTCCGCATCTTCAAGGATCATCACGACTGCCGACCAGATGCTGGAAGAGTTAATCAACATCAAGAGATAGTACTCGGCTGTTAACTGAGGTTAACAGCTTCCCACGTCTGTAAGTGTCTCGTTTTCGTACACGGGGGAGGAGATGGTTAGGCCATTTTTTACTATCGGGATTCAGCGGCTGTTAGGAGCCGCGGCCTATTTTCCCCATCAACAGTGATGGTGGGAAAGGCGTAAAGCCATGTTGCAGCAACAGCAGCAGACGCGCACGAACAGCCGCGGCGAAGCCTATGTCATCGGTCCCACGGGGGCGCCGCTGACTCTGAAGGATCTTCCGCCGCCGAATACCGGCCGGTGGGTGATCCGCCGCAAGGCCGAGGTGGTCGCCGCCGTACGCGGCGGACTGATCTCGCTCGAAGACGCCCTGGAGCGCTACCGGCTGACGTCGGAGGAGTTCCTCGCCTGGCAGGCCTCGATCGACCGCCACGGCATGGCGGGCCTTCGGACCACGCGCCTGCAACAATATCGCTGAGCCTCTCTCCTCCCCCGGAAAGGTTCGCGAAGTCTCGGCCCCGCCCCTCCAGGGCGGGGCCGCTTTCATTCAGGGCGCCAGGTCTCCTTCTCCCGTTGCGGGGGAGGCATCAGGGATGGAACGGCCGGCCCATGGGGCGGTCGGAGAGCTTGCGGATGGCGAGCACGATGCGCTCGCGCTCGCCGGCGGTGCGCTCGACCAGCAGGCGGGCCACCTGGGCGTCGTCGTGGAAGGCGTAGCCCTTGATGGCGTCGAGGATGGCCTTGGCAAGGTTGTCTAGGTCGATCCAGGGCGGGTCGCCGACATATTCCATGCGGATTTCGACGGCGAACTCCCCCCAGCCAGGCCGCGCGCCGCGCCAGACCTTGCGGAAGAACTCGTAGATCAGCGGCTTGTAGTACTTGGCCTGGGTGGTGAGGCCGTCCACCTCGACCTCCAGGGCGCCTTCGAACTCGCGCGCGCGCACCTTGCCGTGCTGGGTCCAGCCGTCGCTCATTCCCTCCCCTTAGCCTTGCGATCCTGCGCCGTCCCGCTAAACCGCTCCCGCTGTCTGGCTGGAGTTTGAGATGACCGCGACCCGCACCGAGACCGACACCTTCGGCCCCCTGGAGGTCCCCGCCGACCGCTACTGGGGCGCCCAGACCCAGCGCAGCATCCAGAACTTCAAGATCGGCTGGGAGAAGCAGCCGATCCCGGTGATCCGCGCCCTGGGCGTGGTCAAGCGCGCCGCGGCCGAGGCCAACATGGAGCTGGGCCGGCTGGACCCGGCCATCGGGAACGCCATCGTGGCGGCCGCTCAGGAGGTGATCGACGGCAAGCTGGACGACCACTTCCCGCTGGTCGTCTGGCAGACCGGCTCCGGCACCCAGTCGAACATGAACGCCAACGAGGTGATCTCGAACCGGGCGATCGAGATGCTGGGCGGCCAGATGGGCTCCAAGACGCCGGTCCACCCGAACGACCACGTCAACATGAGCCAGTCGTCGAACGACACCTATCCGACGGCGATGCACGTGGCCTGCGCCGACGAGGTGGCGCGGCACCTGAACCCGGCGCTGGAGCACCTGCACTGGGCGCTGAAGAAGAAGGCCGACGAGTTCGCCCACATCATCAAGATCGGCCGGACCCACACCCAGGACGCCACGCCGCTGACGCTCGGCCAGGAGTTCTCCGGCTACGCCCAGCAGGTCTCGATGTCGGTGCGGCGGATCAAGGAGACCCTCTACGGGCTCTACGAGCTGGCCCAGGGCGGCACGGCGGTGGGCACGGGGCTGAACGCCCCGGCGGGCTTCGCCGAGAAGGTCGCCGAGAAGATCGCGGCGATCACCAAGCTGCCGTTCGTGACCGCGCCCAACAAGTTCGAGGCGCTCGCCGCCCACGACGCCATGGTGTTCAGCCACGGGGCGATCAATTCGGCCGCCGCGGCCCTGTTCAAGATCGCCAACGACATCCGCTTCCTGGGCTCCGGGCCGCGCTCCGGGCTGGGCGAGCTGGCCCTGCCGGAGAACGAGCCGGGCTCCTCGATCATGCCGGGCAAGGTGAACCCGACCCAGGCCGAGGCCCTGACCATGGTCTGCGCCCACATCATGGGCAACCAGACGGCGATGAGCATCGCCGGCAGCCAGGGCCATTTCGAGCTGAACGTCTTCAACCCGGTGATGGCCTACAACTTCCTGCAGTCCACGCGGCTGCTGTCCGACGCGGCGATCAGCTTCACCGACAACATGGTGCTGGGCATCGAGGCCCGCGAGGACAACATAAAGGCCAACCTCGAGCGCAGCCTGATGCTGGTGACCGCGCTGGCCCCGAAGATCGGCTACGACAACGCCGCCAAGATCGCCAAGCTGGCCCACAAGAACGGCACCACGCTTCGCGAGGAGGCGGTCGGCGGCGGCTATGTCACCAACGCGGAGTTCGACGAGGTGGTGCGGCCGGAGAAGATGATCAGCCCGGGCTGATGGTGCAGCTGGTCCGGATCCTCGACGACCTGCCCGACGGGTTCGAGGCGCTGCGGGCCGAGGCCGAGGCCGAGGGCCACCGGCACCTCACCCGGCTGGCGCAGGAATGGGCGGAAAATCCCGGCCGGTTCGCGGCCGTGCTGGCGGCGTTCGCGGGCGGGGAGCTGATGGGCGTCGGCGCACTGACGCCAGAGCCGGCTCCCGCCCCGGAGCCTGCCCTGCGCATGCGAAGGCTCTATGTGTCGAAGGCCGCGCGGCGGCAGGGCGTGGCCCGGACGATCGCCAGCGCGCTCCTGCAGGAGGCCCTGGACCAGGTGAGCCTCGTCACCGTGCATGCGGGCAATCCCGACGCCGCGCTGTTCTGGGAAGCGCAGGGCTTCTCGCCCGTGGCGGGTGCGGCCTGGTCGCACGAATTCCGGCCGGGCTGAGGAACGGCGTTGACGGCCCGGCCGAACGGGCGCGTCAGGAGCGGATGGCCAAGGAAACCGTCCACATCGTCCAGTCCTACGTCGCCGGCCGCGGCAAGTCGCTGAAGGCCGAGCAGCAGGTGGGCTGCAAGACCGCCGAGGAGGCGCGGCGCAAGGCCGAGCGGCTGGGGCCATTGCGCCCGGCGGTGGTCGCCTTCTCCGCCACGGCCGACACGGAACTGGGCGACTACGACGAGAACCCGGTGATCCTGTTCCGGTCCGGGCCCCTGCCCTATCCGTTCAACGAGGCGTAGGCGCTACTCCGCGGCGTAGACCAGCGGGTGGTGGTGGGCCCACAGGTGGGCCCGGTAGCTCTCGAAGCACTGCTCGCCGGCCACCAGGCGCATGATGGCGCCCTCGGCGATGTACTTCGCGCAGTCGGGGTTCTCCTCGACCAGCGGGACCAGGGCCTCGGCGTTCCAGGCCTTGGAGTGCTCGATGTCGAGCTGGGCGTGCAGGACGAAGTACTTCCGCTGCTCGGGCGGGCAGCCCAGCCGCTTCAGCCCCTCGGCCACGGCGCCGACGCGGGTGGGGGCGGTGAGCTCGACGGCGCCCAGGGCGCCGATCGACTGGTAGGCGTAGCGCCGGGTGCTGGCGAAGGCGGTGAGCGTGTTGGCCAGGCACAGAGACTGCCAGCAGGTGCCCTCGATGGTGGGGATAAGGCCCAGGCCCTGGACCGTGCGGTCGAGCATCGGGCCATGCATGCCGCCCATGTGGCCGCGGCCCATCTCGTCCCAGTAGTTGCGCGCCAGCTCCATCTTCGGCCGGGCGGACAGCTTCACCTGGGTCATGGCGACGAGGTCGTCGAAGCCCGCCTCGCCGGCGGCCTCCTGGGTGAGGAACCACTTCATCTGCTCGAGGTCGGCCTCGGTCTCGAGCCAGGCGAACAGCGGGTCGTACTGGCCGGGGCCGCTGTCCTTCAGGGCCTCGAACCAGGCGATGAACCCGTCGGGATCCGACGGGACGTCGGCGACGAGCGGCTGGATGTGGGCCCGGAACGCCTCCACGAAGGCGCCCTCGAGCCGCAGCATCCGCTGGTTGGCGCTGAGCTCGGCCTGCCAGTCGTCGTGCGGCGCCGCCACCGCCAGGCGGCGGCGGTTCCAGTGGGCCAGGCCCGTGTGCAGCATCTCGGCGTCAGGGAACTCGGGCGTGAAAACGCCCAGGCGCGCCAGTCTCGTCCCAGGAAACATGGGTTCTCCGTCCGTGGACGGGTTGAGCGCGCAACCCTGGGTCCGGGTTCCCACGGCGGCGCTTGCCGGACGGCCGCGGCGGCGCCTCAGGCCCTACGGGCGACGGCGAAGTCGGCGAGGTCTTCCAGGGCCGGGCGCCAGGGGGTGGCGCCGAACTCGGCGAGGGCCGCCTTGGCGGTGCGGGCGTAGTCGGCGGCGAGCTTCAGGGTGTCGTCCAGGGCGCGGGTCTCGCGCATCAGCTCGCGGGCGCGGTCGAAGTCGGCGTCGGTCTGGTCGCGGCGGTCGATGGTGCGGATCCAGAACTCACGCTCGCCGTGCGTGCGCTGCATGGCCAGCAGCAGCGGCAGGGTGGCCTTGCCTTCGCGGAAGTCGTCGCCGGCGTTCTTGCCCAGGGTGCCGGCGTCACCGGAATAGTCGAGGGCGTCGTCGACGAGCTGGAATGCGAGGCCCAGGTCCTGGCCGTAGGTGCGCAGGGCCTGGCAGCGCTCGGGCGAGGCGCCGGCGGACACCGCCCCCACCTCGGCGGCGGCGGCGAACAGCTCGGCGGTCTTGGCGCCGATGATCTCCAGGTAGAGCTCCTGGGACAGGTCGAGGTCGTGGGCGCGGGTGAGCTGCAGCACCTCGCCCTCGGCGATGACGCGGCTGGCGCGGGCCAGGATCTCCAGGGCCGGCATGGAGCCGGCGCCGACCATCAGCTCGAAGGCCCGGGCGAACAGGAAGTCGCCGACCAGCACCGAGGACGGCGCGCCCCAGATCAGGTGGGCGGCGACCCGGCCGCGGCGGAGTTCCGATGAGTCCACCACGTCGTCGTGCAGCAGGGTGGCGGTGTGGATGAACTCCACCGCCGCGGCCAGCTTCAGGCAGGCGTCGTCGCGGGCGCCGGCCAGGCGGGCGGCGGCGACGGTAAGCAGGGGGCGCAGGCGCTTGGCGGAGCCGGCGATCAGGTGGTCGGCCAGCGCCGGGATCACCGGCACGGGTGAATCCATATGCTTGCGGATCAGGGCGTCCACCGCCGCCATGTCGCTCCGGGCGAGCGCGATCAGCGCGTCGAGCGACGGCGGCTTTTCGGCGACGGCCGTGCGGGCGGCTTCCACGCGGATACGAACTCCTGGCGGCAGGCGGCGGATGGGGGGAGGCCGGCCGCCGTTTGCCGGGACAATGGTGACGCGCTAGGGCACGGTCAAGGACGCGGCTCCCAGCGCTGCGCCTTCAACCATACACCAGGCCCCGAGGGAATGGACGAGATCACCGAGGACCTGCTGCTGGGCGGCCGGATCCGCCTGAAGCAGGCGGCGCGGGGCTATCGGGCGGGCCTCGACGCCGGCCTGCTGGCGGCGGCCTGCGACGCCCGTCCCGGCGAGCGGGTGCTGGAGGCGGGCTGCGGGCCGGGCGCGGCCCTGCTGCAGGCGGCGGTCCGCCGGCCGGGCGCCTTGTTCACCGGGGTGGAGCGCGATCCTGCCGCCCTGGCGCTGGCGCAGGCGAACATCGCGCTGAACGGGCTGGAGGACCGGGTGGCGGCGGTGGCGGGCGACGTGGCCCAGCCGTTCGCCCGACTGGGCCTCGGGAAGTTCGACGCGGTCATGGCCAATCCGCCGTTCTACGACGACCCGGCGAGCCTGCGCGCGCCCTCGGCGGCCCGCCGCGCGGCCTGGATCGCCGACGAGGGGCTGGCGGCGTGGGTCCGCTTCCTGCTGAAGGCGGTGCGCGAGGGCGGAACGATCACCCTGATCCACCGGGCCGACCGGCTGGCCGACATCCTCTCGCTGCTCGCGCCCAAGGCGGGGTCGATCCAGGTGCTGCCCATCCACCCCTTCGCCGACGCCCCGGCCAAGCGGGTCCTCGTCCGCGCCGTGAAGACTGGCCGCGCGCCCCTGAAGCTGCTGCAGCCGCTCGTGCTGCACGCCCGCGGCGAACCCCGCCACCTGCCCGAGGTGGAAGCCCTCCTGCGCGGGGAGACGGCGCTGGGGTGGGGATGAGAAGGTATTTGTTCTCGTTTTGTTCTTGCCTTTTTCCCGATCTCGCGCCATGATGTAGAGCTTGGGGGAGCTGCGCTTGGCGCCACCCAATTCGCAGGCCAACGGGGGGACGCCGAGTGGGGGTTCTGGAGGACATCAAGAGAAAGACGCGCGAGACCGAGCAAGCCGTAAGGCAGCGGATGCGGGATCTCAGCCACGACGCGCGCGAGCTAGAGGCTCTCGGCTACGAAGTGGTGAAGCGGGCCATCCGGACAGGGGAGGACGTCGTGGCCAGGACACCGACGGAGGTTCGACAGCTGGGCTTGGCCGCGGTCAAGGGACAGCTGCCGCAAGCCCTTGCCGGAATGGCGGTGAAGAAGGTCGCGGCGGCCGCTCCGGCTCCGAGGAAAGCGACGGCCCCGCCGGCATCGAAGGCCGTCGTCAGGAAGACGCCGGCGAAGAGCGCGGCTGGCGAGCACGCCAGGGCGGCGGTCAGCGGGGCCGTGGACGAGTTCACCCTCGGCGCGGCGGACCGCGTCCTGTCGGCCGGCGAGGCGCTGCTGGACGGGGGCGTGCAGGGGTTTGGCGACCGCTACTCGGCGGAGATGCGCGAGAGGCGCGCCGAGGACTCCTACGACAGCGCGCACTACGGAGTTGCTCGGACGACCGGCCGCGCCGTCGGCTTCGTCGGAGGCCTCGCGGCGACGGGCGGCGTGGCGTCTGCGGGCCGGGTGGCCCTGTCTCGTCTTCCGCAGGCTGCGAAACTGATCACCGCGGTTGAGAAGGCGCCCCGGCTGAAGGTCGGCGTCGATCCGCGCGGGCTCGGGCGGCTGGCCGCAGGCGCCGGCGCCGCCGGAGGGGTGACGGCGCAGGTCGTGGAGGACGTGGCGACCGGGCGGCCGAGCTCTCCCGGGCAATATGGCGCCGCCGCGGTGGGCGGCGCCACAGGCGGGCTGGCGACCCTGCGCTACGGGCCGATGCACGGCGGCGCAATCGGCGGCGCGAGCGAGGCCGTCGCGAGCGATATCGCTGCAGGCCGCGCGCCGTCGGCCGAGCGGGCGATCGGCGCGGCCCATGGCGGCGCCCTGCTCGGCAAGGCTGGGGATGTGCTCGGCACCTACGGAACGGCTTCGTTGCCCAGGCGCCTTAAGGGCGAGGTCGGGGAGGCGCTTTCGTACGGCAAGACGCTAGCGAGGGGGAAGAAGCCGAACGTGAGCAAGGATAAGGTAGACGTCGGGGGCCGAAAGTTCAGCAAACCCGACCAGAAGATCGGCGACGACTACCTTGAAGCGAAGATGGGACCGTACGCCGACCTCACGCGCAATCAGCGCCTCCTGCAGGCCAAGCTCAAGCGCGAGGGCAAGGAGCTCCTCATCGACGCCTGGCAGTTCCGGGACGTCGGCAGGGCGGCGGGCGTCCTTGCCTCGCCGTTCGGCGGCGGCTGGGGGAGCGAGGAGACGACGCGGTGGCCAGAAAGGTGAAGCGGAAGGGGCCGACCAAGCGGGTGCGGCTCGCCGCCGCGCTGCGCGAGGCCATGGGCCCGGTGATGCGCGCGCATGGCTTCGATCATCCGCCGAAGTCGAACGGTGGCTACAGCAGTTTATACCCGCGCGCCGACCAGTGGTATCGCTGGGTCGGCGACGAACGCCAGGTCGTCGAGGTCGATTGGGCTGAACATAGCCAACCGAAGTTCCTGATCCGCTGGTGGGACGACAGCAAGCTCCTGGAGAGCGGGCACATGCCGACGTTCCTTCTCGAGGTCCCGGGAGGCCGGTTTGTAAGGCCCCTCGGCATCGGGGCTTTCGGCGGCCTGTGGCCGATCTCCTTCACTGTGCGCAAGGCGATGGAGCGCCTTCAAGACCTGCTGGCCTACTGGGATACGGGCGCCACGTCGCCCCACCTGGGCCTCGACCATCCTTTCCGGCAACCCTTTCCCTTCAAAGAGTGGGAGCCTGAGCTGCCGAGGCCGGGGGTCGGGGCTAAGCCTTAGGGGCCGTTGCCTCCGTCAGTCGCAGGCGCTGGCCGCGTCCGACGCCGCGGTGTCGCGCAGGAGCTTGTCGAGGAGGGCGAAGTCGATGGTCTCGGGCCTGCGGTAGCGGATGCAGCTCTTGCCGGCGTCCAGGCCCTTCAGGGCCTCGGCGTTGAGGGCGTGCACGCGCGGCGGGACGTAGAGCGCGACGTACTGCTTCTGGCTGTTGAAGGCGAAGGTGACCTCGTCGCCGCGGGAATAGCTCGGCATGCCGTAGCGCATGGCCTCCGTGAAGCCGGGCAGGTTCTTCAGCGCGCTTTCGCGGATCCTCGCCAGGACCGGCGCGCGGGCCGGATCGGCTTCGGCGAGCCAGGCCTCGACGCTGGCGGCGGCCGACTGGGCCATCGGTCTCCCTCCCCTAGTCGATCCCGAGGCGGCCGCGGTAGGTCTCGTGGACCAGGTCGTGCCACTCCGGGTGCTTGGTGATGTAGGCGGCCATGAAGGGGCAGAGCGGGATCACCTTCAGTCCCTCGCGGCGGGCGTAACCGAGGGCGGCCTTCGCCAGCGCCGAGCCCACGCCGCGGCCCTCGAAGGCGTCCGGCACCACCGTGTGCGGCAGTATGATGCCGTGGTCGACGAGGCGGTACTCGGCGAAGGCGGTCTCCCCGTCCAGCTCGACCTCGAAGCGGCGGGTCTCCTCGTTCATGACGACGTCGAGGGTCTCGGACATGGGGGCGCTCCTTACTGGGGCGGCCATTGTTGACCCCGGAGCCGGCCTGAGCCAAGCTCCGCCTGCACGCCAACGCCAGCGAAGGAGGATGCGATGTCGACGCCCATTGTTCCCGCAGCCCTTCGCCGCGCCCGCGTGCAGACCGCCTAGGAGGCGGCCCCTCCTCCTAATGGACGGGATCCCTGCGCGCGGCGCCTGACGCTGCGCATTCGCAAGGATTCCGACATTGATCGAACATTACGGCTGGAGCGACACGCTCCGGCAGGACTTCCAACCGTTCGCGGCCCAGGGCTTCGCGCCCGGCCGCGTCATCGTCCAGCAACGCGACCTCTATCGCCTCGTCACCGAGGCGGGCGAGCTGGAGGGCCGGCTGTCCGGCCGCTTCCGGCTGGACGCCGAGGCCGGCGGCCATCCGGTGGCCGGCGACTGGGTGGCCGCCGACCTGCGCCCGCAGGAGGGCCAGGCGACCATCCGCGCGCTCATGCCCCGGTCCACCGCCTTCGTCCGCTGGGCCTCCGGGCCGGTCGGCGGGCGCCAGGTGGTGGCGGCGAACGTCGACGTGGCCTTACTCGCCGCCTCCCTGAACGCCGACCTCAGCCTGCGACGGCTCGAGCGCTACCTCGCCACAGCCTACGAGAGCGGGGCCGAGCCGGTGATCGTGCTGACCAAGGCCGACGCCTGCGAGGACGTCGCAGGCGCCGTGGCCGAGGTGGAGGCGATCGCCTTCGGCGTGCCCGTGCTGGCGGTCTCGGCGGTCACCGGCGAGGGGCTGGCGGCGGTGGCGGCGCATCTCGCGCCGGGCCGCACGGCGGTGGTGCTGGGCTCGTCCGGGGTGGGCAAGTCCACGCTCGTGAACGCGCTGGCCGGCGCCGAGCTGATGTCCACCCAGGGCATCATCGAGGAGGGCGCGCGGGGGCGGCACACGACGACCCACCGCGAACTCGTGCGGCTGCCGTCCGGCGGGCTGATCCTCGACACGCCCGGGATGCGGGAGCTGGGGCTGTGGGACGCCGAGGCCGGGCTCTCGGCGACCTTCGCCGACGTGGAGGGGCTGGCGGCCGGCTGCCGGTTCTCCGACTGCCGGCACGAGGCGGAACCGGGCTGCGCGGTGCAGGCGGCGGTGGCGACGGGAGCGCTCGATCCCGAGCGGCTGCGGAGCTGGCGCAAGCTGCAGCGCGAGCTCGCCTACGAGCGGCGCCGCGAGGACCCGCTGGCCCGCGAGGCCGAGCGCAAACTGTGGATGGGCCGGCACAAGTCCGCCAAGGCGCACATGAAGGCCAAGCGGGACTTCGGGGCGTGAAGCGGCTGCAGAGAAAAAGGCCCGGGATCGCTCCCGGGCCTTGGTCTGAATCCCGGCTTTCGCCGGCTAAGCCCCGTCGCGGCTCAGTTGCGGGCGGTGTCCACCAGCTTGTTCTTGGTGATCCAGGGCATCATGGCCCGCAGGCGGGCGCCGACTTCCTCGATGGGATGCTCGGCGGCGCGGCGGCGGGTGGCCTTGAAGCTCGGCTGGCCGGCGGCGTTCTCCACCATCCAGTCGCGGACGAAGCGGCCCGACTGGATGTCCTCCAGCACGCGCTTCATCTCGGCCTTGGTCTCGGCGGTCACGATGCGGGGGCCGGTCACGTACTCCCCGTACTCCGCGGTGTTGGAGATCGAGTAGTTCATGTTGGCGATGCCGCCCTCGTAGATCAGGTCGACGATCAGCTTCACCTCGTGGAGGCACTCGAAATAGGCCATCTCCGGGGCGTAGCCGGCTTCCACCAGGGTCTCGAAGCCGGCGCGGATCAGCTCCACCAGGCCGCCGCAGAGGACGGACTGCTCGCCGAACAGGTCGGTCTCGCACTCCTCGCGGAAGTTGGTCTCGATGACGCCCGAACGGCCGCCGCCGATGGCCGAGGCGTAGGCCAGGCCCAGGTCCATCGCGCCGCCGGTGGCGTCGTGGTGGATGGCGATCAGGCAGGGCACGCCGCCGCCCTTCTGGTACTCGCCGCGCACCGTGTGGCCGGGGCCCTTCGGCGCGACCATCAGCACGTCGACGGTCGACTTCGGCTCGATGAGGCCGAAGTGGACGTTGAGGCCGTGGGCGAACATCAGGGCCGCGCCGTCGCGGATGTGCGGGGCGATCTCGTCCTTGTAGATGCCGGCCTGCAGCTCGTCGGGGGCGAGGATCATGATCGCGTCCGCCCAGGCGGCGGCCTCGGCCACGCTCATCACCTTCAGGCCGTCGGCCTCCACCTTCTTGGCGGTGGCCGAGCCGGGGCGCAGCGCCACGGCGACGTTCTTCACGCCGGAATCGGTGAGGTTGAGCGCGTGCGCGCGGCCCTGCGAGCCATAGCCTACGATGGCGATCTTCTTGTCCAGGATGCGGGAAAGGTCGGCGTCGCGGTCATAGTAGACGCGCATGATTGTTCTCCTGAACAGGTATGAAGTCGCCCTGCCGCGCAACGCAGGTGCAGCAAAGCCGGCGCTTTCCAGCCGTTTTTTGCCGAAAGGTCAAGGGAAGCCCGTCCCATTGCGGTGCGTCACAGCGCGAGTCGGGCCGTTCGCATGTGCTGGACGCAGGCCCCGAGGTCCGCTGCGGCCCTCGCGCTCGTCGCCGAAGCTTGGCAAAGCAGGGACATGATCGAGGTCACGCCATCCATCTCGCTGACCGACGACGAGGTCGTCTGGAAGGCGGTGCGCGCGTCGGGGCCGGGCGGACAGCACGTGAACAAGACCTCCACGGCCGTGGAGCTGCGCTTCGACGTGCGCGGCTCGCCGTCCCTGCCCGAGCCGGTGCGGGCGAGGCTCTACCGGCTGGCGGGAAGCCGGCTGAACCAGGAGGGCGTGCTGGTGCTGGTCGCCCAGGCGCGGCGCTCGCAGGAACTGAACCGGCAGGAGGCGGTGAACCGGCTCCTGGAGCTGATCCGCAAGGCCGCCGAGCCGCCGCCCCCGCCGCGCAAGAAGACCAAGCCCACCTACGCCTCGAAGCTGAAGCGGCTGGAGGGCAAGTCCCGGCGCGGCGGCGTGAAGGCGATGCGGGGCCGGCCACGCGGGGACGATTGAGGCCTTCCCTCCCCTTCATGGGGCGGGCCGATGCGGCGCAGGCGCGGGGTGGGAAGCGTGGATCAGGCGCCGACGCCAGCGCTGGACCGCGACATCCCCACCCGTCCGACGCTCCGCGCCGTCCACCCTGCCCATGAACGTGGGGGAAAGGCCGCTGCCCTCTGGCCTCATTCGGCCGCAATGGCGTATAGGCTTGGAACCGATGTCGAAGCTTAGCCTGCTCACCGCCGCCGCCCTTTCCACCCTCGCCGTCGCCGCGTGCGCGCCGACCCTGGGACCGCCGCCTCCGGGCCGGGGACCGATGGCCGGGCCGCCGACCTTCCGCGCCGCCGATTTCGCCTGGTCGCAGGCGCCCGGCCGCAACGGGGTGGCGGGCCGCGTCGCCTATCGCCGTGGCCCGACGCGGTTCACCTGCGCCGGCGCGGGCGTGGTGCTGACGCCGGAGACGCCGTGGTCGCGGGCCCGGATGGCCGCCCTCTACGGTTCCACCGAGCGCGCGGTCCTGCCGACCGAAGAGGTGCGGGCCCGCACGGCCGAGGCGCCGCCCGGCGACGCCGGTCCGTTCGTCAAGCGCGCCACCTGCGACAGCGCCGACCGGTTCAGCTTCGGCGGCCTGCCCGACGGCGCCTGGTACGTGATCACCACCGCGCGCCCGGCCGGCCGGCCCGAGGCCGACAGCGTGGCCCTGATGCGCCGAGTGACGACGCGCGGCGGGCGCACGGTCAGCGTCGAGCTCTAAGCTTCACACTCGGAACCGAACGCCGTTTCCCGAGCGTTTGCAGACCCTTGAGGGATGCACCGAGGAGAAACGGTATGCGCAAGCTGATGAGCGCAGCGGTCGCAGGCCTCGCCATGGCGGGCGGCGCGGCTGTGACGGCGTCGACGGCCGAGGCCCAGCCCTACGGCTACTACGGCCCCCCCGCCTACCAGGGCGGCTACAGCCAGCCCTACTACGGCGGCTACGGCACCCGGCCCTATTACGGCGGCTACAACCAGCCCTACTACAGCCAGCCCTACGCCGCCGGCGACCCGCTGACGGCGGGCATGGCCGCGCTGGGCGCGGCGCTGGGGCTCAATACCCAGAGCGGCTACGGCGGCTACGGCTACGGCGTGCCGGTGGACCGCTACGGGCCCGACCCGAACGGCATGATCGGCCCCGACGGGCGCCGCATCAAATGCAAGCTGAAGCGGAGCTACGACAGCTACTACCGGACCTATGTGACCCGGCGCGAGTGCCGGACGCGGTAAGGACCGGCCTCCCCCACGGCGGCAGCCGTGGGGGAGTGACGCCGCTCCCGCGGCGTCAGTGCACCTTGGCGCGGCCGATGGCGAGGCCGTCGCCGGTGGAGGAGACCTCGATCACCTGGCCGTCCTCCAGCTCGCCGGCGAGCAGCTTGCGGGCGATGGGGTCGACCAGTTCCTTCTGGATGACGCGCTTGAGTGGGCGCGCCCCGTAGACCGGGTCGTAGCCGCGCTCGGCCAGCCAGTGCAGGGCGGTGGCGTCGAGGTCGATGGCCATGCGGCGGTCGGCCAGGAGCTGTTCCACGCGCTTCAGCTGGATGCGGACGATGTTGTCCATCTCCGCGCGGCCCAGCCGCTTGAAGAGGATGATCTCGTCGATCCGGTTCAGGAACTCGGGCCGGAAGTGCCGGCGCACCACGTCCATGACCATCGGCCGGGCGGTGTCGACGTCGTCGCCCTCGGCGAGGTTGGCGAGATACTCCGAGCCCATGTTCGAGGTCATGATGATCAGGGTGTTGCGGAAGTCGACCGTGCGGCCCTGGCCGTCGGTCAGGCGACCGTCGTCCAGCACCTGCAGCAGGACGTTGAACACGTCCGGGTGGGCCTTCTCCACCTCGTCGAACAGCACGACCTGGTAGGGCCGGCGCCGCACGCTCTCGGTGAGCGCCCCGCCCTCGTCGTAGCCGACGTAGCCGGGAGGGGCGCCGATCATCCGGCTGACCGAGTGCTTCTCCATGTATTCGCTCATGTCGAGGCGGGTGATCGCCGCCTCGTCGTCGAACAGGAACTCGGCCAGCGCCTTGGTGAGCTCGGTCTTGCCGACGCCGGTGGGGCCGAGGAACAGGAACGAGCCGATCGGCCGGTTCGGGTCCTTCAGGCCGGCGCGCGCCCGGCGCACGGCGTCGGAGACGGCGACCAGGGCCTCCTCCTGGCCGACCACCCGCTCGCGCAGGGCGTCCTCCATGGAGAGCAGCTTCTCGCGCTCGCCCTCGAGCATCTTCTCGACCGGCACGCCGGTCCAGCGGGAGACGACGGCGGCGATCTGCTCGGCGTCGACGACCTCGGGCGTCATGGCGTCCTGGCCGCCCTCGGCGGCCTCGGCCTCGGCGAGCCGCTTCTCGAGCGCCGGGATCTCACCGTAGGCGATCTCGGAGGCGCGCTGCAGGTCGCCGCCGCGCTGGGCATTGACCAGCTCGGCGCGCAGGCGGTCGAGCGCCTCGCGGGCCTGAGCGGCGGCGCCGACCTTCTCCTTCTCGGCGCGCCAGCGGGCGGTCATCTCGGCGCTCTCGGATTCCAGGCCGCGCAGCTCCTCCTCGAGCTTCTCCAGCCGGGCCTTCGAAGCAGCGTCGGTCTCGCGCGTCAGGGCCTCGCGCTCGATCTTCAGCTGCACGACGCGGCGGTCGATCTCGTCCAGCTCCTCCGGCTTGGAGTCGACGGCCATGCGCACGCGGCTGGCGGCCTCGTCGACGAGGTCGATGGCCTTGTCCGGCAGGAAGCGGTCGGTGATGTAGCGGTTGGACAGGGTGGCGGCCGCGACGATGGCGCTGTCGGAGATGCGCACGCCGTGGTGCACCTCGTACTTTTCCTTCAGGCCGCGCAGGATGGAGACGGTGTCCTCCACCGTGGGCTCGCCGACGAACACCGACTGGAACCGGCGGGCCAGGGCCGCGTCCTTCTCCACATGCTTGCGGTACTCGTCGAGGGTCGTCGCGCCAACGCAGTGCAGCTCGCCGCGGGCGAGGGCGGGCTTGAGCAGGTTTGAGGCGTCCATGGCGCCCTCTGTCTTCCCGGCGCCGACGAGGGTGTGCATCTCGTCGATGAACAGGATGATCGAGCCCTCGGCGGCGGTGACCTCGTTGAGCACGGCCTTCAGCCGCTCCTCGAACTCGCCGCGGTACTTCGCGCCGGCGATCAGCGAGCCCATGTCGAGGGCCAGCAGCTTCTTGTCCTTCAGGCTCTCGGGCACGTCGCCGTTGACGATGCGGAGCGCCAGGCCCTCGACGATGGCGGTCTTGCCCACGCCGGGCTCGCCGATCAGCACGGGGTTGTTCTTGGTGCGGCGCGACAGGACCTGGATGGTCCGGCGGATCTCCTCGTCGCGGCCGATGACGGGATCGAGCTTGCCGTCGCGGGCCGCCTGGGTGAGGTCGCGGGCGTAGCGCTTCAGCGCGTCGTAGCCCTCCTCAGCCGAGGCGGAATCCGCAGTCTTGCCCTTGCGCAGGTCGCCGGCGGCCCGCTCGAGGCTCTTGGTGTCGACGCCGGCGGATTTCAGCGCGGCCGCCGCCTCGCCGCCTTCCTTGGCGATAGCGATCAGCAGCCGTTCGGTCGTGACGAAAGCGTCGCCGGCCTTCTTGGCGCCGTCCTCGGCGTCGGCGAAGACGCGGGCGGTGTCGGGCTTGAGGTAGAGCTGGCCGGAACCGCCCTCCACCTTGGGCAGCTTGCCGAGCTGGGCGTCGATGGCCTTGTCGGCCTCGTCTGGCCGGCCGCCGGCGCTCTGGATCAGGGCCCGGGAAAGCCCGTCCTTCTCCTCCAGCAGCACCTTCAGGAGGTGCTCCGGGGCGAGCTGCTGGTGGCGGCGGGCGAGCGCCAGGCTCTGGGCCGACTGGATCGCCTGCTTGGCGCGGTCGGAATAGACGTCGATGTTCATCAGGTCCCCTCGTAGGCGGATCGGCGGGGGCCGCCTTGATAAAGCGCAGCCCCGGCCTCACCCGATGTAGTGTGGCCCAAAGGTCACACAAGCCCAAACGACCGGCAAATCACATCGGCGGGTTGTGCTTCTCCAGGAAGGTGACGACCGCGTTCAGCATCCCGACCCGGGTCTCGCCGCGTGTCAGCCAGTGGTCCTCGCTGGACTGGACGACGAGCTCCACGGGCTTGCCGGCGGCGCGCAGCGCCTCGGCCATGGAGCGGCTCTGGTCGAGCGGGACGACGGTGTCGTCGCGGCCGTGCACCAGCAGGACCGGGATCTCGGCCCTGGCGGCATGCAGGGCGGGCGAGAGTTCGGCCAGGACCGGGTCGCCCAGGTCCTCGGCCCCCATGAAACGGGTCCAGTAGCGGAGGCTCATCGAACCGCTCTGGTTCCGGGAATAGGCGATCAGCTTCCGGAGGTCCGAGACGCCGGCCACGGAGGCCGCGCAGCGGTAGACGCCGCGGTCGTGGGTGGCCCCCGCGAGGGCCGCGTAGCCTCCGTAGCTGGCCCCCACGATGCACACCCGCCGGGGATCGACGACGCCCTGGGCGGCGAGGTGGCGGACGCCGTCGGAGAGGTCGGTCTGCATCTTGCGGCCCCACTGGCCGAAGCCGGCCTCCAGCAGGCCGCGGCCCAGGCCGTCGGAGCCGCGGAAGTTCACCTGCAGCACGGCGTAGCCGCGCGAGGCGAGCGCCTGGGCCCACCAGTCGAAGCCGGGCTCGTCGCGGCTCGCCGGACCGCCATGCGGCAGCACCACCAGCGGCAAGCCCTTCGCCTCGCGGCCCCGCGGCAGGGTGACGTAGCCGGTGAGGTCCAGCCCGTCGGCGGCCTTGAAGCGGAGGGCCTGCTTGGGGGCGATGTCCTCCGGCATCAGGTCGTTGTAGACCGCGCCCAGCCAGGTGGCCTTCTTCGTGCCCACGTCGACGAGGGCGTAGGCGGGCCCCTCCTCGGGGGAGTCCACCAGGGCGATGATCTTGCGCCGGTCGGCGGACCAGGAGCTGAACCAGACCTGGGAGCCGGGGAAGGCCGCCGCCGTCGAGCGCCAGGCCCTGGCGTCGCCTTCGTCGAAGAAGGTGTAGCGCACCTCGTCGCCGACCAGGGCGTGGTGGCCGACCATCCGCCCGTCCACCGGATCGCGGATCGTGCCCTGGTCGTCGTGCAGCGGCATGGGCGGACCGACCTCGCCGGTCTCCAGGCTGACCTCGCGCCACACGGCCGCTTCGCCGTCGTGGGTGGCGAAGAGCACGCTCTGGGGCGTGCGGCCGAGGCCGATCACATAGGGCCGGTCCAGCGGGGCGACGGCGCTCTGCACCTCGCGCCAGCCGGCGCCGTTGCGGATCTTCAGGGCCCACTGGCCGGTGCGGCTATCGTAGACCTCATGGGCGACGGCGCGGCCGTCGGACCCCACGATCCAGTCGCGGACGTCGTCGCCGACCTGCTCCACCAGAACGCTGCGGCCGGTGTCCAGGTCGTAGCGGTAGAGGGAGAGCCGGCCGCGGCCGCCGACCAGCTGGACGCCCTGGACGAAGACCGTCGGCTCGCCGCGGTAGGTGCGCACCACGGGGGAGTCGAAGATGAAGTTCAGCGCCTGCTCGGCCCCGCGCATCAGCGGCCGGGGTGTCTGGGTGGCGAGGTCGTAGCTGTAGGCGACCATCCACTCGCGGCGGCCGCCGGAAATGCCGATCGGCGCGCCCGTGGCCGTCGCGACGACGATCACGTGCTTGTCGCCGGCCCATCTCACGTCGCGCACCTTCACCGAGCCCGCGCCCACGCGCATGAGGAACCTGCCGGTGGCCAGCTCCTGCACTGCGACCACCCGCTTCTGGCCGTCGGAAACGATCACCGCCACGGCGTGGCCGCTGGGCGAGATGGCGGCGTCCTCGATGGTCGGCAGCTTGCCGTAGGCCTCCAGCGGGGCCGCCGCCGCCGGCGCGGCGACCAGCGCGGCCAGGACGGCCAGCAGGCTCAGAAGACGGATCATACGCGGGCTCCGGTCGGTCAGGTCGGCGGATTGTGCTTTTCGAGGAAGGCGACGACGGCCTGCAGCATCTGCAGGCGGGTCTCGCCGCGGGTCAGCCAGTGGTCCTCGCCAGCCTGGACGACCAGTTCGTGGGGCTTGCCGGCCTTCTTCAGGGCGTCGGCCATGACCCGGCTCTGCTCCAGGGGGACCACGGTGTCGTCCTTCCCGTGGACCAGCAGGATCGGGATCTCGGCCCGGTGCGCCTGGGCGGCGGGCGACAGCTCGGCCATCACCGGGTCGCCCAGGTCCTCGGCCCCGATGAAGCGCGTCCAGTAGAGCAGAGTGGTCTTGCCGCCGCGGTTGCGGGCGTAGCCGATCTGACGGCGCAGGTCCGAGACGCCGCCGAAGGACGCGGCGCAGCGGTAGACGCCGCGGTCGTGGGTGGCTCCGGCCAGCGCCGCATAGCCGCCGTAGCTGGCGCCCACGATGCACACCCGCTTCGGGTCGACGACGCCCTGGCCGGCGAGGTGGCGGACGCCGTCGGAGAGATCGGTCTGCATCCTGCGGCCCCACTGGCCGTAGCCGGCCTCCAGCAGCGCGCTCCCCAGGCCGTCGGAGCCGCGGAAGTTGACCTGCAGCACGGCGTAGCCGCGCGAGGCGATGGCCTGCGACCACCAGTCGAAGCCAGGATCGTCCCGCCCGGCCGGTCCGCCATGCGGCAGCACCACCAGCGGCAAGCCCCTGGCCTCCCGGCCCCGCGGCAAGGTCAGGTAGCCGGTGAGTTCGAGGCCGTCGGCCGCCTTGAAGCGGATCGGCTGCTTGAGCGCGATGTCCTCAGCCTTGAGCCCCTGGTGGACGGCGCCCAGCCAGGTGGCCTTGCGGCTGGTCAGGTCGACCACGGCGTAGGCGGGGCCCTCGGTGGGGGAGTCCACGAGGACGATGATCTTGCGGCGGTCGGCCGACCAGGACCGCAGGCTGACCCGCGAGTCCGGGAAGGTGGACAGCACCGTGCGCCAGACCGCGGCGTCGGCGGGATCGAAGAACACCCAGCGGTCCTGGTCGCCGACGAGGCCGCCGCGGCCGATCAGCCGGCCGTCCTGCGGATCGCGCAGCGCGCCCTCCGCGTCCAGCACCGGCGTGGTGCGGCCGGGCTCGCCGGTCTTCAGGTCGATCTCCTGCCAGACGGACCGCTCCCCGTCGTGGGTGGCCACGAGCAGGTGCTCCCCGCTGCGGCCCAGTCCGAGGACGTAGGGAGGATCGAGCGGGGCCACGGTCTGCTGGACCTCCCGCCAGCCGCCGCCGTTGCGCAGCTTGATGGACCACCGCCCGCTGGAGCGGTTGTAGAGCTCCTGCGCCACCGGCTGGCCGTCGACGCCGACGATCCAGTCGACCGTGTCGCTGCCGCCCTCCTCCACCAGGTGGCTGGTGACCCGCTCCAGATTGATCCGGAACAGCGAAAGTGCGCCGCGTTCGCCTCTGAACTTCACGCCCTGGACGAAGACGGTCGGCTCTCCGCGGTAGGTCCGCACCACCGGCATGTCGAAGATGGTGTTCATGCCTTCTTCGACGTCCCGGAGGAGGGGACGCGCCTTGCCCTTCTCCAAGTCGTAGGCGTAGGCCAGCATCCACTCCCGACGGCCGCCGAGGAGGCCCGCGGGCGCGGCGGTGGCGCTGACGATGATCAGGACGTTGCGGTCGCCGGCCCACTGGATGGCGCGGACCTTGGCCGGACCGGCCCCGGCCTTCATCAGGTATTCGCCGGTGGTGGCGTCGCGCACCGCGACGATCCGCTGCTCGCCGTCTGTGACGACCAGGGCCACGGCGTGGCCGCTGGGCGAGATGGCGACATCCTCGATGGTCGGCAGCCTGCCGTAGGCCTCCAGCGGCGCAGCGGCGGCCGGACGGATCGCGAACAGCGCCAGCGCGAGAACAGCGCTCAGCAGACGGATCATGCGGCTCCCCCCGGATGCACACGCCAGAGTGGCGCCGCCGGGGCGGTCCGGCAAGCCGGGGCGCGTCAGCCGAGCGGCGCGGCGGGCCTGGTGTAGACGCGGGTGACGTAGCGGACCTGCTCGCCGGCGGTCCAGATGACGTGCTCGATGCCGGTGATCTCGTGGGCGAGGCCGGGATGCGAGCCGGGCAGGTCCAGGGGCTGGATGTGGTCGCCGCGGTTCATCGGCGTGAACGGGTCGTCGCTGTCGACCTTCCACATCAGGTCGGCGGCCCCGCCCTGGCCGTAGAGCTCCAGGCTGTAGGGCTTGAGCTGGTCGGTGTGGAAGCGGCTCGGCATGACGGCCGAACGCGCGATGCGCCCGCCCGTTCAGCGGGCGTTCGCGTAGACCTTCACCACCCGGTAGAGGAACTCGCGGCCCTCGTAGAGCGAGCGCACGCGGATGCGCTCGTTGAGGCCGTGGGCGCCGCCGCCGTCCGGCTCGCCGAACATGCCGGAGAGGCCGTAGGTCGGGATGCCGGCCGCCAGCAGGAAGCGGCCGTCGGTCGCCCCGGTGGCCATGGCCGGCACGAGCGGCACCCCGGGCCACAGCTCGTTCGCCACGCGCTCGGCCGGGCGGGTGATGGCCGGGGTGAGCGGCGGGGCGGGCGAGACCGGGCTGGGCTCGCCCACCGCCGCGATCCGGACGCCGGGGTCGGCGACGACCTGGGTCAGCGCCGCCTGCACCGCGGCGACGCTCTCGCCGGGCAGGATGCGGCAGTTGACGTTGGCCGTGGCCCGCTGCGGCAGGGCGTTGGGCGCATGGCCGGCGTCGACCATGGTCGCCACGCAGGTGGTGCGCATCATGGAGTTGTAGCCGGGGTCGCGGGCGATGCGGGCGATCACCTCGGCCGGCGGCGGGCTGGCCAGGGCCGCGGTCATGTCGGCGCCGAGCTGGCCGTCGACGATCGGCGCCATGCGCTCGAAGTGCAGGCGGGTCGCCTCGTTCAGCCGCACCGGGAAGTCGTAGGCGCCGATCTTCGAGATCGCCGCGGCCAGGCGGTAGATGGCGTTGTCCTTCACCGGCCGGGAGGAGTGGCCGCCGGGGTTCGTCGTCTCGAGCGTGAAGTCCTGGTAGACCTTCTCGCCCGCCTGGATGCCGAGGAAGACCCGCCGGTCGCCGGCCAGGCGCCCGCCCGCGCCCTCGTTCAGCGCGAACTCGGCGGCGAGGGTCTCGGGATGGGTCTTCAGCAGCCAGGAGACGCCATTGAAGGTGTCCGGGGTCTCCTCGCCGCAGGTCAGGGCCAGCTTCAGGGCCCGGCGGGGCCTGAAGCCCTCCCCGCGGTAGCGGATCAGGGCATCGGTGAAGGCCGCGGCCATGGCTTTGTCGTCCGCCGCGCCGCGGGCGTAGAAGTAGCCGTTCTCCTCGACGAGGGTGAACGGGTCGCGCTCCCAGTCCTCGCGCCGCGCCTCGACCACGTCGATGTGGGCGAGCAGCAGGATCGGCTTCAGCTTCGGGTCGGTCCCGGGGAGCACGGCGACGAGGTTGCCGTCCTTGGGCCGTTCGGCGGGGGCGAGCACCCGGACGTCCTTCTCCGGATAGCCGGCGGCCTTCAGGCGGGCGGCCATGCGCTCGGCGGCGAGCGTGCAGGAGCCGGCCGAGAGCGTGGTGTTGGTTTCGATCAGCTCCTTGTAGAGGCCGCGGAACTCGGCCTGGCCGGGGTAGTCCTGGGCGGACGCCGGGGCGGCGGAGAGCGCGCCCGCGACCAGCACGGCGGCGGCGGCAAGGATACGGACCATGCGACACACTCCCCCAGAACGTGGCCGAGAACGTAGCGCTCGGCCCTGGGAAGCGAAAGCATGCACGCTCTGACGGGCGCGGAGAGGACCGCGGGCTAGTTCAGCTCGGTCTTCTTGGGCGGCTCGGGGGGAAGCGGGGCGACCGGGACGCCGTCCTCCACGAGCTCGCGGACCTCCTTCGGCGTGGCCTGGCCGTAGATGCCGCGCTGTTCCGACTTCCCCTCGTGGATGGCGCGGGCCTCACGGGCGAAGGTGTCGCCGACGTCGTCGAAGTTCTCCTCCACATGCCGGCGGATCCGGCCCATGGCCTCCATCATCATCTCGCGCACGGGCGCCGTGGACTCGTCCTGGACCGTGCGCCGCGTCCCCGCGAGCGCCGGGGCCATGATCTGCTTGCGGACCGCCTTCGAGGCGCAGAGCGGGCATTCCAGCAGGCCGCGGGCCTGCTGGTCGTCGTAGTCGGCGGACGAGCCGAACCAGCCTTCGAAGCCGTGGTCGTGCTCGCAGGTGAGCGCGTACTTGATCATCGGAGAGATATAGGGAGTTCGAACTCGCGGGCGTTCTTCAGCGCAGGGATCGCGGCGCGCGCCTTGGCCGGCGCCGCCAGGTCTAGGTCGGCGAGAAGCACGCCGGGCTCGTCGTGGTCAAGATGGCCGAGCACCTCGCCCCAGGGGCCAACGGCGATGGTGTGGCCATAGGTGACCCGCCCGTCCTCGTGGCGGCCGCCCTGGGCGGGGCCCAGCACGAAGCTGCCGGTCTCGATCGCCCGGGCGCGCAGCAGCACCTCCCAGTGGGCCTCGCCCGTGGGGCGGGTGAAGGCGGAGGGGATGGTCATCACCTCCGCCCCGGCCAGGGCGAGCGCGCGATAGAGGGCCGGGAAGCGCAGGTCGTAGCAGACGGTCATGCCCAGCCGGGCCTCGCCCGCCTGGACGGCCACGGCTCGGGCGCCGGGCTCGTAAGCCTCGGACTCGCGGGAGCGCTCGCCGGTGGGAAGGTCCACGTCGAACATGTGCAGCTTGTCGTAGGTGGCGGCGACCCGGCCGTCGGGAGCGATCAGGACCGAGCGGTTGGCCGCCTTGCCGTCCTCACGGCGGACCAGGGCCGAGCCGACGAGGAGCCACACGGAAAGCTCGCGCGCGGCGTCGCGCAGGCCCTGGACGACGGGGTCCTCGTCCAGCGGGCGGAGCTGCGGCAGGAGGACGGCGCGGTCCTTCTGCAGGACGTTGGTCCCCTCCGGCGTGAGGATCAGGCGCGCGCCCTCCCCGGCCGCCTCGCGGACCAACGGTAGGACGTGGGCCAGCGCCGCGGCATGGGTCGCCGGCGTGCGGGTCTGGAGAAGCGCGGCCTTCATGGGGGAGTAGATAGCACGGGTCTGTCCTTCTCCCCTTTGTGGGAGAAGGTGGCAGCCGAAGGCTGACGGATGAGGGGTGGCACGGCGGCTCGCCCGCAAGCATCAAGGACGACAGGCGCGGAGAAACCCCTCATCCGACCTGCTTCGCAGGCCACCTTCTCCCTCAGGGGGAGAAGGGATTCTTCTACGCTGCCTGTTGCAGCAGGGGGTCGAGCTTACCCTCGCGCTCGAGGGCCATCATGTCGTCGCACCCGCCGATGTGCTGCCCGCCGATGAAGATCTGCGGGAAGGTGGCGCGGCCGGAGCGCTGCATCATCTCGGCGCGCTTCTCGGGATCGAAGGCGGCCTCGATCTCGTCGAACTCGACGCCCTTCTTCTCCAGCAGCGAGACCGCGCGGATGCAGTAGGGGCAGTAGGGCTTGGTGTAGATGGTGACTTGGGCCATGGCGCTCTAACAAAACGCGGTCGGGGAAGTTTCATATAGTGAGTCCGCCGCGTTCCTTAACTCGGGCGACGACGGCCAGGTCGACGCGGACCGCACCGGCGGCCTTGAGGGCCCTTGCGCAGCCCTCCGCCGTGGCGCCGGTGGTCATCACGTCGTCGACCAGCAGGATGCGGCGGCCGGCCACCTGGGCCGCGCGGCGGGCGGGCACGTCGAAGGCGCCGGCGACGTTCCGGCGGCGGCCGGAACCGGACTTGCCAGCCTGGGTGTCGGTGGCGCGGCGGCGGACGAGGGCGTCGGGCAGGTAGGGAACGCCGGACAGCGCCGAGAGCGGCCGGGCGATCTCGGCGGCCTGGTTGTAGCGGCGGTGCAGCAGCCGGAACGGGTGCAGCGGGACGGGCGCGATGGCGTCCGCCTCCTCCACCAGCCCACGGGCCGCGCGGCTGAGCCAACGGGCCAGCAGCGGGGCGAGGTCAAGCCGGTCGGCGTGCTTCAGCTTGAGGATCGGATCGCGGGAAACCTCGTCGTAGAGGCAGGCGGCGCGGGCGGCGTCGAAGGCCCGCGGCTTCGCCAGGCAGGCGGCGCAGCGGTCGCCGGTGTCGTACTCGAAGGGGACGCCGCAGCCGTCGCAGACCGGGCCGTCGAGGAAGTGGATGCGGCTCCAGGTGTCCGCGGAGAGCCCGGCGGCCAGCGGCGCGGCGCCGCCGTCCAGCGCCTGCGGCGGGAACAGCAGATCCAGCGCGCCGCGCCAGAGCGCTTTTGCGCGCGGCCCCGGTTTCAATCGGTCCGCGAAGACGCCATCTTCCGCGGCCATGTCCGAGCCCCCCCGCCTTTTCGACCGCGCCCTGCACCGCAAGCGCCTGGACCGCGCCGCCCGCGACTATTCCCAGGCCGACTTCCTCAAGCGCCGGGCCGCTGAGGACGTGGCCGAGCGCCTGGAGGCGATCATGCGGGACTTCCCGTTGGCCGTCGACCTCTCGGCGCGGACGGGCGCGTTCCGCGAGGCGCTGGCCGGGAGCGCGGCGGCGGCGCGGATCGGGACCCTGATCGAGGCCGACCTGTCGCCGGCCATGCTGGGCGGCCGGGCGGGCCCGCGGGTGGCGCTGGACGAGGAGCGCCTGCCGTTCGCCCCGGAAAGCCTGGACCTGGTGGTCTCCACGCTCGGCCTGCACTGGACCAACGACGTGGTCGGCGCGCTGATCCAGGCGCGGATGGCGCTGAAGCCGGACGGCCTGTTCATCGGCGCCTTCCTTGGCGGCGCGACCCTGACCGAGCTGCGCCAGTCGCTGGTGGGCGCCGAGGCCGAGATCCTGGGCGGCGCGGGCAGCCGCGTCTCGCCCTTCGCCGACACCACCGACGCGGCGGGTCTGCTCCAGCGCGCCGGCTTCGCCCTGCCGGTGGCCGACGTGGACCGGGTGAGCGTCACCTACGACCACCCGCTGAAGCTGCTCTACGACCTGCGCCGGATGGGCGAGACCAGCGTGCTGGCCGAGCGGCACCCGAAGAAGCTGACGCGCGCGCTGATGGGGCGGGCGTTCGAGATCTACGCCGAGCGGTTCGCCGGCGGGGACGGCCGCGTGCCGGCCACCTTCGAAATCATCACCCTGACGGGCTGGGCGCCGCACGAGAGCCAGCAGAAGCCCCTGAAGCCCGGGTCGGCGAAGATGCGGCTGGCCGACGCGCTGGGCACGGTGGAGCACCGGGTCCCGGGGGCGCGGTGACGGCAGGCGCGGCAACGTCCCGCTAACCAACAAGCGCGACAACTGGCCACGGCGGCGTTGGCGCAGGTCTCGACCTACGGTGGCGCTTCGGGGGGCTCCCAAAGCCGGGGGTCAGTAAGTGACATCGAACATCCGAGGCTGGGGCGCCGCCCTAACCGCCGCAGCCCTTGCGGGCTGCGCCACCGCGTCCGCGCCGCCGGAGCGGAGCGCCACGGGCGCGGCGCGCGCCGACCGGTCCATCGAGGCCCAGGCCAGCGCCTTCGAGAGCTTCATGCGCCGCGCGGGCGGCATCGACGCGGGCTTCTCCGGCCCGGGCGCCGTGGCCCAGGCGCTGCAGGTGGGCGCCGGCCACGACCCCAAGGAGCTGCAGGCGGGGATGATCGCCTATGCTGCGGTCGCGGCCCTGCAGGAGCCGCGGTTCGTGGATGCGGTGCGCCGGGCCGGCAGGGGCGACCTCGCCCGGCGACTGGCGGCCGATCCGCAGGCCGCGCTGGCCCTGCCGGGCAGCGAGGCGGCCGCGGCGCGGGCCGGCGGGGCGCTGGCCCGCCAGGGCGAGGCGCTCGCCGCCGACGGGCGCAAGGTGAAGCAGGCCTCCTATTCCCTGCAGAAGCACGGCTGGTCGAAGCAGAAGGTCCCCAACGCGCCGGCCAGGCTGGCGAGGGTCAAGGCCATCTCCCAGGCGGGCTACCGGCCGCAGCCGGGCGACCAGGCGCAGCTCTACCGCGCAGTGTCGGAGGGCGGCCGGCGCGGCGGGGCGGCCTCGCCGGTGGTGGCGCGCGGCGTGGCGCTGGCGGCGCTCTCGGTGCTGGGCGAGGAGGCCCGCGGCCGGGCGCTGATGAACGAGCCCCGCAGCGGCATGTGCGTGAGGATGGCCAAGCTCAACCTCTACCAATGCCTGGCGAGCGCCGGGCCGCACTACGAGGACGTCTACTGCCTGGCCACCCACGCCATGCTGGAGCCGGCGGGCTGCGTCACCGACGCGGTGAAGCCGCCGAAGCCCGGCG
This sequence comes from Phenylobacterium sp., assembly GCF_036821595.1. Classification (GTDB taxonomy): domain Bacteria; phylum Pseudomonadota; class Alphaproteobacteria; order Caulobacterales; family Caulobacteraceae; genus Phenylobacterium. The sequence continues at coordinate 51,249 of NZ_DAISJG010000007.1, forward strand.
TGCAGAAGGCGAGCTACTCGCGCTAGTCGCCCAGCAGGTGCAGCACCACCTCGCGGCGGTGGGGGCGGGCGCGGTGCTCGAACAGGTAGAGCCCCTGCCAGGTCCCGAGCGCCAGGCGGCCGCCGAGCAGGGGGACGGAGAGCTGCACGGCCGTGAGGGCCGCGCGCAGGTGGGCGGGCATGTCGTCGGGGCCCTCGTCCTGGTGGCGGTAGGCGGCGCTCTCCGGCGCCAGGCCGGCAAAATAGTCCTCCAGGTCACGGGCGACGTCGGGGTCTGCGTTTTCCTGGATCAGCAGGCTGGCCGAGGTGTGCCGGCAGAAGAGGGTGAGCAGGCCGGTGGTCATCCCCTGCCCGGCCGCCCAGCCGGTGGCCTCGCGGGTGAACTCGTGCAGGCCCTGGCCGCGGGTCTGGAGGACGAGGGTGTGAGCCGCCTGGCGCATCAGACCAGGTCCCGCAGCCAGGCCACCAGCGGGCCGTCGGCCGGCGGCATCGGATAGTCGGCGAGCTTCATGGGCTTCACCCAGGCGATCGCCTTGTGCTCGCGGGCGGTGACCTGGCCCTCCCAGCGGCGGACCAGGTAGAGCGGCATCAAGAGGTGGAAGCCGTCGTAGTCGTGGCTGGCGAAGACGAAGGGCGCGAGGCAGGCGTGGCTGACCCTGATGCCCAGCTCCTCCTCCAGCTCGCGGATCAGGCAGGCCTCGGGCGTCTCGCCCGGCTCCACCTTGCCGCCCGGGAATTCCCAGAGGCCGGCGAGCTGCTTGCCCTCCGGCCGCTGACAGATCAGCACCCGGCCGTCGGAATCGATGAGGGCGGCGGCGGCCACCAGGACCATGGGCTTGTCGCTCATGGGCGGGACTTAGCCTTCCCGCGCCGCCGAGGCGAGAGGCCGCGCGCCTGCGCCATATCGGCCACAGCACACGGAACAATCCTCGAACGCGGGTTGACTTCGCCGTTCGCAGCGCCCATCTGCACCCTGCGCCTACAAGAAGGGCGCTATCGGTGCTCCAGCCGCGTGGGGTCCTCTCCGGACCCAGCCTGTCGAGCGCAGAGAGACTTCTCATAGATCGCCCATCACGCGGGGCGCTTCCCCAACGACCCCGCGCTCTCCGCGACCCTCGGACAATCCGTGCGGCCGCGCTCGGCGCATACGCGAAAGCTATACCTTGACCCAATTCACTGACCTTGGCCTGGCCAAGCCCCTTCTCAAGGCGCTGGCCGACGAAGGCTACACCACGCCCACGCCGATCCAGGCGCAGGCGATCCCCGGCGTGATGGAAGGCCGCGACCTACTGGGCATCGCCCAGACGGGCACCGGCAAGACCGCCGCCTTCGCCCTGCCGATCCTCCACCGGCTGGCCGAGAACCGGAAACCCGCCCCGCGCAAGAGCGCCCGGGTGCTGGTTCTCTCCCCGACCCGCGAACTCGCCACCCAGATCGGCGAGAGCTTCAAGGCCTACGGCAAGCACCTCGGCGTCACCGTCGCGGTGGTGTTCGGCGGCGTGAAGTACGGCGCCCAGATGAAAGCCCTGGCCCCCGGCGTCGACGTGCTCGTCGCCACGCCCGGCCGCCTGATCGACCACATCCAGGAGAAGACCATCTCCCTGGAAGGCGTCGAGACCTTCGTCCTCGACGAGGCCGACCAGATGCTGGACATGGGCTTCATCCTGCCGATCCGGCGGATCGTGAAGTTCCTGCCCCGCCAGCGGCAGAACCTGTTCTTCTCGGCCACCATGCCGAGCGAGATCGAGAAGCTGACCGGCGAGATCCTCAACCCGAACCCGCTGAAGGTGTCGGTGACGCCGGCGGCGACCACGGTCGACCGGGTGAACCAGCGCGTGCTGTTCGTCGAGCAGTCGCGCAAGCGCGCCCTGCTGGCCGAGCTGTTCGACGACGCCGGCTTCAAGCGCGTGATCGTCTTCACCCGCACCAAGCGCGGCGCCGACCGCGTGGCTCGCGGCCTGGAGCAGGTCGGCGTGGAGGCCTCGGCCATCCACGGCGACAAGAGCCAGGGGCAGCGTGAACGCGCGCTGGCCGAGTTCAAGGCCGGCAAGGTCCGCGCCCTGGTGGCCACCGACATCGCCGCGCGCGGCATCGACATCGACGCGGTCAGCCACGTCGTCCAGTACGAGTTGCCGAACGTGCCGGAGTCCTACGTCCACCGGATCGGCCGGACGGCGCGGGCCGGGGCCGACGGCTCGGCCGTGGCCTTCTGCGCCGACGACGAGCGCAACCTGCTGAAGGACATCGAGAAGGTGACCCGCCAGCGGATCCCGTCCTTCGACCGCCGCAACGACCGCCAGCTGGGGGCCGCCACGGCCGCCCTGCCGGAAGTCGCCGGCAAGCCGGAGCGCCCGGACACCCGCGGCCAGGCCCAGCCGCACCGCGGCGGCCACAAGGCCAAGCCGAACCGCAACCACGCGACGGCCAAGCCGGGCCACCGCCACGAGGGCGCCCCGGCGCGTTCGGGCGAGCGTCCGGCCCAGGCCAAGCCGGCCGGCGGCGGGGGCTTCAAGGGCCCGCGTCGCGGCCGCGGCGGCCAGGGCGGCGCCGGCCGCTCCGGCGGCGGCGAGCGCTCGGGCGTCTGGTCGAACCGATAACGGCTAATCCTTCTCCCCCTGTGGGAGAAGGTGGCAGCAAAGGCTGGCGGATGAAGGGGTCGCGCCGGACAACGGTGCGACCCTTTTTTCTTGTCCGGCCAGTCCGAGATACCCCTCATCCGACCCGTTTCGCGGCCCACCTTCTCCCACAAGGGGAGAAGGGTCAGGGCCCCGTCACCTCGCCCATCCAGGCCAGGTAGGCGGGGTCGGCGTCCGTGATCGCCAGCGCCACGATCTCCGGCGTGTCGTAGCTGTGCAGCTCGCGGATGCGGGCGCGGACCTTCTCCCAGAGGTCGGCCCGGGTCTTGACGAGGAGCAACTCCTCGTCGTCGCGGCGGACCTCCCCCTCCCACAGATAGCGGCTGCGGATCGGCATGATCTGCACGCAGGCGGCCAGGCCTTCGGCCAGCAGGGCCTCGGCGATGGCGTCGGCCTCGGTCTCGGAGGCCGTGGTGGTCTGGACCATGATGGCCGCGGCCATCCGTCAGCTCCGGTAGTCGCCGTTGATCTCGACGTAGCGCTTGGTGAGGTCGCAGGTCCACATGGTGGACGAGGCGCGGCCCATGCCGACGTCGACCGTCACCTCCAGTTCCTGGCGCTTCATGTAGGCGCTCATCTTGTCCTCGTCGTACGAGGGCGAGATCAGGCCGTCCTGGGCCGCCCAGTAGGGACCGAACTTCACGCTGACGCTATCGCGGTCGATCGGCTCGTCGGCGCGGCCCACCGCCATGACGATGCGGCCCCAGTTGGCGTCCTCGCCGGCGAAGGCGGTCTTGACCAGGGGGCTCTCGCAGATGGTGCGGGCGATCTTGCGGGCCGAGGCGGCTGTCTCGGCGCCGGTCACCGTCACCTTGATGAACTTGTTGGCCCCCTCCCCGTCGCGGACCAGCTGGTGGGCGAGGTCCATGAGGACCTGCTCCAGCTTGTCGCGGAAGTCGGCCAGGCGCCGGTCGCCGGCGCGGCTGATCTTCGGCGCGCCGGACGCGCCTGTGGCGAACAGCAGCAGGGTGTCGTTGGTGGAACGGTCGCCGTCCACCGTCACCGCATTGAAGGTGGCGCGCGTGTAGAGGTTGACCAGGTTCTGCAGCGCCGTGGGCGTGATGGCCGCGTCGGTGACCACGAAGGCCAGCATGGTGGCCATGTCGGGCGCGATCATCCCGGAGCCCTTGCAGATACCGCCGATCCGCACGGTGACCCCGTCGATCTTGGCCTCGGCGTAGGCGCCCTTGGGGAAGGTGTCGGTGGTCATGATGGCGCGCGCGGCGCCGGCCCAGCCGTCCTCGGCCAGCCGGCCCTCCACCTCCGGCAGGCGGTGGGTGATCTTGCCGTCGTCCAGCAGCACGCCGATGACGCCGGTGGAGGCCACCATGACGTCGCGCTGGCGGCAGTCGAAGCGCTTGGCCACAGCCGAGCAGACCCGGCGCACGGCGTCGGCGCCCGGCCGGCCGGTGAAGGAGTTGGCGCAGCCGGCGTTGACGACCAGGGCGCGGACGCCCTCGCCCCGGGTGGCCTCGAGCTGGCGCTTGCACCAGTCGACGGGCGCGGAGCCGACGCCGTGGCGGGTGAAGACGCCTGCGCAGCTCGCCCCCTCCGGGAAGTGCATGACCAGCAGGTCCTCGCGGTCGTGCTTGTAGAAGCCGGCCCGGCCCGTGGCCATCTGGACACCGGCGATCGGCGGCATCTTCGGGAACGGCACGGCCAGCGGCGAGACCGGCATGGCGGCCTTGCCCGGGGCGGAAGGCGCGGCCGGCGGCGGCGCGGGCGTGGCGAACTGGCTGGCCTGGCGGTCGGCGCGCTTCAGGGCTGCGCTCTTCAGGGCGCTGCGCAGCGGGTCGAATGCGCGCTCCAGCGTCTGGCCCACCACCTCCACCGGCTTGGCGGGCGCCTTCTTCGGGCGGGAGGTCTTCTTCGCGGGCGTCTTGCTCACGGCTGGGCCCCCTTGGCTGGCGGAGTCTTGGTGGTGGGAGTCTTGGTGGTGGGCGTTGGGGTCGTCGGCGCCGGGGCGGCGGGCGCCGTCTTGGGCGCGTCCGCCGGGGGAACGGGCTTCGCCCCGTCGGCCTTCACGAGCATCTCGACCCTGGCGCGGCCCCGGAGCTTCTCCAGCAGATCGCGGATCTGGTCGTAGGTGAGGAAGCGGACGATCTGCGGGCGCGCGGCCTCGAGCGTGATCGGCTGCTCCAGGCGACGATCCTCGACCTTGACGATGGCGAAGCCGCCCTCGACGGCGAACGGCCCAACCACCTGGCCGGCCCGGGCGTCCTTGAGCGCGGCGTCATACGCCTCGGGCATGACGTCGGTGGTGAAATAGCCGAGGTCGCCGCCGTTGAAGCGGGTAGCTGCATCCGTGGAGCGCTCCATGGCAAGCGCCTCGAAGGAGGCGCCGGCGGCCAGCAGCTTCTTCACCTGCTCGGCCTCGGCGGGTGTTGCCACCACGATCTGCCGGGCCCGGATCTCCTCGGAGCGCTTCGCGAGCTTGAGCTGCTCCTGGTAGAGGCCGCGGATCGCGTTCTCGTTGACCGCGTCGGAGACCACGCTCTCCACCAGCATGTCGCCCAGGATGCGCTCGCGGGCGGCGGCCAGGCGGCGCTGGGCCACCGGGTCCTTGTCCAGCTTCCGCTCGAGCGCCTCGGAGGCCAGCAGCTTCTGGTCCACGACCTCGTCGAGCACGCGGCGGAACAGCTCGGAGGATGCGTCCAGCGGCTCGCCCTCGCCGATCAGGCCCTGGGCCACGGCCTCGCGCTTCACGTCCGAGGCCCACACGGTCTTGCCGTCGACGCGGGCTACGGCCTGGTCGCCCCGCTCGGGCGCCTGCTCGCCGCCGCCGTCCTTGCCGCAGGCGCTGAGCGACAGCGCCAGCGCGGCCATCAGGCCGGCGAGAAGGAGAGGACGGAAGGACCTGGCGGCCGCCATACGGATCACCCCGGACATGGGAGCGGGAACACGCGCGTCGGGCGCCGCCCGTCCCTAGCCATTTCCACTGCGGAGTGCAAAGGTTGCCCCGACTGGGCGGGGGCCCCGCGGGCCTTCCGCCGCCAGGGATTATTTCCGGAGGAATATTGAAAATGCGCGAAGCGGTGATCGTCTCCTACGCCCGTACCGGACTTGCGAAGTCCGGCCGAGGCGGTTTCAACATGACCCCGACCGTCTCCATCGCGGCCCACGCCGTGAAGCACGCGGTCGAGAAGGCGGGCATCGAGAGGGACTCGGTCGAGGACGTCTTCCTGGGCAACGTCGCTCATGGCGGCGGCAACCTGGGCCGCCAAGCCTCGCTGCTGGCGGGCCTGCCGATCACCACCTCGGGCGTCACCGTCAACCGCTTCTGCTCTTCGGGCCTGCAGACCATCGCCATGGCCGCCAACTACGTCCGCGAGGACGGGGCGAACGTGGTCGTCGCCGGCGGCGTGGAGTCGATCTCCATGCCAAACCTCGGCCAGTCGAAGGAGAACTTCGATCCCCGCCTGACGGAGATGTACCCCGCGATCTACATGCCGATGATCGACACCGCCGACATCGTGGCCGAGCGCTACAAGGTCAGCCGCGAGGCGCAGGACGAGTATTCGCTCGAGAGCCAGCGGCGCATGGCCGCCGCCCAGCAGGCCAACAAGTTTGCCGACGAGATCGTCCCGATGAAGACCAAGATGAAGACGGTCAACAAGGAGACGAAGGAGGAATCCGTCGTCGACTACACGGTGACGCGCGACGAGTGCAATCGGCCCGACACCACGCTCGAAGGCCTGCAGAAGCTGGAGCCGGTGCGCGGCCCGGGCAAGTACATCACCGCCGGCAACGCCTCCCAGCTCTCCGACGGCGCGGCGGCGGTCGTGGTCATGGAGCGCAAGGAGGCCGAGCGCCGGGGCCTGACGCCGATGGGCGTGTTCAAGGGTTGGGCGGTGGCCGGCTGCGAGCCGGACGAGATGGGCATCGGCCCGGTGTTCGCGATCCCGCGCCTCTTGGAGCGCCACGGCCTCAAGGTCGACGACATCGACCTGTGGGAGCTGAACGAGGCCTTCGCCTCGCAGTGCCTGTACAGCCGCGACAAGCTGGGCATCGACCCGGAGAAGTACAACGTCAACGGCGGCTCCATCGCCATCGGCCACCCGTTCGGCATGACCGGCGCGCGCCTGGCCGGCCACGTCCTGCAGGAAGGCAAGCGCCGCGGGTCGAAGAACGTCGTGGTTTCCATGTGCATCGGCGGCGGCATGGGCGCGGCCGGCCTGTTCGAGGTGTACTGAGCCTCTTTCCCTCCCCTCCATGGGGAGGGTGGACGGCGCGCGAGCGCCGGACGGGTGGGGAGGCGCGGATCCGGCTCCGACGCGGACGCCTGAACGCCGCTTCCCCACCCCGCTGGCCTTCGGCGAGCTGCCCCTCCCCACGGCGGGGGAGGGAAATGACAGCGACCCCATGTCCGGCGGGGGTTCCGTTGACACTCGGGGACCCGGTGCTTAAGTCTCGCGCGCCCTGAAAAGAGCGATTTTTCCCGGCAGGCGATGGGCCACGGCCGCCGCCGACGCCCCACCAACCGGACGCATCCCTTGAGCATCTTCCAACGGTTCTTCGGCTCCTCCAACGACCGCAAGGTCAAGGCGATGGCCGCGCGGGTCAGCAAGATCAACGTGCTGGAGCCGCAGATGCAGGCGCTCAGCGACGAGGCGCTGCGGGCTAAGACCGAGGAGTTCCGGCAGCGGCTGGCCCAGGGCGCCAGCCTCGACGACCTGATGGAGGAGGCCTTCGCCGTCGTCCGCGAGGCCTCCCGCCGGACCATCGGCCTGCGCCACTTCGACGTGCAGCTGGTGGGCGGCATGGTCCTGCACCACGGCGGCATCGCCGAGATGCGGACCGGCGAGGGCAAGACCCTGGTCGCCACGGCTCCGGTCTACCTGAACGCCCTGGCCGGCAAGGGCGTCCACGTCATCACCGTCAACGACTACCTGGCGCAGCGCGACTCCGAGTGGATGGGCCAGATCTACGGGTTCCTAGGCCTGTCGGTCGGCGTGATCGTCCACGGCCTCAGCCAGGGCCAGCGGCAGGCGGCCTACAACAGCGACATCACCTACGGCACGAACAACGAGTTCGGCTTCGACTACCTGCGCGACAACCTGGTCTACGACGCCAGCGAGATGGTCCAGCGCGGCCACAACTTCGCGATCGTCGACGAGGTGGACTCGATCCTGATCGACGAGGCGCGCACCCCGCTGATCATCTCCGGCCCGACCGAGGACCGCTCCGAGTTCTACAAGATCATCGACGCGCTCATCAAACAGCTCATCGAGGACCCGGAGACCTACGACTTCGACGAGAAGCAGCGCCAGGTCATCCTCACCGAGGAGGGCGCCGAGAAGATCGAGGAAATCCTGCAGGCCGCCGGCCACCTCGCCGAAGACACGACGGGGCTCTACGACGCCGCCAACGTCTCGGTGGTGCACCACGTGAACCAGGCGCTGCGCGCCAACGTCCTCTACACCCGCGACAAGGACTACATCGTCCGCGCCGGCGAGGTGATCCTGATCGACGAGTTCACGGGCCGGATGATGCACGGCCGCCGGCTGTCGGAGGGCCTGCACCAGGCCATCGAGGCCAAGGAAGGGGCGGTCATCCAGCCCGAGAACCAGACCCTGGCCTCGGTGACCATCCAGAACTACTTCCGCCTCTATTCGAAGCTGTCGGGCATGACCGGCACGGCGGCGACCGAGGCCCAGGAATTCGGCGACATCTACAAGATGGACGTCATGGAGATCCCCACCAACCGGCCGGTGGCGCGGATCGATGACGACGACGAGGTCTACCGGACCTTCGCCGAGAAGAACGAGGCGATCCTCAAGCAGATCGCCTACTGCTACGCCCACGGCCAGCCGATCCTCGTGGGCACCGTCTCGATCGAGAAGTCCGAGCAGCTTTCGGAGCTCCTGAAGAGCTACGCCTGGGAAGTCCCGGTGAAGAAGCTCCGGCGCGAATACTGGGGGCTGGCCGCCCGGGCTCGCCAAGTCGACGCCGACGCGGCCCAGAAGGCCAAGCAGGAGCTGCTGGCGCTGGGCGACGCGGCCTTCGAGACCACCGTCGCCAAGGGCAAGGGCATCCCGCACAACGTGCTGAACGCCCGCTACCACGAGCAGGAAGCCGGCATCGTCGCCGACGCCGGCGTGCCTGGCGCGGTGACCATCGCCACCAACATGGCCGGCCGCGGCACCGACATCCAGCTCGGCGGCAACGTCGACATGAAGCTCGCCAAGTGGCGGGACGAGCAGCGCGGCCTCGGCATCGAGGTGACGCCCGAGGAGGCCAAGGCCCGCAAGGCCGAGATCGAGGCCGAGATCAAGGACCTCAAGGAAGAGGCCCTGGCCGCGGGCGGCCTCTATGTGCTCGGCACCGAGCGCCACGAGAGCCGGCGGATCGACAACCAGCTGCGCGGCCGGACGGGCCGCCAGGGCGACCCGGGCCGCTCGAAGTTCTTCCTGTCCTGCGAGGACGACCTGCTGCGCATCTTCGCCGGCGAGCGCCTCGACGGGATCATGCGCACCTTCGGCGTCCAGGAAGGCGAGGCGATCACCCACAAGTGGCTGAACAGCGCCATCGCCACCGCCCAGAAGCGCGTCGAGCAGCGCAACTACGAAATCCGCAAGAACCTGCTGAAGTACGACGACGTCGTGAACGACCAGCGCAAGGCCGTGTTCGAGCAGCGCCAGGAGTTCATGGAGGCCGCCGACCTCTCGGAGATCATCGGCGAGTTCCGCCGCGACACCATCTCCGACTTCGTGGAGCGCCACCTGCCGCCCAAGGCCTTCGCCGAGCAGTGGGACGTGGACGGGCTCGACGAGCACGTGCGCAACTACCTCGGCCTCGAGCTGCCGATCCGCGACTGGGCGGCCGAGGAAGGCATCGCCAACGAGGAGATCGAGCAGCGCATCATCCAGGCCGCCGAGGCCCGGGTCGCGGAGCGCGAGGCCCAGGTGGGCGACCACATGCGCACGGTGGAGAAGAGCTTCCTGCTGCAGATGGTCGACCTGCAGTGGCGCGAGCACCTGATGCACCTGGACCACCTGCGCAACGTCATCGGCCTGCGCGGCTACGGCCAGCGCGACCCGCTGAACGAGTACAAGACCGAGGCCTTCTCGCTGTTCGAGAAGCTGCTGGTCGACCTGCGCCAGAACGTGACCCGCTGGCTGATGACGGTGGAGTTCCAGTTCGAGGAGCCGCCGCCGCCGCCCACCGGCCAGATGTTCGAGGTCCACCTCGACCCGCTGACCGGCGAGAACGCGGCCGAGATGGGCGCCCTGCCCGACGGCATCCCGGCCGACCAGCGCGCGGGCCTGCCCGTCAGCGCCCTGCCGGCCGGCTGGGAAGACACCGGCCGAAACTCGCCCTGCCCCTGCGGCTCGGGCAAGAAGTTCAAGCACTGCCACGGCGCGCTCGTCTGACGGGTTCCCGGCATGCAACCCGCTGAAGCATAGGTCGTTTAACCAGCTTCAGCGGGGGGAACCACGAGCATGCCAACCTATCGCGCCTACCAGATCGACGAGCGTCGCCGGATCCTGAGCGCCACCTGGGTCGAGGCGGCCAGCGACGAGCAGGCCAAGGCCAAGGCCGCCGAGGACCTCTGCGAGGAGGACATCCCCGCCGTGGAGCTCTGGCAGGCGACCCGCCTGGTGGACGAGATCACCTGCGAGGACGACGAGGACTGACGGCCGCCGGGGGCGCTACGCCGCCGCCATGGCCTGTGGGTCGCTCGCCCGCGCGGGGACCGGCAGGGCGTAGCCCGCCGCCCTCGCCCGCCCCTCGCCGCGTTCGATCTCCTTCATGAGGTCGCGGACGTAGATGGCGAAGTCGACCTGGATCGTGTGGCGGGCGGCCTTGTAGTAGGGGCCCAGGTGCAGGGCCTCGTCCTCGCGGATCACCCGCTCCATCTCCTCGGGCGGCGGCGGCCGGTAGCGGCCCACGAGGTAGGCGCCGGCGAGCTTGGCCTGCTGCTCGGCGAAGTTGACCAGGGTCGGCAGCGGCTGGGCCAGGCCCATGAAGAACAGGTTCGGCACGCCGGGCTTCATCATCCGCTTGAACAGTGGGAAGCGGTTCTCGGTGTCCGGATTGAGGGCCGGATCGGGGAGGAACGGGAAGCTGATGTTGTAGCCGGTGGCGTAGACGATGACATCCACCGCCTCGACGCTGCCGTCCCCGAAGCGGACGCGGTCGCCCATCAACTCGGCGATGTTCGGCTTGAACTTCACGTCGCCGCAGCCGGCGCGGGTGAGGAATTCGCCCGAGACCGACGGGTGCGCCTCCAGCGGCTCGTGGTCGGGCTTCGGCAGGCCGTAGTCCTCCATCCGGCCGATGGCGCGCTTGATCTTGGCGCGGGCGAGCGCCAGCCCCAGCTTGCGGGGCATCCAGACGGGCATGGAGGCTTTGTCGGCGACCTTCCCGTCCATGTACTTGGGCAGCACCCAGACCCCGCGACGGGCGGCCACCCAGAGGTTCCTGGCGATCGGCCGCTGGGACAGCTCCGAGGCGATGTCCATGGCCGAGTTGCCCATGCCGACCACCACGACGTTCTTGCCGCGCATGTCTACGGGATCGAAGGGATCGCGGTAGGCGTGGGCGTGGAAGTGGGGCCCGTCGAAATGGCCCGGATAGTCCGGGACACGGGCGTCCCAGTGGTGGCCGTTGCAGACGAACAGGACGTCGTAGAGCCGCGTCTCGCCGGTGGAGAGCGTCACCGCCCAGTGCCCGCCGGGCGTCCGTTCGGCGCGGTCCACGCGGGTATTGAAGGTGATCCTCGGGCGCAGGCCGAAGTGGTCCACGTAATCGCGGAAATACTGCAGCAGCTGGGAATGGTGCGGGAAGTCCGGCCAGTCGGCCGGCACGGGATAGTCCTCGAAGGCCAGGCGCCACTTCGAGGTGTCGATGTGCAGGCTCTCGTAGCAGGCCGACAGGCCGTTGGGATTGCGGTAGTACCAGTTGCCGCCGACATCGTCCGACATCTCGAAGCAGTCGAACGGGACGCCGAGGTCCTGCAGCCGCTTGGCCGTGGTGAAGCCGGAGCAACCCGCGCCGACGATGCAGGCCTTCGGCAGGGCGTCCGCCATGCTTGATCCTCCCCAGGAGTCCGTTTTTCCGGCGAGGCTGCGCCCGTGACGCGGCGTCAGCGCAATCTCACCGCCAGAGGATCGGGAAATCCGGCTTCGGCGGGGTGAACCAGCCGATCAGGCGCCGGAGCGCCGCCACGTCGCCCTGGATCCCCTCGGGGGGCGGCGCGCCCTGCGACATGGCCAGGAAGGCGGCGCGCGGCAGGCTCACCGCCAGCTTCGCGTCGGCGCCACGCGGATCGGCCTCCCAGGTCAGCACCTGGTTGCGGACCGAGATGCGGAAGCGCTCCCGGCGGTCCGGGAACGTCAGGTCGAGCAGGAGCTCCTGATCGCCGACCTTCGCCGGATCGAGGCGCACGGCCATCAGGTCGAGCAGCATGGGCGTCGGCGTGGAGCGGATCAGGTCGATCCCGGCGGCCGCGCCGCGGCTGGGCGCGATCCCCCGCCGCAGCTCCTGGGCGCCGGTCAGGTACATGTTCCGCCAGAGCGAGCTCTCGGCCGCCGCGCCCTGCTTCTCGTAGACCGAGGCGAGGACGTCCCGCGCCGGCTGGTCCTTCGGATCGGCCATGACGACGCGGGCGGCGAGCGTCGCGGCCCAGCGGTCGTCGCCCGCGGCGAAGGCCCTGCGGGCCTCGGCGAGCACGCGCTCCGCCCCGCCCATCAGCGCCACCGTGCGGACCGCCTCGTCGGCCGGATCCAAGGGCGCGAGGTTCACCGGATTGGCGTCGTACCAGCCCATGTAGCGCTGGTAGACCGCGCGCGAATTGAAGCTGACCGTGCCGTAGTAGCCGCGGTTGTACCACTCGTCGGCCAGCACGTCGGGCAGGGCGAGGCGGTTGGCGATCTCCGGCCCGGTCAGGCCCTCGTTCATGAGCCGCACGGTCTGGTCGTGGAGGAACTTGTAGGCGTCGCGGTGCCGGCCCATGAACCCGGCGATCTCCGCCTGCCCGAACCTTGGCCAGGCGTGGCTGGTCATCAGCACCTCGGACCGGTCGCCGTAGAGGCGGATCGACTGCGTGAGGTAGTCGGCCCAGGCCTTGGCGTCGCGGACCAGGGCGCCGCGCGGCGTCAGCACATTGTGCATCGTGGCGTTGGCGTTCTCCGCCAGGTCGAGCAGCTTCAGGTCCGGGAAGTAGAGGTTCATCTCCGCCGGCGCCTCGGCGCCGGGCGTGAGCTGGAACTGGATGCGCACGCCGTCGACGGTGAGCTCCTGGCCGGTGCGGACGATGTCGACCGTGGGCGGGACCAGGGTCTGGGTCCCGGCGGCGACCGCCTGGCCGATGCCGGCGCTCACCTGGCCCTCCGGCCCCTTCGGCAGAAGGGCGCCGAACTGGTAGACGGCGCGCCGGCTCATGGCCGCGCCGGCGATGACGTTCTCGCTGACCGCATGCTCCAGAAAGCCGGCGGGGGCGATCACCTGCACGCGGCCGGCGTCCACGTCGGCTTGCCTGACCATGCCGCGCGACCCGCCGAAGTGGTCCACATGGCTGTGGGTGTAGATCAGCGCCACCACCGGCCGGGCGCCCAGCGTCTCGTTGGCGAGGTCGAGCGCGGCCTTCGCGGTCTCGGCCGAGGTCAGCGGATCGATGACGATCCAGCCGGTCTTCCCGGCGACGAAGGTAGCGTTGGCGAGGTCGAAGCCGCGCACCTGCCAGACCCCGTCGACGACCTTGAACAGGCCATGCTTCGACAGGAGCTGGGCCTGGCGCCAGAGGCTCGGGTTCACGCTGGCCGGCGGGGGGGCCTTCAGGAAGTCGTAGGCCGAGAGGTCCCAGGCCACGCCGCCGTCGGCGCGCAGGATCCTCGGGTCGGCCCGCGTGCCGAGGAACCCGCGCTCGGCGAAGGCGAAGTCCTGGCGGTCCCGGAAGTCGGGCGCGGCCTGCGCCGCCCCGGCCAGCAGGCCGAACCCTACCGCGAGCGCGCTCAACGTCCGCATGCCACCCTCCCTGACAGTCGGACGCAGATGGCGCGCGGCGCGGCCGGTTGGCAACGGCGCCGCCAGGGAAACGGCTCCCCGAAATGGGGGCCTAGAAGCTTACCCAGTTGCCGTGGAAGCCGAAGGGCACGCGGCGCGGCATCCGGGCCGTCGCGATCGGGCCCCTGGCGATGTCCTGGGCCTCGAACACCAGGAGGTCCGATCGGTTCTCGGCCGCGCGCCAGACCACGGCGGTGACCCAGCCGTCGCCCTCGGCCGCGTCCGCCGAGCGGGGCGTGAACACCGGTTCCGAGGTCAGGTCGCCGGCGGGGAGATCGTAGACCTGCCGGGCGCCCGTGGCGAGGTCGAGGTGGGCGATGGAGCCCAGCTTGACCGTCTTGGCGTTGGTGGGGTCGGCGGCGTACCAGCCGTGGCGGTGGCGGAGCGTCTCCACGCGGGGATCGATGCGCGGGAACTCGCCGTCGAGGTCGTCCAGCGGCTGCTCGCGGATGGCGTCCGATGGGCCGGCGAGATCGAAGATCCAGCGCACCAGGCGGGCGGCGGACTTCTGGCCCGGCGAACCGTCGGCCCGGGGGAACAGCGGGGCGGCGTCGTAACGCATGACGTCCGCATAGAGGGTGTCGCCCTCCTCCCAGGCGTTCAGCGGGTGGAAGACGTAGCAGGCCTCGGTGTTGAACCAGCGGATCGAGCCGACGTCGCCGTCCCGGCGCATGACGCCCAGATGGCTGCCCTTCTCAGGCTCCCAGGCGAACGGCGGGCGCCCGCTCATCGCCCGCTCCAGGCTCGCGGTGAGCGGCAGGATCGGGAACAGGACGTGGTTCGCCGTGACCATGAAGTCGTGCACCATGCAGGCGAACGGCGCCTGGAAGTCGTCGCGGCGCACCACCTTGCCGGCCGCGTCGGTGACGCCGTAGCTCATGCCCGCCGAAAGCGGCATGTCGCCCACCCCGTAGGCGAACCAGACCATCTCGCCGGACTTGGGGTCGATCTTCGGGTGGGCCGTCACCCGGCCGCGGTAGTCGCGGACGTAGCCCCGGCTCTCCAGGGTGTCGCGGTCCATCTCGAAGGGCTGGTGGCCCTCCTCCAGCGCCATCAAGCGCCCCGCGTGCCAGACGATGTTGGTGTTGGCGACGCCGCCCTCGTTGCCCATGGCCAGGGGGTCGGTGGTCATTGGGTTGCCGAAGGTCCCGAAGAGCGAGCGGCCGTGCTCGTGCTCCAGCTCCCACTTGGGCGTGCGGGCGTAGCGGTTGCGGTAGCTGACCTTGCCGTCGGCCACATAGAAGCCGTGGACCATGCCGTCGCCGCCGAACCAGTGGTGGTTGGGGTCGCGGGGCTCGAACTGCGGATTGGGGCCGATCCGGAACAGGGCGCCGCGCAGTTCGCGCGGGATCTCGCCGGTCACCTCGAGGTCGAAATCGTCCTCGCTGCGCACCGGCGCGAAGTTGCCGACCAGGTACGGATTGATGCGGGCGTCACCATCCACGGCGCTTCCTCCTGCGCTTCTGAAACTTACGTTGTAAATTTATTTCGTAAGGGTTAGCCCTTGGCAAGCTGTATTTTGTCCGCGTTCCAGAGGCGCCATGCCCCGTATCCTGTCCGAAGCCGACGTCGCCGATTTCCGGGAGCGGCTTTGCGGGGCGGCCGAGCGGCTTTTCGCCGAGCGCGGACCCGACGCGGTGACCATGCGCCAGCTGGCGGCGGAGCTGGGCGTCTCGCCGATGACCCCCTACCGCTATTTCCAGGACAAGGACGACATCCTGGCCGCCGTGCGGACCAACGGCTTCGACCGGTTCGCCGAGACCCTGGAGCAGGCCCGCGAGCGGGCCAAGGGCGCACGGGCCAAGGGCGCGGCGGTGGGCGAGGCCTACGTCAGCTTCGCCTTCGAGCACCCGCACACCTACAAGCTGATGTTCGACCTGAACCAGCCGCACGAGCGCGACTACCCCGAACTGGTGCGCGCCGCCCGGCGGGCGCGCGAGACCATGACCGGCTGGGTCGAGGACCTGATCGCCGAGGGGGTGATGGCCGGCGATCCGGAGGAGATCGGCCTGATGTTCTGGTCGGCGGTGCACGGGCCGGTGGTGCTGGAGCTGGCCGGCAAGCTGCCGCCGGGGACGGCGAAGCGGCTGCAGCACACGCTCGCCACCACCCTGCGCAAGGGCCTGCGTCCGGAGACCTGAGGCGAGGCTTGACCGCCCCGGCGGCAGGCCGTCGAAGCTCCCTCCGAAACCGGGAGGGCCGCATGGCCGAGATGAAGCCGTTCAAGGTGCGCTGGGACGAGGCGCAGGTGCAGGCTGTGCTGGACCGGGTGCGCGACTATCCCTGGCCGCCGGCCCCAGAGGTCCCCGACGGCTGGGCCTACGGCTGCGACGGGGCCTATCTGAAGGCGCTCTGCGAGCACTGGAGCGAGCGCTACGACTGGCGTGCGGCCGAGGACGACCTCAACCGGTTCCCGCAGTTCACCGCGCGGGTGGAGGACTTCGACCTCCACTTCCTGCACGTGGCGGGCGAGGCGGAGGGCAAGCGGCCGCTGATCGTCACCCACGGCTGGCCTGGATCGCACTACGAGTTCTGGCAGGCGATCGAGCCCCTGGCCTTCCCCTCGCGCTTCGGCGGGGATCCCGCGGACGCATTCGACCTGGTGATCCCCTCCCTGCCCGGCTTCGGCTTCTCCTCGAAGCCCACGCGACCGGTCGGACAGCGGACGACGGCGCGGCTGTTCAACGCCCTGATGACCGAGGTGCTGGGCTATTCGAGCTACCTCGCCCAGGGCGGCGACTGGGGCGCCATGGTCACCTCGTGGCTCGGCCGCGACCACGGCGCGAGCGCCCGGGCCATCCACCTGAACATGCTGGGCTTCCGGCCGCACGGCGGGCCGCAGACGCCGGAGGAGGTCGCCTGGGCCCAACGTCAGGCCGGGATGATGGACGTGATGGGCGCCTACTTCCGGCTGCAGGTGTCCAAGCCGCAGTCGATCGCCTGGATGGGGGCGGGCAATCCGGTGGGCCAGGCGGCCTGGATCGCCGAGCGCTTCCACGACTGGTCCGACCTGCGGGAGAAGGCGATGGATGAGGCCTATCCGATGGACCGGCTGCTCACCAACATCATGCTCTATGTGATGACCGACAGCTTCACGACCGGCGCCTGGTACTACCGCGGCCTGGTGGAGGAAGGCGGGCTGGCCTTCGAGCCGGGCGAGCGGTGCGAGACGCCGACGGCCTTCGCCAACTTCCCGGGCGAGCCGCTCTACGCCGCTCCGCCGCGCTCGTTCGCCGAGCGGGCGTACAATGTGACGCGCTGGACCGACATGCCGCGCGGCGGCCACTTCGCCGCCATGGAGGAGCCGGAGCTGTTCGTCGGCGAGGTCAGGGCTTGGGGCCGGGAGGTCTGACCGCTAAAGGGCGCTCATGACCGCGCGCTACGACTTCGCGTCCGACAACACCGCTCCCGCCGCCCCGGAAGCCATCGAGGCCCTGGCGGCGGCGAACACGGGGTTCACCTCCGGCTACGGGACCGACCCGGTGAGCGCGCGGGCGGCGGACCTGGTGCGGGAGATGCTGGACGCCGACGCGGAGGTTCGGTTCGTGGCCTCGGGCACGGCGGCCAACGCCATCGCGCTCTCCACGCTGTGCCGGCCGTTCGAGGCGGTCCTGGCCCACGAGCACGCCCACGTCTGCACCGACGAGACCGGCGCGCCCGGCTTCTTCGGCCACGGCCTGGGGCTGGTGGGTCTGCCGGGCTCCTCCGGCCGCATCGATCCCGAGGCGCTGGAAGGGCCGCTGAACGCGCCCGACGTCTCGTACCGGCAACCGGTGGCGGCGCTGTCGCTGACCAACGCCACGGAGTACGGGGCGGTCTATTCCGCCGAGGCGCTGAAGGCCCTAATCGCGCCGGTGAAAGCCCGCGGCTACGGCGTGCACCTGGACGGGGCGCGGCTCGCCAACGCCGCGGCGGCCGGCTTCGACCTCACCCGGATCGCGGGCCTGGGCGTGGACATCCTGGTGATCGGCGGAACCAAGGCCGGCATGCCGCCGACCGAGGCGGTGGCGATCTTCGACCGCGGGCTGGCGCGGCGGTTCGACGCGCGCCTGAAGCAGGCGGGCCAGCTGCCGTCGAAGGGGCGGTTCTACGCCGCGCCGTTCATCGGCATGCTGGGGTCCGGGGCCTTCGTGCGCCACGCGGCCCACGCCAACGCCATGGCCCGGCGGCTGGCGGACCTCATGCCCTTTCCGCTGCGCCACCCCGTGGAGGCCAACGCGGTGTTCGTGGACATGGACGACGAGCGGCTGTCGCGGCTGCACGCCTCGGGCTGGTTCGCATACCGGTTCATCGACGGTTCGGTGCGATTCATGTGTTCGTGGGCGACCACCCCGGAAGCGGTCGATTCGCTGGCCGAAACGCTCCAAGGGCTGGCTTAGCCCGGCGACCGACGGTTTTCGGAAAAAGGGTCAAGTTTGCCTGTACTTGGCGTCATGTGTGGCGCCTATGGCGCACCTTTCCGGAAATATGAAACACCGGTAACCCACCACGTCACATTGTGGCGGCTTTTCGTTGCTCGCGTGTCGGGTGCGTGACAGCTTGCGCGCTCGCCGCCGGGGCGCGCACGGAGCGTTGAACTTGCCTGTTCGTGGCAGGGACGCCGAGGGCCGGCCGGCGGCCGAGCGACGTCGGGGGGAGCCCGGCTCGCCAACCATCCCTCTCAGGCCCGGGGGCCGCAGAATGAAAGTTGTGATGAGAAACATGCTTCGAACCGCCTTGCTCGGTTCCGCAGCGGCGGCCAGCCTTCTGGCCGCGCCGACCTTCGCCCAAGCCCAGGCGTCCGACGTGGCGGTCGACGAAATCGTCGTCACCGGCTCGCGTATCCGCCGTCCGGAACTGACCTCGGTGCAGCCGCTGCAGGTCATCACCACCCAGTCGATGGAAGAGCGCGGCTTCACCAACGTCGCCGACGCCCTGAACGACATGCCGTCCTCCGGCATCCCGGTCAGCCCGATCGGCGACCAGGGCTCCTTCGGCGTCGGCCGGAACTTCCTGAACATCTTCAACCTCGGCACCAACCGGACCCTGACCCTGGTCAACGGCCGCCGCTTCGTGGGCGGCAACCCGGCCTCGATCTTCACCGGCGCCGCCGCCGGCGGCCAGGTCGACCTGAACGTCATCCCGACCGGCCTCGTCGAGCGCATCGAGACCATCCAGGCCGGCGGCTCGGCCGTCTACGGCTCGGACGCCATCGCCGGCGTCGTCAACGTGATCACCCGCAGCGACTTCGAAGGCCTGGAAATCGACGGCCAGTACGGCATCTCGGACGAGAACGACGCCGAGGAATGGCGCGCCCGGATCACCGCCGGCAAGCGCTTCCTCGACGACCGCCTCAGCCTGTCGGGCAGCTACGAGTACAACGAGACCTCGACCCTGGGCTTCGTGGACCGGCAACGGACCGCCGAGCAGCTGACCTTCGCCTCGAACCCGGCCAACACCGGCGGCGCGGACAACATCCCGGGCTCGATCATCATCTACAATCGCCGCATCCCCGAGGTGACCCTGGGCGGCCTGCCCTTCCGGCCGAACGCGTCGGGCTCGGGCATCGCCGGCATCGGCGAGAACCAGATCCTCACCATCGTCGGCCCGAACGGCACCCGCGTCCCGGCCCAGTTCGGCCCCGGCGGCGTGCTGATCCCCTACAACTTCGGCACGCTCTACCAGGCGTCGGTCGCCTCCGGCGGCGACGGCATGAACCTGGCCGAGCTGTCGTCCCTGCAGTCGCCGGTGGAACGCCACGTGGCGACCGCCTTCGGCCGCTACGACGTCACCGACAACATCCGGGTGAACGCCGAGTTCTTCTACTCGAAGTTCAACGCGGTCGAGCCGTACAACCAGCCGATCTACAACGCCCCGCTGTTCGGCGGGAACTCCGCTGCCCTGCGGATGTCGACGGCCAACCCGTTCCTGCCGGCCGCCACCCGCGCGGCGATCCTGGCCCAGCCGGTCGCCACCACCGCCGACCCGGCGAACCCGGGCGAGCGCCTGTTCTTCCTGTCGCGGGCCTCGGTCGACATCGGCAACAACCAGACCTCCGCCGAGGGCGAGACCTTCCGCGGCGTGCTGGCGGTCGACGGCGACCTGAACTTCCTGGACCGCAACTTCAACTGGGGCCTGTCCTACACCCACGGCCAGGCGGACGGTTCCTTCCAGAGCCCGAACGTCATCCAGACGCGCTTCCTCGAAGCGATCGACGTGACGCGTGACGCCAGCGGCGCCGCCATCTGCCGCGACGCCACGGCCCGCGCGAACGGCTGCGCCCCGCTGAACATGTTCGGCTTCGGCTCCCCGAGCCAGGCCGCGCTCGACTACATCGGCGTGCAGTTCGAGTCCGAGTACAAGATCCTGCAGACGGTCTACGAAGGTAACTTCGGCGGCGACCTGTTCCAGCTTCCGGCCGGGATGTGGAGCTTCGCGGCGGGCTTCGAGGCCCGCTACGAGAAGTCAGACTTCAACCCGAACGAGCCGCAGGAACTCGGTGTCGGCCGCTCGGCCGCCATCACCGCCCTGACCGGCAAGTTCGACACCAAGGAGCTCTACGCCGAGACCCTGGTGCCGGTGTTCGGGGGTGACTTCACCTTCCCGGGCCTGCACCGCCTCGAGCTGGAAGGCGCCTACCGGAAGGTCGACCACAGCCAGGCCGGCAAGGACAAGGCGTGGAGCTACGGCGCCCGCTGGTACCCGATCTCCGACCTGATGATCCGCGGCCAGAAGAGCCGGTCGTTCCGGGCCCCGGCGATCACCGAGCTGTTCCTGCCGACGGCGACCAGCTTCATGACCGCCACGGACCCCTGCGACTTCCGCAACATCAACAGCGGTCCGAACCCGGCCACCCGGCGCGCGAACTGCCAGGCGGCGTTCCAGGCCCTCGGCCTGCCGGCCAACTTCAACCTCACCTCGAACGTCCAGGCGGCGACGGTGCAGGGCTCGCAGTCCGGCAACCCGGAACTCGAGAACGAGATCGGCAAGCAGTGGACCGTGGGCTTCGTCTACCAGCCCTCGTTCATCCCCGGCCTGGCGATCAACCTCGACTGGGTGAACATCGAGCTCAACGACGCGATCTCGAACTTCAACCTGACCTCGATCCTGCAGGTCTGCTACGACTCGCCGAACCCGCCGGCTGACGCCTGCGGCCGCTTCGAGCGGGGCAACTCCACCACCGATCCGACCCGCGGCCAGGGCCAGATCATCACCCGCGGCGAGCCGATCGGCACCGGCGCGACCTCCGACGGTCCGCGCACCGGCTACATCAACGCCGGCTACACCAACTTCGAAGGCTTCACCGCCGGGATCGACTATCGCGTCGATCTGGCCGACTGGCTCGGCGGCGCCTTCGGCGGCTGGATGGGCGGTGACCCGGGCTCCCTGGAGTGGAACTTCGACCTCTTCCACGTGGAGCGTCAGGAGACCTCGGTCACCGGCCTGGGCTTCGACCTGAACCGCGACCACGGCGAGATCGGCAACGCCAAGTGGCGCTACAAGCTCGAGACCAACTACGATCGCGGTCCGCTGTCCGTAAACTGGACGGTGAACTGGATCGACGAGTCGCGGTTCAACAACGACTTCACGTTCGAGACCCGCTACCCGCTGAAGGTCGACAGCTACTTCCTGCACGACCTGGGGATCACCTACGACCTCGCCGACATGGCCGAGGGCTGGGGCGTCGGCCTGGATAACCTCCGCGCCCGCCTCGTGGTCCGCAACGTGTTCGACGAGGAGCCGCCGCTGGCCGCCACCAACTCGGCGAACGCCTACGGCACCTACGACTTCATCGGCCGCTACTACGTCGTGGGCCTCACCGCCCGCTTCTAAGACGCGGACCGCCCGGGCCTTCGGGTCCGGGCGGAACCCCGAGAAGAGCAGAAAAGAGAAGAGCCGCCGGGGCGACCCGGCGGCTCTTTTTCGTTGCGGCGATGCGCGCCGGGCTAGGCCGGCTGCAGCGTCCTGGCCGCCAGCATACCGGCGAGCCGGCCCTGGATGATCTCCTCGGCCTCGCTGACGATCCGGTGGATCAGTTCGGCGCAGGTCGGGATGTCGTGGATCAGGCCCTGCACCTGACCGGCCGACCAGATGCCGTAGTCGGGATCGCCGGCCTCGTAGACCACCTTGCCGCGGGCGCCGGCCACCAGGTCCTTCACGTCCTCGAACTTCGCCCCGCCGCGGCGCTCGATGGCGACCACCTCGTCGCTGACGGCGTTCTTCGCGACGCGGGCGGTGTTGTGCATGGTCCGGAAGATCAGGTTGGTCTGCCGCTCGTCGTTGGCGACGATCTGCTCCTTCACCTTCTGGTGGATCGGGCTCTCGACCGTGGCCATGAAGCGGGTGCCCATGTTGATCCCCTCGGCGCCGAGCGCCAGCGCGGCGACGAGGCCGCGCGCGTCGCCGAAGCCGCCCGAGGCGATCATCGGGATCTTCACCTTGTCGGCGGCAGCCGGGATCAGGATCAGGCCGCCGACGTCGTCCTCACCCGGATGTCCGGCGCATTCCAGCCCGTCGATGGAGATGGCGTCGACGCCCATGCGCTCGGCCGACAGGGCGTGGCGGACCGCGGTGCACTTGTGGATCACCTTGATCCCGTGCTCCTTGAAGTGGTCGACATGCTCCTGCGGCTTGTAGCCGGCCGTCTCGACGATCTTCACCCCGCCGTCGATGATCGCCTGCCGGTACTCCGCGTAGGGCGGCGGCGTGATCGCCGGCAGGATGGTCAGGTTCACCCCGAACGGCTTGTCGGTGAGTTTGCGGCAGCGGTCGATCTCGCGCCGCAGGTCGTCGGGGGTCGGCTGGGTGAGGGCCGTGATGAAGCCCAGGCCGCCGGCGTTGGCCACGGCCGCCACCAGCTCGGCGCGGCCGACCCACTGCATGCCGCCCTGGACGATGGGATGCTCGACCCCGAAGGTTTCCGTGAACCGCGTCTTCAGCGCCATGCGGCGTTCCTCCAAACAGCTGTTTGGACGAACTCAACAGCCAGACGCTACGTCAGGCAACCCCGCGCTTACTGAACGCCCGAACGGCCGATGGCGTAGAACCGCTCGGCGCGGCGCTTGCGGAGCTCGTCGGGCGAGAGGCCATCCATGGCCTTCAGCTCCTCGTCGAGGGCGTCGCCCACGGCCTGCATGGCGGCTTCGGGATCGGAATGGGCGCCGCCGGTGGGCTCGGGGATGATCCGGTCGACGATCTTCATGGCCAGCAGATCCTCGGCGGTGATCTTCATCGCCTTGGCCGCGTCGGCCGCGGTGCGCCCCCCGCGCCAGAGGATCGAGTTGGCCCCCTCCGGCGAGATCACCGAGTAGATGGCGTGCTCGAGGATCAGGACCCGGCTCGTGGCGGCGATGGCGATCGCGCCGCCGGACATCCCCTCCCCGGTGATCACGGTGACGTTCGGCGTGCCCAGCGACAGGCACTTCTCGGTGGAGCGGGCGATCGCCTCGGCCACGCCGCGCTCCTCGCTGGAGACGCCCGGATAGGCGCCGGCGGAGTCCACCAGGGTGACGACGGGCAGGCCGAAGCGCTCGGCCAGCTCCATCAGGCGGATCGCCTTGCGGTAGCCGTCGGGGCGGCCCATGCCGAAGTTGTGCTTCACCCGGGTGACGGTGTCGCGGCCCTTCTCGTGGCCCATGATCACCACCGGCCGTCCGCGGAAGCGGCCGAGCCCGCCCACGATGGCCTGGTCGTCGGCGAACCCGCGGTCGCCGCGCAGTTCCTGGAAGTCCTCGATCAGGGCGGCGACATAGTCGGTGAAGTGCGGGCGGTCCGGATGGCGCGCCACCTGGGTCTTCTGCCAGGCGTCGAGGTTGGCGTAGGCCTCGCGGCGCAGCTCCTGGGCGCGGGCGCGCAGGGCCTCGATCTCAGCGTCGAAGGCGCCGGGCCCGGCGCTCTCGGACAGCTTCGACAGCTCCTCGATCTTGGCTTCGAGGTCGGCGATCGGGCGCTCGAACTCGAGGTAATGGGCGACCATTCGAGGGGGCGGCTCCCTGCCGGACCAAAGAGGCGGCGGAAATTAGGCGGGTTCACCCGCGGCCACAAGTACGGCCTCGCCTGAGGCGGATCCCGGCGGACGCCGCACGGGAACCTGGGCCATTGTCGCGCCTTCCAGCAGCTATGAAGACATGGCTCCGGGACAATGGACTGACGATCGCGCTCAGCCTGCTTTTCCTCGGCAGCCTGGCAGGCCACATGGTTACGGGCTTCTTCCACGAGAACGAGGAGCGGCTTCAGCACGGCCTCGTCCTGATCTCCTTCTTCGAGTTCCTGAAGGGCGGGACCTTCCTGTCCACCCTGTTCGAGAACTGGGAGAGCGAGTTCCTGCAGATGTGGACCTACGTCACGCTGACGGCCTACCTGTTCCAGCGCGGCTCCCCCGAGAGCAAGGATCCCGACGCGCCGGCGCCGCAGGACCGCGATCCCAAGCTCGATGAGAGGAACCCGGACGCGCCGGGACCCGTGCGGGCCGGCCGGATCGCGCGCACCCTTTACGCCCACTCCCTGGGCCTGACCCTCCTGGGGCTGTTCCTGGCCTCCTTCGCGCTGCACTGGGTGAACAGCTTCCGCCAGGCCTCGGAAGAGGCGATCGAGCACGCGCAGGCGCCGCCCGAGCTCGCGCCCTACCTGGGCGACGCGGGGTTCTGGTTCGAGTCCTTCCAGAACTGGCAGAGCGAGTTCCTGTCCACGGCGGTGCTGGTGGTCCTGGCCATCTTCCTGCGCGAGCGGGGCTCGCCGGAAAGCAAGCCGGTCGCAGCCCCCCACGGCAAGACGGGCACGGACTAGTTCACGAAGCCGTCAGCGGCCCGGCGCCCCCGGGTGCAACTTCCTGTCGCCGGATGTCGTTTGTTAGCCCGAGGTCGCCAGGCCCATGTCTTCACGGGGGGCTGGAGGCGTACCCGGCGCGCCTTTGACTGATGCGCGGACCCCTGCCCTGACACAGCACCGCGCTCGAGGAGAAGAACGGAGCATGAGACGCATGAACGCCCCCCTGAAGATCGGGATGGCCTCGGCTCTGGTGCTGGCCACGGCTTCGCCCGTCGCCGCCCAGTACTATCGGCCCACCCCCGAATACCAGCGCGCCCAGTCTCAGTACGAGGCGCAACGCTACCAGTACGAGAACAGCCGCGAGGCCTATCGCGAGGCGCGCCAGGACTACAACCAGGCCCGCCGCGACTATGAGCGCCGCCTGGCGTCGTGGGAGCGCGAGCGCGCCCGTTACGACGCCCGTTACGGCTACGGCGCCTACGCCCGCATGTACGCCCGCCCCGTCTGGGACGAGGCCTACTGGGCCAACAACCGCTACGGTTCGTCCGGCTACTACGCCCCCTCGGCGGGCTACTACGGCTCGAACGCCAGCGCGACCACCGTCCAGTGCAACAACAACAACTCGACTGTGACCGCCGGCGTGATCGGCGCCCTGGCCGGCGCGGTGCTGGGCTCCAACGTGGCGGCCCGCAACGCGCGCACCGAGGGCGCGGTGCTCGGCGCCCTGGTGGGCGGCGGGGTCGGCGCGGCCGTGGGCCGGGCCAACGACAAGTACAAGTGCGACAGCCGTGGTCCGTACTTCACCTACAACGAGACCATCCCCTACCGCGAGGCCTCGGGCTATCGCTCGCCGCAGTACAGCACCTACACCCGCCAGCGCTGCCGCCTGGCGCCGGCCCCGGTCGACACGAGCGGCCGGGACTACCGCTACGTCCGGGTCTGCCCGGACGGCGACGGCCGCTACCGGATCACCGGCTAGACCCGCCGCTTGGATCCACTCTGGAAGCCGCCCCTCGGGGCGGCTTCTTTTTTCGGCCTCAGCCCTTCTTCGCCAGGGGGTGCCTGGTCGCCACCACCTCGGCTAGGCGGTCGCCGGCCACGTGGGTGTAGATCTGGGTCGTGGCGATGTCGGCGTGGCCGAGCAGAGTCTGCACCACGCGCAGGTCCGCGCCGCCCTCCAGCAGGTGGGTAGCGAAGGCGTGGCGCAGGACGTGCGGGCTGACCCGCGCCGGGTCGATGCCGGCGTCCGCCGCCGCCTCGTCCAGCAGCTGGGCGAACCGCCGGGGCGTCAGGCGGCCGCCCTTGCCGCGCGAGGGGAAGAGCCAGGGGTTGGCCTTGTCCTTCGGCGGCAGGAAGCTAGGGCGGACCTCCAGATAGGCCTTCACCGCGGCGCGGGCGGTCTCGTTGAGCGGCGCGAGGCGCTCCTTGCCGCCCTTGCCCTTGACGATCAGGTAGGCCGGGTCGCGGGCGAGCGCCGCGAGCGTCAGGCCGGTGAGCTCGGAGATCCGCAGGCCCGAGGCGTAGGCCAGTTCGACCATGCAGCCGAGCCTGAGGCCCTGGCCGCCGTCGCGGGCGGAGGCGGCGGCGATCAGCCGGTCCATCTCCTCCCGGCTCAGCACCTTGGGCAGGCTGCGGCCCTTCTTGGGCGCCTCCACACGGCGGGAGGGATCGTCCGCCCGCCAGGCCTCACCCAGGACGAAACGGTAGAACTGGCGCACCGCGGCGCGGCGGCGCGCGGCGGTGGCGGGCGAGAGACCCCGCGCGCCGATCGCCGCGAAATAGGCCTCCACGTCCTCCGCCGAGGCCGAGGCCAGGTCGCGCCCGCGCCCCGCCAGGAACCCCGCCGCGTCGGCCAGGTCGCGCGCGTAGGCGGACAGGGTGTTCTTCGCCGCGGCTCGCTCCACCGCCATCATCTCCAGGAAGGCCTCGGCCCAGGCGGCCCCCTGGTTCATTTCAGCGCCGCCAGCCCCTCGAGGACGAAGGCCCGGGCGTCGGCTTCGAGGCCCGCCTCGGCCAGGGCGCGGGCGATCCGCGCCCGGTCGGCGGCGCCCGGGCCGCCCGCGCCGGCGTCGGCGGCCGTCCAGAGCGCCAGGAGGGCGGTCTCGCCGGCCAGCTGGCGGCGGGCGGCGTCGTGAAGGGCAAGGCTGCGGCCGGCGGGCGCCTTGCCCTCGGCCAGGGTGAAGGCGGCGAGGCGGGTGCGGTCGGCGGGGCTGAGCTGGGGCTTCAGCGCGGCGACCAGCAGGGCCTGGGACTGCAGGCGCGCGCGGGACTTGGCGTCGGCCTCGCCCGCCGCGGCGACCAGGGCGGTGACGCCGCCGTCCGGGACCGGCTGGCCCGCCGCGATCACGGCGGCCAGCTCCGCGACACCGCCGCCGAGGGCCTCGAGGTCCCAGGCGGGTGCGGCGGGCGCGCCGCCGGCCTGGGCCGCCGCCACCGCCGGCGAGGCCGTGGCCCTGGTCAGGTCGAGTCCGAGGCTGCGGGAGAGGGCGTAGTCGAGCCCATTGCGCAGGGAAGCGGCGCCAGGCGCGCCCGCGCCCAGCCGGGCGGCCATCAGCCGGCCGTAGGCGGCGTCGCGCGCCTGCGCCTGGGCCAGGTCGAAGGTGAGCTGGGCCTGGGCCGTCTGGCCCGCCGCCGCCTGGCAGAAGGCCCGCAGGCGCAGCCAGTAGGTCTCGTCGCGACCGGTGGCGAGGCCGTCGGCCAGGGCGCAGGCGCGGGCGTCGTCGCCAGCCAGCAGCGCGCTCTCGGCCGCGGCCCGGGCGAGCTCGGGGTTGCGCTCCAGTCCCGCGGCGCGCTGCAGGATGGCGGAAGCCGCCTCCACGTCGCCCAGCGCCAGGAGCGCCTGGACGCGGAGGCCGAGCAGGGCCGGGTCGGCCGCTCCGTCGGGACCCGGCGCGCCGGTCGCCAGCACCCGGCGGGCGAGCTGGACGGCGGCGGGCGACAGGGGCTTGGCCGCGACGAGCGGCAGGACCGCGCGGAGGGTCTCCGTCGAGGTTCCCCGCCAGAGCGTAGGCGCCAGCCCGGTGTCCCGGCCGGCCACGGAGAAGGCGTCGGGGGCCGCGAGCGGCGCCACCTCCACCGGCTGGGCGTGGCTGGGCGCGGCGGCGAGGAGGCCGGCGCAGAGCGCCAACGCCAGGGGAATCCGGACCATGGCGCAGAGCATACTGAACCGCCGGAGTTGGCGCGAGGCCGTGCGGTCGTGTAAGCGTGGCGTCCTCCATGGACCGCTTCGACCCGCTGCGCCGCCGCACCATCGCCCTCGTCGGCCTGATGGGCGTGGGAAAATCGAGTGTCGGGCGCCGTCTCGCCAACGCCCTGGACCTGCCGTTCCGCGACACCGACGCCGAGGTCGAGGCCGCCGCCGGCCGGTCGATCTCCGACATCTTCGCCGAGCTGGGCGAGGCCGCCTTCCGCGAGGGCGAGCGGCGGGTGATCGCCCGTCTCCTGGAGCAGCCGCCCATGGTGCTGGCCACCGGCGGGGGCGCGTTCATGAACCCGGACACCCGGGCGCTGATCAAGTCGAAGGCGGTCTCGGTCTGGCTCAAGGCCGACCTGGACGTGCTGGCCCGCCGGGTCGGACGCAAGGACACCCGTCCGCTGCTGGCCGGCAAGGACCCGCTGGATGTGCTGAAGGCCCAGGCGGAGGTCCGCTACCCCGCCTACGCCGAGGCCGACGTCACGGTCGAGACCGGCGACACCGCCCACCACATCACCGTCGATCAGGTGATCCGCGCGCTCAGCGCCTATCTGGAGACCCAGGCCCGATGACCCGGACCGTCGCCGTCGGCCTGGGCGACCGCGCCTACGAGATCGTCATCGGACCCGGCCTGCTGGACGAGGCCGGGCAGCGGATCCTGCCGTTCCTGAAGAATCGCCGCGTGGCGGTCGTCAGCGACGAAAGCGTATGGGGCCTGCACGGGGCGCGGCTCTCCGCGGTTCTCGACCGCTCGGGCATCGACGTCTCGCCTGTGATCGTGCCGCCGGGCGAGCAGACCAAGAGCTTCGAGGGCCTGGCGGACGTCACCGACCGGTTGCTGGCTCTGGAGCTGGACCGTTCGGACCTCGTGGTCGCCTTCGGCGGCGGCGTGGTGGGCGACCTCGCGGGCTTCGCGGCGGCCGTCTACAAACGCGGCATCGACTTCGTGCAGATCCCCACCACCCTGCTGGCCCAGGTGGACTCCTCGGTGGGCGGCAAGACCGCCATCGACACGCCGCGCGGCAAGAACCTGGTGGGGGCCTTCCACCAGCCCAGGCTCGTGCTGGCCGACCTTGATGTGCTCGCCACCCTCCCCGACCGCGAGATGCGGGCCGGCTACGCCGAGGTGATCAAGTACGGCTTCCTCGGCGACTTCGGCTTCTTCGAATGGCTCGAGGCGAACGGCCGCCAGGTCCTGGCGCGCGAGCCGCAGGCCCTGCTGCACGCGGTCGCCCGCTCCGTCGAGATGAAGGCCGAGATCGTCGCCGAGGACGAGACCGAGCGTGGCCGCCGCGCCCTCCTGAACCTCGGCCACACCTTCGGCCACGCGCTGGAATCGGAAACCGGCTACGGCGAGGCCCTGCTGCACGGCGAGGCGGTGGCGGCGGGCATGGCGCTGGCCTTCCGCTTCTCCGCCGCCCAGGGGCTCTGCGACGCCCAGGAAGCCACCCGCGCCCAGGCCGCCATCGCCGCGGCCGGCCTGCCCACCCGGCTGGCCGACATCCAGGGCTATCCGTTCGCCGCCGAGCGGCTGGTGCGCCACATGGCCCAGGACAAGAAGGCCGAGAGCGGCCGGCTGACCTTCATCCTCGCCCGCGGCATCGGCGACGCCCTGGTGGCCAAGGACGTTGACGCCTACGCCGTGCGCGACTTCCTGCTGGCCGAGGGGGCGCAGTCGTGAACGCCGTCGTCGCCAAGCTGATGGCGCTCGCGCCGACCCTGATCCTGCTCCTGTCCGCGTCCGGCCTGATCTCGGCCGCCGAGACCTCGATGACCGCCGCCTCGCGGGCGCGGATGCACCAGCTCGAGCGCGACGGGGACCGGGCGGCGCGCCGGGTCAACCGGCTGATCGCCAACCAGGAAAAGATGATCGGGGCGATCCTGATCTCCAACAATGTCATCAACATCTTCGCCTCGGCCCTGACGACGGCGGTGCTGACCTCGGTCTTCCCGCCGGGCTCGGTGATGGGCCCGCTGGTGGCCACGGTGGTGATGACCGTGCTGGTCGTGGTGTTCGCCGAGATCCTGCCCAAGACCATCGCCATCGCCCGCGCCGACGACGTCGCCCGCTGGCTGTCGGTCCCGACATTCTGGATCGTGCGCCTGTTCGGCCCGCTGGCCGACGGCGCCCAGTGGATCGTGCGCCAGACGCTCAGGCCGTTCGGAATCCGGCTGGACATGGGAATCGACGTGCTGGCGGCGCACGAGGAGATCCGCGGCGCCGTGGAGTACCACCACTCCGAGGGCCTCGTGGAGACCGGCGACCGCTGGATGCTGGGCGGGGTGCTGGACCTGGGCGAGATGGACGTCGGCGAGGTGATGGTCCACCGCAAGGCGATCTCGATGATCGACGCCGACCTGCCCCCGCGGGAAATCCTGGCGGCGGCCCTGGAGGCGGCCCACACGCGCCTGCCGCTCTACCGCGACGAGCCCGAGAACATCGTCGGCGTGCTGCACGCCAAGGACCTGCTGCAGGCGATCGCCGAGGCGGACGGCAAGATCGACGCCCTCGACGTCAAGGCGATCATGCGCCCGGCCTGGTTCATCCCGGAGACCACCTCGCTCAAGGACCAGCTCGCCGCCTTCCTGAAGCGGCAGAGCCACTTCGCCCTGGTGGTGGACGAATACGGGACGCTCGAGGGGCTCATCACGCTCGAGGACATCCTCGAGGAGATCGTCGGCGAGATCGAGGACGAGCATGACGTGGTGGTGCCGGGCGTGCGCCCGGGGCCCGATGGCTCGGTGATCGTCGACGGTTCGGTGACCATCCGCGACCTGAACCGGGCGATGAACTGGAACCTGCCCGACGAGGAGGCGGTGACCGTCGCCGGCCTGCTGATCCACGAGGCCCAGCGAATCCCGGACGTGGGCCAGGTGTTCGCCTTCCACCGTCACGAATTCCGGGTGGTGGAGCGCAAGGGAAACCAGATCACCGTGCTGCAGGTCTCCGCGCCCGAGGTCCTGGCGGACTAATTCGGCTCTCGTGCGTTGAGGACAGGCGGGCCTTGCGGCGCCGCTTGTCGGCGGCTGGATCGGGACGGAAAGTCAGCGTGCGTTCACCTACGACGGCGTCTAAGGATGGACCGAACCCGGTGCTTGAGCGGACTGAATCGGGCAGGCTGAGCGGCGAGGTCGAGCTTGACGACCGGTCCGGACGCCTGCTTTGCCGCTTCGGACCGCCGATGTACGCGTTGGAGCCTACGGAATGACGGATACTGCGAAGCTGGACGGCCTGCGCGTCCTGGTGGTCGAGGACGAGATGATGGTCTCGATGCTCATCGAGGACATGCTCGGCGACCTCGGATGCACGGTCGTGGGCCCGGCCTCGCGGCTCGACGAGGCCATCGAACTGGCCAAGGCGGCTGAGCTCGACTGCGCGGTGCTCGACGTGAACCTGGGCGGCCAGCCGATCTTCCCGCTGGCGGACCTGCTGCGCGAACGGGGCGCCCCGTTCGCCTTCGCCACTGGCTACGGCGACGCCGGCCTGCGCGACATCGACAAGGGCTCGCCCGTCCTGCAGAAGCCCTTCCGCGAGGGCGACCTGGCCCGCGTGCTGGGCGAGCTCCGGGCCGCGGTCGGCTGACGTTCCCGGCTAGAGATAGCCGAAGGCGCGGCCGGCGCCGTCGATCACGACGATGCTGACCGATCCCACCAGGGCGGCCAGCGACAGCAAGAGTTTCATTTTCCCGTCTCCTCGATAGGTCCAAGCTTCACAGCAAGGACGCGGGAGATGGGCTGTGTCCGACGTCACAGTAGTGGCGGATTCCGCATAACAGACCTGCGGAAATGGAAAGGGTGGCTCAGCGGCCCTGCGCGACCAGCCCGGCCAGCAGCTTGTCCGGCGTGATCGGGTAGTCGTGGACCCGCACGCCGCAAGCGTTATGGATGGCGTTGGCCACCGCCGCGCCCGCCCCCGAAATGCCGAGCTCGCCGACCCCCTTGATGCCCATGGGGTTGGCCTTGTCGTCCACCTCGTCGAGCATGATGGCGTCCAACTCGCCGATGTCGGCCTGCACGGGCACGAGGTACTGGGCGAGGTCCTGGTTGATCAGGGAGCCGTAGCGCGGGTCGACGGCGTTGCCCTCGGTGAGCGCCGCCCCGACGCCCCAGATCATGCCGCCGGTGAGCTGGCTGCGGGCCGTCTTCCAGTTCAGGATCCGGCCGGCGGCGAACACCCCCAGCATCCGCCGCACCCGGGTTTCGCCGGTGACGGTGTCGACGCCCACCTCGCAGAAGTGGGCGCCGTAGGTGTGCTGGCTCCAGTTTCGGGCGTCGGCGGCGGGGCGGATCTCGCCCTCGGCGGTGAGGCCCTGCGGCGCCGCACGGGCGATCAGGGTGGCGATCCGCTCCGAGCGGTTGCCGAGGGCGACGACGCCGTCCTCGAAGGTGACCTCCTCGGCCGGGCCGCCGTTGAGGGGGGAGCCGGGGTCGACGGCTGCCAGCTCGGCGATCGCCTTGCGCAGGTTCATGCCGGCGTGGAGCGCCGCGGAGCCGGCCGTGGCCGCGCCAAACTGGCCGCCGGAGCCGGGCGCCGGCGGCAGCTCGGAATCGCCGATCTCCACACGGACGTCCTTCAACGGCACGCCGAGCGTCTCCGCGGCGATCTGGGCCAGCACCGTGTAGGTGCCGGTGCCGATGTCGGTCATGCCCTGGCGCACCGTGATCACGCCCTCGGCGTCCACCGAGAAGCTGCACTTGGCGGGTAGCAGGAAGTTGCCGCGGATCGCCGCGGCCATGCCCATGCCCACCAGCCAGCGGCCGTCGCGCACCCGGCCGGGCGTCGGAATCCGACGGTCCCAGCCGAACATCTGGGCGCCCTCCTTCAGGCAGCGGACAAGCTGGCGGATGGAAAAGGGCTTGCCGGTCTCGGGGTCCACCTCCGGCTCATTCAGGATCCGCAGCGCCACGGGATCGAGACCGAGCTGCTCGGCGAGCTCGTCCATGGCCACTTCCAGGCTCAGCATGCCGACCGCCTCGCCGGGGGCGCGCATCGGGCCGGCGGGCGGCAGGTCGAGGTGGACGAGCCGGTGTCCGGTCAGCCGGTTCGGCGCGGCGTAGAGGCTGCGGGCGAAGTTGGACGCGTGCTCGGTGAAGTGGCCGTGGCGGTCGCAGTGGGTCACGGTCATCAGCGACATGGCGGTCAGCCGGCCCTCGGGCGTGGCGCCGAGGCGCACGCGCTGGACGGTGGCCGGACGGTGCACGGTGCCGTGCATCATGTGCTGTCGGCTGAAGGCGACCTTCACCGGCTTGCCGAGGGCGCGGGCTCCCAGCGCCGCGAGCGTCAGCTCGTCGTAGGTCTGGCCCTTACCCCCGAAGCCGCCGCCGATGTAGCGGGTCATCAGGCGGACGTCGTCGCGGCCGATCTTCAGGGTCTCGGCGAGGCCGTGCTGGGCGGGCTTCACCATCTGGACGGAGGTGTGCACGACGCACTTCTCCCCCTCCCACCAGGCGGTGGTGGCGCAGGGCTCCATCTGGCAGTGGTTCTGCAGCGGCGTTGTCCAGGTGGCGTCCAGCTTCACCGGGGCGGCGTCGAAGGCGGCCTCGAAGTCGCCGACCCGGACGTCCTCCTCGCCCGGCGGGTCGCCGGCCGCGTCGAGGTTGGCGTGGAAGTCCACCGCGGCCGGTTCCTCGTCATAGGTCAGGCGCACCAGGGCCGCGGCGGCGGTGGCGTTCTCCAGGGTGTCGGCCAGCACGAAGGCCACGGGCTGGCCGTAGTAGGCGACGCGGTCGTCCTCCAGCGCCGGCCGCGCGGGCGACGTCGAACGGGGATGGACGCGGGTCCCGCGCGCCCCCTGCTCCGGCGCGTTCCGGTGGGTCCAGACCAGGTGGACGCCCGGCGAGGCCTCGGCCTCGGCGACGTCGACGGCGGTGATCCGACCGCGGGCGATCGTGGCCGGGACCATCACGCCGTAGGCCGGCGGGGCGGGCGGCTCCACCTCGTAGGCGTAGGGCGCCGTGCCGGTGACCTTCAGAGGCCCCTCGTAGCGGTCCACCGCCTTGCCGATCAGGCCCGAGCGGTTCTCGGAGACGGGATTGGGCAGGGCCCAGTCGGCGACCGAACTCATCTGGCCTTCCCCCTCGCCTCGTCGATGGCGGCCGCGCCAAGGCGGGCCGTCAGCGTGACCTTGAAGCCGTTGCGGCCGTTGTCGCTGGCCTGCGCCAACTCCGCGGAGATCGCCTCCTCGGCCGTGGCGCCGCCGGACAGGGCGGCTTCGGCGTCGGCGGCGCGCCAGGGCTTGTGGGCGACCATGCCCAGCGCCACCCGACCGCCGGCCACCGCGACGCTGGCCAGGCCGCCGGCGTAGGAGGCGCGGTCGCGGGCCTTGCGGTAGACCTGCCCGCCCTCCGGCGGCGGCGGGAGGACCACGGCGGTGATCAGCTCGCCGGGCACCAGGTGGGTCTCGATGTGCGGGGTCTCGCCGGGGAGGCGATGCAGCTCGTCGACGATGAACCGCCGGGCGTCTCCGGCCGGCGACAGCGTCTCCACCCGCGCATCGAGGGCGACCATCGCCACGGCCATGTCCGAAGGGTGGGTGGCGATGCAGGCGTGGCTGGCGCCGAGAATCGCTGAGTTGCGGTTCAGGCCCTCCAGGGCGCCGCAGCCGGAGCCGGGCTCGCGTTTGTTGCAGGGCTTGGCGGTGTCGTAGAAGTAGGCGCAGCGGGTGCGCTGCAGGAGGTTGCCGCCGACGCTGGCCTTGTTGCGGAGCTGCGGCGATCCGCCGGCCACGATCGCCTCGGCGAGCACCGGATAGCGGGCGCGGACCCGGGCGTCGGCCGCCACCTGGCTGTTGGTGGCCATGCCGCCGATGCGCAGGCCCCCGTCGGCCGTGTCCTCGATCCGGGCGAGTTCGCCGATCCGGCCCACGTCGACCAGGTGCGCCGGCCGCTCGATCTCCAGCTTCATCAGGTCCAGGAGGTTGGTGCCGCCGGCGATGAAGCGGGCGTTCGGCGTCTCGGCCGCGGCCTTCACAGCCGCCAGCGGATCGGCTGCCCGCTCGTACGTGAAGGGCCTCAAGCGAGCTCCTCCGCGGCGCTGCGGATCGCCTCGACGATCTGCGGATAGGCCGAGCAGCGGCAGATGTTGCCGCTCATCCGCTCGCGGATCTCGTCACCGGTCAGCGAGGGCCTAGCGGCGACGTCGGCCGTGGCCTGGCTGGGCCAGCCGGCCTCGACCTCGGAGAGCATGCCCAGCGCCGAGCAGATCTGGCCGGGCGTGCAGTAGCCGCACTGGAAGGCATCCTCCTCCAGGAAGGCCTTCTGCAGCGGATGCAGCCGGTCGGGCGCGCCGATCCCCTCGATCGTCGTGACCTCGTCGCCGTCGTGCATCACCGCCAGCGACAGGCAGGCGTTGATCCGGACGCCGTTCACCAGGACCGTGCAGGCGCCGCACTGGCCGTGGTCGCAGCCCTTCTTGGAGCCGGTGAGACGCAGGTGTTCGCGAAGGGCGTCGAGGAGGGTGGTTCGCGGGTCGACGTCGAGCGACCGCGCCTCCCCGTTGACGGTGATCGTGGTCCGCAAGCGCGAGGCCCTCCCGGAATGTCGTCGGCCGCCCTCCCTTGCGAACGGGGCGGCTCTTCAAACGTGCGTTTAGTCTAGCGCCTAGGTTTCGCCGGGCGCCAGCGCCTTGACAGTCAGCGCGTGGACCGGGCCGGCGAGTTCCTCGGCGAGCGCCTTGTAGACCATCCGCTGGCGGGCGACCTTGGCCGCGCCGGCGAAGGCCTGGGCCTCGATGGTGACGTTGAAGTGGCTCTCCCCGCCGGGACGCGCGCCGGCATGGCCGTGGTGCCGGGCGGAGTCGTCCTCGATCTCCAGCCGGCTGGGCTGGAACGCGGCCGTAAGCTTGTTGTGGATGGCTTCGAGGATAACGCCCATCGGCTCCGTCTTCAATTCTTGAAGGGGAATATCTTCCCCCCATACTTGGTCCATGCCCGGCGCGTTTCAATACAAGCCCAAGTTCCTCGACATCCGCGTGCGCCCCCCCTCCGGCGAGGAGGACGCGCGGGCCGAGGACGTGAACGCGCTCAAGCCGGGCGAGCGGGCTTGCGACCACCCGGGCTGCCGGCTCGCAGCCACCGCCCGGGCGCCGAAGTCGCGCGACATGCTCAACGAGCACTACTGGTTCTGCCAGCCGCACGCGGCCGAGTACAATCGCAACTGGAACTTCTTCGCGGGCATGAGCGAGGGCGAGGTCCGCCGCCGCCAGCACGAGGAGCTGTTCACCGGCGGGCGGCCCACCTGGGAGATGAAGGCCGGCCGGATGTCGCGCGAGGCGGCGGCCTTCGCGGCCAAGTTCGGCCAGGGCCAGGGCTACCGCGACCCGTTCAACATGTTCGGCGGGACGGTCGGCCCGCGCCCGGCGCCCGAGCCAGAGGACCGCCGGATCGGCAAGATCGAGCGCGGCGCTCTGGCCGACCTCGACCTCGACGTGAACGCCGACGGGGCGAAGATCCGCAGTCGGTACACCGAACTGGTGCGCCGCCTGCACCCGGACGCCAACGGCGGGGACCGGTCGGGCGAGCACAAGCTGCAGCGCGTGATCAAGGCCTACCAGTCCCTGCGCAAGGCGGGGATGGTCTGACGCCTCAGGCCAGCGCCCGCCAGGCGACGTAGGCGGCGGTCGCGACCACCATCAGGGCGAATGCGCGGCGGGCCATGTCCGCGCGCCCCGCCAGGGCCCGGGCCGCCGGGGATCCGACCAGCGCCCCGATCGCGCCGCCCGCCACGAGGGCCGCGAACACCGGCCAGTCGACCAGGCCCGAGGCCGCGTAGCTGGCGCTGGTGGCCGCGCCGAACAGGGTGACCGAGACCAGGGACGAGGCCGCGGCGTGGGCCAGCGTCATGCCCGTGGCCGCCATCAGCCCCGGGACGATCAGGAAGCCGCCGCCAATCCCGAAGAAGCCGGCCGCGAAGCCGGTGGCGAGGCCCACGGGCGCCAGCCGCGTCGTCAGGGAGCGGGTCAGGTGGACCTGCGGGTCGCCCGCGGACTTCCGGGGCAGGAGCATGGAGAGGCCGACGAGCGCCATGGCGAGCGCGAACCAGGCCAGCAGGGCCTCGCCGTCCATCTGCTTGGCGAGGTGCGCGCCGAGCAGCGAACCGGCCAGGCCGGCGGCGCCGAACACCAGTGCGCAGGGCCACTTCACCCGGCCGGCGCGGGCCTGGGTCGCCAGACCCATGGCGGCGTTGACGGCCACGGCGGCCGCCGAGGTGCCGATCGCCACGTGGGGGTCGCGCACGCCCACGAGATAGATCAGCAGCGGAGTGGCCAGCACCGAGCCGCCGCCGCCGAAGACGGTGAGCAGCAGGCCGACCAGCGCTCCGCTCAGCGCGGCGGAACCGAGGGTCCAGGCGAGGTCCATGGCTCAGGCCTTCATGTCTGGAGGACAGAAGATCTCGGCCAGCGTCGCCAGCACCTTGACCGCGGCCGGGTCGGCGACCCGGTACCAGATGGTCTGGCCTTCGCGGCGGGTGGCCACGGCCCCTTCCTCGCGGAGCACCGCGAGGTGCTGCGACAGCGCGGACTGTGAGAGGCCGACCAGGGGCTGGAGCTCGCCCACCGAGCGTTCGCCGTCGGCCAGCTGGCAGAGGATCATCAGCCGCCGCTCGTTGCCGAGAGTGCGCAGCAGGCGGGCGGCCTGGGCGGCGCTGGCTTCGAAGCGAGCGATGTCGAGGGTCGCGAGATCGAGCATGAGGGCTATGTATGAGTTGTTTCTAATTTAGCAAGCTCTTATATACATCGGGACGCCAGAAGGAGGAGCCCCCATGCAACCCCGTGTTCAGGCATTTTTCGACCGCGCCACCTCGACCGCCAGCTACCTGGTCTCGGACCCCGCGACCGGCCAGGCGGCGATCATCGACCCGGTGCTCGACTTCGAGCCCAAGGCCGCGAAGCTCTCCACGGGCTCGGCCGACGCCCTCATGCAGGCGGTCGCCGACCAGGGCCTGACGCTGGCCTATGTGCTGGAGACGCACGCCCACGCCGACCACCTCTCGGCCGCCGACTACATCCGCCGCAAGACCGGCGCGAAGGTGGTCATCGGCGCGCACATCCGCGAAGTGCAGAAGACCTTCATCCCGGTCTTCGAGGCCGACGACGTCGCGGCCGACGGGGCGGTGTTCGACATCCTGCTGAACGAGGGCGACACCCTTCCCCTGGGCGACCTGACGGTGCGCGTGCTGCACACGCCCGGCCATACCCCGGCCTGCGTGACCTATCTGGTCGGCGACGCGGCCTTCGTGGGCGACACCCTGTTCATGCCCGACTACGGGACCGCGCGGGCGGACTTCCCGGGCGGCGACGCGGCGACCCTCTACCGATCGATCCGCAAGATCCTGACCCTGCCGCCGGAGACCCGCGTGTTCGTGGGCCACGACTACCTTCCGGCCGGCCGCGAGGAGTTCCGCTGGGAGACCACGGTGGCCGAGGAACGCGCCCGCAACGTCCACGTCCACGAGGGCGTCAGCGAGGCGGAGTTCGTGGCGATGCGGGAGGCCCGCGACGCCACCCTCGCCGCCCCGACCCTGATCCTGCCGTCCCTACAGGTGAATATCCGCGCCGGCGCCCTGCCACCCGCGACGCCGGACGGCTCCGTCTTCCTCAGGCTGCCGGTGAAGGCGGCCTGAGGACGGTCCGGACCTCCACCTCGCCACCGGGACCGGCGCAGGCCGTTCCCGAGGCTCCGGCGGCCTGCCAGCTATAGAGCCGCCGGGCCCGCCCGCAGCCGGGGCCCACCTGGTCCGCGTGCGCGCCGCCATGGCCCAGCGCCTCGACCGCCCGTACGACGTTCGCCGCCTGCGTCGCGCGCAGCGACCACTCCGCATAGAGGCCAAACCCCGCAAGCCCGATGGCCGCGACAAGCCCGACCGCCAGCGGGGTCCGGACGTCGGGCAGGCGCCCGGTGGCGGCCAGCGGATTGGAGCGGCGCGAGCGGATCACCTGGACGCCCGCGGACCGGCGCGGGCCACGATCCAGTCGCCGACCACCTTGAGCGCCGCGGGCGCGAAGGTCTCCTCGATCCTCGCGTACTCCGTGGGCGAGCCCGTGGCCGCGGTCTGGAAGAGGTGGTTGAGGCCGGGGAACTCCAGGACGGTCACGTCCGGATTGCCCTTCAGCGCCTCGCGGATCGCCGGCAGGTTCTGGCCGGGCAGCACCTGCAGGTCCTTTTCGCCGTTCACCGCCAGGACCGGCTGGCGCACCCGTGACAGCGCGGGGCGCGGGTCGTAGCCGATGATCCACCGGTACCAGGGCGTGGCCATCAGCCCCGCCTGCATGGCCGCCGCCTCGGGCGGCGCGCCGAGTTCCGCCGTCAGCAGGGCGGCGACTTCCCGTTTCACGGTCTGGAAGTCGGACGCGGCCAGCACGGCCGCGTCGGCCCTGGCCAGCACCGCCTGGGCGCGTTCCACCCGCTCCGGCGGCGCGCCGCCGACCCCGTATACGGCCTTCCGCTGGGCGGCCAGCAGTTCGCCCAGGGGTACGCCCGGTCCGGCGAGCATCACCACATAGGCGATGCGCGGATCCTTCCCCGCCACCAGCGGCGCCACGACCCCGCCTTCGCTGTGGCCGACGAGGCCGATCCTGTCCGGAGCGATCTCCGCCCGGCCGCGCAGAAAGGCCACGGCCGCCTCGGCGTCGGCGACGAACTCCGCCGCCGCGGCGGTGGCGAGGTCCCCCGTCGATTTCGCGAAACCGCGGTCGTCGTAGCGGAGCACGGCGACCCCCTGGCGCGTCAGGTGGTCGGCAAGCACCAGGAACGGCTTGTGCCCGGCCAGGGTCTCGTCGCGGTCCTGCGGACCCGAGCCGCTGATCAGCACCGCGGCGGGAAACGGCCCCGGTCCCTGCGGCAGGGTCAGTGTTCCCGCCAGCCGGGCGCCGCCCAGGCTGTCGAAGGCCACCTCCTCCTCACGGTAGGGATAGGGCTTCGCCGGGACCTGAGGGCGGTTGCGGACGGCGGCCGGGACCGGGCCCTTCCGCAGGACCAGCGGCAGGGGCTGGACCTGGGTCCAGGTCCCGGACCAGGCGCCCCGCGCCACGTCCCAGGCGCCCTCGTAGCGGCCCCGCACGCTGGGGACTTTGAACGCGAGCCGGCCGCCCTGCATCCGGACCTCGGCCAGCGGCAGCTTCATCGGGCCCTGGTCCGGACTGGTGAGGTGACCGGTCAGGCCGTCGGGCCCGGTCTCGATGACCACGCCGATGCGCAGCTCGGCGCCCATGGCGCTGAGCACGCCGTGCCATTCGCCGGCGGCCTCCTGGGCCCGCGCCGCCTGGGCCAGCATCAGGACCATGGCCGCCAGGGCGGCGGCGAGGCCCAGAACCCAACGTGTGACGCCTGTGGTCATGACGCTCTCCTTCTAGTCCCTGGCGGACGGCGGCGGCGCGGCGCCTTGCGCGGCGAGGCCGGCCTGGGCCAGGCCCAGGATGCCGCCGGGGTTCATGGCGTCGACCATGGCGGTTGGCAGCAGGATGGTGGCGCCGCCCTCCTTGGTGGTCTCGTAGATGATGTTCATGGCCCGCAGTTGCAGGGCGGCGGGCGAGCGGCCGTAGATCTCGGCGGCCTCGACGAACTTGATCGCCACCTCCTGCTCGGCCTGCCCCAGAGCCACGCGGGCCAGGCGCTCGCGCTCCGCCTGGGCCTGGCGGCTCATGGCGTCCTGCAGGGCGGCGGGTACGCCGATGTCGCGGATCTCCACCGACAGGACGGAAATCCCCCAGTCGGCGGTCTTGCGCCCGATCACCTCGCGCAGCAGTTCGTCGCCCTGCTTCCGTTCGGCCAGCAGGGTGGCCAGCATGGAGGCGCCGACCAGCTCCCGGAGCGAGGTCTCGGCCACCTGGCCGATGGCGCGGCGGTAGTCCTGGATCTCCAGGGCGGCGCGCTCGGTGTCGTGCACCTGCCAGAAGATCACCGCGTCGATGTTGACGGGCACCGTGTCCTTGGAGAGCGCCTGCTGGGCGTTGAACTCCGTGGTCTGGATGCGCTGGTCGATCCAGTAGGCCACCTGGTCCACGACGGGCACGATCAGGAACAGGCCCGGACCCTCGACCTTCCAGAAGCGGCCGAGGCGCAGGACGATGGCCCGCTCCCACTGGCTGGCCATCTGCAGCGCGATGAGGATCAGCACCGCCAGCACGATCAGGACGGCGCCTGCGACCTTCGCCGCCGTCCCGTCCTGCGCGAGGGCGAGGGCGGCGAGGACGAAGGTGAGCGCGGAGAGCACGGCCGCGGGGCCGTTGACCCGGGCCGTCTTCGACGAACCGGCCGAGGCGGCGAGGAGCGCGACGTTCATGGGACTTCCTCCTTGGCGGCGGCGAGCGCCGCGATGCGTTCGATGAGCAGCCCGGGCTCCACCCCAAGGGCGGCGGCCTGAGCGAGGGTCTGCCGGGCGAGATTTTCCGCCGCCTCGTCGCGGGCGCGGCCTTCCAGCGGGGCCGGCGGCTCGGCGACGAAGCTGCCGCGGCCGCGGACCAGGGTGAGCGCGCCGAGGCGCTCCAGTTCGTCGTAGGCGCGGCGCACGGTGTTCAGGTCGACGCGGAGCGCCACCGCCACCTCCCGCATGGTGGGCATCTGGTCGCCGGGCCGGAGGGCGCCCGCGCCCATCGCCCGCAGGAACTGCTCGCGGAGCTGCACATAGATCGGGACGCCGGTGTCCTCGATCCGCAATGTGCCCAGCAGCTGCTCCTGTGTATGCATACACTCATACAATCCGGGCTCAGCTTGGCCGTCAATCGAAATCGGGACCGGCGTTATCCGGGATCAGCCGGCGAGCTTCGCCTCGAGCGCCGCCAGGTCCTCCACGAACCAGACCGAGCGGCCGCGGTTGGACTCGCGCACGAAGTCGCGCAGCGGCCCGCTGCGGGCGACGGCGGCCGAGACGTCGCCGACGAGGGCGACCTGCAGACCGTAGTTGACGAACTTCTGCAGCACCTCGCCGGCGAGGCGGCTCTTCAGGTCGAGAAACGCGGGCGGCAGGCGCCCGACGGGGATGGCGATGACACGGACCCCTCCGCCCAGCGCCTCGCCCACGATATCGGACGCCTCGCGATCGCTGGCGAGCGGAGGCCCCACCTCAGCGCAGACGAGGACCGGCACGCCGCCGAGCTCAAGGATCCTGTCGGTCACGCCGGGTCCTTCCGAACCGCGCCAGCATGGGCGACGCGCAGGGAGTCGGGAAGCCGGAGGCGGCCTCAGGCCGCGGCGCGCTGGGCCTCCGTGGGCGGGCCCACGGTGAAGGCGGCGAGCAGCTGGCCGAGGTCGCCGGTCTGGCTGCGGAGGGCATGGGTGGCG
The DNA here is from genome assembly GCF_036821595.1 of Phenylobacterium sp. Taxonomy (GTDB): domain Bacteria; phylum Pseudomonadota; class Alphaproteobacteria; order Caulobacterales; family Caulobacteraceae; genus Phenylobacterium. The sequence goes on from NZ_DAISJG010000007.1 coordinate 93,106, forward strand.
GCGGTGGTCTGCTCGACCATGGCCGCGTTCTGCTGGGTCATCTGGTCCATCTGGTTCACGGCCAGGTTCACCTCGTGCAGGCCCGTGGACTGCTCCTGGGCCGAGGCTGCGATCTCGGTCATCAGGGTGTCGATCTCGGCCACCTGGGTGACGATGGCCTGCAGGGCCTCGCCGGTCTGGCCGACCAGGCCGACCCCCTGCTCCACCTGGGAGCTCGAGGCGGAGATCAGCGCCTTGATCTCCTTGGCGGCGTCGGCGGAGCGCTGGGCGAGCGCCCGGACTTCCGAGGCGACGACCGCGAAGCCGCGGCCGGCGTCGCCGGCCCGGGCCGCTTCGACCCCGGCGTTCAGGGCCAGGAGATTGGTCTGGAACGCGATCTCGTCGATGACGCCGATGATCTGGGTGATCTGGCGCGAGGACTGCTCGATCTCGCCCATGGCTTCCACCGCCTCGCCGACCACCTGGCCCGAGCGCTCGGCCTGGGCCTTGGCGGCGGCCACGACGCCGCTGGCCTGGCGGGCGCCCTCGGCGGTGCGCCGGACGGTGGCGGTGATCTGTTCGAGCGCGGCGGCGGTCTCCTCCAGGCTGGCGGCCTGCTGCTCGGTGCGGCGGGCGAGGTCGTCGGCGGCCGCGCCGATCTCGTCGGCGCCGCCTGCCACGGAGTCGGTGGAGGCCGAGACGGCGGCGATGGCCTGCTCCAGCGCCGCCACGGCGGTGTTGAAATCAGCCTTCAGCCCCTCGAACTCCGGCGGCATCTGGCGCTCCAGGCGCGCGCCTAGGTCGCCGCCGGCCAGGCGGGCGAGCGCGTCGCCGAGGGCGGCCACCACGGCGGCCTGGGCCTGTTCGGTGGTCCGGCGCTCGGCCTCCAGCCGCTCGCGCTCCGCGGCCAGGGTCTCGAGGTAGACGGAGATGGCGAAATCCATGTCGAGCATGGCGGCCTTGAGCAGGGCGCCGACGGCCTCGGCGGCATCGTCGGCGCCGCCCTTGCGGCCCAGCACGCCTTTGGGCCACATCTCGCGGATCACCGCCGCCGTGAGCTTCTCGCAGATCAGGGCGTAGCCGCCGATGTACCAGCGCGGCTCCAGGCCGAGCCGCGCGTGCGCCTGGCCGATGGCCCGGACGTTGCCGACGTAGGCCTCGTCGAACCGGCCGTCGAGGATCCCGGACCAGTGCGCCTGCTGGCGGCTGCTGGCGGCATCGATGTGGGCGTCGTCGCTGAAGAAGGCCCGGGTGTGCGGCGTGGCGCGGACCTTGGCGTAGAAGTCGCCGAGCGCGCGGGGCAGCTCGGCCTGGATCAGGGGCTTGAGGGACCGCAGCGTCTCGCCGGCGGCGGCGTCGAGACCGACGAAATCAAGCCTTTGATTAACCTGATAATCATGAGCCATGACACCAATTCCCCTACGGTGATTGTGGGAATTGAACCCGTCCGCTTTAAGGTGCGATTAATGCCGTCGGGTGACGGCGCGTCAGAACAGGACGAAGGCCTGCCAGCCGGCGAGCGCAACCACCAGCAGGCCCACGATCCAGGTCAGCAGCCGGTGCGGCAGCACCTTGGTCATCCAGCCGGCGATCGGCGCGGCGGCCACGCCGCCGGCGATCAGCCCGGCGAGCGACCAGAGCAGGCCGCGCAGGCCCGCGGTCTCCCAGTGGCCGCTGAGCAGGGCGCCCAGGAAGGCGGCCGAGGTGGCGGCGGCGACGAACAGCTCCGCAGTGTTGGTGGTGCCGATGGCCTTGCGGGGATCCGCGCCAGCGCCAAGCAGGGTCGAGGTGACCACCGGCCCCCAGCCGCCGCCGCCCACCGCGTCGAAGAAGCCGCCGGCCAGGCCCAGCGGGAAGGGCGAGCGCCACGAGAATACCCGCGGCCGGGTTCCCTTCCAGGCGCGCCACAGGATGACCAGGCCCATCAGCCCCAGCCAGGCGACCACGTAGGGCTTGATCGCATCGCCGCTCACCGAAGTCAGGACATAGGCCCCGAAGACGCCGCCCAGGACGCCGCCCAGGGTCAGCAGCCTCAGCAGCCGCCAGTCGATGTTGCGGTAGTAGAGGTGCGAGAGCCCCGAGGCGGCCCCGGTGAAGACCTTGGCCGCGTGCACGCTGGCCGAGGCGTTGGCCGGGCTCACGCCCACGCTGAGCAGGACGGTGGTCGACACCACGCCATAGGCCATGCCCAGCGCGCCATCGACGAGCTGGGCGGCGAAGCCGACGGCGGCGAAGAGCCAGAAATCCGGTGTCACGGCGTGGCGACTAATCGAGCAAGGCCGGTCCGGCCAGCCCAGTTCCTCTAACAGCGACGCTAGAAGAGGCGCCGTCCGGCGCCGAAGAAAAGAGGGGGATGGCGTTACGGCCACGAAAAAAGGGCGGGACCGAAGTCCCGCCCTCCATCGGCCTTAGCTGGGGCCCGGCGCCCGGTCAGGCGGCGAGCTTCCAGTTCGGCTCGAGCACCACGTGCGGGGGGCACGGGGCGACCTCGGTCTGCGGCAGGCCAGCGATCTCGTTGGCGAAGCCGTGGTTCACGTCCCGGTGGTGGGCCTCGTCGGCGCGGACCACCTCGACCACGTCACGCAGGGTGGCGTCGGCCGGCAGGTTCCAGTAGCGGAGGGCGATCTCCGGGGCGGCGACGTTCTCGCTGCGGCCGTCGTCGATCTCGGCGAGGTAGTGGGTGTAGCTGATCACCGCCTCCTCCTCGAAGTAGCCCACCACCCTGTGCGCGGTCTTCGAGGAGACCAGATAGAGGCCGAAGAAGAACAGGTAGAAGACCCACTGGGCGGCCACGACGACGAAGCGCTCGAAGGCCGTCGGCTTGGCCACCTCGATGAAGGTCATCAGGTGCATGCGCTCGTTTTCGGCCTCGTCCATCAGGGTCTTGATCCACCCCTTGTCGTCTTCCATGCGGCGCAGGCACTTCAGGTGATTGAGGGTGGCGCCGACCATTCCGGGCACGGCGGCGACGGTCTCCAGCACCACCGCGCGGTGGCCGTAGCGCTTGGCGAAGAAGGTGTCGGCGCAGAAGCGCAGTGCCTTTACGAAGCCAAAGGCGACACGATCGGAGAGGCCCTTGGGGGCATGGTGGACGGAGAGGTCGACGAGGGGGGCGGTCATCACGCTACTCACTTCTGGTCTGACGGAAATCGCGGAGCCGCGGTTCGTCGCGGCGATGACGGCTAGATAGAGGCCGCCCCGAGCCGGGGATATTCGGGGCGTCTCCTTACGGGTTTCCCCGTAGGCGCCGGCGCGGGTCCGTAGAATCCCCTAGGGGCGGCTCCCGAATTTCCCGCGGGTGGACGACGCGTCATGTCTCCCGTCACAGACACGGGAGCCCGACATGACCGGCCAAGACCTTTTCCTGATCCTCGTGGTGGCGTCCTACGCGGTGTTCGGCGTCGCGCTGTTCGGCGTGTCCACCTGGCAGCGCCTGGGCCGCTAGGCGCTCAGTTGTTCGCGGTCCGGTAGCGGACCGCGAACAGGCGGCAGGCGTCGGGATAGCCCTGCAGGGTGCTGGTGCTGATGGTCCGCCTGAAGCCCATCTCCACCCGCAGTTCGCAGAAGTAGGGCTTATCCTCGGCGACGTAATGGCGGCGCCAGACGTAGGTCCGCTTCCCATCGAGGACGAGGTACTCCGCCCACGGTCCGTAGAGGCCGACCGCCGTGTCCAGTTCCTGGCCGGACAGCGCGCTGCCGCCGCTCACCTCGCCCAGCGTCTGGCAGCCGGCGAGCGCGGCGAACGCAGCGATGCCCAGTGCGCGCAGCATGAAGATACCCCCGCGGCCATATAGCCACGTTCGGCGACGTGCGTCACCCGGGCCGGCGTTCAGACGGGCGTGTCGCCCGCCACCGTGGTGCGGTGCATGACCCTGAGATGGCCGTCGTAGCCGCCTTCGGCCAGGTGCATGGTGCAGCGGTTGTCCCACATCAGCAGCATGGCGGGCCGCCACCTGTGGCGGTAGACGAACTCGTCCTGGACCATGTGGGCGAACAGGAAGCCCAGCACCGCCTGGCTCTCCTTCGGCGTCAGGCCCTCGATCCCCACCGTGTAGACGGGCGACACGAACAGCGACTTCCGGCCCGTCACCGGATGGGTGCGCACCAGCGGGTGGGCGAGCGTCTCGTCGGCTTCCTCCGAGACGATGATCTGCATGGTCCGCTTCTCGGTCTCCCGGGCGAAGACGCCCTTCGTCCCGTAGGCGCGGCCGGCGGAATGGACGGCCCGCAGCGGCGCGAGCATGGCCTGCATGGTCGGCGACAGCGCCTCGCAAGCCCGCGTGCAGTCGCAGAACAGGGTGTCGCCGCCGACCGGCGGGACGACCTCGGACCGCAGCAAGGTGGCGGCGGGCGGCTGCGGCTGGAAGCTCCAGTCCGAGTGCCAGCCGGCGCCGAAGTTGGTGGCCTTCTCGTCCGGCTCGCGGCGCAGCTCCAACACGTTGGGGTGGCCGGGCATGGGCTTGATGAATGGATCCTTGCCGAACGGCCCGATCTGCAAGGTGAAGGCCTCGAGCTGCTCGAGCGTGAGAGGCTGGTCGGGGAAGGCCAGGACGGCGTGCCGCGCCCAGGCGGCCTTCACCTGGTCCAGGATCTCCGGCGGCAGCGGCCGGGAGAGGTCGAGGCCCCTCACCTCCGCGCCGAAGCCGGACGTCTGCGGCGTCACCTCGATGGCGGTGGCTTCGGCGAGCATGGCGGCCTCCCTATCCGGCCTGCCCGGGCGCGCGGGTGAGCGCCTTGAGGTAGGTCTGCATGTCGAAATAGTCCCGCCACACCTTGATCCTCCCGCCCTGCATCTCAAATACCCCGCAGCACGGCAGGTTGACGGCCTTGTCGCCGACCAGGGTGCGGTCGAGCCGTTCGGCGACCACCACGTCGCCCTTAGAGATCAGGGTCAGGACGTCCCATTCGGTGGAGGTCCAGCTCCCGATGAAGCCTGCGATGAAGGCCCGCAGGTTCTCTCGCCCCGCCACCGGCTGCGCGGGCATGTTGTGGTAGACGCCGTCCGGCGTGAAGAACTCCACCAGTTCGTCCGGGTCCAGCCTGGACCAGGCCTGGATGAAGTTCCGGATGACCGTCTCGTTGTCGCCCATGGCCGCGCCCTCCCGTCTGCGTCCCGGCGTCTGGCTGCGCCGGCTTTCGTCCACTCTGCGGTTTGCTTCCGCTCCGGCAAGACTGTAATCGAACCCCGCCATGGCCGCATTCGACAGCACCGAAGACAAGCTCGTCTCCCTGGTCCCGGACCGGACCGTCTCCTCACGCGACACGTTCGGCGTGGACTTCGACATGCAGGTCCCGGCGTTCAGCGAGCGCGACCCGCACGTCCCCGACGTGGACGAGGCCTACAAGTTCGACCCTGAGACGACGCGCGCGATCCTCGCCGGCTTCGCCTTCGACCGCCGCGTCATGGTCCAGGGCTATCACGGCACCGGCAAGTCGACCCACATCGAGCAGGTGGCGGCGCGGCTGAACTGGCCGATGATCCGGGTGAACCTGGACAGCCACATCAGCCGCATCGACCTGGTCGGCAAGGACGCCATCGTCCTGAAAGAAGGCAAGCAGGTCACCGAGTTCCGCGAAGGCATCCTGCCCTGGGCGATCCAGCGGCCGATCGCGCTCGTGTTCGACGAGTACGACGCCGGCCGGCCGGACGTGATGTTCGTGATCCAGCGCGTGCTGGAGGCCTCGGGCAAGCTCACCCTCTTGGACCAGAACCGGGTGATCCGCTCGAACCCCTATTTCCGGCTGTTCTCCACGACCAACACCATCGGCCTGGGCGACACCACCGGCCTCTATCACGGCACCCAGCAGATCAATCAGGCGCAGATGGACCGCTGGTCCATCGTCACCACGCTCAACTACCTCAGCCACGAGGTGGAGGCCGAGATCGTGCTGGCCAAGGCGCCCGGCTACCAAAACCCGGACGGCCGCCGGACCATCAACGCCATGGTCCGCGTCGCCGACATGACCCGCAACGCCTTCATGAACGGGGACATCTCCACGGTCATGAGCCCGCGGACGGTGATCACCTGGGCCCAGAACGCCGAGATCTTCGGCGGCGACATCGCGCTCGCGTTCCGGATGACCTTCCTGAACAAGTGCGACGAGCTGGAGCGCGGCACCGTCGCCGAGTTCTTCCAGCGCGCCTTCGGCCAGGACCTGCCGGAGAGCACGGCGCGGGTGCGGGTGGCTTAAGAGCCGCTCATCCCCGTGTCACCCCGGAAGGTCGCGCCAGCGGCTTGTCGGGACCCATACGCACCGCCCCCCTGACCTGAGTTCATCGGTCCGGCGCTTCTTCGCCGTGGCCGGCTGCCACCTATCGGGGCACTGGACGGCTCCGCTCCGCCGCGCGATCATCAAACCCATTCTTCGAACGATATTGCTGGGGGAAACGATGATCAGGATGACGCTCGCGGCGCTTGCGCTCGCGGCCGGTTTCGGCGCCGGGGCCCCGCAGGCCCAGACGGCCGCGCCGCAGAAGAACGACTACGCCGACAAGGCCAACTGGCTGTGCATCCCGGGCAAGGCGAACGACGCCTGCTCGATCGACCTGACCACCACGGTGGTGAAGGCGGACGGCACGGCCTCGGTCGAACAGTTCAAGGCCGACCCCAAGGCGCCGATCGACTGCTTCTACGTCTATCCGACGGTCTCCACCGACCCGGGCGTGGTCTCCGACATGACCGCCAACGCCGAGGAACTGAACGTGGTGAAGCAGCAGCTCGCCCGCTTCGGCTCCAAGTGCCGGATCTTCGCCCCGCTCTACCGGCAGGTGACGCTGACCGCCCTGCGCGCCGGCATCGCCGGGACGCCCCTGCCCGGCTCCACCGATCCCGCCGTGCGGCAGGTGGGCCTCAACGACGTGGTCGACGCCTGGAACTGGTACCTGGCCAACGAGAACAAGGGCCGCGGCGTGGTGCTGATCGGCCACTCCCAGGGCTCGGGCGTGCTGCAGCGGATGATCCCCCAGGAGATCGAGGGCAAGCCGGTGCAGAAGCAACTGGTCTCGGCCCTGATCCTCGGCTCGAACCTGCCGGTCGAGGCCGGCAAGGACACCGGCGCCTTCAAGACCATCCCCCTGTGCAGGTCGGCCGGTCAAACCGGCTGCGCCATCTCCTACGTCACCTTCCGCGACAACGTCCCGCCGCCGGCTGTCAGCCGGTTCGGCAAGGTCCCCACCGCGGGCATGGAGGCGGCCTGCACCAACCCCGCGGCGCTCGCGGGCGGGAAGGGCGAGCTGAAGGCCTATCACAGCAACGGCATGGCGATCGCCTCGTCCTCGGTGGCGGCTCCCGAGTGGGTGAAGGGCAAGCCGCAGCCGGCGACGCCGTTCGTGGCCACGCCCGGCCTGCTCACCGGCCAGTGCGTCTCCAAGGACGGCTTCAACTATCTGGAGGTGAAGGTGAACGCCGACCCGGCCGACCCGCGCACCGACGACATCTCCGGCGACGTGGTCAACGCCGGCCAAGTGATGAAGGACTGGGGCCTGCACCTGATCGATGTGAACGTCGCCATTGGCAACCTGGTCGACGTCGTGGGCGAGCAGGCCAAGGCCTACCTGGCGAAGGCGAACTAGCGCCGCGCAATGAAAAACGCCCGCTCTCCAGGTGGAGAGCGGGCGCTCTTTCTTTCCGTGGGCCGTGGCCGCTAACGGGTCATCTTTCGTCCGGCCATCAGGCCCATGACGAGGAAGACCAGGAAGCCAACCACGAACAGGAAGAACAGGATCTTGGCGATGCCCGCCGAGGCGCCCGCAATACCCCCGAAGCCGAGGGCGCCGGCGACCAGCGCGACGATCGCAAAGATCAGAGCCCACTTCAGCATGGCGCTCTCCTATGACTGCGAGCCCTTGTTCGGCTCGGGGACGCAAACGCAGGCTTGGCCGGGGCGTTCCGAAAGTGTCGGACTCGTGACGTGAACGGAGCGATCGCGCGGCGGCGCGGATTGGGGCGCGCAACTTCCTTGTTTCGCGCCGCGTCAGCCCTGATCTAAGACGACAGACATGGCGAAGAACCCCGAAAGCCCCCTGGAGCCGTTCAAGCGGGCCCTGGCGCACGCGGCGCGATCGCTCGCCGAGACGCCGGACCTGGAAATCGTCTACTCCGGCGAGGGGCCGCAGCTTTCGGGCAAGCGGGCGGTGCTGCCCCATCCGCCGCGGGACCTGACGCCCGGCGACGCCGCGCGCATCCGCGGCCTGGCCGACCAGATGGCCCTGCGGATCGCCCACCACGACGCGGCCGCGCATGCGAAGACCCGGCCCGCCTCGGCCATGGGCCAGCCGATCTACGACGGCATCGAGCAGGCCCGCATCGAGGCGATCGGCGCCAACGCCATGGGCGGGGTGCGCGAGAACCTGAAGGCGGTGATGGACCAGGCCTGGGCCAAGCGCAGCTTCAACCAGGTGGAGGCCCTGGCCAACCCGCCGATGGCGGAGGTGGTCTCGCTGATGGTCCGCGAGCGGCTGACCGGCGAGAAGCCGCCGCCGATGGCCCAGCCGCTGGTCAACATGTTCCGCGAGGAGGTGGAGGCCAAGGCCGGCGCCGACCTCGACCGCCTGGCCGGGGTGATCGACGACCAGAAGGCCTTCGCCAAGGTGGCCCGCGCCATCCTGCGCGACCTGAAGATGGGGGACGACCTCTCCGACGCGCCCGAGCAGCCCGAGCAGGACGAGGATTCCGAGGAAGGCGAGCCCGAGTCGAGCGAGGACCAGGACGAGGGCGACGGCGAGGGCCAGTCGCCGCAGCAGACGGCCATGGACGAGTCCGAGGCGACCCACCGCGAGAGCGAGGACGCCGACAGCCAGATGATGCAGGCGGAGGAGGATCCCGACGCCGAGGACACCGACGAGCCGCCGGACATGGGCGAGGGCGAGCAGCCGGCCCGGCCCGACCTGAAGGGCGAGCCCAAGGTCCCGACGTACAAGGTGTTCACCACCGCCCACGACGAGATCGTGGCCGCCGAGGAGCTCTGCGACGCCGAGGAGCTGACCCGGCTGCGCGCCTACCTCGACCAGCAGCTCGCCAGCCTGTCGAACGTGGTCTCGCGTCTCGCCAACCGGCTCCAGAGGAAGCTGCTGGCCCAGCAGAACCGCTCGTGGACCTTCGACCTGGAGGAGGGCCTGCTGGACGTGGCGCGCCTCACCCGGGTGATCACCGACCCCACCGCGCCCCTCTCCTTCAAGGAGGAGGACGACACCGAGTTCCGCGACACGGTGGTGACCATCCTGATCGACAATTCCGGCTCCATGCGCGGCCGGCCGATCATGGTGGCGGCGGTCTGCGCCGACATCCTGGCCCGCACGCTCGAGCGCTGCGGCGTGAAGACCGAGATCCTCGGCTTCACCACCCGCGCCTGGAAGGGCGGCCAGTCCAGGGAAGACTGGCTGAAGGCCGGCAAGCCCGCCCAGCCGGGGCGGCTGAACGACCTTCGCCACATCATCTACAAGGCCGCCGACGCTCCGTGGCGCCGCGCCCGGCGCAACCTCGGCCTGATGATGCGCGAGGGGCTGCTGAAGGAGAACATCGACGGCGAGGCCCTGATGTGGGCGCACCAGCGCCTGATCGGCCGGCCCGAGCAGCGGCGCATCCTGATGGTGATCTCCGACGGGGCCCCGGTGGACGACTCGACGCTTTCGGTGAACTCCGGCCACTACCTGGAGCGCCACCTGCGCGAGGTGATCTCCGAGATCGAGGCCAAAAGCCCGGTGCAGTTGATCGCCATCGGCATCGGTCACGACGTGACCCGCTACTACCGGCGCGCCGTGACCATCGTCGACGTGGAGCAGCTGGCCGGCGCGATCACCGACCAGCTCGCCGAGCTGTTCGACGAGGAGCCCAGGCGGGTCACCCGGCGGACCGCGGGCCTGCTGCAGCCGCCGCCGAACACCCAGGGGCCCTCCGGGCCGGCCCGCCGCTCGACCTTCAAGGAAGTCCGGAGAGCCGTGGCGTGAGGCGCCTTGGGGGGCTCGTCCTCGCGCTCCTCCTCGCCGCCTGCGCGCCGGTCGCGCCGCTTCCCGACGCGCCGCTGCCCGGCGGCCCTGGAATCGCCGTCGCGGCGCGGGCGATCCCGCAGGGACCGGCGGACTGGCGGCCCGCGAAGGACGGCTTCACCTGGGCGGGCGGGCTCGAGCTCACCTCCCCGGCCACCTCCCGCCTCCACGGCCTGTCGGACCTGGAGGTCCGCCCCGACGGACGGCTGGTGGCGGTCAGCGACGAGGGCGACCTGCTGACGGCCCGCCTGGTGCTGGACCGGGCCGGGCGGCTGGTCGGGGTCGCCGACGCCGAGCTGAAACCCCTGTCGGCCCTCGACGGGCGGCCCATCGAGAGCAAGCAATGGGGGGACTCGGAGGGGCTGGCCCTGCTGCCGTCCGGCGACATGCTGGTCAGCTTCGAGCTGCGCCACCGGATCTGGCTCTATCCGGCTGCGGGCGGCCCCCCTCGCGAGGTGGCGTCCCCGCAGGCGCCCCTGCCGCCCAACGGCGGGATGGAGGCGCTGTCCGCCGACCCCGACCGGGGGCCCGACGCCTATGTCACCGCCAGCGAGAACGAGGGCGAGACCTGGACCTGCCGGCTGGCTGCGCCGTGCGTCGCCGGCCCGCGGATCGACAAGCCGCCGGAGTTCGGGGTGGTGGCGGTGCGCACCCTGCCCGGCGGCCGCACGGCCTGGCTGCTGCGGGCGTTCAACCCGCTGATCGGCAACCGGATCGAGCTGCGGATCATCGACCGCGGCGGCGCGGTGGTCGGTCGTCACCTGATCCAGCGCCCGGCGACGATCGACAACTTCGAGGGAATGGCCGCCGTGCCCCGACGGGACGGGTCGGTGCGCTTCTATCTCGTCAGCGACGACAATTTCCAGCCGATCCAGCGGACCCTGTTGATCGCCCTCGACTGGCGGCCCTAGGCTGCGCCATGTGGCGCGCCGCCGGCCTTGTCTCCCTCCTCCTCGTGAGCCCCGCGGGCGCAGGCGCGCCGGAGGACGCGCGGGCCCTGGCCGCTGGCCAACGCCTGGTCCACGAACTGCGCACGGCGCCCGAAGGCGTCGTCCTGGACTGCATCTGGCCGGAGTGCGCCGCGCGCATCGCGCGCCTGGTCAGGGCCCCCGCGACCATCGCTGGTCCGGAGGCCTCCTGCGGGTTGGGCGTCAGTTATCGCCTCGAGCCGGGCGAGGCCTGCGCGTCGCTGTTCCTTGAAGCGCCCGAGGATCCGCATCTCGTCTGGCGGCTGACGATGACCGGCGCGGCGAAGCCGCGGCGGGACGGGACCTGGGACTGGGAGATCGACTGGGCCAGCCTCATCGCCCTTCCCAAGGTCAGCTTCTGACAGCGCCAAAGCAAAAGGGCCGCCCCTGAGGGCGGCCCTTTCGGAACGACACTCTGTTGTCGCGGTCAGGCGGCCGGGGCCTGCTCGGCGAGCTTGGCCTTCACCTGGCGCTTGATCTTCAGGGCGCGCGGGGAGAGCTCCTCGTCCTTGGCCTTGACCAGGAAGGCGTCGAGGCCGCCCCGGAAGTCCAGGGTGCGCAGCGCCGCATTGGTGATGCGCAGGCGGAAGGACTGGCCGAGCGCGTCCGACTGCAGGGTCGCGGGCGACAGGGCCGGCAGGAAGCGGCGCTTGGACTTGATGTTCGAGTGGCTCACATTGTGGCCGACCATCGGTCCGACACCCGTGAGTTCGCAACGGCGCGACATGGCGAGGTAACCTTCGCGTGGAAATGGGATCGGCGGACGACCTGTCCGCGCGAGGAGCGGGCGATATAGAGGAAGGCCCCCTTGCGCGTCAACCCGCAGCGACGGCGAAAACGCCCCGCGCAGCGCATGAGGCGGACTCGGAACGGCGAAGCTCGTTGTGGCTCAAAGCGACTCAAATACAATGGGTTGTAGGGAACAAAGGCCGAATCGCCGCGAGTCAGCGATTCGGTCATGATTCGTTTCGCGCGCGTTCCCGCGGTTCCGCCGCGTCGTTAATCCGGACCCCGTCGGCGGAGGATCCGACGATACGGGCTCCGCCGTCAGTCGGCGACGGCGACCTCGGTGAGCGGCTCGTGGCGGGCGACGAGGACCTCGGTGGCGTCGATGCGCCGCCCCTTGTCCATCAGCTCCAGGTGCACGTGGTCGGTCATGCCGCCGGGGTACTTCCCTTGCAGGCTGTAGACCTTGCCGATGGCGCGGCCGACGGCGACCGTGTCCCCCACCGCGACGCTCGGGTTGATGTAGAAGACGCGCGCGGCGTAGCGCAGGGCCGGGTTGGTGATCTCCACGAACCGCAGGTCGTCGTCGCCGGCGTAGGCGAAGCCGATCTTGGTGACGTAGCCGGAGATGGGGGCGACCACGGTCTGGCCGGCGTCGGCGACGAAGTCGACGCCCTCGTGGCGGCGCGAGCCGCCGTCGCGCCGCGCGCCATACTCCCCGTAGCCATAGGCGTCGTGGCCGCGGGTCTCCTGGCCGGTGGGGTTGGCGAAGTCGGGCTGGCCGTCACCGTCGACGTCCGCGCCGTCCCAGACCAGCTGGGTCGCCTGGGCGGCCGGGAAGATGGAGCCGCGCAGGTCGAGGTCCTGGACGGCCTCCGCCGCCGGGCCGCGGGCGGAGGTCAGGCCGACGCCGGGCCCGCCGGGGCTCGCCAGGGCCGCCGTTCCGGCCAGCAGGGCCGTGAACGCGATCGCCTGGGCGAATCGCTCCTTCGCCGACTCAGCGGCGCGCAGACGCATGCGCAGCATGTGGGTTCACCCTTCTCTCGATGTGACGCGAGCCGCGCCGGACATGTCGCCGGCTTCAGGGCTCACGGATGCCTGGTTTTTTTCGTGCGGCGCTTCACGCCGCGGGTCCGTCGAGGGGACGCCCCGGTATTGCCGGGGCATCAGGGCGGAATATGGGCAGCCGCCCGCAAAGCGCGATGCGACATCGGGCCGCCCCGCCGAACGCCGGTTGCCAAGCTTGAGCTCATGCCTTAAATAACTGACTGGTCAGTTATCAGGAGGAATGATGCTGCCCGCCGGCGCGCCCAAGTTCCGTCGCCGCAAGGCCGACCGGCCCGGCGAGATCGTCGGCGCCGCCATGGCGGTGTTCGCGGAGAAGGGCTTCGCGGCGGCCCGGCTGGACGAGATCGCCGCCCGCGCCGGCGTCTCCAAAGGGGCCGTCTACCTCTACTTCGAGACCAAGGAGGACATCTTCCGGGCCGTGGTGGAGCGGGCCATCGTCCCCAACGTGGCCGCGGCCCGGGCCATGCTCGCGGCCCATCCCGGCCCCTTCCCCGACCTCGTGCGCACGCTGGCCGGGCTGGTGGGCGGGCTGATCGACACCACCCCGATCGGCGGAGTGGCCAAGATGGTCATCGGCGAGGCCCGCAACTTCCCGGAGCTCGCCCGCATCTGGCACGACGAGCTGGTGGCCCACATGCTGGGCGCCTTCGCCGCGGCCGTGGAGGCCGCCCAGGCGCGCGGCGAGGTCCGGGCCGGCGACCCGCGCATCTACGCCCTGCAGCTCATCGCCCCGCTCCTGGTCGGCGTCATCTGGCGCGAGACCTTCGTGCCCGTGGGGGCGCCCGGCTTCGACATCCCCGCCCTGCTCGACCAGCACGTGGAGACCTACCTGAGGGGGATCGCCCCATGAACCACCAACGCCTGCTGGTGGCCGTGCTTGCGCTGCTGGCCGTGGCCATCGTCACCGCCCTCCTCCTGCGGCCCCGCTTCACCCGGGCGGAGACGCTCACCGGCTACATCGAGGGCGAGCCGCTCTACTTGGCCGCGCCGGTGGCCGGGACGGTGAAGGCCATGCACGTGGTCCGCGGCCAGGCGGTGAAGGCCGGTCAGCCGCTGTTCGTCGTCGATCCGGCCCAGCCCCGGGCGCTGGCCGAGCAGGCCGCCGCCGACGTGGCCGCCGCCGAGGCGCAGGCGCAGGACGCCCGCAAGGGCCAGCGGCCCGTGGAGCTCGCCATCCTCGAGGCCAACATCGCCGCCGCCGAGGCCGCCGCCCGGGAGGCGAACGCCAGCCTCCGACGGGTGGAGACGCTCGCGCGGCAGGGCATCTACGCCCAGGCCCGGCTCGACGACGCCCGCGCCGCCGCCCAGGCCGCCGACGCCCAGGCGCGGTCGGCGCGGCGTCAGCGTGACGCCGCCGCGCTGGGCGCCCGCGAGGACCAGGTGCGCGCCGCCGACGCCCGCGTGCGGCAGGCGCAGGCCGGGCTTTCCGGCGCCTCGGCGCGGCTGGCCGACGTGGCCCCCGCGGCCCCGGCCGACGCGCGGGTGGAGGAGGTCTTCTTCCAGCAGGGCGAGTGGGCGCCGGCAAACCAGCCGGTCCTCTCCCTCCTGCCCGAGGCGAGGATCAAGGTGCGGTTCTTCGTGCCGCAGAAGAACCTGGCCGCCTACCGGTCCGGCCGCACGGTGCGCTTCGCCTGCGACGGGTGTCCACCGGGTCTGACCGCCACCATCGCCTATGTGAGCCCAAGGCCCGAGTTCACCCCGCCGGTGATCTACAGCCGCGACGCCCGCGATCGGCTGGTCTACCTCGTGGAGGCCCGTCCCTCGGCCCGCCTCAACCCCGGCCAGCCGGTGGACGTGGAGCCGCTCAGGTGACGCTGGCCATCGACGTCCATGGGCTCAACAAGAGCTTTGGCGACAAGCACGTCGTCCAGGACGTCGACATGGCCGTGGCGCAGGGCCGGATCTGCGGCTTCCTGGGGCCCAACGGCTCGGGCAAGACGACGACGCTGCGGATGCTCTGTGGGCTGCTGACGCCGGATTCCGGCTCGGGCACGGCCCTCGGCTTCGACATCATCCGCGAGGCCGACGAGATCAAGCGGCGCACGGGCTACATGACCCAGCGGTTCTCGCTCTACGAGGACCTGACCATCGCCGAGAACCTGCAGTTCACCGCCCGGGTGTACGACCTCGACCGGCGGCGCGAGCGGGTGGACCGGGCGCTGGAGCGGCTGGGCCTGACGGAACGCCGCAACCAGCTCGCCGGCACGCTGTCCGGGGGCTGGAAGCAGCGGCTGGCGCTGGCCACGGCCACCCTGCACGAGCCCCGGCTCCTGCTGCTCGACGAACCCACGGCCGGCGTCGATCCCAAGGCCCGGCGGACCTTCTGGGACGAGATCCATGCGCTGTCGGAAGAGGGCCTGACCGTGCTGGTCTCCACCCACTACATGGACGAGGCCGAGCGCTGCCATGAGATCGCCTACATCTCCTACGGCCGGCTGATCGCCCGGGGCACGGCCGACGAGGTGGTGGCCGGGTCCGGCCTCTCCACCTTCCACGGCGAGGGGCCCGACGTGGGCAAGGCCGCCCGGGAGCTGGCCGGCAAGCCGGGGGTGGAGACGGTCGCCCCGTTCGGGGCCGCCCTCCACGTGAGCGGGGTGGACAGGTCCGCCCTGGAGGCCGCCATCGCGCCGCTGCGCAAGCCGCCCTGGGCGTGGAGCGAGGTGGAGCCCACCCTGGAGGACGTCTTCATCCACCTGATGGGCCAGGCCCAGGACAATTTCCGATGAAGGGGTTCTCCGCCAACCGGGTGCTGGCCGTGATGGCCAAGGAGTTCAAGCAGCTCACCCGCGACCGGCTGACCTACGCCATGATGCTGGCTATCCCGGTGATCCAGCTCCTGCTGTTCGGCTACGCGATCAACGCCCAGCCCCGCCACCTGCCGACCGCCGTCCTGGTGCAGGAGGACAGCGTCTTCGCCCGCTCGATCGTGGGGGCCCTGCAGAACTCCGCCTACTTCGACCTGGTCGCGCAGGCCCGCTCGACGGAGGACCTGGACCGGATGCTGCGGCAGGGCGAGATCACCTTCGCCGTGACCATCCCGGGCGACTTCACCGGGCGCGTGGCGCGCGGGGACGAGGCCCAGATCCTGATCGAGGCCGACGCCACGGACCCCACGGCCACCGGCGGCGCGGTGGCCGCCGCGGCCGCCCTGCCGGCCCAGGCCCTGGCCCACGACCTGAAGGGCGCGCTCGGGTCGCGGGCCCAGGCCAGGCCGCCGTTCGAGGTGGTGGTCCACAACCGCTACAATCCGGAGGCCATCACCTCCTACAACATCGTGCCGGGCCTCCTGGGCGTGATCCTCTCGATGACGCTCGTCATGATGACCGCGCTCAGCGTCACCCGCGAGGCCGAGCGGGGCACCATGGAGAGCCTGCTCGCCACCCCGCTCGAGCCGCTGGAGGTGATGATCGGCAAGCTCGCGCCCTACGTCCTGGTGGGCATGATCCAGACCCTGGTGATCCTGCTGCTCGCCCGCTTCATCTTCGGGGTGCCGATGCAGGGCGCGCCGCCGACGCTGGAGATCGGCATCAGCCTGTTCATCGTGGGCTCGCTGGCGCTGGGCTTCCTGATCTCCACCGTGGCCCGCTCGCAGCTGCAGGCCATGCAGATGAGCGTCTTCTACATCCTGCCCTCGATCCTGCTGTCGGGCTTCATGTTCCCGTTCCGCGGCATGCCGGAGTGGGCCCAGGCGATCGGCCAGGTGATCCCGGTCACCCATTTCCTGCGGGTGGTGCGCGGCGTGCTGTTGAAGGGCCAGGGGCTCGGAGACCTGTGGCCGGAGCTCGCCGCGCTGCTGGCCTTCGTCTGCGTGGTCACCGCCCTTGCCATCGCGCGTTACCGGCGCACGCTGGACTAGAAACGGCGAGGGAGGCCCCGCATGGCCTACGAGCTCTACTACTGGCCCACCATCCAGGGACGCGGCGAGTTCGTGCGGCTCGCGCTGGAGCAGGCCGGCGCGGACTATGTGGACGTCGGCCGGGACGGGCGAAGGGGCATGCGCGCCCTGCTGGAGGGGCTGGAGGACGAGGGCGCGGTCCGCCCGCCGTTCGCGCCGCCGTACCTGAAGGACGGCGAGGTGGTGGTCGGCCAGACGGCGGCGATCCTGCTCTACCTCGGCCCGCGGCTGGACCTGGCGCCCGGCGACGAGGCGGGGCGGCTGTGGACCCACCAGCTCCAGCTCACCCTCGCCGACCTGGTCGCCGAGGCCCACGACACCCACCACCCGGTCAGCGTCGACCTCTACTACGAGGACCAGAAGCCGGAGGCGGCCCGCCGCGCCGAGGCCTTCCGGCGCGAGCGGATCCCGAAGTTCCTGGGCTGGCTGGAGACCGTCCTGGCGCGCAATCCGGCCGGCTCCGGCTGGCTGGTGGGGGACAGGGTCACCTACGCCGACCTCTCCGCCTTCCAGGTGGTGGAGGGACTGCGCTACGCCTTCCCGCGGGCCACGGCGGCGGCGCTGGAGGCGACCCCCGTCCTGGCCGAGCTGGCCGAGCGGGTGCGGGCCCTGCCGCGGATCGCCGCCTACCTGACGAGCGACCGGCGCATCCCCTTCAACGAGGAAGGGATCTTCCGCCGCTATCCCGAGCTCGACGAGCCATCGTGAGTGGACGGGCCGGCCGCGTGCGCTAGTCTCCGTCGTCCCTCGAACGTCCAGGGACGCGCCCGCCCCCATGAACGCCCCCTCCGCTCCGTCCGTCGCCGACGAGCTGCGCCGCCTCCTTCCTCATGCGCATGCGCCCTATTCCGGGGTGCGCGTGGCCTGCGTGGTGGAGGGCGCCGACGGGCGGCTGCACTCCGGGGTCAATGTGGAGAACGCCGCCTATCCGCAGGGCGTCTGCGCCGAGGCCAGCGCCATCTCCGACATGGTGACGAAGGGCGGCAAGGCGATCGCCCGGATCTATGTCGCCTCCAGCCTGCCGGGCCTGATCTGGCCCTGCGGCGGGTGCCGGCAGAAGATCTTCGAGTTCGCGCAGTCCGGCTGCGAGGTGGTGTCCGTGGCCGCCGACGGCTCGACCGACAGCCGCACCATCGAGGAGCTGCTGCCACTGGGGTTCCGCCTAGACCCGCGGGGCTAGCCTTTTGACAGCTCCGGGAACGGAGGACCCGCTCGCGCGTCCTCCTTCACGGCGCAGGTGTTTGCGTAGGAGTTCAAAGGCGTTGCCCGGTCGCGAGGCGTTCCCTGCCCTGCCGTCGCCCCGTCAAAGGCGTCGCTTGTCCGACTCCCCGCCCAACCCCATTTTCACACCATGAGCGACCGTCCCTCTGGCGCGGCCCCGCCGCGGCTGGTCGCGGTGCTTGGCCCGACCAACACCGGCAAGACCCACCTGGCGGTGGAACGCATGCTGGGCCACGCCTCGGGCATGATCGGCCTGCCGCTGCGGCTGCTGGCGCGGGAGATCTACGACCGCATCGTCAAGCTGCGCGGGGCCCGGGCGGTGGCGCTGATCACCGGCGAGGAGAAGATCATCCCGCCGAGGCCGCACTACTTCGTGTGCACGGTCGAGGCGATGCCGCTCTCCCGCGAGGTGGAGTTCCTGGCGGTGGACGAGATCCAGCTCTGCGCCGACCCGGAGCGGGGCCACGTCTTCACCCACCGTCTGCTGCACGCCCGGGGGACCTGCGAGACCATGCTGCTGGGCGCGGCGACCATGGCGCCGCTGGTCCGCCGGCTGCTGCCGCACGCCGAGATCGTCGGCCGCGACCGGTTCTCCAACCTGAGCTACGCGGGCTCCAAGAAGCTGACGCGCCTGCCCAGGCGCTCGGCGGTGGTGGCCTTCTCGGCCGACCAGGTCTACGCCATCGCCGAGCTGATCCGCCGCCAGCGGGGCGGGGCGGCGGTGGTCATGGGCTCGCTGAGCCCGCGGACCCGCAACGCCCAGGTGGGGCTCTACCAGTCCGGCGAGGTGGACTTCCTGGTGGCCACCGACGCCATCGGCATGGGCCTGAACATGGACGTCGACCACGTGGCCTTCGCAGGGCTGCGCAAGTTCGACGGCAAGCGCACCCGCTGGCTTTATCCGCAGGAGATCGGCCAGATCGCCGGCCGCGCGGGGCGCTACATGCGCGACGGGACGTTCGGGGTGACCGGCGAGGCCGAGGAGCTGGATCCCGAGATCGTCGCGGCCGTCGAGCACCACCAGTTCGAGCCGGTGGCGGGCGCGGAGTGGCGCAACCACAGGCTCGACTTCGACAGCCTGCCGGCCCTGATGCGGTCGCTGGCCAGGACGCCGGAACGCGAGGGGCTGAAGCTCTCCGCCGAGGCGCTGGACGAGACCACCCTGCGCCGGCTCGCCGAGGATCCCGATGTCGCCGACCGGGCGCGCGGCCGCGGCACGGTGCTGCGCCTGTGGGACGTCTGCCAGACGCCGGACTTCCGGAAGGTCGCCCTCGACGAGCACGTGGGCCTGGTGAAGGACTTCTTCTTCCAGCTGACCGGCAAGGGCGGACGGATGAGCGACGACTGGATCGCCCGCCAGTACGCCCACCTCGACCGGACGGACGGGGAGATCGACGCCCTGGCCGCCCGGCTGGCCAGCGTCCGGACGCTCGCCTACGTCGCCAACCGGCCCGACTGGCTGAAGGACCCGGCCTCCTGGCAGGGCCAGACCCGCCAGCTCGAGGACCGGCTCTCCGACACCCTGCACGAGAAGCTGATGGCCCGGTTCGTGGACCGGCGGACCAGCGCCCTGATGCGCGGCCTGCGGGTGCGCGAGGACATGCTGGCCGGCGTCGCGGCCGACGGGGCGGTGACGGTCGAGGGCCATTATGTCGGCAAGCTCACCGGCGTGCAGTTCGAGGCCGCGCAGGGCGCGACCCTGCTCGAGGAGAAGGCGCTGCGGGCGGCGGCCACCCATGCCGTGGGCCCCGAGATCGCCCGGCGCTTGGGGCAGCTCGCCGCCGAGCCCGACGAGGCCTTCGCGCTCACCCCCGACGGCGTGCTCCTGTGGCGCGGCGAAGCGGCTGGCGCGATCAGCGGCGGACAGCCGTTCAGCCCGCGCGTGCGGCTCTACGGCGAGCTGGGCCCCGATCCAGCCCGCCAGCGGGCGGCGCGGCGGCTGGAGGCCTTCGCGGCTGGCGAGGCGGCCCGCAGGCTGGGCGCCCTGCGCCGGCTGGAGGCGGCGATCGCCGACGGTAAGATCAAGGGCCTGGCCCGGGGCATCGCCTACCGCCTGGTGGAGAACGGCGGCGTCCTGGACCGCGGCGCGGTGCGCCAGGAGGCCCGGCAGCTCAGCCAGGTGGAGCGGCGTGCGTTGCGCGGCCTCGGCGTAAAGCTGGGCGCGTTCTCGATCTTCATGCCGGCGCTGCTGAAGCCTCAGGCCCGCTCGCTCGCCCAGGCCTATGCGGCGCGCGAGACGCCGGACTGGAAACCCGCCGAAGGACTGGTGCGCCTGCCCCTTCCCGTCCCGCCGGCCCGCACCCTCTCGGCCTATGGGCTGCGCGCGGTGCGCGAGCGGGGCGTGCCCGTCGAGCAGCTGGAGCGGCTGGACGAGCTGCTGCGCGAGGGGCCGAAGCTCGGGGGCGGGGCGGTGCTGACCGACCAGGCCCGCGACGAGCTCGGCTGGAGCGAGGGCGAGGCCAAGGATATCCTGCGCGGCCTGGGCTTCGCGCCGGTCAACAAGCCGAAGGATGGCCAGCCCATCGCCTGGCGCCGCCGCGGCGATCGCCAGTCCGTCGCCGCGGTCGAAACGGCCCGGCCGCATTCACCCTTTGCCGCGCTCGCCGCCCTGAAGGCCCAGCCGGCGCCCCTGCCCCAGGCGACCGAGACCCAGCGACGCCCCCGCCGGCGCCGCAAGCCGCGCGCGGCGCGGAGCGCCACGGGATGAGCGAGGACGCCTGCCGCATCGACGTCTGGCTCTGGCGTACGCGCTTCTTCAAGACGCGATCCCTCTCGGCGAAGTTCGTCGACGAGGGCCGCGTGCGCCTCACCCGCCAGGGCCAGACCGAGGTGCGCCTCGACAAGTCCTCGCGCACCGTCAAGCCCGGGGACCGGCTGGTGTTCGCCGTGGGCGGCCGCCTCATCGCCGTGCAGGTGGAGGCCCTGGGCGAGCGCCGCGGCCCACCGGCCGAGGCCCGCACGCTCTACTCCTCGCTGGACGCGGCGGAGAGTTCCTAATACGTTCCGGTGCGGAGGGGCGCATGACCGATCCCGTTCAGCCGGTGAACCGTACAGAGAAGCCCCAGAGCTGGCTGGCTGGGCGCGCCAATCGGAGAGAGTACTGGATCTCTGTTGGCGTCCTCCTGGCGGTCGTCGTCGCTGCGGGAATGCTCGGGCTGGAGTACGGCGGCGGGATCATCGCTGGCCTGCTGATGGTGTTCTGGATCCGGCGGTTTCACGATCTCGGCCGGACGGGCTGGTGGGCCCCGGCGATCCTGTTCTGGCAGGCCGTGGCCAGCGCCCTGGCGTTCGGACTGGGCGGAGCGACAGCGCTTGCCGTCGTGTCCCTGGCGGTCATCCTCGTTCCGCTGGTCTGGATAGGGGCCCTCCCCGGTCAGCCGTTCGAGAACCGCTTTGGTCCTCCGCCCGGGCGCGCCGATGTAGCGCAGACGTTCAGCTAGGCGCCCCTATCCGCGCTTCCAGAAATCCTGAGCGTGGGATGGGTCCCCGCGGCATTGACTTTGCGCCGCCGGGCTCCGAAAACCCGCCCGCCTTCACCATCGGCCCGGAGTTCTCTGTTCCGCCATGACCTACATCGTGATGGATCCCTGCATCAAATGTAAGTTCATGGACTGTGTGGAGGTCTGTCCGGTCGACTGCTTCTACGAGGGCGAGAACTTCCTGGCGATCAATCCGGACGAGTGCATCGACTGCGGCGTCTGCGAGCCCGAGTGCCCGGTCGACGCCATCAAGCCGGACACCGAGGACGATCCCGACGGCAAGTGGTTGCGGATCAACTCCGAGTATTCGCGGATCTGGCCCAACATCACGGTGAAGGGCACGCCGCCCGCGGACGCCGAGGAATGGGAGCGGGTGACCGGCAAGCTGGAGAAGCACTTCTCCGAAAAACCGGGCCGCGGTTCCTGAAGCTGGGCCGGTCCTGACCGGACCTACGGCTGCGCCGCCGGCGCAAGCCTTTCATTCGGCTTGTTTTTGTGTTATCGTCATCAAAGACGTGGCGAAGAGGCTTTGCCCCTGCTCGTCTTCCTGAAGAACAGCCGTCCCGGCGGACATCCCGGGAAGAGGCGAAGGGTGTCTTAAGAGGTCTACTTTTCCGTCCAGCCGATGAAGCCGCCGCCGTCACTGCGCGGAGCGTGGCCTTTTCGCTTGGTCGGATGCCGCCACGTCAAGGCGTCGACAGGGTCGAACAGGTTTTCGAAGAGGGTTCGCGATGAGCAAGAACGGTCATGATTTCTCGGTTGGCGATCACGTCGTCTACCCGGCCCATGGCGTGGGTCAGGTGCAGGGGATCGAAACCCAGGAAGTCGCCGGTCTGAAGCTTGAGGTCTACGTCATCACCTTCGACCATGAGAAGATGACGCTCCGCGTTCCCACCGCCAAGGCGAAAACCGCGGGCCTGCGCCCGCTGGCCGAGACCAATGTGGTCTCCCAGGCCCTGACGACCCTGAAGGGCCGCGCCCGGGTGAAGCGGACCATGTGGTCGCGCCGCGCGCAGGAGTACGAGGCCAAGATCAATTCCGGCGACCTGATCTCGATCGCCGAGGTGGTGCGCGACCTGCACCGCGCCGAGAACCAGCCGGAGCAGTCCTACTCCGAGCGCCAGCTCTACGAGAGCGCGCTGGACCGCATGGCCCGCGAGGTCGCCGCCATCGAGCGCATCGACCGCGAGGCGGCCATCGGCATCCTCAACAAGTCGCTGGTCAAGGCGGTCGCCGCCTAAGGCCGCCGACAGACCAGACCCGAGACGCCCGCCGGAAACGGCGGGCGTTTTCGTATTCCCCTAGTCGGCTTCTGCGCCGGCGAGGACCGGCGCGGCGGTCTCGCCGGGCCCGCGGGCCAGTTCCTCGCGCAGCACCTCGCGGTCGAGGTCGCCCTCCCAGCGGGCGATGACCAGGGTGGCGACGCCGTTGCCCACCAGGTTGGTCAGGGCCCGGCACTCGCTCATGAACCGGTCCACGCCCACCAGCAGGGCGAGCGCGGCGATCGGCAGGTCGGGGATCACCGCCAGGGTGGCGGCCAGAGTGATGAAGCCTGCCCCGGTGACCCCGCTGGCGCCCTTGGACGTGAGCATGGCCACGCCCAGCAGGGTCAGCTCCTGGGTCAGCGACAGCGGCGTGTTCGTGGCCTGCGCCAGGAACAGGGTCGCCAGGGTCATGTAGATGTTGGTGCCGTCGAGATTGAAGCTGTAGCCGGTGGGGATCACCAGGCCGACGGTGCCCTTCCCGGCCCCCAGCCGCTGGAGCTTCAGCATCATCTGCGGCAGCACGGACTCCGACGAGGAGGTGCCCAGCACGATCAGCAGCTCCTCGCGGATGTAGCGGATGAACTTCAGGATCGAGAAGCCGGCCAGCGCCGCGATGCCGCCCAGCACCACCAGCACGAAGATCAGGCTGGTCGCATAGAAGGTGGCGATCAGGGCGCCGAGGTTGACCAGCGCGTCCAGGCCGTAGCGGCCGATGGTGAAGGCCATGGCACCGAAGGCGCCGATGGGGGCCAGCCGCACCACCACCCCGATGATGCCGAAGAACACCTTGGAGATGTCCTCCAGGACATTGGCGACGCGGTCGCCGAACTCGCCCATCCGGTTGCAGGCGAAGCCGGTGAGGATGGCGATGACCAGCACCTGCAGCAGGTCGCCGCTGGCGAAGGCGCCCACGAAGGCGTCCGGGATCAGGTGCAGCAGGTAGTCGACGAGCCCCTCGCCCTCCGCCGCCTTCTTCGCGTAGCCGGCGGCCACGCTCGGGTCGAGGGTCGCGGGATCGACGTTGAAGCCGCGGCCGGGCTGCAGGGCGCGGCCCACGACCAGGCCCACCACCAGGGCGAAGGTGGAGACCACCTCGAAATAGATCAGGGTCCGGGCGCCCAGCCGGCCGAAGGCCTTCATGTCGCCCATGCGGGTGATCCCGGCCGCCACGGTGCAGAAGATCACCGGCGCCACGGCCATCTTGATCAGCTTGATGAAGGCGTCGCCCAGCGGCTTCAGCGAAGCCCCGAAGGTGGGCCACAGCGCGCCCACGGCCATGCCGAGGACGACAGCGATCAGCACCTGGACGTAGAGCACGCGCAGGTGACGCAGGAATCCCAAACCGCCGCTCCCCCTTCTCGGCGTTTGCACGCCTGCCCGCTTAGGCTATCACGCGCCTCGCGTGGCCCGGTAGCTCAGCCGGATAGAGCAGGGCTTTCCTAAAGCCAAGGTCGGGGGTTCGAGTCCCTCCCGGGCCGCCACGCTCCTATGCGCCGGGGTGCAGCCCCGGCGCCTCCTGCCCGGTGCGGGCGACATACTCCGTATAGCCGCCGCCGTACTGGTGGACGCCTTCGGGCGTCAGCTCCAGCACGCGGTTCGACAGGGCCGCCAGGAAATGGCGGTCGTGGCTGACGAACAGCATGGTGCCCTCGAAGTCCGCCAGGGCCTGGACCAGCATCTCCTTGGTGGCCATGTCGAGGTGGTTGGTCGGCTCGTCGAGCACCAGCAGGTTCGGCGGATCGAACAGCATCCTGGCCATCACCAGGCGCGCCTTCTCGCCGCCGGACAGGACGCGGCACGGCTTTTCGACGTCGTCGCCGGAGAAGCCGAAGCAGCCGGCCAGCGTCCGTAGCGCGCCCTGACCGGCGTGGGGGAAAGCGCTGTCGAGGGTTTCGAAGATCGTCTCCTCGCCGTCGAGCAGATCCATGGAGTGCTGGGCGAAATAGCCCATCCGGACGCTGGCCCCGATGTTGACCACGCCACGGTCGGGGGCGGTGGCGCCGGCCACGAGCTTCAGCAGGGTCGACTTGCCGGCGCCGTTGGCGCCCAGCACGCACCAGCGTTCCTTGCGGCGCACGAGGAAGTCGAGGCCGTCATAGATCGGCTGGTCTCCATACCCCTTGTGGACGTTGCGCAGGCTGATCACGTCTTCGCCCGAACGCGGCGGGCTGCGGAACTCGAACTGGACCGTCTGGCGGCGGCGCGGCGCCTCGACCCGCTCGATCTTGTCGAGCTTCTTCACCCGGCTCTGGACCTGGGCGGCGTGGCTGGCGCGCGCCTTGAACTTCTCGATGAACTTGATCTCCTTGGCCAGCATGGCCTGCTGGCGCTCGTACTGCGCCTGGCGCTGCTGCTCGCTGAGCGCGCGCTGCTGATCGTAGAAGTCGAGGTCGCCGGAGTAGGTGATCAGCGAGCCGGCGTCGATCTCCACCACCTTGCCGATGATCCGGTTCATGAAGGCGCGGTCGTGCGAGGTCATCAGCAGCGCGCCGTCGTAGGTCTTGAGGAAGGCCTCCAGCCAGATCAGGCTTTCCAGGTCGAGGTGGTTGCTGGGCTCGTCCAGCAGCATGCCGTCGGGCCGCATGAGCAGGATGCGGGCCAGCGCCACGCGCATCTTCCAGCCGCCGGACAGGAGGCCGACGTCGCCGTCCATCCGCTCCTGGCTGAAGCTCAGGCCCGCCAGCACCTCGCGGGCGCGGGCTTCCAGCGCATAGCCGTCCAGCTCCTGGAAACGCTCCTGCACCTCGCCATAGCATTCGATGATGGCGTCCAGCTCGTCCGCCCGAGCCGGATCGACCATGGCCGCTTCGAGCTCGGCCATCTCCGCGGCCAGCGCGCTGACGGGGCCGACGCCGTCCATTACCGCGGCGACGGCGCTCTGGCCCGACATCTCGCCGACGTCCTGGCTGAAGTAGCCGATGGTCATGCCGGGATCGATCACGGCCAGTCCGTCGTCGGGCTGCTCCTGCCCCGTGATCATGCGGAACAGCGTTGTCTTGCCGGCGCCGTTCGGGCCGACGAGCCCGACCTTCTCGCCCTTCTGGACGCCCATCGAGGCCTCGATGAACAGGATCTGGTGGCCGTTCTGCTTGGAGATGTTGTCGAGGCGGATCATCGGGCGGTCTGCTAGCCCGCGGCCGGCGAGAACACCAGCCTCGGCCCACGGGCGTCTTGTCCCACCATGGGCCCGAACGCCGGCCGACGCCGTCCGCACCCTCACATTGCGGTTTGACCGCCTCGGTCGTCGTCCACCGGCAGGGGCTGGTTCGTCGTAGCCTGAGCGCCCGCTCAGCGCTGGGTCACGGCCACGTCGGTCGAGAGGCCGGCGCTGGCCAGCTCGCGCTCGGCCTGGGTGAAGCCGTAGGCCGGGACGATATCGCCTGAGCGGTCGGCGATCTCGGCCCAGTGGGCGACCACCTGCTCGCCGGCGTCGGAGCCTGCGCCCACGTAGCGGCCGTGGCTCAGGGTGACGTGGGCGGTGGCGAAGTGGCCGGCGCCGGCGCACAGGATCGCGCGGGTCGGCGCGTCGTCGCCCACCAGGGCCAGCAGGCCCGGGCTGACCAGCGACGGGCCGAGGCGCGCCAGGCTCTCCTCGGAGAGAACGCCGTGGGTCATCTGGGTGGCCGCGGTGGGCGCCAGGCAGTTCACCCGCACCCCGTACTTGGCGCCTTCGATGGCCAGCGTCTGCATCAGGCCCACCAGCGCCATCTTGGCCGCGCCGTAGTTCGCCTGGCCGAAGTTGCCGTAGAGGCCGGACGACGAGGTGGTCATGACGATGCGGCCGTAGCCCTGCTGGCGCATGATCTCCCACACCGCCTTGGAGCAGACCGCCGCGCCCATCAGGTGGACGTCGACCACCAGGCGGAAGTCGTCGAGGCTCATCTTGGCGAAGGTCCTGTCGCGCAGGATGCCGGCGTTGTTGACCAGGATGTCCACCCGGCCCCAGGCCTCCATCACCCGCTCGACCATGACGTCGACAGCCGCCTCGTCGGTCACCGAGGCGGCGATGGCGATGGCCTCGCCGCCGGCCGCCACGATCTCCAGCGCCACCCGATCGGCGGCCTCCTGGGCGAGGTCGTTGACCACCACCCGCGCGCCCCGAGCGGCGAGGTAGAGCGCGTGCGCGCGGCCGAGACCGCCCCCGGCCCCCGTGACGATTGCGACTCGACCTTCCAGCGACATTGCGCGCCTCCCCCTCGTCCTTATGGCGAAGGTATATTCACTAACTCGCGAGTGAATATCAATGGGAGGGCGCCGTCAGATGTCGCGGGCCTTCTTTCGGCCGTCGCAGATCTCGAGGAAGCCGGCGGCCATGAACCGGGCCATGCGCTGCTTGATGGCCACGAAGTCCTCCGACTTGCACACCCCGCCCGACAGCTTGTCGATCCGGCCCGTGCGGGCCAGCGTCACCATCAGGGCGCCCGTGACGAAGTGGTAGCCCCAGAAGATGTCCTCTTCCGCGCAGTCCGGCAGCGCCTTCTTCAAAAGCCCGATCAGCCGAAGCACCACAGGATCGAAGTGCTCGTCCATCAGCTCGGCGCCCCACTCCGGCGTGTTGGACACCAGCGCACCCAGCGCCCCGTAGTTCTTCCAGCCCGGCCCGCCCTGGATGTAGAGGTCGAGGTCGGTGTCCAGGAAGGCGTGCAGCGCCCCCTCCACCGTCGGCTTGCCCCCCGTCGCCGCGTCGTACTCGTCCAGCGCCTTCATCCGCCGCTCGCTGGTCACCACCGCACGCCTCGCGAACACCGCGTCGAACAGCGTCTTCTTGTCCGCGAAATAATAGTTCAGCAGCGTGTGGTGCACCCCAACCCGCTGCGCCACGTCCTTCAGCGTCACCCCATACAGCCCGTGCTTCGAGAACAGCTCCTCCGCCGCATCGAGGATCTGCTCCATCGAATAGGCGCGCTGCTCCGCCTTCTTCCGACTACGACGGGGGTTCACACTCTCAGGCACGCGGCGCCTCCGTCAGGCAGGCGTTGATCCCCGCCCGGAAGGCCGCCGCGACCGGCCGGACCAGTTCGCCGGAGGTGCAGCCCAAGTCGTCGGCCCGGGTGTGGAAGTAGCGGTGCACGCCGTACTGGCCGATCGCGGTGGCGTAGCCCGCCTTCAGCACATTGGTCATCTCGCCCCCGGCGGTGGCGGCGGTCGCCTCCAGGACGGCCTCCAGGCCCGTGACGCCCGCGAACGCCGGCCGCACGCGGTCAATGACGTCGCGCGTGGCGGTCAGCACCCGCTGAGGGTCGGCGCTGGGCAGGGGCCGCAGCCGGCCGAACTCGTGCCAGTCGCGCGCGGCCGTGCTCGCGCCCACGTGGACCCAGAGGGCCGTCGCCTCGGGCCGCGGCGCCGCGTGCTCGAGATAGTGCTCGCCGCCCAGGTACTCGAACTCGTGGCCGCTCGTGCAGACGAGCTCCACGTTCACGCCGGGATCCGCTCCGGCCAGCCAGCGGGCCAGCGACAGCCAGACGGCGAGGCCCGAACCGCGCTCGGCCGCGCAGCCGAACCAGCCGGACCGCGGCGTGGAGATGACGAGCGTCTTCGGCGCCTGCCGGTCCAGGCGCGCGATGAGGTTCCAGGCCGGTCGGCGCCCGACGTCGGCGTCGACCGTCAGGGTGGCGGGACGCCCCTCCGCCGCCGCGGCGAGGAAGGGGGCGGCGTCCTTGGGCGCGAGGATCGCCACCGGTCGGGCCGGCCCCGGGCGGTGCGGGCTCACATTGAGCGCGATGGCCTCGCCGGTGGGGCCGGTCGTGACGAGGACGGCAGCCGCGGCGCCGCGGCGGAGCGCCTCCTCCAGCGGCTGGGCGGCCATCGGATCCACCAGGGTGACCCAGCGCTTGTGCGGCAGGGTCACAAGGGCGATCGCGCCGGAGAGGTCGCCGCCGGCGGCGGCGAGCCGCAGGGGGCCGGAGACCCC
The DNA here is from genome assembly GCF_036821595.1 of Phenylobacterium sp. GTDB lineage: Bacteria > Pseudomonadota > Alphaproteobacteria > Caulobacterales > Caulobacteraceae > Phenylobacterium. The sequence continues at coordinate 121,603 of NZ_DAISJG010000007.1, forward strand.
GGCGGCCCCCGTTACCGGCCCCAGGACGTGGGCGATGAGGTCGGCGCGGGAGTCGTCCGCGGCCAGCGTCACCCGCCGTGGATCGAGGAACGGCACCTCGAAGGCCTGTCGCCGGCAGGCGTAGCCGGCGCCGCGCAGCTCGTCCTCCAGCCAGGCGCCGCTGGCCTCGTCGCCCGGACCGCCCGACGCCTTGCCGCCGAAGCCGGCGAAGCGTTCCAGCACCGCCTGCAGCCAGGCGGCGTCTTCGCCGGGCTGCGCGGCCGCGCGCGCCGCGGGGGCCGCGGCGGCGAGCCCCAGCGCGCCGGAGGCGGCGACGAGGGTCCGCCGCGAGGGATGGGAGGGCTCCGGAGGTCTTTGCATCTTCAAGGTCGCCGTCAGCGTCGCCGGCCGATATTCATTCGCCGGCGAGTTAAGGTTCGCACGCCCGCCGCGCCGCGGGCGAGGGATTTCCTGGAGGCGCAACGCAGATGGAACAGACCCGCAGGACCGCCCTGACGTTCGCCCTGCTGCCGTTCGCGCCCCGCCCGGCCTCGGCGGCCCCCTCGCCCGCCCTGCAGGAGGTGCTGGACTATGCTCGCGGCCAGCTGACCACCGGCTTCCTGGTGGTCCGCGACCGTCAGGTGCTGGCCCGGGCCAACTGGCCCCTGCCCGCCGACGCCGCCCGGTTCCGCGCGGCCTTCGCCCCCGGGACGACCGCCGCCGGCGAGCCGCTGGAGGACGTCGCCTCGCTGCAGAAGAGTATCGTGGCGGTGCTCTGCGCCATCGCCGCCGACAAGGGGCTGCTGGACGCGGCGCGGCCGGTCTCCGCCTACCTCGGCGCGGGCTGGTCGAAGGCCACGGCCGCGCAGGAGACGCGGATCCGGGTGGCGGACGTGCTCACCATGACCTCCGGCCTCGACGAGGCCTTCGGCTACGAGGCTCCACCCGGCGAGGTCTTCTTCTACAACACCCCGGTCTATGCGGTGACCAAGCGCCTGCTGGAAGCGGCGGCGCGCCGCCCCCTGGAGGCCCTGACCCGCGAGTGGCTGACCGCTCCCGCCGGCATGGTCGAGACCGCCTGGCGCCCCCGCCCCGCGGTCTTCGGCGACGTCGGCAACCCCACGGGCCTGGTGACGACGCCGGGCGACCTCGCGCGGCTTGGCCAGTTCGTGCTCGACGGCGGGCGCGCGGCCGACGGGAGCCGGATCGTCTCGGAGGCGCGCCTCGCCGAACTGTTCCGCCGGACGCCGGCCAACCCCGCCTACGGCCGGCTGTGGTGGCTCAACGGCGGAGACCACACCGTCCGCGCGCCGGCCAGGCGGGTGGCAGGACCGCTGATCCCCTCCGCACCGGCCGACCTGGTGGCGGCGCTGGGGGCGCTGGACCGCAAGCTCTACGTGGTCCCGTCCCGCCGCCTGTTGGTCGTGCGCCTCGGGCAGGCCGCGCCGGACCGGGACTTCGACGAGACCCTTTGGCGCAAGCTGACGGCGGCGCTCGACTGACAGCGGAAAAAAGACAGGCGGCCGAAGCCGCCTGCGAGGTCCCGGGAAGGAACTAGAAGGTCTTGCGGACGCCCACCTCGATGGTCCGTCCGAGCGGGTTGCCCGTCCACGGGTCATAGCCGAACTCCTCCTGCGCGGGCGGCGGGTCGCGATCGAGGATGTTCGCCACCGTCGCGGTGAGGGCCAGGTCGTCGCCGAGCGCGATCCGGTAGGTGAAGTCCACCGTGACCCACGCCTCGCCCGTCTCGCCGTACTGGACGCCCGCGCGCTCGTCCTCGACCGCCGAGACGTAGTTCACCCCGAGACGGAAGTTCTGGTCGCCCATGCGGTAGTTGGCGCCGAGGTTGGCGCGCCACTTCGGCGCGGCCTGGGCGAAGGTGGCGAAGTTCAGCATCCCCAGGCGGTCGTCGCCGGTGGAGACGACCACGCCGTCCAGCGAGGTGGGGCCGGTCTTCAGCTCGGTGATCCGGGTGGCCGCCAGGTCCAGCGAAAGGTCCCCCGGCCCCACGGGCAGGCCGTAGTCGGCCTGGATGTCGAAGCCGTTGGTCGTCTGGCCCGGACCGTTGCCGTAGCGGGTGGAGATCGAGGAGAAGGCGCCGACCGCGCTCATGCCCACCGTGCAGGGGCTGTTGAAGGTGACCCGCCGCAGGAGGGGCTGGACGGACGGGTCGCAGGTGGTGGTCCGGCCGCCGGCGCCGTTGAAGACGAGGTTCGCGATCTGGTTCGGATCGGCGATCTGGCCGATCTGGTCCTTCGTCCGGATGTCGTAGTAGTCGACGATCAGGCGGAAGCTGTGGTCGTCGGCGAAGCCGCGGCTCTGCCAGATGGCGCCCACGTTCCAGGATTTCGCCGTCTCGGGTTTCAGGTCCTCGTCGGTGATGAACTGCGCGCCCAGCCAGTTGCTGCCGGCGATGGTGTAGTTCCGCGCCGCGATGGTCACCTGTCCGGGAATGACCCCGATCGGCGGCGCCTGGTAGTTGGTGCCGTAGGAGCCGCGCAGGGTCAGCGGGCCGAACACGTTCCACTTGCCGGCCGCCTTGTAGACGGTGGCGCCCAGCCCGCCCGAGAACTCCTCGTGGCGCACCGCGGCCTGGAGGTTCACGTTCTCCAGGATCGGGATCTGCAGTTCGCCGAAGAAGGAATACTGCTGGCGGTCCGCATAGTCCGGCGGGTTCGTGGCGAAGAGCACGTAGGGGCCCGGGTTGTCGGGCGTGCAGCCCCGGAAGTTGGGGTCCGTGGTCGGCAGCGGATTGGCTTCCAGGTTGGGCGAGCCGGGGCCGTTGGCGCTGGTCGTGCCGCGCGGCCATTCGCACAGGATCGAGCCGTTGTAGATCGGGTCGTTGATGTTCTCGCGGCTCTCGAAGGTGCGCACCTGGGCGCCTGCGGCCCAGCCGACGTCGCCGCCGGGCAGGCGGATGCCGAAGCGTCCGTCGAACACCAGGTCGGCCGTGAGGCTGTGGCTGACCGTCTCCGTGGCGCGGGGGTTGAACATCCAGCGCGTCAGCTCGAGCGAATTCTCGGCGCCCGCCACATAGTTGGGGTTCGCCAGTCCCCGCACCGGCTGGTCCTTGAAGGCGGTGGAGAACGGGTTCCACCACTGGCAGCCGTTCTGGCCGGCCGCCGCCGGGTTCTGGGTGCCGAACCGGGCGGGGTCGAGGTCCGGCGCGTTGCAGGCTGGCCCGCCGAAGCCGTTCAGCGCCTGCTGGACGCGGTAGCCGATGGTGTCCGGGTGGGTGTTGTACGAGATCGACTGGTTGTAGGTCATGGCGAAGTCGTAGCCGACGCCCTTGCCCGGGCCGGCCCAGTCGCCGAACTCGCCCTTCAGCCCCGCCGAGACCCGCCAGACCTGGTTATCGACCTTGTCCGGCACGCCGAAGCCGCTGTCGCTGAGGGCGTGGTTGCCGCCATGTCCCAGCAGCCGGTAGGTGACCGGTGTGAAGCCCTGCGCGCCGGCGATCCCGTTAGCAGCCGCGAAGGCGGCGGCATGGGGGTTGGTGATCGGCACGTAGAACTGGAAGACCGAGCCCGTGGCCATGGCGGGGCCGCGGACCATCGGCTGGGCCGGCGAGGCCATCACCTCGGGCACCGTCACCTGGGCGTACGACACGTCGAAGTGGAACCGCATGTCGTCGGTGAGGTCGGCGTTGAGTTGGGCGTAGGCCCGGTAGGTGTCTGTGTTCTCGACCAGGTTGTAGTAGGGGATGTAGTTGTAGGCGCAGGTGAAATTGTTGTCGTAGCGACCGCCCACGGCGGCGCAGCTCGCCTGGGTGAAGTCTGAGACGATGCCGCCCACCGGCAGGCCGAACTCGCCGTTCGCGGTGGCGCTCGGCACGGCCGGCAGCGCGCCGCGCGGCTGCCATCCGGCCAGGTTGGTGAGCGTCGACCAGGGCGCGGGGTTGTAGCCGGGGCGGGTGGGATCCAGCGAATCGCGGGTGAAGCCGCGCTCCAGGGCGTGCAGGCGCGAGCGGTGCTCGTACTCCAGCGACCACAGGAAATTCACCCGGTCCTCGCCGATGCCGGCCAGCACGCCGAGCGAATAGTCGCCCTTGGACCCGTCGATGTACTTGTACTGGGCCTGGGTCTCGAGGCCCACGAACCGGTCGCGGGTGATGAAGTTCACCACCCCGCCGGTGGCGTCGGCGCCGTAGGTCACCGCCCCGCCGTCCTTCAGGATCTCGGTCCGGGCGATGGCGATCGAGGGGATGTTCGAGGTGTTCGGATCCATCCGCCGGCCGTTCAGCAGGATCAGCGTCTTGTCGGACCCGAGGCCGCGCAGGTTGTACTGCACCGAGCCGGTGAGCGCGGGCCCGCCGAAGTAATAGGACTCGCCCGTCGTCGGGCCTGAGATGGTCAGGCTCTTGGCGAACTCCAGGGCCGTCGGAGACCCCCGAGCCTCCAGCTCCTCCTGGGTGAACACCTCCACCGGCAGCGCCGCGTCCTCGGGCGTGCCGCGGATAAGTGAGCCGGTGACCACCACCTCCTCGACCTGGCCGGCGGCCTCCTGGCCGAGGGCCGGCGATGCGCTGGCCGCGAGGCAGACGATGATCGCAGCGGCCGACGCGCTGTTGAACGCGGACTTCATCATTCCCTCCCCGTGAGCTTGATGCTCACTCTTGTGTGAGTGAATGTTTATTCAGACACCGCGGTTCGTCAAACGCAGATTCACACGCAGGTGAATGTTTTTTGCGCCGCCGACGGACGGCGGCGTCACGCCTGCAGGATCGGGAGTATGGAGGCGGGCGGGCTCAGCCCGCGCGGGCCTTTTTTCGGCCGTCGCAGATCTCGAGGAAGCCGGCGGCCATGAACCGGGCCATGCGCTGCTTGATGGCCACGAAGTCCTCCGACTTGCACACCCCGCCCGACAGCTTGTCGATCCGGCCCGTGCGGGCCAGCGTCACCATCAGGGCGCCCGTGACGAAGTGGTAGCCCCAGAAGATGTCCTCTTCCGCGCAGTCCGGCAGCGCCTTCTTCAAAAGCCCGATCAGCCGAAGCACCACAGGATCGAAGTGCTCGTCCATCAGCTCGGCGCCCCACTCCGGCGTGTTGGACACCAGCGCACCCAGCGCCCCGTAGTTCTTCCAGCCCGGCCCGCCCTGGATGTAGAGGTCGAGGTCGGTGTCCAGGAAGGCGTGCAGCGCCCCCTCCACCGTCGGCTTGCCCCCCGTCGCCGCGTCGTACTCGTCCAGCGCCTTCATCCGCCGCTCGCTGGTCACCACCGCACGCCTCGCGAACACCGCGTCGAACAGCGTCTTCTTGTCCGCGAAATAATAGTTCAGCAGCGTGTGGTGCACCCCAACCCGCTGCGCCACGTCCTTCAGCGTCACCCCATACAGCCCGTGCTTCGAGAACAGCTCCTCCGCCGCATCGAGGATCTGCTCCATCGAATAGGCGCGCTGCTCCGCCTTCTTCCGACTGCGACGGGGGTTCACACTCTCAGGCACGCGCACTCTTTCGGTCCAGGCCCGGCGGGCGTCAAGCCGAGGGACCGGCCGCCTCCCCGCCATACTCGGCGCGCAGCCGCAGCTTGTCGATCTTGCCGGTGGAAGCCAGCGGCATCTGGTCGAGGCGGACCACCTCGTCGGGCACCCACCACGGGGCCACCCTTGTCCGCAGCGGAGCCAGCAGCGCCTCGTCACTCAGCGCCTCTCGGTCGCGCAGCTCGACCAGCAGGACGGGACGCTCGCCCCACTTGGGGTCGGAGCGGCCGATGACGGCGGCGAGCGAGACCTCCGGCAGGGCGCTGACCACCGCCTCGATCTCGGCGGGATTGATCCACTCGCCGCCGGACTTGATCAGATCCTTGGCCCGGCCGGTGATGCTGAGGTTGCCGTCCTCGTCGATCCGCGCGAGGTCGCCGGTGTCGAACCAGCCGTCGGCGTCGGTGGCCGGTTCGGTCTCCCCGAAGTAGCGCTCGACCACCGCCGCGCCGCGGACCCGCAGGCGCCCCTCGACGCCGCGCTGCTCCGGCAGCGGCCGGCCGTCGGCGTCGGTGATCAGCAGGTCGACGCCCACGGCGGGGCGGCCCGACTGGCTGGCCACGCGTTCGGGATCGGTGGCCGGCGTGACCGTGCCGGAGGGCGAGAGCTCGGTCATGCCCCAGGTCGTCTGCACGACGACGCCCAGGCGGCGCTCGAGCCGCTCCATCAGGGCCGGCGGCATGGGGGCCCCGCCCACCATGATGCGTTTCAGGGACGGCAGCTCGCCGCCCTTGGCCTCGACATGCTCCACCAGCCCCAGCCAGACCGTGGGCACGCCGACCGCGACCGTCACGCCCTCGGACCGGATCAGCCGGGCGAGGCTTTCCCCGTCGGCCTGGCGGCCGGGCAGCACCAGCTTCGCCCCCACCGCCGGCGCGGCGAACGGCAGGCCCCAGGCGCTGGCATGGAACATCGGGACCACGGTCAGCACCGCGTCGGCGCCGGAGATTGCCATCCCGTCGGCCTGCAGGGCGCGCAGCGTGTGCAGGAAGCTTGCCCGGTGGGTGTAGGTGACGCCCTTCGGCGGGCCGGTGGTGCCGGAGGTGAAGCAGAGTCCGGAGGGCGCGTTCTCGTCGAAGCCGCCCCAGGGCAGGCGCGACTCGGCGCCCGCGACCAGCGGCTCCAGCGCCGATATGGCCGGACCGCCCGCGACGTCCGCGGCCTCGCCGTCGATCACCAGGATCTGGTCGACCAGGGGCGCGCTGGCGGCGATCTCGCGCGCCAGGCTCACGAGGTCGGCGCCGGCGATCAGGATGCGCGCGCCGGAACGCTCCACCATCCAGGCGAGCTGGGCGGCGGTGAGCCGGGGGTTCAGCGTATGGCACACCGCCCCCATGCCCATGATGGCGTACCAGGCCTCCACATGCGCCTGGGTGTTCCACGCGAGGGTGGCCACCCGGTCGCCGCCGCGCACGCCGAGCTCGTGGAGGACGGCCGACACGCGCCGGCTGCGATCCTGAAGGTCCGCATAGCCGATCCGGTCCGCGCGGCCGCCGTCGCGGGCGGTCACCACCTCGGCGCGGGGATGCCATTTGGCGGCGTGCTCCAGGAACTTGTCGAGCGTCAGCGCGAAGGGCTGCATGGCTCCGTCGATCATCGGCGCTCCGGACTCTCAGGCGGCAGCGGCGGCGAGACGACGCCGACGTTCCAGTTCCAGGGCGTGTCGCCCTGGGCGCGGCGGCGCTGCACCACCGCCTCGTTCAGTTCGTACATGCCCGGCATCAGGCCTCGCCCGGCGCGGGGCGCCTCCTCGAAGGCCATGTAGGCGTGCTCGGCGCCGTAGGGGGCCCAGGCGGGCTGTCCAGGCGCACCCGGCGTCCCGGTCTTCACGAAGGCGGCCCAGTAGCCCTGGATCGCCTCGCCCATCTTCGTCTCGGCGCTGGACGCCGGCGGCTTCGGCCAGCCGGCGGGGGTCCGGTCGGCCGTGCCGAAGACATAGGGGATCTCGGCGGCGTGGAAGGCGTGCAGGGCCTTGTCGTCCGCGGCCGGATAGCCGTGGTCGAACAGGTAGAGGAAGGCCGGCTTGCCGAGGGCGGTCTGCTTCGCCGCCAGGCGCTCGGCGGTCCAGCCGTACAGGGCGTCGCGCGTCGTGGCGATCACGCTCTCGCCCAGGTCGCTGGCCGGATACAGCCGCAGGAATTCGTCGGCGAGGTCACCGTAGCGGGCGCGAATCTCCCGCTCGTAGGCTCCCGCGCTCGCCGGCGTGGGCGGGGCCAGCCGCCGCAGCGAGCGGATCTCGCCCTCGTTGAAGCCGGCGAGCACCGGCACGGGCGCCTGCTCGCCACGGTCGAAGGTCTCGACGAGCTGGCGGGGCAGGACCTTGCCGTCCACCGCCCCGAACGCGGCGAACCCGGCCTTGGGCGCCTTGTCGGCCAGCTCTAGCGCGCTCATCGCGCGCAGGGCGGCGAGGTCGGCGGCGCCGAGCTGCGCGGACAGCCGCACCCCGGCCGCCTCCGCGGGCTCCATGCCGAACCGCTTCGCCTTCAGCTCCGGCGTCGAGATCATGTAGGCGCTCTGCAAGATCGCCTTCGAGAAGAGGCCGCGCGCCAGGGGCGAGGCCATCAGGTACATGACGCTAAGGGCCCCCGCGGACTCGCCAGCGACGGTGACCTCGGCGGGGTTTCCCCCGAAGGCCGCGATGTTGCGCTTCACCCAGGTCAGGGCGGCGATCTGGTCGAGGAGGCCGTAGTTGCCGGAGACCCCGTCGGGACTCTCGGCGCTGAGCTCCGGATGGGCGAGATAGCCGAGCACGCCCAGACGGTAGTTGATGGACACCACCACGACGCCACGGCGGGCCAGCGCCGCGCCGTCGTACATGCTTTCGCGGCTGGAGCCGGTGGTGAGCGAACCGCCGTGGATCCAAACCATCACCGGCGCGCCACGGGCGTCCTTCGGCGCCCAGACGTTCAGCGTCAGGCAGTCCTCGCTGAGCTGCGGCAGCTCGCTGGCGTAGATGCCGCCGGGGGGCATTCGCGGCTGCAGGCAGGCGGGGCCGAAGTCCGTCGCCTCGCGCACGCCCGCCCAGGGTGCGAGCGGCGCCGGGGGCCGCCAGCGACGCTGGCCGGTGGGCGGCGCGGCGTAGGGGATTCCCTTGAAGACGTTCAGGCCCGGGGTCGTCTCGCCCTTCACCGCCCCGGCAGGCGCCTGGACCACCGGCGCCGGCCGGGCGGCGGCCGAGCCCGCGCCGAGGATCAGCGCGAGGAGGAGGGCCGGTCCGGCCCTCATGCCCTCGCCTCTTCCCGGCTCAGCACCCGCGCGAGCGCTATGAACAGCCCCACCGCCACGGCGTACATCGGGGTCAGGGCATAGAAGGCGACCTGGAGTGAGTTCTCCGGATAGCTGCCCCTCACCGCGTCGCTGACCATGCCGACGAAGGTGGGCCCCACGCCCATGCCGACCAGGTTCATCACCAGCAGCAACAGGGCGCCGGAGAGCACGCGCTGCTCGGGGGCCACCTCCTCCTGAACAAGCGCCACGGCCGAGGAGAGGTAGAAGTAGTTGAGGAAGGTCGGCCCCAGCAGGAAGACCAGCGCCAGCGGCCAGGTCGGCGCCCAGACAAAGGCCAGGAAGGGCAGGACAGCCAGCGCCAGCGAGGCGGCGGGGACCGCGGCGTAGGCCACCCGGGAGCGGCGGGTGAACCGGTCGATCACGCGGCCGGAGACGAAGATCCCCCCGCCCATGCCGACCGCGACGACCAGGGCATACCACAGGGAGACGTCCTGCAGGGTCATGCCCTTTTCGCGCATCAGGAACAGGGTCGTGAAATTGCCCGCGCCGTAGGTGATGATCTGGGTCGCCGCGCTGGCCAGGGCGACGAGCAGCAGCGACGGCGTCGAGAAGAACATGCGCACGGTGGGCCAGAACGCGGCCGGGCCCGGCTGGACCTTGGGCGCCAGGCCGGCGGCGCGATCCAGGCCGCCGCGCTCAGGCTCGCGCACGCGCGCCAGCACGACCAGGGCGGTGACGATCCCCACCGAGCCCAGGAGGATGAAGGCCGCGCGCCAGCTGTAGGCCGCCGCGATCGCCGCCCCGAAGGCGACGCCCAGCGCCTGGCCGATCGGCGGGCCGAGGTTGAACAGGCCGAGCGCGGTGCCACGCTGGCCGGGCGGGAAGTAGTCGGTGATGATGGCGTAGGACGGCGGCACGCCCCCCGCCTCGCCCACGCCCACGGTCATCCGCGCCAGCACCAGCTGCGGATAGTTGGCCGAGAGGCCGCAGGCGACGGTGGCGGCGCTCCAGAGGCCGCAGGCGAAGGCGAGCACCCGCACCCGGTTCGTCCGGTCGGCCAGCCAGCCGACCGGGATCGAGATCAGGCAGTAGAAGAGCGCGAAGTAGAGCCCGCTGATCAGGCCGAGCTGGCCATCGGTGACGCCCAGGTCGTCCTGGATCGGCTTGGCGAGGATCGACAGGAGCTGCCGGTCCAGGAAGTTCAGCACATAGACGAAGCAGAGGATCGCGAGCGTCGGCCATGCGCCCTTGAGGGGGCGCACGCCGCGGTCGGCCTGGAGGGAGTCCACGGCGGCGCCCATCCCCTAGAAGTCGTAGCCGGCGCGGACGCCGATGGTGCGAGGACGCTGCTCGGCGTATCGGCTGGCGATGAACGCTTCGGGGTGGACGTAGGTGATCTTGCGGCTGTCGAAGAGGTTTTCGACGTAGGCGCCGACCGTCCACTTGTCGAAGGCCACCGCGAAGGTCGCGTTCACGTTGGTGTAGGCCTCGGTGTAGTCGTAGGTCGGCTGGAGGACGCCGGGCCGCCCTGGGATGTAAGGGAACAGGCCCGGGTACTTGCCCACGCGCTGGACCACCGCCGAGAGGTTGGCGCGGGCTTCCGGCGTCAGGTCGAAGCCGTAGTTGACGAAGGCGGCCCCCTGGAACCTGGGCGAGGCCAGCCGCACCCCTTCGCCCGCGCCCGAGATGGCCGCCTCGTTGGGGGTGAGCTTGCTGACCTCGGCCTCGTTGAAGGCGCCGTTGGCGCCGATCGTCAGCCCGTCCATCGGCAGGGCGACGATCTCGAACTCGAGTCCGCGGCTGAACGCCTGGCCGATGTTGGTGGCGAACTGCACCGAGTCCGACACGCGGTTGGCCTGCACCTGGATGTTCTTCCAGTCGATCCAGTAGGCCGCGAGGTTGGTGGTCAGGCGGCCGCCCAGCCAGGTCCCCTTCAGGCCGATCTCGTAGTTGGTGAGGTCGTCGGAGTCGGCGCCCGGCGGGATGACGATGTCGGTGGGGTTCACGACGCTGGGCCGGCCGGCGAAGGCGTTCACCACCGGGGTGCGGAAGCCCGTCGCGACCGTGGCGTAGGTGGTGATCGCCGAGACCGGCTTGTACGAGACGCTGATCTTGTACGAGGGGCCCGTCTCCTTGGCCTTCACGCCCGTGGCCGGGGCGACCTGGGTGACGATCAGAGGGCCGGGGTAGGCGGGGTTGAGCGCGGCGGCCAGGTAGTTGCTGGTGTAGCCGCCCTCCACGTAGGACTGCGCCTCGAAGCCGCCGTAGCGCAGGCCGCCCGTCACCCACAGGTTGTCGCTGAACCGGTAGGTCAGGTTGCCGAAGCCCGCGAGTTCCTGCGAGTTCGTGTGGTTCTGCTGGCGCTGGTAGTACTCGTCCGACAGGCCGGTGAAGCGGCGGAAGGCGAGATAGTCGGCCCGCGAGCGGTAGTTGTAGTCCACGTCCCAGCGACGATCGAGGAAGAAGCCGCCGACCACCCAGTCCCACTTGCCGCCCGGATCGGACGCCAGCCGCACCTCCTCCACGAAGGTGTCCTGGTAGGCGTCGGCGTCGAGGCCGAAGGCGATGCCGAGCGGGTTGCCGAGGAGGTTCCCGAAGGTGCCCCCCAGATCGACGTAGAACTTCTGATCGAACTCCGACCAGGTCGTCGAGCTCGTGAGCTGGGCGCCGTTGAATTGGTGCTCGATCGTGGCGTTGTAGCTGGTCAGCCACCCCTGGAAGAGGTCGGGACGGTCCGAGTAGCGCCTGTCGTGGACGCGCTCGCCGCCTACGAAGCGTGAGATGGTGGAGGAGTCCCGCGGTTTGCTGACCTCGCGCGAGGCGAGCAGCTTGACCGACGTCCGGTCTGTCGGCTCCCACAGCAGGCTGACCCGGCCGCCCCAGGCGTCGAGGTCGTTGGAATTCTTCCGCGCCGCCAGGCCGAGGTTGTCGATGTAGCCTTCTTCCTTGCGGACGAAGCCCACGGCGCGGATCGCCAGCTTGTCCTGCACGAGCGGGACGTTGACCATGGCGTTGTAGCGCTGACGCAGGGAGTCAGCGCCGGTCATGCCGAAGTCCACCAGGGCCGAGGCGTCGAAGCCCGAGGCGTCCGGCTTTTTCGTCAGGATCCGCAGCGCGCCCGAGAGCGAGCCGGAGCCGAACAGCGTGCCCTGCGGCCCACGCAGGAATTCGACCCGCTCCACATCGAACAGGTTCGGGTCGAGCACCGTCGTGTTGCCGATGGTCGAGATCGGCAGTTCGTCGATGTAGACAGCCACCGTGCTCTGCAGGTTGGCGCCGTAGCCGTTGGTGGCGATGCCGCGGGCCGTGAAGTTGTTGAAGTTGGCGCTGGGCCGGTTCAGCACCACGCCAGGGGTCTCCACCGCCAGACCCTCGTAGCCCACGATGCCCTTGGCGGTGAGCTGCTCCTGCGAATAGGCGGTGACGCTGAGGGGCACGTCCTGGAGGCGCTCGCTGCGGCGGGTGGCGGTGACGATCACCTCGCCCACGGCGGTCGCCTCGGGGGCCTCCTGGGACGCGGCGGTCTGGCCCAGCGCGGGCGACGCGGCGGCGATCAGGCTCATGGCGCAGGCCGAGCCGAGTAGAAGCGCCTTCATAGCTTTCCCTTCCCCTGTCAGCCGGTCGTTGACGCCGGTCTGTGTCGCGGAAGATGCGTCGCGCGGAGCGCCGCTGTCAACACTCACTCTCACGCGCGTGAATATCTGCGGCCGGTGAAATGGCGCGGCGGCGGAGGGGGCGCGAAAGGGGCTAGTAGAGTAGGAACTCCCGCCGCTCGGCCGCCCAGGCGGTCTCGTCGGGGACGGTCAGGGCGTCGAGATCTGCCGGCCCAGCGGCGGGATCGTCGACCCATTCGCGGAGAGCCGGGCCGCCGTTGATCACGTCGATGGCCAGCTTGCCGATCTCGTACTCGTAGGGGAAGTCCCGCCAGAGGTCGTAGCCGGGCTGCAGCCGGCGGATCGCCTTGAAGCCCAGCGCCTGCAGACGCCAGGGCCGGAAGGCCTCGTGCCCGTAGCCGGGACCCTCGGTGTGAATCTGCACGCCGCTGCAGAGCCTGCCCACATGCTTGTGGAAGGTGGGCTCGAACCAGCAGTCGCGGAGCTGGCAGCCCTGCAGCCACTGCGGGGCCAGCGCCTGCATTTCTGCGATCACCGCGCGGGCGTCGATGTCCGGCGCGCCGAACAACTCCAGCGGCCGGGTCGTGCCGCGGCCCTCCGACAGCGTGGTCCCCTCCAGCATCACCGTGCCGGCGTAGGCCCGGGCCATCCAGAGGTTCGGGGCGTTGGGGCTGGGGTTCACCCAGGCCCGCTCCCCGAGCGGCCAGCCGTGGCCGGGCGCGGCCTCGGGCGCCCAGCCCTCCATGGCGATGACCCGGTACTCCACGTCCAGGCCGAAGCGGCGGATGAACCAGTGGCCGAGCTCGCCCAGCGTCAGGCCGTGGCGCATGGGCATCGGCCCGGCGCCCACGAAGCTCTCCCAGCCCGGCCGCAGGGTCAGGCCCTCCACCGGCCGGCCGGCGGGGTTCGGGCGGTCCAGCACCCAGACCGCCTTGCCGTGCTTCGCCGCCGCCTCGAGCACATAGAGAAGGGTGGTGATGAAGGTGTAGATGCGGCAGCCCAGGTCCTGCAGGTCGACCAGCAGGACGTCGAACGTCTCCATGGAGGCGTCGGTGGGCCGCCGCACCTCGCCGTAGAGGCTGAACACCGGCACGCCGTGGACCGGATCGGCGAAGTCCGGGCTCTCCACCATGTTGTCCTGCTTGTCGCCGCGCAGGCCGTGCTGCGGGCCGAAGGCGGCGGTGAGCTTCAGGTCCGGACAGGCGGCGAGCGCGTCCAGCGAGTGGACGAGATCGGCCGTGACCGAGGCCGGGTGGGCCAGCAGGGCAAGCCGGCGGCCGGCGAGCGGGGCGCGCAGCTCCGGCTCGGCGAGGAGACGATCGATGCCGAATTTCATGCCCGCCCCGTTGCGGGAATTTCCAGCGCAAAGCAATCGGCGTGGTGGAAGTCCGGCCGCCCCGGCGGATGGGCGAGCGCCCAGTGGGAGACGCCCGCCTTCGCGGCGACCACCGCCGAGAGCCCGATCCGCCAGGAACCGCCGAGGGCGAGGCCCGCCAGGCCGGTGAGGTCGAGCGTCACGGCGAGCGCGAAGACACCCCGGTCGCCGGCGACCTCCAACACCGGCGGAGGCATCCCCTCGGCCGGCCGCATCCCGGCGCGATAGCCGTCGAAGGCGTAGGCGGCCCAGCGGGTGGACGGCGCGAAGTTGAACTCCCAGTAGGCCTCGCCGCCGACGGGGCGCAGGAAGAGTTCGAAGCAGGTGCTGCGCCAGAGCTCGTCGGCCCGCTCGGCCGGCGCGGGCGGCGGCAGGGTCACCGCGGCCATGTCGCCGTCGGCGCGGTAGGCGAGCCGCAGCAGGCCCGGCGCGTCCCGATCCACGGTCACCGCGATGGAGGTCACCGGCGAGGACGGAGAGTCGGGGTGGGGCCGCAGCAGGCGTCGCATCAGGCCATGGTAGCCGCCGCGCGGCGCGGCGCCACTGTCGCGACCCGCGGCCAAGGCGTTAAAAGGGCCGGAAGGGGGACGGCGCCTTTGGACGCACTGCTGCTGAACCTGGCCGTCGCGCTGGGCCTGGGCCTGCTGATCGGAGCCGAGCGCGAGCGGCGCAACCGCGAGCGGGCGACGCCGTCGGCCGCCGGCATCCGCACCTTCACGGTCGCGGCCCTGGCCGGGGCGGCGAGCCTGCTGGCCGGCGGCCCCGTGCTGCTGGGGATCACGGCGGCGGCGGTGAGCGCCTTCGCGGCCCTCAGTTACTGGCGCACCCGTGGCGACGCGGACCCGGGCCTGACCACCGAGATCGCTCTGGTCCTGACCGTGCTGCTGGGCGCGCTCTGCGTTCAGCAGCCGGCGCTGGCGGCCGCACTGGGCGTCATGGTGGCCATACTGCTCGCCGCCCGCAGCCCCCTGCACCGGTTCGTCGGCGTGGTGCTCACCGAGAAGGAACTGCGCGGCGCCTTGATCCTGGCGGCCGCCACCCTCGTCGTCCTGCCGATGCTGCCGGATCACCCGGTCGGCCCGTTCGGGGCGGTCAATCCGCGGTCGGCCTGGATGGTGGTGATCCTGGTGCTGGCGATCGGCGCGGCCGGCCACGTGGCGGTGCGCGCGCTCGGGGCCCGCTTCGGCCTGCCCGCCGCAGGCCTTGCGTCGGGCTTCGTCTCGAGCGCGGCGACGATCGGGGCGATGGGCGCGCGGGCGGCGAAGACCCCGGCCCTGATGGGCCCCGCCGCGGCGGGCGCCGTGCTCTCGACGGTCGCCACCGTGCTGCAGATGGCCGCCGTGGTCGGCGCCACCGACCCGGCGACCCTGTGGGCGCTGGCCCCAGCCCTGGTCTGCGCGGGGCTCGCCGCCGTGGGCTACGGCGCGGTCTTCACCCTGCGCGCCCTGCGTCGGCCGGCCGACGACGGGGCCGACGCGGGCGAGGCGTTCAGCCTCACCACAGCCCTGGTGTTCGGGGCGACCCTGGCGGTGGTGCTGGTCGGCTCGGCGGCGCTCAGGGCCTGGTTCGGCGAGGCCGGCGCCCTGGCCGCGGCCGCGCTCGCGGGCCTCGTGGACACCCACGCGGCGGCGATCTCGATGGCCAATCTGGCGGCGCAGGGGGAGATGGCGCCGCGCGCCGCGGTGATCCCGATCCTGGCGGCCTTCACCACCAACACGGCGACCAAGGTGGCGTTCGCGTTCGCCGCCGGCGGCCGGGCTTTCGCGGCGAGGGTCGTGCCGGGCCTGATCCTGGTGGCCGCGGCGGCCTGGGCGGGCGGTCTTCTGGCGCTGGGCGCCTAGCTTCAGGCGTCGTGGCCGCGCGCGGTGTGCGCCACGTGGAACGAGCCGGAGTGGCTGAGCACGATCCAGTCGCCGCAATGGGCGACGACCGGCCCCTCAGGCGTCCGCACCTGCACGGCGGCGCCTTCGGCCACGGCGCGGGCCTCGTCGCCGAGCCAGCTCCACAGCATCCGCCAGCTCTTCGAATCGTGCGGCGGCGGCACGCGCAGCGCGGCGCCGTGATCGAACGGGGGATGAAGCTGAACGACTCGCATGGGTCCTGACGCTGGCCGAACGGGGAACGGCCAGTTCCGCGCTGCTTCGGTCACCAGAACCTTAATCGGCAAAGTTAAAACGGCGGGTCCTCGGTCCGCGCCGTCAGCTGCTCGATCCGCTGGTCGTAGAGCCTAGCCACCGCGTCCTTGCTGTGGGCGGCCATGTTGCGGGCGGTGCGCCACTCGGCCTGCTCGCGATCGAGCGCCTGGCGATCCGCGCCGGCCGCCACCGCCTTGTCGTAGGCCTCCCGCATCCGGACGTCGGCGGCGCGCAGGTCGGGGTTCAGGCAGAGCGCGCGCTCGGCCGGCGTCGGCTCGGCGAGACAGCGGCTGAGGGCCGGGCCGCCGATCGGGGCCAGCGCCTTGCGGGCGGGCCGCGCCTTGGGCGACGGGGCCGAGGCCTTCTGGACATTCGGGCGGCCGGGAGGGGCCGTTCGGGCGACGGCGCGCTCCGTGCGGGCG
>NZ_DAISJG010000008.1:0-123416 GCF_036821595.1 Phenylobacterium sp.
TCCCCGAGCTCAACACCCTGGCCCTGGCCGAGCGGATCACCTCGCTCGAACCCGTCGGCCGTGGCGGCGGCGAGGGACGGCCCGGCTGGGACGACGACCGGCCGGGCGGCGGCTGGGGCCCCGGCGGCGGGCGGCCCGACACCCGCGGCGTGGAGGGCGCGCACAGCGTCTTCTTCGCCCGGCCGACCGTGCGCGGCATGGACCTGGCGGCCGGCTCGAACGGCGCCAACAGCTTCTGCCGCCGGCAGGGCCTGGGGCCCGCGGTCTATTTCGACTCCAGCGAGCGGGCGCCGCGGGCGTTGGGGCCGGAGGGCCAGATCGTGGGCCGCTCCCCGGTGCTGCGCGACGTGCTCTGCCGGAAGTTCTGAGAGCATCCCCCTCTCCCGCGAGCGGGAGAGGGCCGGGATGAGGGCGGCGGAGGACCTGGAGCCGGGCGCTCGGGCGGGACCCGCGGATCCGGGGCCCACGATGGTTCATGACGTGACGCCGGCGCCGCCCTCAGCCTACCCTCTCCCGCAAACGGGAGAGGGGGAGATTCGATGAGGAGAGCCGTGCTCGCCGCCGCCGCCATCCTGCTCTCCGCCCAGGCGCCCGCGCCGTCCGACTGGCGGCCGCTGGCGGCGGAGAACACCCTGGTGGTAGACACGTCCAAGGGGCGGATCGTGGTCGAGATGCGGCCGGAATTCGCGCCGCTGGCGGTGCAGCGGGTGAAGCTGCTGGCGCGGGAGCGCGTCTACGACGGCCTCCTGTTCCACCGGGTGATCGACGGCTTCGTCGACCAGACCGGCAACCCGGACAACAGGGATGGCGGGACCTCCAGGCATCCGGACCTGCCGCCGGAGTTCACCTTCAAGCTGACGCCCGGCGGGCCGCAGGCTGTGGTCGTGCGCCGCAGCGACGGGGTGGCGGGGTTCGTGGGCTCGGCGCCGTTCGAGGCGGTGTCGGAGGCCGAGGCCGCCCGCGCCCCGGACCGGCTGGTGCGGGCCTGGGGCGCCTATTGCGCGGGCGTGGTGGGGATGGGCCGGCAGGCCGACCCCGGCACCGCCAATTCCGAGATCTTCTTCATGCGCGCTCCGGCCCGCCGGCTCGACGGAGACTACGCGGTGTGGGGCCGGGTGGTGCAGGGGCTGGACGTCGTGCGCGCGATCAAGGTGGGCGAGCCGCCGGCCGACCCCGACCGGATGGTGCGGGTGCGGGTCGCCGCCGACCTGCCGCCCGCGGAGCGGCCGGCGCTGGAGGTGCTGAACGAGCGCGGGCCGGCGTTCGCCCGCCGGGTCGGCGAGCTGAAGGCGGCGAGGGGGGCGGACTTCAGTGTCTGCGACGTGGAGGTCCCGGTTCGCGCTATGCGATAGTTCGCGCCTGCGACAACCGGTAGCAGGCGTCGCGGGCTGCACGCAGTTGGTGTGTTAACCCGAAGCCGCCTATCGCACGTCCCGTAGTACCTAGGGGCGTATTCGATGAAGTTCGAGGTGATCGAACAGGCCGGGACATGGATCGTCCAGCAGCAGGGCGAGGAGGTCGCGCGGTTCGACCGGCAGATCCTGGCGCTCGACGAGGTCGCCCGGCGGCTGCGCGAGGCCGACGTGGGCGACGCCGGCGCGGCGCTCTCCGTGCGCTACCAGGCGAGAGCCGGTTAAGTCTCCGACCATCCTCCCCTAGTCGGCGGTCAGCAATTGTTAAGCTGGCTGCTATGGCGGGTACCTGACTTAGTGTCCGCGCGGCCGGGAATATTCAGGGAGAACCTGAATTCGCTTGGGATCGGCGGATCGCGGGCGCACAATGCCTCATCGTCGGCTGTGGCGTCTGGCCGCCGGCGACCGAGAGACAGGGCCCGTCACAAGGGTCAGCTCCCGCCAGCATCGAGGGAGTCCGTCATGCCTTATCTCTGCTACGTGCACAGATCGTCGAGCGGCGTTCCTCATTTCGAGGTTCTGCCCGACCTGACCCGCGAAGAGGCGATCCAGCGCGCCGGCGAGCTTCTCGCCCAGCGGCCGGACGGCCAGTGCGCGGAACTCTGGGAGGAAGACCTGCTGGTCTTCACCCTGGCGCGGGCCGGCGTCCCCGCCGCGCATGTGTGCGAAGCCGCGGCGGGCTAGACCCGCATCTCGAAGTAGGCCTTTTCGCTGCCGGTCGTGTGGCCGAGCATCACGAGACGGAACGTCGCGCCGTTCTCCAGCGTCAGCACGCCCTCGCCCTCGCGGAACGCCTCGGCGGCGATCTCCGGCGTGGCGATGATGGAGCCCCGCAGCCGCGCGGGCCCGAGCCTGAGGCTGGCCGGCTCGCCCAGGATCTCGTAGTCCACCTGGCCCTTGAAACCCCGGTAGCGGAGCTCGCCGGCGCCGGGGAAAACGGGTAGCTGCTTGCGGGCGTGCGCCATCGGCTCTCCTTTGGGGTGAGCTGGGATAACGGCTGAGGCGCAGGTTCGATCCGCCCCGCGGCTTGCTTTTTGGTGTCTCAGGCCGTCGCCGCCGGCCGGCGGCGCAGGCGCAGGATGCAGAGCGGCCCGTCCCAGACCTCGACGGCGTGGTGGTCGCGCAACCTGGCCTCGGCCAGCCCCCGGGCGTTGCCCCGCTCAGCCGCCGGCAGCTGTTCGGCGAAGGCGGTCTCGCCCGCCTCGTCCAGCGCATAAAGAAGCAGTTCGCCCACGTTTCCTTCCCCGTCCGCGCACAGGGATACCGACGTGAGACGAGCGCGTCTGCCCGCCTTCCGACATAGCGCCTCAGGCCATTTCGTCGCGGGGGCCGGTTCCCGTGCGGCGCGCCTCCTCGGCGCAACGGAGCAGCCGGCGCGCCGACTCCTCGGCGGAATCCGGGGTCAGGGAGACGCCCACCGCATCGGGGCCCAGGACCACGACCTCGCCGTCCACGGCGGTCACGGTCATCGGTTCGGAGAAGGGATCGCTCAAGGTCAGACCATGTCTTCAGGAACAGGACAGTCCCCTGAACCAACCCAGGAAGGCCGCCGTTCCCTCGCCCCGTCGCGTCTGAACCCGACGGCCTGGGTTCTGCGTTGTGAAGGCCATGGCGTGGAGCAACCACTTCCTGGACAGTCTTGAACCCGGCGACCTCGCGGCGCTTCGGCCGCACCTGGCCGAGGTGGCGCTGCAGCGCAACGAGCTGCTGGACGAGGCCGGCAAGACGATCGTCGACGTCTACCTGCCGATCGACTGCATCCTGTCGATCGTCACCGTCATGCGCGACGGCGCCCAGGTGGAGAGCCGCACGATCGGGCGCGAGAGCGGCTACGGCCTGCTGCACGCGCTGGGCTCGCCTATCTCCTACGAGCGGATGATCGTGCAGGTGAGCGGACGGGCCTGGCGGCTGCCGCTCGAGCGGCTGCGCGAGGCGGCGGAGGCGAGCCCGAAGCTCACCCGCTGCATCGTCCACCACGCCCAGGCGACCATCATCCAATCGGCGCAGTCGACGGCCTGCAACAGCCTGCACTCGGCCGAGCAGCGGCTGGCGCGGTGGCTGCTCCTGACCCAGGACCGGCTCGCCTCGGACCTGCTGCCGCTCACCCAGGAGCACCTGTCGATCATGCTTGGGGTGCAGCGGACCACGGTGACCGCCATCGCCTCGGAGATGCAGGCGCGCGGCGTGATCTCCTATGTCCGCGGCAAGATCACGGTGGAGGACCGGACGGCGCTCGAGCGCACATCCTGCGAGTGCTACGAGGCGATTCAGCGGGGCACCGAGCACATGCTGCACCCGCACCGGCGACGCTAAGTCTTTCAAAAGCCAAGGCTGGAACATTCGGGCGGCGTGGCCGCTTGGGCCCTCGTCGGGGGACTCGACGGGAGCCATTCATGACCGCGGCTGACACCTACAGCGCCAGGGGGACCGCGCCCGGCGCGGCGCGCCCCGAGACCTCTTCCAGACCCGCCGAACGGCGCAGCTTCGGCGCGCCGTCGCCCATGACCCTGCCGATCGGCCAGCATCGCGCCAGCCTCTTCGCCGACCGGGTGCGCGCGAAGCCGGCCGTGTCGCCGCAGCTCTCGTACATGATCGGCCAGACGGCCATCGGGCTCGGATTCTGGGGCCTGCTGTTCCCCAACAGCGTGAAGCGCACGCTCGGGGTGGAGTCCTCCGCGCCGGTCGTGCAGGCGCTGTTCGGCGCACGCGAGCTGTGGACCGGCTTCACCCTGGCGGGGGATCCCACCAAGTCGGAGATGCTGTGGGCCCGGGTGGCCGGCGACCTCTGCGACATCGCCGTGCTGGCCTCCCTGGACAAGCCGGAGAACCCGAAGCGCGGCAACGCCAAGGCGGCGCTGGGGCTGGTGCTCGCCGTCACGGCGCTCGACCTCGTCACCGCGGTGCGCATGAGCACCGTCAAGCGCAACTGCGAGTAGGAGCCAAAGACCATGAAAGCGATCTGCTGGCAGGGGAAGAAGGACCTGCGCTGCGAGGAAGTCCCCGATCCGATCATCGAGGACCCGAAGGACGCCATCATCAAGATCAGCTCGACCTGCATCTGCGGCTCGGACCTGCACCTTATGAACGGCTTCGTGCCGACCATGTGCGTGGGCGACGTCCTGGGCCACGAGCCCATGGGCGAGGTGGTCGAGGTCGGCGCCGAGGCCAAGGCCCGGGGCCTGAACGTCGGCGACCGGGTCGTCGTCCCGTTCCAGATGACCTGCGGCGAGTGCGAGCAGTGCCTGAAGCAGAACTTCTCGGCCTGCCAGACGACCAACCGCAACGCCGACCTAGCGATGGCCTTCTTCGGCGACACCACGGCGGGGCTGTTCGGCTACTCACACATCACGGGCGGCTACGCCGGCGGCCAGGCCGAGTACCTGCGCGTGCCCTATGCGGCGACCACCTGCATCAAGGTGCCCAAGGCCGGCGAGGACGAGAAGTACCTGTTCCTGTCCGACATCCTGCCGACCGGATGGCAGGCGGCCGAGCAGGTGAACGTCGGGCCCGAGGACACGGTGGCCGTCTGGGGCCTGGGCCCGGTCGGCCAGATGACCGTGCTGTCGGCCAAGGTGATGGGCGCCAAGCGGGTGATCGCCATCGACGACGTCCCCGAGCGGCTGGAAATGGCCGCGCGCCTGGGCGCCGAGCCCCTCGACCGTCGGGGGATCAATGTGATCCACACCCTGAAGGAGATGACCGACGGGCACGGACCGGACGTGGTGATCGACGCCGTCGGCATCGAGGCGCATGGCCCCACGGCGGTGCTGGAACTGATCGACCGGGTGCAGACCGCCTTCAAGCTGGAGACGGAGCGGCCGGTGGCCCTGCGCGAGGCGATCATGGCCTGCAAGGCGGCGGGCCGGGTCTCGGTGCCGGGCGTCTACGGCGGGCTCAGCAACGCCATCCCGATGGGCGCGCTGATGAACAAGGGCCTGACGCTGCGCACCGGCCAGACCCATGTGCGCAAGTACGCCGACGACCTGCTGCGGCGGATCGACGAGGGTGAGATCGACCCGACCTTCGTGGTCACCCACGTGGCCCCGCTCGGCAAGGGGCCGGAGCTCTACAAGATGTTCCGCGACAAGCAGGACCGCTGCATCAAGGTGGTGCTGAAGCCGTAGGGAGGCGCCCCCTTCCCACCAAGTGGGAGAGGGGGACCACTCGCGCTCGGCCGACGGTCCCCTCTCCCACCCGCGGTGGGAAAGGAAGTTCGCTGCATTGGCCGGATGAGATACGGTCCACGGTTCGACGGGGCCGGGAGCCATTCCACACATGCTGCGATCGCTGAGCGTGCGGGTGCTGATCGCGCTCGTGGCGGGGCTGGGACTGGGCGCGGCCGCGGCGGCCTACGGAGGCGACGGCCTGCGGGGGCTGATCGAGGGCGTGGAGTCGATCGGCACGCTCTGGCTCAACGGCCTGCGGATGACCGTGGTGCCGCTCCTGTTCTCGGTGCTGGTGGTGGGCATCGCCAGCGTCGCCGACGCGGCGGCGACCGGCCGGCTCGCCGTGCGGGCCCTGGCCTGGTTCCTGGGCTTCCTGCTGATCGGCTGCGCCTGGAGCATCCTGTTCAGCAACGGGCTCTACGCGGTCTGGCCGGTGAGCGAGGCCGGGGCCGCGGCGCTCACCGCCGGGGCGCCGCCGCCGCCGGCCGAGGTGCAGGCCACGCCGAGCTTCGGCGAGTTCGTGAAGGCCCTGGCCCCCACCAATCCGGTGAAGGCCGCCGCCGAGGATTCCATCCTGCCGCTGGTGGTGTTCGCCGGCTTCTTCGCCTTCGCCGTGACCCGCCTGGCCGAGCCGCGTCGCCGGGCGCTGACGGAGTTCTTCGATTCCATCTCCGCGGCCATGGTGGAGATCGTCCGCTGGGTGCTGTGGGCCGCGCCGGTGGGCGTGTTCGCGCTGTGCCTGGGCGTGGGCCTGCGGGCCGGGGTCGGGGCGGCCGGGATCATCGGCCACTACATCGCCGCCGTGGTGCTGGCGCAGGTGGGGATCATCCTGGTGGCGCTGTCCGCGGCGGTGGTCATCGGGCGCGTGCCGCTCGGCCAGTGGCTGCGGGCGCTGGGGCCCGTGCAGGTGACGGCCTTCGCCACCCAGTCCTCGATCGCCTGCCTGCCGGCGATGATCGAGCAGAGCCGCGACCAGCTGCGCGTGCCGGACCGGATCACCGGCCTCGTCCTGCCGCTGGCGGTCTCGGTGTTCAAGCTGACCAGCCCGGTCGCCAACCTGGGCGTGGCGATCTTCGTGGCTCAGGTCTACGGGATCGAGCCCACCGCGGTGCAGTACCTGGGCGCGGTGATCATCGCGCTGGCGGTCAGCGTGGCTTCGGTGGGCCTGCCGGGCCAGGTGTCGTTCTTCATGTCCACGGGGCCGATCTGCCTCGTCCTGGGCCTGCCGCTGGACCTCCTGCCGATCCTGATCGCGGTGGAGGTGATCCCGGACATCTTCCGCACCGTCGGCAACGTCACCGGCGACATGGCCGTGACCGCCATCCTCGCCCGCGGCGAGGAACCGGACCCTGCCGTCGACTCCGACGCCGAGCCGGCACTGGGCTGAATCCCTCTCCCAGGGGGAGAGGGTTGCTGGCGCCCGGGAACGTCCGGCATGGTCCCGCCCCATGCAGAACGAACCTTTCTTTCGAATCGACGGGGACCATTACGTCCCCACCCCCGCCAGCCGCGGACCGTGGAATCCGAACTCGCTGCACGGGCGGGTGATCATCGGCCTGCTGGGCCACGAGATCGAGCGGCTGTACGGCGGGCCGGAATACATCCCCGCGCGGCTGACCGTGGACATGTACCGGCTGCCGGACCTGTCGCCCGTGGAGGTGACCACGCGGGTGGTGCGCGACGGCTACCGGATCAAGGTGATCGACGCGGAGTTCGTCTCCGGCGGGGTCTCGGCGGGGCGGGCCACCTGCCAGCTCCTGCGGCGCACGGAGGCCACCACGGGGACCGTCTGGAAACCGGAGACCTGGGACGCGCCGAAGCCGGCCGACATCCCGGTCCCGCAGGACCCGCGCATGGGCATGGGCGGGATGTGGGCGATGCGGCCGATCACCGGCGCCTTCGGCACCGTGGGGCCGCGGAAGACCTGGATGAGCGAGGTGCGCGAGCTGGTCGAGGGCCGGCCGCTGACGCCGTTCACCCGGGTGGCGGTGGCCGCCGACTTCGCCAGCCCCTTCGCCAACGCCGGCGACAAGGGGCTGGAGTACATCAACACCGACATCACCGTGTACCTGCACCGCGAGCCCGCGACGGAGTGGGTCGGCTTCGAGGTGATCAACCACGGCTCCACCGACGGCGTCGGCATCGGCGAGTGCCTGCTCTACGACGAGCAGGGGCCGATCGGCTCGGCCGCCTGCTGCGCCCTGGCGCAGAAGCGGGCGGCGGGGTAGCAGCCCCCATGTACCCGCCCGTCGCGCGCCCCGAGGTCCTGGCCCTTCGATCGTCCCAGATCCGGGACGTGGCCAATGCGGCGCTGGGGCGGGCCGACGTGCTGCCGTTCTGGTTCGGGGAGGGCGACCTGCCGACGCCGGAGCCGGTGCGCCGCGCGGCGGCCGAGGCCCTGATGTCGGGCCGCACCTACTACACCCACAACCTCGGCCGGGCGGAGCTGCGCGCGGCGCTGGCGGCCTATCTCACGAGGCTGCACGGGCGGCCTGTGGACGCGGACCGGCTGGCGGTCACCTCGGCGGGCGTCAGCGGGCTGATGATCGCCGCCCAGGCGGTGGTCTCGCCGGGCGACCGGGTGGTGGTCACCGGGCCGGTCTGGCCCAACGTCGCGGAGATCCCCCGCATCCTGTCGGGCCAGGTGGAGACGCTGGCGGTGGAGGCGGCGCAGGGGCGCTGGCGGCTCGACCTCGACCGGCTGATGGATGCGCTGACGCCCGACACCCGCGCCCTGTTCCTGAACTCGCCGAACAACCCCACCGGCTGGACCCTGCCGGCGGCGGACCGGGCGGCGATCCTGGAGCGCTGCCGCCGCTACGGGATCTGGCTGGTCGCCGACGATGTGTACGAGCGGCTGACCTTCGGGCGCGACCACGCCGCCTCGTTCCTGGAGCTGGCCGAGCCCGAGGACCGGCTGATCAGCGTCAACTCCTTCTCCAAGGCCTGGCGGATGACCGGCTGGCGGCTGGGGTGGATGGTGCTGCCCCCGGCGCTGGTCGAGCCGGTGGGCGTCCTCCTGGAGTACAACACCTCCTGCGCGCCCGACTTCGTGCAGCACGCGGCGGTCACGGCGCTGGAGGAGGGCGAGCCCTGGATCGCCGCGCTGCGGGCGGAGCTGACGGCGGCGAAGGACCAGGTGCTGGGCGGCCTGCGCGAGATTCCGGGCGTCGAGGCGCCGGAGCCGGACGGCGGCATGTACGCCTTCTTCCGCATCGCCGGCTGCGAGAACTCGGTGGACCTGGCCCGCACCCTGATCGCCGAGGCGAAGCTCGGGCTCGCGCCGGGCTCGGCGTTCGGGACGGAGGGCGAGGGCTGGCTGCGCTGGTGCTTCGCCGCCCGGCCGGAGAAGAACGCCGAGGGCCTGGCGAGGCTCGCGGCCTACATGAGCCGGTAGGCCAGCCAGCCGCAGACCGCCACGAGCTGGACGAAGACGATCAGGCCGAGCCAGGTGCGGAACGGCTCCTTCCGCGTCTTGTGGCGCAGGAGCCGCTGGGCCGCGACGGCGCCGGGCGAGCCGCCGAGCGCGGCGAGCGCCAGGAGGTGGCGCTCGCGGAACCGGCGCTTACGGCTGCGGGCGTTGCGCTTGTCGGCCGCGAACACGGCCAGCGCAGCGGCATTGATGCCCGCCACGTACGCAAGAACGAACGCCAACATAGGCTAAGCCGTAGCCGCCCACCGCTTAACGAAAGGCGACTGAACGCCGTTCAGTATACTGAGTTTGCGAACTTCCTTCCGCCGCGGGCGGAAAGGAGGGCTCAGTTGGCGGGCGTCTCGGCCGGCGCCGCCTCCGCCGCCGGGGCCTCCTCCTCGAGCGCATTGACCTTGAAGGTGGCGCCCATGAGGGCCGCGCGCTTCTCGAGGTCGGCGGCGACCGTCTCGCACTTGGCCGGCAGGGCCCAGCTCATCCACATCTGGGCGACGGTGGATTTCTTCACCTCGGGCCCGGCGTTCCAGATGGCGCGGCCCTGGCGGACGGCGGCGGCGCCCTGCTGGTTGATCGGGCGCAGGCTGGCCTTCTCGGCGGCGGTGATCGCGGCCTGGAAGTCCTTGAGCTTGGCCTGGCCGTAGGTCTGCTGGTCGGCGTAGACCTTCATGTCCTCGGCGAGGCTGCGGTTCGGCGGGCGGTAGGCGGACTCGATGCGCCGGACCTCGGGCAGCATCTCGTCGTGCAGGTCGAGGTAGCCGCGGAGCGCCCCGTAGCACCAGGCGACGAAGGGATAGTCCTCCTTCGGCGCGCCGGTCGGGTGGGTGTCTGCGGGAGCCTCGGCAGCGGCCGGCGCGGGGGCCGTGGTCACGGTGGCGGCGGCGGGGTCCTGGGCCAGCAGGGCCAGAGCAAGTGCAAGCGCGGTCATACCGTCAGTCATCATCCTGAAATTCAGCGATTTTCGGGCAGCCCACGCGACCGAACCCTCCGCCCCCCGCGGTCTCGATCTCGATGGCGTCCCCTGGCTTCACTGTAACGGAGAAGCAGCCAGGAAGTTCAGTAGCCTCGCCCGCGGCGGCGAGCAAACGCTGCCGGCCGGGAAGGGCGGGCCCGCCGCCGGCCAGGCCCTGTGGCGCGTGCTCACGGCGGGAGGATAGCAGCGCGGCCTCCATGGGCGCCAGGAAGCGGACGCGCCGCACCGCGCCGTCGCCACCCCTGCGCGCGCCGGCCCCGCCGGAGCCGTGGCGGATCGCGAAAGTCTCCACCCGGACCGGGAAGCGGCGCTCCAGGATCTCCGGATCGGTGAGGCGGGAGTTGGTCATGTGGGTGTGGACGGCGCTGGTCCCGTCCGCATTCGCCGTCGCGCCGGCGCCGCCGCAGATCGTCTCGTAGTACTGCCGGGCCTCGTCGCCGAAGGTGAAGTTGTTCATCGAACCCTGGGCGTTGGCCATGACGCCGAGCGCGGCATAGAGGGCGTCGACCACGTGCTGGCTGGTCTCGACGTTGCCGGCGACCACGGCGGCGGGGGGATGGGGCGCCAGCATGGAGCCGTCGCGGGTGAGGATCTTCAGCGGCTTCAGGCAGCCGGCGTTCAGCGGGATGTCGTCGTCCACCAGGGTGCGGAAGACGTAGAGGGCCGCGGCGTCGACGATCGCCGACGGGGCGTTGAAGTTGGAGGGCAGCTGATCGGCCGAGGCGGTGAAGTCGAGGACCGCCTCGCCGTTCGCGGCGTCCACCGTGGTGCGGACGACGATCTCGCCGCCGCCGTCCATCGGCACGCGGGCCTCGCCGTCCGAGAGCCGGCCGAGCGCGCGGCGGACCGACTGGGCGGCGTTCTCCTGGACGAAGGCCATGTAGCGGGCCACCGCCTCCGGGCCGTAGGTGCGGATCATCTGGGCCACGGCCGCCGCGCCGGCCTGGCAGGCGGCGATCTGGGCCTTGAGGTCGGCGAGGTTGCGGTCCGGCGCCCGGGCCGGGAAGCGGCCGGCTGCGAGCGCGCCGCGGGTCTCGGCTTCCAGGAAGCGGCCCTCCCGCATGATCGGCAGGGCGTCGAGCAGGACGCCCTCCTCCTCGATGGTGGTCGAGAACGGCGGCATGGACCCCGGCTGCACCCCGCCCACGTCGGCGTGGTGGCCGCGGGCGGCGACGTAGAAGGCCGGCCGGGCGTCCGTCTCCGCCATGAACACCGGCATGACCACGGTGATGTCGGGCAGGTGGGTGCCGCCGGCGTAGGGGTTGTTCAGGGCGTAGGCCTCGCCGGGCTTCAGCACCGGGTGGCGGTCGCGGACGGCGCGGACGCTGGCGCCCATGGAGCCCAGGTGCACCGGCATGTGCGG
Organism: Phenylobacterium sp.; assembly: GCF_036821595.1. Classification (GTDB taxonomy): domain Bacteria; phylum Pseudomonadota; class Alphaproteobacteria; order Caulobacterales; family Caulobacteraceae; genus Phenylobacterium. The sequence continues at coordinate 11,342 of NZ_DAISJG010000008.1, forward strand.
GGCGTTGGCGACGAGGCCGCCGTCGGCGTCGAACAGGGCGCAGGAGAAGTCGAGCCGCTCCTTGATGTTCACCGAATGCGCCGTGCGCTCCAGAGCCGCGCCCATGGCCTCGGCGACGCCCATGAAGCGGCGGTTGAACAGCTCCAGGGTGACCGGATCGGGCCGGTCGAGGGCGATCTGCTGCGTCTGGGCGGCGCTGGTGCGGGTAAGGCGCACCAGGCCGTCGGCGTCGGCCGTGGCGCGCCAGCCGGGCAGGACGGCGATCTGGGTGTCGGGGCGGACCACCAGGGCGGGACCATCGACGGCGGTGAGGGTGTCGGCGGGGATGACCGGGGCGTCATGCCAGGCGCCGAGGGCGTACATGGAAACCCGCTCATCACCGCGAAAGCGGGGACCCAGGTGTTCTGATGGTTGCGGCGCGTCGGCCTGCTCGGCGGCTTGGGGTCCCGCCGGACGGAAAAAGCCTGGGTCCCCGCTTTCGCGGGGATGAGCGGAGGAGGTGGCCTCGGCCTCGACCGCGGCGATGAGGATCGTCCGGCCGGGCTCGGTGAAGCCGAAGAGGCGGTGGTGGGCGTCCTCGAAGGCGGCCTTGGCGGAGCCGGCGTCCGTGGCCTCCACGGGGAGTTCGGCGTCGGCGCCGTCGTAGCGCAGGCGTAGCGTCCGACGGACGGCGCCCGCCTCCGCGCCCTGATCAGCGAGCGCCCTGCGGGCCTCGGTCTCGATCCCGTCGAGAAGGTCCGTGGCGGCGGCCAGGCCCTCGGGCGAGAGCGGCTGCTCCAGCCCGGCCTGCCGCAGCGCGGTGACGTCCGCCTGGCCGATGCCCCACGCGGAGAGGACCGAGCCGTACCTGGGGCAGAGCACCTCGGTGACGCCGAGCGCCTCCGCGGTCTGGCAGGCCACCTGGCCGGCGGCCCCGCCGAAGGCGGTGAGGGCGTGCTCGCGGGGGTCGAAGCCGCGCTCGGTGGAGATCCGGCGCACCGCCTGGGCCATCTGCTCCACCGCCACGGCGACGAAGCCCTCGGCGGCGGCCTCGACGCTGTCGGCTCCCATGGCCTGCGCCAGCTCGGCGAGGCGGGCGCGGGCGGCGCCGGCGTCCAGCGGCGCGTCGCCGTCAGGCCCGAACACCTGCGGGAAGCGCCGCGGGTCGAGGCGGCCGAGGACGAGGTTGGCGTCGGTGACGGCGGCAGGTCCGCCCCGGCCATAGCATGCCGGCCCGGGCTGGGCGCCGGCGCTGGCGGGACCGGCCCGGGCCCGCATGCCGTCGAAGGTGAGCACCGAGCCGCCGCCGGCCGCCACGGTCTCCACGTCCAGCATCGGGGTGCGCAGGCGCGCGCCGGCCACACGGGCGGTGTCGCGGCGCTCCAGCCGGCCGGCGTAGCGGCAGACGTCGGTGGAGGTGCCGCCCATGTCGAAGCCGAGAACGGCGTCGCGGCCGGCCTGGCGGGCCGTGCGGGCGACGCCCACCACCCCGCCGGCCGGGCCGGAGAGCACGGCGTCGCGGCCGCGAAAGGCCCCGGCGCGCACCAGGCCCCCGGCGGAGGTCATGAAATAGAGCGGCGCCCCGGCCACGGCGTCGGCCACGCGGCGGACATAGGCCTGGAGGATCGGGGTGAGATAGGCGTCGGCGACGGTGGTCTCGGCCCGCGGCACGAAGCGGGGCAGGGGCGAGACCTCGTGGCTGAGCGCCACGAAGGGAAAGCCGGCCTCGCGGGCCAGCTCGCCGGCGGCGAGCTCGTGCGCCGGGTTCAGGTCCGAGTGCATGAAGGCGACCGCGCAGGACGCATAGCCCTCGGCGATGGCGGCCCGGAGCTTCGTGGCGAGGGCCTCACGGTCGAGCGGGCGGACGACGGAGCCGTCGGCGGCGAGCCGCTCGTCGGCGTCGACCACGCCCGCGTAGAGCGGCTCCGGCCGGCGGATGACCAGGGCGAAGAGCGCAGGCCTGGACTGGTCGCCGATCACCAGGGCGTCGGCGAAGCCTTCGGTCGTGACGAGGAGGGTCTTCGCGCCGGCCCGCTCCAGGAGCGCGTTGGTGGCCACGGTGGTGCCCATCTTGATGGCGTCCACCCGGCCGGCCGGGAAGGGCTCGTCCGGACCCGCGCCCAGGAGGCGGCGCATCCCTTCGACGGCCGCGTCCGTATAGGCTGGGGAGGCGGAAAGAAGCTTTGTGGAGGTCTCAAGACCATCGGAGGCCCTGCCGATCACGTCGGTAAAGGTGCCGCCGCGATCGATCCAGAAACTCCACCGCCTGTCCAAAACTTAACGTCCCGATGAATTGTCATGGCGGCGCCATGGTCTTAAGGCTGGACTTACTCCGATGAGCTTCTGGCGTAAAATCGCGGGGCTGGCGGTCCGCAACCTCGACGAGGCGGAATGCGCCGAATGCCCGCCCGGGCTGCCCGGCGAGGACCCGGCCTTCTCCACGGCCGTGACGGCGCTCGGCGCGAAGCTCGCCAAGGCCGACGGCAACGCGCACGCCGACGAATACTCCGCCTTCGCCCAGGTCTTCCAGCCGGAGGACGGCAGCCAGGGCAATGTGCGGCGGCTGTACCAGCTCGCCCGCCAGACCACCCGCGGCTTCGAGAGCTACGCGCGGCGGCTCGCCAAGCGCTACCGCCACTGTCCGCAGATCCTCGAGGACGTGCTGGACGGCCTGTTCTACGTGGCGACGTCCGACGGGGCGGTGACCGCCGACGAACTCGCCTATCTGGAGCGGGTGTCGGAGCTGTTCGGCCAGAGCCCGCTGACCTTCCGCCGGATCAGGGCCATCCACCTGGGCGCGGAGAAGGACGATCCCTACGCCGTTCTCGGCGTCGCCCACGACGCGACCGACGAGGCGGTGCGCGCCGCCTGGAAGGCGCAGCTCTCCGAGGCGCACCCGGACCGGGCCCGAGGCCGGGGCCTGCCCAGCGAATTCATCGAGGTGGCCGAGGCCAAGGCCGCCGCGATCAACGCCGCCTTCGACGCCATCATGCGCGAGCGCCGGGCCTGGGCGCTCGAAGGGGCGGCATGACAGCCCAAAACGGGTCTTAACCCTCATAGATTATTGACGGCCGGGACCCGCAGGCCGACATAGTTGGTTCAAGGCCCTGCCCAGAGGGCCCACGTGAGGACGCCATGGTGAAAGACTTCGCCGCCCGCCACGGATCCGCGCTCCGCAGCCTCGCTGTGGTGGGCGCCACGCTGGCCACCGCCGCGGCGGTGGTGGTGGGCGTCGTGCTCGCGGTGTTCTTCGCCGCCACCGTGGCGGTGATCGCCCTCATGGCTTCGGCCCTGCTGGCGTTCGCCGGCCTCGCCATGCGCGCCCGCCGCACCGCCCGGGCCCGCCAGCGCGCCGACGGGATCATCGAGGCCCGCCACCTCGGCGGCCACCACTGGGTCGCCTACGGCTGGAACGAACGCAGCTAGGGTCCGCCCATCCTCGCGACGGCCGGGGCGCGGGCTCCGCCGCAGTTCAGGAACCACGGACTACACGGACCACAGGGAAGGCGGGCTATTTGCTCCGCTTCGCGATGATCGTCTGCGCGCCGCAGGCGCGCGATCCCGATGGGCAACCCGGCTGAGGCTCTCTCGGCGCCGCCTCTTTCCGTCTGGTCCGTGTATTCCGTGGTTCTCCGTCTTGTGCGATCCAGCTTGCGCCAACGTGCGGGAAAGGACGCCCTTCCCTAGGGACGCGCTTGCCGACGCCGGGCGCCGCCTCTACCGTCGGCCCTTCAAACAAACGTTGGGAGAGGACGGCATGACCATCGGGGTGATCGCGACGCTGAAGATCCAGGAGGGCAAGGGCCAGGAGTTCGAGACCTTCTTCGGGGAGCTGCAGCAGCAGGTCCGGGCCAACGAGCCCGGCAACATCGCCTATCAGCTGACCAAGAGCCGGACCGAGCCCAACACCTACAAGGTGCTCGAGCTCTACAAGGACGAGGACGCGCTGAAGCACCACGGCGGCACGCCCTATTTCAAGGCGGCGGGTCCGAAGTTCATGGGCGTGCTCGCGGGTGCGCCGAACGTCGAATACCTGGACGGCGTGGGGTGATGGGCCATGGCCATGGACCTCGAGTTCACCGCTGAGGACCTCGCGTTCCGGGACGAGGTCCGGGCCTTCATCGCCGACGCCTTCGACGACGACATGCGCGCGCGCATGGCCCAGTCGAAGAACGGCCACATCAACAAGGACGGCCAGGTCCGCTGGCTGAAGCGGCTGCACGAGAAGGGCTGGATCGCGCCCGACTGGCCCGTGGAGTACGGCGGCACGGGCTGGAGCCTCGGCAAGAAGTACGTCTTCGACATGGAGATGGCGCTGGCCGGGGCGCCCTCCACCTCGAACATGGGCCTGCGGATGTGCGCGCCCGTGGTCATGGCCTTCGGCACGCCGGAGCAGAAGGCCCAGCACCTGCCGAAGATCCTCTCCACCGACGTCTGGTGGTGCCAGGGCTATTCCGAGCCCGGCTCCGGCTCGGACCTGGCCTCCCTGGCGCTGAAGGCCGAGCGGGACGGGGACCACTATGTCCTCAACGGTTCGAAGACCTGGACGACCTACGCCCAGTGGGCGGACTGGATGTTCTGCCTGGTCCGGACCTCCAACGAGGCGATCCGCCAGCAGGGGATCTCCTTCCTGCTGCTCGACATGAAGACGCCCGGCATCCAGATCGTGCCGATCCCGACGCTCGACGGCCCGCCGGAGGGCGACCAGGAGATCAACCAGGTCTTCTTCGACAACGTCCGCGTGCCGGTCTCCAACCGCATCGGCGAGGAAGGCCAGGGCTGGACCTACGCCAAGTACCTGCTGCAGTTCGAGCGCGGCAACGCCTATGCGCCCGGCCTCTCCAACATGCTCAACAAGGTCAAGAAGATCGCGGCCGTGGAGCAGAACGGGCGCGGCGGGCGGATGATCGACGATCCCGACTTCCGGCGGAAGCTGGCCGAGATCGAGATCAAGATGGGCACGCTGAACGCCACCGAACTGCGGGTGTTCGCCGGCCGGGCGAACGGCGAGGCCATGGGGGCGGTCTCCTCCATGCTGAAGCTGGAAGGCAGCCAGATGCAGCAGGCGATGACCGAGCTGGCGCTGGAGGCGGCGGGGATCTACGCCCAGCCCTTCGTGCGCGACACCTGGGCCGAGCTGGACGGGCGGACCAACGTGGCCCGCGCCGGGCCGGACTATGCGGCCACCGTCGCGCCCATGTACTTCAACTACCGCAAGACCTCGATCTACGCGGGGTCGAACGAGATCCAGCACAACATCATGGCCAAGATGGTGCTGGGGCTCTGAGCCGGCGCGACGCTGCGCCTCCCCCGGCTGGGGGAGGTTCTGGAAAGGATTTCGGGTAGGCTGGGGCCGTTTCCACCGCGGGGGCGGCCTTGCCTATCACGACGCAGCAGATCATTTCCTCCCTTGTCGAGCCCGGCGAATGGGTCGGATCGACCATCACCTTCAGCATTCCGGGCCTGGGCAGCACCTGGGCGGGCTATCCCGCGGGCGACGAGCAGGACAACGCCGACTACGGCGTGCTGAACGCGGCTCAGGCGGTCGCCTTCCGCACCGCGATCGCGGCCTGGGACCGGCTGATCGCCCCGGGCTTCAGCGAGACCAACGACCAGCAGACGCCGGGCCAGATCCGCGTCGCCTTCACCGACGTGGACGACTTCGCCGAGGGCGCCGTGGCCTATGCCTACGGCGCGCCGACCTTCGGCCTGGGCCCGACCTGGGCGGGTGACATCTGGCTCGACGAGTCCACCAAGCCCAGCGCCTTCACGCCGACGACGGACGACTTCCACACCCTGATCCACGAACTGGGCCATGCGCTCGGCCTCAAGCACCCGTTTGAGGGCGAGACCACGCTGCCGGCGGAGTACGACAACCAGCGCTACACGATCATGTCGTACGACGACGCCGGCGACGCCTACCTCAAGACCGTCTCGGCGACGGCGGGCGGGATCGAATGGCGAGGCGCCCTGGTCATGCCGTCCACGCCGATGCTGTTCGACATCGTGGCCATCCAGTCCAAGTACGGAGCCGACCTCACCGCCGGGGCCGGCGACAGCACCTACAGCTGGTCGCAGGCCAGCGCGATCTTCGAGACCGTCTACGACACCGGCGGGATCGACACCTTCGACCTGTCGGCGCACAGCCGCGCCTCGATCGTGGACCTGACGCCCGGCGCCTTCTCGAGCATCGCCTACTGGTCGGGCCAGGCGCAGGCCGCCTACTGGATCGGCATCTACGGCGCCGGCTACGCCAGCTTCCTCAACCAGGCCTTCGCGGAGGCCAACACCTATACCTGGAGCCGCAACGTCGCGACGGCGTACGGCACGGTGATCGAGAACGTCATCGCGGGTTCCGGCTCCGACACCGTCACCGGCAACGCCGCGGCCAACGCCATCTACGGGCGGCTGGGGAACGACTCCATCGCCGGGGGCGACGGGGAGGACTTCCTGCGCGGCGACGAGGGGAACGACAGCATCACCGGCGGCGCGGCGTTCGACGACATCCACGGCAACATGGGCGACGACGTGGCCTGGGGCGGCGACGGCGACGACTGGGTGGTCGGCGGCAAGGACAACGACCGCCTGTTCGGCGAGGCCGGCGGCGACATCGTCTATGGCAACCTCGGCGCCGACACCCTGGAGGGCGGCGAGGGCGCGGACATCGTGCGCGGCGGACAGGGGAACGACACCCTGGCCGGCGGCGCGGGCGACGACTGGATGGCCGGCGACCGGGGCGACGACACCCTGAGCGGAGGCGCGGGCGCGGACATCTTCCACAGCCACGCCGACGCCGGGATCGACCGGATCCTCGACTTCAACCGGGCCGAGGGCGACCGGGTGAACCTGCTGCCGGGCACGACCTACAGCGTGGCGCAGAGCGGCGCCGACGTGGTGGTCAGCATGGGCGTCGCCGGCCAGGTGGTGCTGGTCGGCGTCCAGCTCTCCTCCCTGACCGGCGACTGGCTGTTCGGCGCCTGACCTAGCCGCGCAGCGGCTTCAGGATGATCTCCACCCGGCGGTTCTGGGCGCGGCCCGCGTCGGTGTCGTTGGACGCCTTCGGCTGGCTCTCGCCGCGGCCGGCGATGTACAGCCGCTCGCGCATCACGCCGCGGTCGGTGAGATAGGTGGCGACCGAGGAGGCGCGTCGCTCGGAAAGCGCCTGGTTGTAGTCGTCCGAGCCGGTGGAATCGGCGTGGCCGATCACGTCCACGGTGGTGGAGGGATAGTCGCGCAGGGTGCGGGCGATGCTCTCGAGGGGCTCGCGCATCTCGGGCCGGATGTCGGCGCGGTCGTAGGCGAAGGTGATGTCGCCGGGCACGTTGAGCACGATGTCGTCGCCCTGGCGGGTGACGTCGACGCCGGAGCCGCGGAGCTGTTCGCGCAGCTGCGCCTGCTGGCGGTCCATGTAGTGGCCGACGGCCGCGCCGCCGAGCGCGCCGACGCCGGCGCCGATCAGCGCGTTCTGGCGGCCTTCCTCGCTCTTGCTGGTGTTGGTGGCGTAGCCCAGGCCGGCGCCGGCCAGAGCCCCGAGGATCGCCCCGGTGGCGCGGTTGTCGCGCACCGGCTGGCCCGTATAGGGATCAACGGTGGTGCAGGCCGCGAGCGCCGCCGCAGCGCCGAGCAGCACGAATTTCTTGAGCATCTAGACCTCTCTCGTCCGGTAGACCGCCCCAGTGCCGTGCGCAAACGTGCGCTCGCGGCGGGGGGTTGCCATCATAGGGAAACAAGCGGCGCCATTAAGGCGCCGCCTGCCGAGGACTATCTGGAGAGCTGGCCGCGGATCGCGCCCGGCGGGAACTCGGCGTTGTGGACGTTGACGTAATAGCCGCCGGGGTTCTGCAGGATGTCCTTCACGACCTCGGCCGAGGCCGTGGCGCAGCCGGAGCTCTTGCCGTCGGCGCCGGGGGCGGTCAGCGGGACCACGGGCGGGCCCGCGGCGTCGGGGCCGGCCTTGTGGATGTGAGCGGCGGTGGCCGCGGCGATCTTCTCGACCATCAGATCCCAGCAGACCTGCGACTGGCCGACGTTGACGCGGAAGGTCGCGTGGCCCGAGCCGTCGGGGTCGCCGGGGTTCGGCTTCTCCGCCGTGCCCGTCAGGTGGGCGCTGAGCGGGCGGCCGCCGTCCTGCGCCTGCGCGGGCAGGGCGACAAGCGCAAGCGCCAGGGCGGCGGCGCCGAGTGGGGCGTAGATCATGGTGCGTCTCCTCCGGTCCCCCGACCTGAGCGGTGCGACTGAAACCCTGCCGGACGACTGCGTCAATTCCGCGTCGGGATGACCACGGGCAGGCGCTCGTAGCCCTTCACGAAGGAGGAGAGGACGCGGCGGGGCGGGCCCACCACCTCGATCTTCGGGAAGCGGGCGAGGATCTCCTCCCAGATGATCTTCAGCTGCAGCTCGGCGAGCCGGTTGCCCACGCAGCGGTGGATTCCGAAGCCGAAGGACAGGTGCTGGCGCACCCGGGGCCGCTCGATCCAGTAGTCGTTGGGCCGCTCGATGACCTCCTCGTCGCGGTTGCCCGAGACGTACCACATGGCGACCTTGTCGCCTTCGCGGATGGTCTTTCCGCCCAGTTCGAAGTCGCGCTTGGCCGTGCGGCGCATGTAGGCGAGCGGGGTCTGCCAGCGGATGGTCTCGGAGACCATCGACGGGATGAGGCCGTGATCCTCGCGCAGGCGGCGGTCCTGGTCGGGGTTCTGGTGCAGGGCCAGGACCGAGCCGGAGATGGTGTTGCGGGTGGTGTCGTTGCCGCCGACGATCAGCAGGATCAGGTTCCCGAGGTACTCCATGCGGTCCATGTTCCGCGTGGACTCCCCGTGGGCCAGCATGGAGATCAGGTCCGGCTTGGGCGGGGCGTTCACCCGCTCGTTCCACAGCCGCATGAAGTAGTCGACGCACTCGAACAGCTCGGCGCGGCGCTCCTGCTCGGCGACCTCGGGATCCGTGGAGCTGAACAGGCCCGAGTCCGGCGAGGCGGTGGCCACGTCGGACCAGCGGGTGAGCTTTCGGCGGTCCTCCCAGGGGAAGTCGAACAGGGTCGCCAGCGTCATGGTGGTGAGCTCGATGGAGACCTTGTCCACCCAGTCGAACTCCTCGCCGATCGGGCAGTCGTCGAGGATCTTCGCCGCCCGCTCGCGGATGATCGGCTCGAGATAGGCAAGGTTGTTGGGCGAGACGATCGGCTGGACCGTCTTGCGCTGCACGTCGTGCTTGGGCGGGTCCATGGCGATGAACATCGGCAGGGTGAAGTCCTCCGCCGGGTCGGGGAGGACGATGGTCGGCTCCGACGAGAAGACCTCGTGGTTGGTGTCCACCGCCATGATGTCGTTGTACTTAGTGACCGACCAGTAGGGCCCGACGTCCTCGAAGCCGGACTCCGCCCAGTGGACCGGGTCCTCCTTCCGCAGGCGCTCGAAGTAGGGCCACATGGTGTCGGTGCGGAAGAGCTCCGGGTCGGCCGGATTGATCTGGTCGAGCGGCATCGAATAGGCCGCTTCCCGCGCCGCGCGCTTCACGTCGATGGAGCCGTCGTCCATGGCTGGTCCTCCCCGGGGCGGCCCGTTGGGTGACCGCCGTTCACCTAAGTCTTGCGCCGGAACGGGGCGGAGGGGAAGAGGCTGGACAGCGAAGCTGGGCTTCGCCAGTGTCCGGCCACGGGAACAAACGGGGATCGAAATGGCTGGTCTCGCCGGCGGCTGCGCATGCGGAGCGGTGCGCTACCGTCTGAAGAGCGGCCCGATGTTCGTGCACTGCTGCCACTGCGCCGACTGCCAGCGGCAGGTGGGCAGCGCGTTTGCGATCAACGCGCTCATCGAGACCGACCGCATCGAGGTGCAGTCGGGAGAGGTCCGGCCCACCCGCCTGCCGACGGACAGCGGCCGGCCGCACCTCGTCTATCGCTGCACGGCGTGCGGCACGACGCTGTGGAGCGACTACGGGGACCGCAGGGTGATGAGCTTCCTGCGCGCCACGACGCTGGATGACCCCGCCGCGCTCCCCCCGGACGTGCACATCTTCACGCGCTCAAAGCTGCCGTGGGTGCGGCTGCCGGAGGGGGCTCGGGCGTTCGAGGTCTATTACGACATGCAGAAGGAATGGCCGCCGGAGAGCCTCGCCCGCCGCCGCGCCATCCTCGGCGCCGGCTAGGTCCGTCCGGGCGGGGTCAGGGCGGCCTTCAGCTTGGCGGCCAGGTCGCGCTCCAGATAGGGCTTGCGCAGGATGCCGTCCTCGCCGGCTTCCTCCAGGGCCGCGGTGTCGGCGTAGCCGGTGACGAAGAGGATCGGCACGTCGGGCCGCCGCGCGCGCGCCTCGCGCGCCACCTCGGCGCCGTTCATGCCGGGCATGGCGAAGTCGAGCAGCACGAGGTCCACGCCGGGCTCGCGGTCCAGGACGTCCAGGGCCGCCCCGCCGCTGCCGGCCTCGATGACCCCATAGCCCAGGTCGCCCAGGATCCCCGCGGTCACCTCGCGCACGGCGCTGTCGTCGTCGACCACGAGGACCCGGACGTTGCGGGGCGCGATGTGCGGCTCGGCCGCCGGCGCGGCCGCCGCGTCGGGGCGCTGGCCCGTGGCGCGGGGCAGGTAGATCCTCACGGCCGTGCCCTCGCCGGGGACCGTCTCGATGCGGACGCCGCCGCCGGACTGCTTGGCGAAGCCGTAGACCTGGGCCAGGCCCAGGCCCGAGCCCTTGCCGACCTCCTTGGTCGTGAAGAACGGCTCGAACACCTTGCCCCGCACCTCCTCGGTCATGCCCGAGCCGGTGTCGGTGACGGAGACCACGACGAACTCGCCGGCGGGCGGATCCTCCGGCCGTTCGGGCGGGCCCACGGTGACGTTGGCGGTCTCGACCCGCAGGTCGCCGCCCACCTCCATGGCGTCGCGGGCGTTGATGGCGAGGTTGAGGATCGCCAGCTCGATCTGGGTGGGGTCGATCATCGACGCCCAGAGGTCCGGCTGCAGGCGGGTCTCGATCCGGACACTGCCCCCCATGGTGGACTGCAGCAGGTCGTGCATCCCGGCCACGGTCTCGTTGAGGTCCACGACCCGCGGCTCCAGCTTCTGGCGACGCGAGAAGGCCAGCATCTGGGCGGTGAGCTGGGCGCCCCGCTCCGCGGCCTGGCCGATCATCTCCAGGCGCCGGAGACGGGCCGGATCGGCCTCGGTCTTCTGCATCTGGCGGATGTTGCCCAGCACGACCATCAGCAGGTTGTTGAAGTCGTGGGCGACGCCGGAGGTGAGCTGGCCGACCGCCTCCAGGCGCTGCGACTGGCGCAGGGCCGATTCCATGCGCTCGCGCTCGGCGATCTGGCCGGCAAGCTGGCTGTTGGCGGACGCCAGCTCGGCGGTGCGCTCCTCCACCCGGCGCTCCAGCAGTTCCTCGGCCTCCCGGATGGCCTGCAGGCGGTCGCGGGCCTCGTACTGGCGCCGGCGGCCCCGCAGGGCGGTCTGCACGACGCTCACCAGGGTGGTGGGGTGGAAGGGCCGCTCCAGGAAGGCGACGTTGCCGAGCGCGCCGGAGAGCCGGCGGGCGGCGGGATTGCGCTCCAGCCCGCCGCCGCGCGGAGCGAGCACCACGATCGGCAGGTCCGACCAGGCCGGCTGGTGCTCGATCCAGTGGCCGAGCGCCGGAAAATCCGGGCCCTGCAGCGCCTCCTCCACCACGAGCGCGGCCCCGACGCCGTGGTCGAGCTCGGCCACGAGGCTCGAGAGGTCGGTGCAGACGGTGGCCGTCAGCCCCGCTTCCTGCAGGATCGCCCGGGCGATGGCCGCGTCGCGGCCGAGCGGGGCGAGGACCAGCACACGCCCGGAGCCGGACGTGCCGATCGTCATGCGGAGGGCTCGCCCATGAGGCCAGCGCCGTGGCCCACGAAGTTGGGCACCCCGCGCAGCACGCCCTGGAATTCGACGAGCGGCGGGCCGACCATCAGGCCCTCTCCGCCGATCTCGTACTCGCGGATGGTCTTCTCGTGCTGGCCCGAGCGCTTCTTGATCACCGACATCGCCCGGCGCACCTGGCCCGCGGCCTCGAAGTAGCGCAGCAGGAGCACGGTGTCGGCGAGGTAGGTGACGTCCACCGGCGCCTTCATGTCGCCGACCAGGCCGTGCTGGGCGACGGTGAGGAAGGTCGAGGCGCCCTGGCGGTTCAGGTACTGCAGGAGCTCGTGGATGTGCAGGACGAGGAACTGCTCCTCGGGCATGGCGGCCTGGTAGCCGTTGAGGCTGTCGACGACGACGGTCTTGATGCCGCTCGCGTCGACGCAGTGGCGGACGCGCGCGGTGAACTCCCCGGGCGACAGCTCGGCGGCGTCCACCTGCTGGACGAGCAACTGCCCGGTCTCCACCAGCGGCTCCAGGTCGATGCCGAGGGACTTGGCGCGGTTGAACAGCAGGCCCAGCTCCTCGTCGAAGACGAACAGGGCCGCGCGCTCGCCCCGGTGGATGGCGGCGAGCGCGAAGTGCAAGGTGACGAGCGACTTGCCCGTGCCCGCGGGCCCCAGGATCAGGCAGCTGGAGCCGCGCTCGATGCCGCCGCCGAGCAGCTCGTCCAGGCCCTCGACCCCGCTGGGCAACGGGTCCCGGGAGAACCGGGTCTTGTGCTCCGAGGAGATCAGCCGCGGATAGACCTCCAGGCCGCCGGTCTTGATGGTGAAGTCGTGGAAGCCGCCGCGGAACCTGCGGCCGCGATACTTCACGACCCGGACGCGCCGCCGCTCCGCGCCGTATTCCGGCGCCAGCTCCTCCAGACGGATGACGCCGTGGGCGACGCTGTGGACGGTCTTGTCGAGGGTGTCGGTGGTCAGGTCGTCGAGGAGCAGGACCGTCGCGCCGCGGCGGGCGAAGTAGTGCTTCAGGGCCAGCACCTGGCGGCGGTAGCGCAGGGAGCTCTGGGCCAGCAGGCGGATCTCCGAGAGGCTGTCGATCACCACCCGGCCCGGCCGGATGCGCTCGACGGCTTCGAAGATCATCCGGGTGGTCTCGCCCAGCTCCAGGTCCGAGGAATAGAGCAGGCTCTGCTGCTGCTGCTCGTCGAGCAGGCTCTCGGGCGGGACGAGCTCGAAGACCTCCACGCCGTCCAGGTCCCAGCCGTGGGAGCGGGCGGTGTCGCGCAGCTCCTCCTCGGTTTCCGACAGGGTGATGTAGAGCGTGCGCTCGCCGGCCTGGGCGCCTGCCCGCAGGAAGCTCATGGCGGCGGTGGTCTTGCCGGTGCCGGGACTGCCTTCCAGCAGGTAGACGCGGTCGCGGGCGAAGCCGCCGGCGAGGATGTCGTCGAGGCCGGCGACACCAGTGGAAGCCTGCTCCGTCGTTCGAGGCTTCTCGGTGTCCATATCCGGTCTCACAGGTTCGCCGGCGGTCCTAACGCCAAGCTCCGCCCCTTCATACGGCGAAGCGTCCGAAGCACCGGAACGTTCCCCTCAACTGTCAAGCTTGGGCGGGTTCACCCGTTGAAGTTCAGCTTCAGGCCGGGACGCGGCCAGCGAGCCTTGTAGAGCCTGCCGGTGGAGGAGGCGGTGATCCAGACGTCCATCATGTCGGCGCCGCCGAAGCAGATGTTGGTGGTGACGAGGTCCGGGATCGGGAAGTGCTCGGTGGTCCCGTCCGGGTCGAAGGCGGTGACGCCGCCGTTGATGATGGTCGCCACGCAGACCTTGCCCGAGGCCTCCACGGCGAGGCTGTCGAGGAGCTGGTAGCCGGGCAGGTTGCAGATCACGCGCCCCGGAGCGAAGCCTGCCGGGGGCGCCAGCACGCCGGGCTCGGCCACGTCGAAGGCCCACAGCCGGCCGAGCTGGGTGTCGGCCACGTAGACGACGCTCTCGTCCGGCGAGAGGCCGACGCCGTTGGGGGAGATGATGTGGTCGCGCTGGCGGCTGATGTGGGAGCCGTCGGTCTTCGCATAGTAGAGCGCGCCGAACTTCCGCCCCTCCGGCGTCGAGCAGCCGTGGTCGGTGAACCAGAAGCCGCCCGTGCGGTCGAAGACGATGTCGTTGGGGCCGATCAGCCGGCGACCGTCGCAGGCCTCGTAGATGGTGGAGAGCTCGCCGGTGCGCAGGTCGAAGCGCTGGATCATGCCGCCCTGGTGCTCGGGCGGGGTGGGGCCGGGGATGGTCAGGCCCTGGTTGTCGAGCCACTGGAACGAGCCGCCGTTGTTGGTGATCCAGATGGCGCCGTCCGGCCCGATGGCCGCGCCGTTCGGGCCGCCGCCGGTCTCGACCACGGTCTCCTTCGAGCCGTCCGGCCGCACGCGGGTGAGCCGCTGGCCCTTGATCTCGGTGAGGATCACCGAGGCGTCGGCCATGGCGATCGGCCCTTCGGGGAACTCGAAGCCCTCGGCGACCAGTTCGTAGTCCATCCGTGTCCCTCCCTTGTCGTCTGGCCGGACTATAGGCGTTCCAGCACGCGGAAGACGAAGGGGAACTCGTCGGTTTCTGACGCAGGGTAAGCCTCGCGGCGCACCTCGCGCCAGCGGCTCTCGTCGATCGGCGACAGGCGGACGTCGCCCTCCACCTCGGCGTCGACGTCGGTGAGGTAGAGACGCCTGGCCCGGGTCAGGGCCAGCTCGAAGAGCGAGGCCCCGCCGATCACGCAGACCTCCTCGGCGCGGTCCTCCTCGGCCTGCTCGCGGGCGATCTGGAGGGCTTCGGAGAAGTCCTCGCAGACGATGGCGTTCTTGGTCTCGAACGAGCCGTCGCGGGTCAGCACGATGTTGGTGCGGCCGGGCAGGGGCTTCCTGGGCAGGCTGTCCCAGGTCTTGCGGCCCATGATCACCGGCTTGCCCATGGTGACGGCCTTGAAGATCGCCATGTCGGACTTCAGCCGCCAGGGCAGGGTCCCGTCCCTGCCGATGACACCGTTGCGGTCGCGGGCGATGGGGCCGGCGGAGAGGATGATCTGGGACATGGCGTCGATCTAAACCATCCGCTCATGCCGGCGGAAGCCAGGACCCAAACGGCGTCCTGGGTTGATCGGCAGTGCGCGGGCTAGTCCACCGACTCGGCTTGGGCCCCGGCTTCCGCCGGGGCGAGCGGTGGGGGCTCCAGCCAGCTCAGCCATTTCCGCTGGACCGCCGCCTGCGGGTCGACGCCGAAGCGGCGGCAGTAGAGGAGCAGCATGCAGAGCACGTCGGCGGCCTCGTCGGCGCGGTCCTGCTCGCTGGCCTCGCCGCGGCCTCGGGACGAGAGGCGCAGGTGGGCCTGGGAGAGCTCGCCCAGCTCCTCCTGGAGCTTCAGCAGGAACCAGTCGTCGTCGCGGTCGATGGCGTACTTGCCCGCGTAGATGTCGGAGATCCGGGCCGCCGCCTCGCTGATCTCGGCGAGCGTCATGGTCAGACGGCGATCGGCGCGGCGATGGAGGGATGCGCGCGGTAGCCCTCGAGCTGGAAGTCCTCGTAGTCGAAGGCGAAAAGGTCGTCCTTGTCGGCGACGTGCATCACCGGCAGCGGCAGGGGCTCGCGGGAGAGCTGCAGGCGCGCCTGGTCGAGGTGATTCAGGTAGAGGTGGGCGTCGCCCAGGGTGTGCACGAACTCGCCGGGCTCCAGCCCCGTCACCTTCGCCATCATCAGGGTCAGGAGGGCGTAGCTGGCGATGTTGAAGGGCACGCCCAGGAAGACGTCGGCCGAGCGCTGGTAGAGCTGGCAGGAGAGCTTTCCGTCGGCCACGAAGAACTGGAACAGGCAATGGCAGGGCGGCAGGGCCATGTCCTCCACCTCGGCCGGGTTCCAGGCCGAGACGATGTGGCGGCGGCTGTTGGGGTTGGACTTCAGGCCCTCCACCACGGCGGCGATCTGGTCGATCACCCGGCCGTCCGGCGCGGACCAGGAGCGCCACTGCTTGCCGTAGACCGGGCCCAGTTCGCCGGTCTCGCGGTCCGCCCACTCGTCCCAGATGGAGACGCCGCGCTCCTGCAGCCAGCGGACGTTGGTGTCCCCGCGCAGGAACCAGAGCAGCTCCAGGATGATCGACTTGCGGTGCAGCTTCTTGGTCGTGAGGAGCGGGAAGCCCTTCGAGAGGTCGAAGCGCATCTGCCGCCCGAAGACGCCGAGCGTGCCGGTGCCCGTGCGGTCGCCGCGCTGGACGCCGTTGGCGAGGATGTCCTCCAGCAGGTCCAGGTACTGCCGCTCAGGGTGGTCCTGGTCGGCCTCGTAGCGGGCGGCGATGGAGACGGCGGCGTTCATGGTCAGGTGAGGGTGCCCCGATTCGCGAATCGGAATCCCTAGGCGCCGATGAGCCATCCACAGGCATCGGAGCGTCCGTTCGTCGCAAATTAAGGCTTTGCAACTTGGCGCGCCGCGGTCAGCCCGCTAAGGGCGTTCCATCCTTCCCAATTCAGGTTCGTACACAGATGTTCCTCGTCTCCGCCCTGGCCGCCCTGGCCATCGCCGCGGCTCCGGAAGCCGCGGCCGTCGAAAAGACCGCCCAGGCTCCCGTGGAGTCCACCGCCCAGACGCCCGCCCTCGACGCCAAGGGCGAGGCCAAGACCAAGAAGGTCTGCACCGAGCGTCCCGCGGTCAGCGGCTCGCGCATGGCCAAGAAGAGCTGCCGCACCGTGAAGGTGGAGAAGGCCGCGCCGACCACCGGCGTGAAGGCCGAGGCCGGCCACGACCACTAGCCCCTGGCGGGCGATTTCGAGGGCGGGCCGGCTCAGCCGGCGAAGCCGCCCTCGTCCAGGAAGACCTGCTCCTCGGGCGTGGTGACGCGCCCGAGGGCGGGGTTCCGGTGCGGGAAGCGTCCGAACCGCGCGATGATGTCGCGGTGGATGCGCACCCACTTCAGAACCTCCGGATCGTCGAGGTCCCCGGCCAACGCCAGGGCGTAGTCCTGATCGGCAAGGTCCTCCGAATGCTCGAAGGGCAGGACGAAGAACTGCGCCAGCAGGGGCTCGACCTTGCGGTGGAAGCCGGCTTCCGTGGCGGCGCGGGCCACCGCGCGCGCCTTGGGGTCGGTGGCCCAGGCGTGGGCCGAGCCGCGGTAGAGGTTGCGGGGAAACTGGTCGAGCAGGATCAGGAGCGCCAGCGCGCCCTCGGGGCTCGCGGCCCAGGCGTCGTACTCCCCGCGGGCGGCGCGGTGGTGGACCGGTTCGAACTTCAGCCGGATCGCCTCGTCGAACCGGGCGCTCTTGGCGTACCACTTCTCCGGACCGGCGTTGCGCCAGAAGCCCAGGACATCGTTGGGGGTCGCAGCCACGGGTGATCCTCTTCGCCTCGCGCCGCAGAGTTGGCGCGGCCGGCCGCGGCGTTCAAGCACGGTTCATTGAACCGGCGCCAATCCTGCAACCGAGCGGACTTGCCCCGGCCGTGACGCGGCCGCGGAGGATGAACACGATGAAGACCAGGATCATGGCGCTGAGCCTCCTGCTGCTGGCCGGCGCCAGCGGCGCGGCGATCGCGCAGGAGCGGGACCGGGACCGCGAGCCGCGCGGCCACGTGGGCGCCGGCGGCGACCGGCCCCAGCGGCCCGCGGCGCGCGGCGTCCAGCAGCGTCCGGCGACGCCGCCCCGTCCGCCTCAGGCCGCGGAAGCCGCTCAGGCGCCCAGCGCGCCCCAGGCCTCCGGCGGGGAACGTCGGCGGGGCGGCGAGGCGCGCGGGGGCGAGGGCCGCCGGCGCGGCGGCGACGGCCAGGGCCGGCCGGTGGGCCGCGGCGTCTGGGTCGACCGCGACGGCGACGCCGACGTCTCGGGCCTGACCGGCTTCGACCGCCAGGACCACGAGGACCGCACCGAGCTGCGCGACGCCCGCCGGTTCGACGGCGCGGGCCAGGCCCGCGACGGCCGCCGTGACCGCGACGGCGACGGACGCCGTGACCGTGACGGGCGACGCGACGGAGACGGCCCCCGGGATGGCGATGGCCGCCGTGACGGCGACGGGCGCTGGAGCGGGGACCGGGACGGCCGCCGCGATGGGGACCGGCGCTGGGACGGCGACCGCGACGGCCGCCGGCCGCCGCCGAACCACCCCCGCTGGGACCGCCGCCACTATCCGCCGGTGTACAACAGCCGCCACCGCTACCGGGGCCACGTCTGGCGTCCGCCGTCGGGCTTCTACGTCCGGCTGTGGAGCTACGGCGACGTGCTGCCGCGCGGCTGGTACGACGAGGGCTACCGGCTGTGGAGCTGGTGGGACTACGGCCTTCCCATGCCGCCGCCGGGCTACGACTGGGTGCGCGTGGGCTACGACGCCATCCTGGTGGACCGGTTCACCGGCCGGGTGATCCAGGTCGTGCGGCTGGTCTTCTGGTGAGCCCCGGATCCTAGATGAATCCCTTCGCCCGCAGCTCGGCGATCGAGCTGCGGGCGTCCTTGTGATGGATGAAGACTCCGCCCTCGGCCTCCCAGAGGTGGCGGAACTTGTCGCGGTCGTCGACCAGGGCGTCCCCGGGGTGGCAGTGCTCGCGCTTGAGCGCGGCCGAGGTGGTGATCACCTCGACGCCCGGGAAGTGCTGCTCCGCCCAGCGGCGCTTCTGCGGCTCGGCCCAGTTTCCGCGCGGCAGGCCGGTGAGGATAATCGGGTTCCTGTGCCGCACCGCCTCGAACAGCTCGAAGGCGTCGGGCAGGGGCTCGAGGGTCTCGAAGAAGCCGTCGGCCGCGGCCAGACGCTTCCAGAACTGGCCCAGGCCATGGCGCTTCTCGAAGGCCCGGGGATGCAGGCCAAGCACCTTCTCGGCGCCCCTGTCGAAGTCGGCGAGCACGCCGTCGCAGTCGAGGTAGATCTGCTTGCGCATGGGCTGGTTGAACGTCCGCGCCGCGGCCGGGTTCAGCCCTCCGCGCAGGCCGGGCAGCGGCCGCGGGCCTCCAGGGTCACCGTGCGCACCGCGTAGCCGGCGGCGCCGGCGGCGGCCAGCGCCGGCGCGAGGTCGGGCTCGAACTCCTCCGCCGCGCCGCAGCAGTCGCAGATCAGGAAGGCGGCCAGGTGGCCGTCGCCTTCCAGGCGGCAGGGCACATAGGCGTTCAGGCTCTCGATGCGGTGGGCGAAGCCCAGGCGCTCCAGGAATTCCAGGGCGCGGTAGACGGTGGGCGGCTTGGCGGGCTCGCCGGCCTCCCCGAAGGCGGCGATCAGGTCGTAGGCCTTCAGCGGCGCGTCGGATTCCAGCAGCAGCTCCAGCACCCGGCGGCGCGGGGCCGTCAGCCGCTCCTGGGTTTCCGCGCAGCGCGTCTCGGCCGCGCCGAGCGCACGACGCAGCGCCGGACCCTTCAGGCCCGGATGGACACCGTCCTCGTGGTGGCACGCATCTCCCATGGCCGTCAGCTAACTCCGCTCCGCCCCGGGCCGCAACGGCCTTGACGACCCGTTATGTTATTTCATAACGGTACTGTTACTTCATAACACCTGATCCCGTTTTCAAGTCCCCAGGAGGGTCAATGTCGCGAGCCGCCCTGTTCGCCGCCGCCGCCGTCACGGCCCTGACCGCCGCTGAAGGCGCCCACGCCGCCGCGCCGAAGGACCTGGACGAGGTGGTGGTGACCGCCGCCCCCTATCCGGTGTCGATCGGCTCGGCGACCACCAGCGTCAACATCCTCAAGCGCGAGGAGCTGGACACCGCCCCGGTGGGCGGGCTGGGCGACGTGCTGAGCGGCCTGCCGGGCGTGCGCTCCACCTTCTTCGGGCCCGGCGCGAGCCGGCCGGTGATCCGCGGCCTGGCCGGGCCGCGGGTGCTGGTCCTGTCCAACGGCCTGGGCCAGGTGGACGCCAGCGCCCTGTCGCCCGACCACGCCGTGGCCACCGACCCGCAGGAGGCGGAGCGGATCGAGGTGCTGCGCGGCCCCTCGGCGCTCGCCTACGGCGGCTCGGCGATCGGCGGCATCGTCAACGTGATCGACGACCGCATCCCGCGGGTCCCGGTGGAGGGGCTGGAGGGCCGGGTGATGGCCTCTGGCTCCACCGTGGACGAGGGCCGGATGGCCACCGCCTCGCTGAAGGCCGGCGCGGGGCCGTTCGTGGTCACCCTGGACGGCGTTCGCCGGGAGACCGAGGACTACGACGTCCCCACCCACCCGGAGTCGCGCCGGCTGATGGAGGCCGACGGCGAGGAGTGGCCGGGCCCGGCGGACTCCGTGGTGGAGAACACCTCGACCGAGCTCAGCTCCTACGGCGCGGGCCTCGCCTATGTGAAGGACCGCGGCTACCTGGGCTTCTCCGTCAAGCGGACCGAGACGACCTATGGCGTGCCGGGCCACGCCCACGAGCACGACGAGCACGAGCACGAGGACGGCGAGGCGGAGGAGGGCCACGAGGGCGAGGAAGCCGGCGTCGCCATCGAGCTGGAGCAGACCCGCTACGACCTGCGCGGCGAGTACGACATGGCCCTGGGCCCGTTCGAGAAGCTGCGCTTCGCCGGCGGCTACGCCGACTACACCCACGTGGAGCTGGAGGACGGCGCGCCGGCCACCCGCTTCTTCTCCGAGGGCTGGGAGGGCCGGCTGGAGCTGGTGCAACCCGACCGCGACGGCTGGCAGGGGGCGGTGGGCTTCCAGGCCCTGTCGCGCGACTTCGACGCCGTGGGCGAGGAGGCGCTGGTCCCGGCCACCACGACCAGGGAGTGGGGCGCCTTCGTCCTGCAGCGCTACGACCGGGAGGGCTGGGGCGTGGAGGGCGGCCTGCGCGTCGACAACCGCAGCCTCGACAGCGTCGCCGGCGAGCGCGACTTCACCAACGTCTCGGCCTCGCTCGGCGCCTTCGTGCGGCCGGCGGACGGCTGGTTCTTCAGCCTGTCGGGGTCGCGGACCAGCCGGGCGCCGGCCCAGGAGGAGCTGTTCGCCAGCGGACCGCACCCGGCGACCCGCGGATTCGAGGTGGGCGATCCGGACCTCGACCAGGAGGTCTCCTGGTCGCTGGACGCCACCGCCCACTACGGCTCCGACCGCTGGACGGCGGACGTCCACCTGTTCGGCGTGCGCTACGAGGGCTTCATCGACCTGCGGCCGACGGGCGTGGCGGACGAGGAGTCCGGCCTGCCGGTGTTCCGCTACGTGCAGACCGACGCCACCTTCCACGGCTTCGAGACGGAGGTCTCGTACAGGCTGTGGTCCGACGCCGGGCGCAGCTTCCGGCTGGAGGCCATGGCCGACTACGTCCGCGGCGACACCGACCTGGGCGCGCCCGCGCGGATCCCGCCCTGGTCGGCGGCCCTGCGCGGCGTGTTCGAAGGCGGCTGGTGGACCGGCCAGCTCGAGGCCCGGCGCGTGGGCGAGCAGGACCGGGTCGCCGAGTTCGAGGTGCCCACCGACGGCTACACGATGCTGAACGCCTCGCTGACCGTGCGGCCGCTGAAGGACGACGGCTTCAAGGTGTTCCTGGACGCCCGCAACCTCACCGACGCCGAGGCCCGCGAGCACGCCTCGTTCCTGAAGGACCTGGCGCCCCTGCCGGGCCGCAACTTCCGGCTGGGCGTGGCCTACAGCTTCTAGCGGTCGCCCGGAGAAACGAAGAGGGGCCGCACGATCTCTCGTGCGACCCCTCATCCGACCCGCGGCGCGGGCCACCTTCTCCCGCAAGGGGAGAAGGGGATCTCAGACCTTAAGCTTCCTCGGACTCGTTCGAGGGCGCGCCTTCGCCGGCCTCGAAGCTGCGCGGGGCGCGGCGGCGGCGCGGCTTGCGGGCGGGAGCCTCCTCGTCCGAAGCGGCTTCCGGGCGCGGCTCGGCGCGGGCCTGGAGGAAGGCGGGGGCGTGGCTCTCGCCGCCCTCGGCGTCGCGCAGGACCGGGGAGGGACGCTCCTCGGCCAGCGGCGCGGCGGCGCGGGGCTCGACCACGGCCAGCGGATCGCGCTCGGGGCGCTCCTCGCGGTCGCGGCGCTCGCGGCGGTCGTCACGGTCCCGGTCGCCGCGCGGGCGGTCGTCACGGGGCCGATCCTCACGGGGCCGATCCTCACGGGGCCGATCGTCACGGGGCCGATCGTCACGGGGACGGTCCTCGGCGCGCGGACGGTCGTCGCGGGGACGGTCGTCGCGGTCGCGCCAGCGGTCGCGGCGTCCGCCGCCCTCGCCACGGTCGTCGCGGCGGCCCTCGAAGCGCTCGCCCCGATCCCGGTCCCGACCGTCGCGGTCGCGGCCCTCGCGGGGACGATCGTCACGGTTGCGCTCGTCGCGGTCGCGGCGTTGCTGGGCGTCGCCGTCCTGGCCCTCGGGATTGGCGGCGCTCTCCGCGGCGGCGGCCTCGTCGGCCGCGGCGGCCTGGGCCTGGGCGCCCTCGTCCTCGAAGTCGATATCGTAGCCTGAGGAGAAGGTGTCGCGTCCGAGGATGTCGGAGGCGGGCCGCTGCGGCTGCATGGCGCGCAGCAGGCGGAAATAGTGTTCGGCGTGCTGGAGGTAGTTCTCGGCGAGCACCCGATCGCCGGCCGAGCCGGCGTCGCGCGCCAGCTGCTGGTACTTGTCGAAGACGTGCTGCGCGTTGCCGCGGACCTTCACGCCCTCGGGGCCGTTCGAGTCGAAGGCCCGGTTCGCGTTCTGTTGAGGCTTGCCGCCGCCCCCACCGCCGCCGCCACCGCCACGATTGCGGCCGCGCTGACGCTTCATACCCTTGAAATCTCTCATTATTCGATAACCGTTTGCTCTTTTCCTGAGCGGCCCTGAGGCGGCCTGTGCCCTAGCCTTCAGCGGGATCGGGCGCCTGGCCCGGATGGATTGTTGAAGACGCTTAAGTTCCCCGTCTTCCGCCCGGAAGCTCTTCAGCGAGAGGCCTTTTTGAGAAGCTCGCGCCTGCCGGGACGGCCTGCGCCCTGGTCGGGGCGCGTCTGCCTAGCCGGCTTTCATGGGTGGAGACGACACCTGATGTAGCGACTCAAGCGCCCGTTTCCAAGGGGTTTTTCGAACCCGCGACAACCCGGTCCCGATCGGCCAGGTCGCGGATGGTCCGCACGTCGGCCGCGCCCGCCTCGCGGAACAGCGCCTCGACGGCGTCCTTCTGGTCGTAGCCGATCTCCACGGCGAAGATCCCGCCGGGCTTCAGTACGCGGAGGATCTCGGGGGCCAGGCGGCGGTAGGCGTCGAGGCCGTCGGCGCCGCCCTCCAGCGCCAGGCGCGGCTCCCAGTCGCGGACCTCGGGCTCCAGGGTCTCCAGCACCTCGCTGGCGATATAGGGCGGGTTGGAGACCACCACGTCGAAGTTCGCGTCCGCCAGGCCCTCCGTCCAGTCGCCGCGCAGCAGCGCGACGCGGCCGGCGAGGCCCAGGTGGGCGGCGTTGTCGCGCGCCACGGCCAGGGCCTCTTCGGAGACGTCCACGCCCAGGCCCTTCGCCGCCGGCCGCTCGGCGAGGATGGCCAGCAGGATGGCCCCGGAGCCGACGCCAAGGTCGAGGATCGAGAAGGCCCTGTGCTCAGGGGTCTGCTTCAGGATCACGTCGACGACCGTCTCGGTGTCCGGCCGCGGCGTGAGCACGTCCCGGTTCACGTTCAGCATGATCTTCCAGAAGCCCTTGCGGCCCAGGATGTGGCTGACCGGCTCGCGCTTCACCCGCCGCGCCAGGTAATCGGCCAGGGTCGCCTCCTGCTGCGGCGACAGGGCGCGGTAGGGATCGGTGACGATGTCGGTGCGGGTGGCCTCGGCGGCGGCCTCGACCAGGAGGCGCGCGTCGATCACCGGGCCGGCGAGGCCCGCGTCCTCCAGGGTCTTCTTCGCGTGGGTCCACGCCTGGACGAGGTTCAGGCCCATGCCGGGGCCTCCACGGGCCGGGCGTCCGGCGAGGTGACCGCGTCGCCCACGCTGACGCGGCCGGGCGCGGTGACCTTCAGGTAGATGCCGCAGTTCATGTGGCCGTAGTTGTCGAACAGGGCCTTGACCACGTCGAGGTCGCGCTCGGCCGTGGTGGGGTCCACATGGGTGGCGGCGCAGCGGACGATGGGCTTGAAGACCTCGGCCTTCGCCCAGCCCAGCATCATCGGACGGCCCGTCCACTCGTTCTCGACCCAAGGCGCCCAGCCGTCCACGTAGAGGTTGGCGCGGAAGCGCAGGGGGTCGAGCTCGACGCCCATCTTCTGCGACAGGTCCCGGATGCTGGCCAGGTTGACGATCGAGACCTGGCCCTGCGGGTGGTCGGTGAAGCGCCAGGCGCCGGGCGCCTTCACCACCTTCAGGGGGCCGCGGACGTCGTCCTCGGGCAGCAGGCGCGTCAGCCAGGCAGAGAAGGCCTCGCGCCCGGCCTCGTCGGCGAGCTTGCCGGAGAAGACCGGCATGCCTTCGGCGTGGGCGTGCAGGAGGCCGGTGTCCTCCTCGTAGTGGGTCCGCGCCGCGGCCACGCGCGGGATCGACATCAGGACGGTGAACTTCTGTTTCGGCACGAAGGCCGGGGCCGCCGGATCGAAGCCCGAGGGACCGTTCTCCACCGCCCACAGGCGGTCGAAGGGGAAGCCCTCGCCCGGGGTCAGGTCCGCGTTCGGCAGGGTCTCGGGGGTGAACCCCTTCACCGGGTGACGGAAGATGGCGGCGACATGTCCGGTCATGGACGCCCCTTGCCGGAACGGCCGGCTGGCTTCAAGGGGAACGGAGGCCGCAGGCGGCGGGTTCGGACAAGCGCCGCCTTGGAGAGGAAGCGAAGCACCCCGTGGCGCGACCCGCCCAGAACGACAAGCCGCCCGGCCGGGGCGGCGGCCTTTCCCGGCTCCTGCTGGGCGCCGCGCCGTGGCTCGGGCTGGCGGCGATGACCGCGCTCTGGGCCCAGGCCGCGCGCCGGCCGCCGCCCGGGCTCTCCAATCCGGAGATCGCCGCGCCGGACCACTTCGAGCTCACCGAGCCGGGGCGGGGACGGCTGGCCGCCTGGCCGTTCCAGATCCCGTGGAAGGGCTGGAAGGACATCATCTGGCGCGTCTACCGCGAGAGCGGCAACGACCGGATCGCCTTCCTGGCCGGCGGCGTGACCTTCTACGTCCTGCTGGCGCTGGCGCCCGCGGTGGCGGTGTTCGTCTCGCTCTACGGCCTATTCTCGGACGTGGGGACGGTGAGCAGGCAGCTGGACCAACTCGCCACCTTCGTGCCGCACGACGTGCTGGTGATCGTCGGCGACCAGATGACCCGGCTGGCCACCCAGCGGCCGGCGGAGCTGTCCATCGCCTTCGCGCTCTCGGTGCTGCTCTCGCTCTGGACGGCGAGCCTCGGCATCCGGGTGCTCGTGGACGCGCTCAACGTCACCTACGAGGAGAAGGAGCGGCGGCCCTACCTGCTGCGGATCATCACCACCTACAGCTTCACCTTCGCGGCCCTGGTGTTCATGGCGGTGGTGACCGCCGTCCTGGTGGCGGCGCCGCTGGCGCTCAACCAGATCGGCGCGGGCGAGCTCTTGATCCCGCTGCGCTGGCTGGTGCTCTACGTCCTCGTCGCGGGCGCCTTCGCCATCCTCTACCGCTTCGGCCCGTCGCGGCGCTGGGCGCAGTGGCGCTGGGTGGCGGTGGGGGCGATGCTGGCCGCGGCCATCTGGATGGGCGGCTCGCTGGGCTACTCCTGGTACGTCAACAACGTCGCCCGCTTCCAGATCACCTACGGTTCCCTGGGCGCCGTGGTCGGCTTCCTGGTGTGGATCTGGTTCTCGGTGATGGCCCTGCTGCTGGGCGCGGAGATCAACGCCGAGGTGGAGCACCAGACCGCGCTCGACACCACCGTCGGCGAGGCCAAGCCCATGGGCCACCGCGGCGCGGTGGTGGCCGACAGCGTGGGCCTGGCCTTCGTGGGGGTGCGCAAGGGCGCGGTCATCCTGTGGGGAACCACCCGGCGGCAGGTGGGCAACTTGGTCCGCCGCGGGCCGCGCGAGCCGCCCCCGCCCCTGCCGACCCTGCCGCCGCCGCCACCGAGGCGTCCCCAACGCTAGGCCTGCCGCCAGTCGCCGCCCGCATGCTCCAGGTAGCGGGCGGTGGCCTTCTGCGTCTCGGGTCCGAAGTAGCGGCCGACCACGTGCAGGGCGAGGTCGATGCCGGAGGTCAGGCCCCCGGCGGTGGCGATCCTGCCATTGTCCACGAAGCGCGGCCCGCGCTGCAGCGCCACCTTCGGGAACTCCTTCTCGAACGCGTCGAAGAACGCGTGGTGGGTGGTGGCCGGCCGGCCGTCGAGCAGGCCGATCCGGCCGAGCTGGAAGGCGCCGGTGCAGACGCTCATGGTCATGTGGGCCTTGTCGCTCGCGGCCCGAAGCCAGGCGCGGGAGGCCTCGGTGGAACGCTGGGCCGGGACCACGATGACGTCCGGCTGCGGGACGGTGTCGATGGAGTAGGCCGGCTGCACCAGCAGGCCGCCGGTCATCCGCACCGGCTCGAGCGTGGGCGCGACGGTGAACGGGAAGAACGGGTGGGTGTGGCGTCCGTCGACCATGGGCATGGCGTCCTGGAACACCTCCCAGGGGCCGGCGGTGTCGATGACATTGGCGTTGTCGCCGAGCAGGAAGGCGACCTTGATCATCTTCGAGGCCGGCAGGGGCGGGACGGACTGGGCAAGGGCCGGGGCGGCGGCGAAGGCGGCGGCCGAGGCGGCGACGAGCTCGCGGCGGTTCATGACGAGGGCTCCGGTTGAGGCTGCGGCGGAGCCTGCGCCCGTCGGCGCGTGGCGCGAAGGACGACGAGACGTCAATTCCGGCCAAGGTCGTTGCCGGCCGGGGCCGCGCGGGCCTAGCGTCGGCCCATGACCCACCGCGTGGCCATGCTCGCCTTTCCCGACGCCCAGGTGCTGGACGTGATCGGGCCGCTGGAGGTGTTCTCGCGCACCGCCCGCTGGCTGGCCGACACCTGGGGCCGTGCGGAGCCCGCCTATGCGGTGGAGATCGTGGCCGCGGAGGCCGGGCAGGTGCGGATGTCCAGCGGTCTGGAGCTGACGGCGTCCCGCAGCTTCCGCGACCTTCCCGCCTGCGACACCCTGCTGGTGGCCGGCGGCATCGGCTGGGCCAGCGCGGCGGAGGACGCCGAGCTGCTGGCCTGGCTGCGCGGCATGGCGGGCAGGGTGGAGCGGCTGGGCTCGATCTGCACCGGCGCCCTGATCCTCGGGGCCGCCGGCCTGCTGGAGGGGCGGGCGGCGACGACGCACTGGGCCTACTGCGACCGGCTGGCGGCGATCGCCCCCGGCTGCGAGGTCGCTCCGGACGCCATCTTCGTGGAGAGCGGCGGGGTGTTCACCTCGGCCGGGGTGACGACCGGCATGGACCTCGCCCTGGAACTGGTCGAGCGCGACTGGGGCAAGGCGACGGCGGTGGCCGTGGCCCAGGAGCTGGTGATCTACCGCAAGCGCCCTGGCGGCCAGGGACAGTTCAGCCGTTTCCTGGAAGCCGAGCGGCGGGAGGACGTGTTCGGGCGGCTGCAGCTCTGGGTTCTGGAGCACCTCGACGAGGACCTGCCGCTGGAGCGGCTGGCCGACGCCGCCGGCATGAGCCCGCGGCACTTCTCCCGGCGCTTCAAGGCCGAGACGGGCGCGACACCCGCCGCCTGGGTCGGCAAGCTCCGGCTGGAGGAGGCCCGACGGCGGCTGGAGAGCGGGGCCGGCAGCCTGAAGGAGGTCGCCCGCGGCTGCGGCTTCCAGGACGAGCAGAACCTGCGCCGGGCCTTCCGCCGCCGGCTGGGCGTGGCGCCCAGCGACTACCGCGAGCGGTTCGGGGGATAGAACCCTGTCGGTGGGTGCTCGGGCCCGGCGCTGAGGAACCCTCTCCCCTTGGGAGAGGGCAGGGTGAGGGCGACTCCGTCGGGGATCAGCACCGCCGAGGGGTCAAGTCGCGCTGCCGGTTGACGCTGAACAATGTTCTCGTATTGTTCACTTATGGGCAAGGTTCGCACTTCTCGTTCCGCCATTCTCCTGAAGCGCGCGCGTCAGATGCGGCGCGAGCCGACGCGGGCCGAGGCCAAGCTCTGGCAATCGCTGCGGGCGCATCGGCTCGGCGGCTGGAAGTGGCGGCGTCAGACGCCCTTTGGCCCGTTCATCGTCGATTTCCTGTGCGATCGCGCGCGGCTGATAGTCGAACTCGACGGGGCGGCGCACGGCGAGCGGGATGCATACGATGCAGACCGGTCCGACTATCTCGCGCGGTTCGGTTTCCACGTGCTGCGGTTCGCGAACGCAGAGGTGGAGGGCGACATCAGCGGGGTTTGCGAGAGGATCCTCGCGGCCTGTGGGAGTCGGCCCCTCGGCGGTGAGGTGGCGGGTTCGGAGCCGCCCTCACCCTACCCTCTCCCAGGGGGAGAGGGTTTTTAAGCCAGCTCCTCCTCAAGGGCGGCGAGGCGGGCCGCCTGGTCCTCGGCGATCAGCGGCCCGATGACGTCGTCGAGCGCCTCGCCCTCCATGATCTTCGGCAGGTTGTAGAGGGTCAGGTTGATCCGGTGGTCGGTCACCCGGCCCTGCGGGAAGTTGTAGGTGCGAATCCGCTCGGAACGGTCGCCGGAGCCCACCTGGCTCTTGCGGCTTTCGGCCCGGGCCGAGTCGAGCGCCTCGCGCTGCTGGTCGTAGAGCTTGACCTTCAGGGCCTTCATCGCCCGGGCCCGGTTCTGGTGCTGCGACTTCTCGGAGCTGGTGACCACGATGCCGGTCGGCAGGTGGGTGATGCGCACGGCGGAGTCGGTCTTGTTGACGTGCTGGCCGCCGGCTCCGGACGAGCGGTAGGTGTCGATGCGCAGGTCCTGGTCGCGGATCTCGATCTCCACGTCCTCCGGCTCGGGCAGGACCGCGACGGTCGCGGCCGACGTGTGGATGCGACCCTGCGCCTCCGTGGCCGGGACGCGCTGCACGCGGTGGACGCCGCTCTCGAACTTCAGCCGGCCGAACACGCCGTCGCCGGTGATCGAGGCCACGATCTCCTTGTAGCCGCCGGCGTCGCCCTCGGAGATGGAGTCGATCTCCACCCGCCAGCCGCGGTTGGCCGCGTAGCGCTGGTACATGCGGAACAGGTCGCCGGCGAACAGGGCCGCCTCGTCGCCGCCGGTGCCGGCCCGCACTTCCAGGATGGCCGAGGCGTTCTCGTCGCGGTCCTTGGGCGCGAGCAGCAGGGCGACCTCGTGCTCCAGAGCCGGCAGCCGCTCCTTCAGCGCCTCCAGCTCGTCGCGGGCCAGGGCCGCCATCTCCGGGTCGCCGGAGGCCATTTCCTCGAGCTCGGGGAGCTCGGCGCGGGCGCGCTCGAGGTGCGAGACCGCGTCGGCCACCGGCTTCAGCTCGGCGTGCTCCTTGGAGAGCCGGACGATCTCGGTCCCGTCGGTGGCCGCGCCCATGCGCGCCTCGATCTCGCGGAAGCGGTCGAGCACCTGGTCGAGCCTGGCCTGAGGAAGTCGCACGTGGTTTCGCACCCGGAAAGGAGGGGAGCCTCCTCTAGCGCCTGGGCGGGCCGATGCCAAACCCCGCCGGAACGGGAGGGCGCGGTTCCGAGTTACGGCCACGGTGACTACGAGGAGACTTGAAATGGCTACCGAACGCGTGACCGAGCACCCGGACGGCACGACCGAGCGGGTCATCGACCGCGACAGCGGCGGCACGACCTATGTGGAACGCGGCGGCTCCGGCGTCGGCGGCGTGATCATCGGCATCGCCGTGCTCGCGCTGGTGGCGATCGTCGCCTTCTTCCTGCTGAGCGCGAACCGCCAGGAGGCGATCCGCACCGACGCCGTGACCAGCGCGGCCTCCAGCGTGGCCGACAGCGCCGCGGGCGCCGCCAACGCGGTGGGCGACGCCGCCAATGCGGTGAACCCGGCCAACTAGACTTACGCCTTCCGCCCTGCGGAGAGGCAAAGAAAAGGCCCGCTGCGGTGTCCGCAGCGGGCCTTCCTGTTTCGGTCCGGCGTGGAGCCTTAGACGCGGACGCCCGAGAGCGGGGCGTTGCCGAAGGCGCCGAGCTTGACGTTCCCGGTCATCTTGTCGCCGTCGACCTTGGCTTCGAACTCCAGGGTCATCGGCATCGGGCTCGTGATCGCCGAGCTCCAGGTGAGGGTGTCGCCGTTCACCTTGCCGGAGACTTCCTGCGAGCCCATGCGGCCCTCAGTCTTGCCGGTGAAGGTGTCGCCGCTGGTCGTGATCGAAGCGTTCACTTCCTGCGCGCCCATGGGCGTGTTGATGGTGATCTTCCAGTTGCCGTCAGCCGAGGACATCTGTCCCTCCCGTTTAGGTCGGCGCGCAGCTAACAGCGGTTGCGTTGCACGTGCAAGGGTGACGCCGGCGTCAACTTCGCAGATTTCTACTCGGCGGCTTCGAGGGCGGCCGACCTCGCCGCCTCGATCTCGGCGGCCCTGGCCTCCACGAGGCCGACGATGTGGTCGACCATGGCCTCGTTGTCCATCTTGTGGTCGGGCCGCCCGGCCACATAGACCATGCCCGAGCCCTTGCCGCCGCCGGTGAAACCCAGGTCGGTCATCAGCGCCTCGCCGGGGCCGTTGACCACGCAGCCGATGATCGACAGCGACAGCGGCGTGGAGATGTGCGCCAGGCGCTCCTCCAGGGTCTCCACCGTCTTGATCACATTGAAACCCTGCCGGGCGCAGGACGGACAGGCGATGATGTTCACGCCGCGATGGCGCAGGCCCAGCGACTTCAGGATGTCGAAGCCGACCTTCACCTCCTCCACCGGATCGGCGGCGAGACTGACGCGGATGGTGTCGCCAATGCCGGCCCAGAGCAGGGCGCCGAGACCGATGGAGGACTTCACCGTGCCGGTGCGCAGCGCGCCCGCCTCGGTGACGCCCAGGTGCAGCGGGCAGTCGATGGCCTCGGCCAGCATCTGGTAGGCGGCCACCGTCATGAACGGGTCGGACGCCTTCACGCTGATCTTGAACTCGTGGAAGTCGTGGTCCTGCAGGATGCGGGCGTGGTTCAGCGCGCTCTCGACCATGGCGTCGGGGCAGGGCTCGCCGTACTTCTCCAGGAGGTCGCGCTCGAGGCTGCCGGCGTTGACGCCGATCCGCATGGAGCAGCCGTTGTCGCGGGCCGCCTGGATGACCTCGCGCACCCGGTCGGGGCTGCCGATGTTGCCCGGATTGATGCGCAGGCAGGCCGCGCCGGCTTCCGCCGCCTCGATGCCGCGGCGGTAGTGGAAGTGGATGTCGGCGACCAGCGGGACCTTCGCCGCCCGGGCGATGGTTCGGAACGCGGCGGTGGAGTCCTCGTCGGGGCAGGAGACCCGGACGATGTCGGCGCCGGCCTCCTCCAGCTGGCGGATCTGGTCGATGGTCGCGGCCGCGTCCGCGGTCACGGTGTTGGTCATCGACTGGACGGTGATCGGCGCGTCGCCGCCCACCTCCACGGACCCCACGCGGATCTTCCGGCTGGGCCGGCGCTGGATCTGCCGCCAGGGGCGGACGGAGGTGTGGTCCTGGGTGCTCATGCCGCGCGGAAAATAGGGGCTTTCCGGAGAGAACCCAAGCGGACACACGATCACACCCGCCGGTCGGGCGGCGGCCGCTACCCGCCGAGCTTGCTGGCGGAGGAGAGGGCGGCGGGGAGGAAGCCGCGGGACTGGCCGCCGGCGAACACCTGGAAGGCCTGCGGCTCGGAGACGTCCACCATCAGCCCATTGATGGCCGGGATGCGGTAGGCCTCGCCCTTGTCGAGCTGGCGGGCGAAATAGACCGAGCCGTCGGCGCCGCGGATGATCAGGGCGCCCGATTTCAGCGCCTTCAGCGTCACGAACGACGGCTGGCCGACCGGCGCGCCGTAGATCCGGCCGTCCGGCTTGAACACCGGGGCGAGCTGCGAAGTGTCCGGGGGCGGCGCGTCCGCCGAGGTGACGCCCAGGATGGCCGGCGGGGCGAGGTTGCCCATGCCGTCCTCGCCGGCCTTGGCGAGGCCGGGCGTCTCGTAGAGCGGGGGCGTGGTGGACTCGACCGGCGCCGGCAGGGGCGCGCCGAGCGTCACCGGACCGTCCCGCTGCGCCGTCAGCGCCTCGATCACGGCCTTCTCCGGAGCCAGCGGCGGCGGCGGGGCGGCGTCGATCATGGCCCGCTGGGCGATGTTCCACATGAAGATGGCCGCGACGATCACGCAGCCGCCGGCGATCAGGGCGGAGAGGCGCGGATCGCGGTCCTCCTGCACGCCGACGGGAGCGCGAAGCGGCTCGTCGAGCACCGGCTCGTCGGCCTTGAAGCGGTAGACGGCCTCCTCGGGGTCGAGACCCAGGGCCTGGGCGTAGGAGCGGATGTAGCCGATGGTGAAGGGCCGCGAGGGCAGCTGCTCCAGCCGCATCTCCTCTATGGCCGACAGGTAGCTGCGCCGCACCCGCGTGCGCTCGGCCAGCTCCTCCAGAGAGAGGCCCCTGAATTCGCGGACGGTGCGCAGCGCCTCGCCAATATCCGCCCCGGAGTGGAGCGTGGGCGCGTAGGAGTCCACAAGACCAGGATCGCCGCCGTTCACCGGTTCGACTTCAAGATCGGCGATGCGACCAGTATCGAGCGGCATGGCCACTCTCACCCCCGGACATGCGCAGCGGTGATCTCACCGCGGCGGCGTTCGAACCCAAGACTCGCGGAAGTTCTAGAGAAGAACTTTGCGTACCACGCGTCGGGGTTGTGCTCAATGCGGTATTCGGTCACGTCGGTCGGGCTCTCCTCAGACCGCCAGATAGATTTTGCGCGCGAGAGTTTCGATTTCGTTGCGAACGGAACCGGCTCCGCTCTTCAGCAACGCAGAAACCCCGCGTCGCGCTGCCTCGCGGTCGCAGGAAAGCACCATCTGCTTCACCGGGCCGACGCCGGCCGGCGGCATGGAGAGGCGCTCGAAGCCCAGGGCCACAAGGGCGAAGGCCTCCAGCGGGCGGCCGGCCATCTCGCCGCAGACGCTGACCGGGGTTCCGGTCTCGGCGCAGCCGCGCTGGATCTGCTCCATGGCCCGGAGGAAGGGCGGCGACAGCGGATCGAAACGGTCGGAGACCCGCGGGTTCCCGCGGTCGGCGGCGAACATGTACTGCATCAGGTCGTTGGTCCCGACGCTGACGAAGTCGGTCATCGGCAGCAGGGCGTCGAGGTGCCAGACGATCGAGGGCGCCTCGATCATGGCGCCCACGTCCAGGCGGGACGGCGCCTTGCGGCCGCGCCGCAGGGCCCAGGCGATCTCTGTGTCCACCAGGGCCCGGGCGGCGCGGAACTCGTCGACGCTGGCCACCAGCGGGAACATGATCCGGAGCGCCCGGCCCTTGGCGGCGGTGATCAGGGCGCGCAGCTGCAGGCGCAGCAGGGACGGCCGGTCGAGGCCCATGCGGATCGCCCGCCAGCCGAGCGCCGGATTGTCCTCCCGCTCGGCCTCCAGGTAGGGCAGCACCTTGTCGCCGCCGAGGTCGAGGGTGCGGAAGGTCACCGGCAGGTCGCCGGCGGCGTCCATCACCCGGGCATAGAGGGCGGCCTGGGCGTCCAGACGCGGCATCTCCTCGGCGACCATGAACTGGAACTCGGTGCGGAACAGGCCGATGCCCTCCGCGCCCGTCTCGCCGAGGATGTCGAGGTCGACGTCGAGGCCGGCGTTCATCAGCAGCGTGACCTTGGCGCCGTCGCGGGTGAAGGCGGGCGTCTCGCGCAGCTTGGCGAACTCGGCCCGGCGCTGCCGGCGCACGTCGATGCGCGCCTGGATGGCCTTCACCACGTCCGGCCGCGGACGCAGGTAGGCCTCGCCGGTCTCGGCGTCGACGATCACCGGGTCGCCCTCGCTCACCCGGTCGCGCAGGCCGGGCAGACGACCGACGCAGGGGATGTCGAGGGACCGGGCGATGATCGCGGCGTGGCTGGCGGCCGAGCCCTCCTCGAGCAGCAGGCCGCGCAGCTTGGTGCGATCGTATTCCAGCAGGTCGGCGGGGCCGAGGTTGCGGGCGATCAGGACCGCGTTCTCGGGCAGGTCGCGGGCCACGTGGCCATCGCCGGAGAGGTGGCGCAGCAGGCGGTCGTTGAGGTCCTCGAGGTCGTGGAGGCGCTCGCGCAGATACGGGTCGCGGGCCTGGCCCAGGCGGGCCCGGTGCTCGGAGCGCACGCGCTCGACGGCGGCCTCGGCGGTCAGGCCGTTGCGCACCGCGTCCTCGAGGCTGCGGTTCCAGCCGCGGTCGTGGGCGAACATGCGGTAGGTCTCGAGGACCTCGTAGGAGGCCTCCACCAGGCCGTGCTGGCCCTCCAGCATGGTGTCGATCTGGGCCTGCAGGGCGGCGACCGCGGTCTTCAGCCGGATCTCCTCGGCCGCCACGTCGTCCGACAGCAGCTGCGAGGGGGCGACCGGCGGCTCGTGCAGGACGGCGACGCCGTAGGCCAGGCCGTCCGCGAACTTGGCGCCCTTGAGACGCTCGGGCCGGTGGGGCGCGATCTCGACGCCCTTGAGCTCGTCCTCGGCGATCAGCTCGCCGCCGGCCACCATCTCGGCCAGCACCATGGCGATGATCTGCAGGTCCTCGACCTCGTCCTCGGTGTAGACCCGCTCGGTGCGGTTCTGGACCACGAGCACGCCGATGGACCGGCCGCCGCGCAGCAGGGGGACGCCGAGGAAGGCGTGGTAGGGGTCTTCGCCGGTCTCCGGCCGGTAGGAGAAGGCCGGGTGCTCGGGGGCGTCGGCCAGGTTCAGCGGCCGGCCGGCCTTCATGATCTCGCCGACCAGGCCCTCGCCGGGCCGCATGCGGGTGAGGTGGACGGCGCCGGGGTCGAGGCCCTCGGTGGCGAACAGCTCCATCTCGCCGCTGGCGCGGCGCATGTAGAGCGAACATACCTCGGCGACCATGGAGCGCGCGATGATGCGCACGACCATGTCCAGGCGCACCTGCGCCGGGCCGCCGCCCGCGAGGGCTTCGCGGATCTGGCGCAGCAGGCTGCGCTGACCCCGTATGGCTACCCCAGGAATCGCCATCTGGCGGCGTCGTCCTCCCTCTCCCGCTTCGGCGCGGCGTCCCTACCAGCTTTACGTGTCCGGACGGAGACGGAAAGAGGCGCGTTGCGTCGATTGGCCCGTCTGCCTGGGCCGTGAGCATGGCGAGGATAGGGCGATCGCGGTTAAGCCCGGCTTCGCTTGATCTCGTCGGCCAGGGTTCGGGCGATCGCCTCCTGCGGGGAGGTGGGCTCGGCGTAGTCCAGCTCGGTCCGGATGCGGCCGCTGTCCAGGACCATCGGCACGGAGAGATCGAGCGCGTCGAGCGCGGCGCGCACGCTCTCGGGCGCCGCCGAGCGGGGCAGGCGGCGGACCTCCCCGTCCCAGCCGGTGGCCTCGGCGAAACGGGCCGCCCAGGCGGCGTGATCGAGCGCCTCGACGGGACCCAGGTTGTAGGTGCGGCCGGCGGCGGCGGGGTGCGTGGCCGCCAGGGCGAGGCCGTAGGCCACGTCGTCCACATAGCCGTAGCTCGTCCGCCAGTCGGCCCAGGCGGCGTCCAGCTCCAGCACCGGCTCGCCGGAGGTCATTGGCCTGAGCGCCCAGGAGAACCGCCGCTGGCGGTCGCGCGGCCCATAGACCATGGGCAGGCGGACCACCGCGTGCTCCAGGCCCGCCTGCATGCGCACGGCCGCCTCGATGGGCACCTTGTCGTAACGGTCGAGCCAGGCTTCGGGATCGCCGGGGGCGCGGGGCTGGGCCCCACGGTAGGGATGCAGGTGGGTGCGCAGCGGCGCGTCCTCGTCCAGACGCTCGCGGATCGGGGTGGTCTCCAGCCGGTGCAGGGCGCCGTACTGGCGGTAGACGTCGCCAGAGCTGGCGAGGACATAGCGCCGGACCACGCCGGAGAGGGCGTCGAGCAGGGGCTGGGTGGACGACCGGGCCATGGCCAGCAGGTCGATCACCACCTCGACCCGGCGGTCGGAGGCGAGCCCGGCGATCTTGCCGACGTCGCCACGGTCGGCCGCGACATGGGTCGCCCCGCCGCCCGAGCCGCCGCGCCGGGAGACCGCCGTGACCTCGTGCCCGAGTCCGGCCAGCTGCTCCGTCACGGCCGGGCCGATGAAGCCCGTGCCGCCCAAGACCATCACCCGCATCGCCCCGTCCTCCCGCCCGCTTGAGCTTTCCGCCGCGCGGGCCCATCGTCGCGGCCAACAAAACACGTGTTCGGGGGGACACGCCATGCTCAGGACATGCGGCTTCTTCCTGCTCGGCCTCGCGCTGATCCTGGGCGGGAGCTTCCTGGCCCATCGGGTGCAGACGGCGGGCGGCCAGGTGGAGGTGCGCGACGTACGGTTCGCGGGCGATGGCGGCCTCGTCCAGAGCGGGCTGCTGTACGTGCCCAAGAGCGCCACGGCGCTGGATCCCGCGCCGGCGGTGCTGGCCAGCCACGGCTACATCAACACCCGCGAGATGCAGAGCCCGTTCGCCATCGAGCTGGCCCGGCGCGGTTTCGTGGTGCTGGCCATGGACATGACCGGCCACGGCCGCTCCCAGGGCGGGGTGGCGCAGGCCGACTTCGGCGGGCCCGCCGCCCTGCGCTACCTGCAGGGCCTGCCGTTCGTGGACCGGGAGAACATCGGGCTGGAGGGCCACTCCATGGGGGGCGGGCCGATCCTGGCCGCGGCGGTGGCCCAGCCGGACGGCTACCGGTCCATCGTGCTGGAGGGCTCGACGCCCGGCCTGCTCGGCGCGAAGGCGCCGGAGAGCCCGCGCAACCTGGCCGTGGTGTTCGGCGGCTACGACGAGTTCGCGGAACTGATGTGGCAGGTCCCGAAGGGCTCCGACGTCGAGCGCTCCCCGCGGCTGATGGCGCTGTTCGGCACGACGGCGCCGGTGGTCGAGGGCCGGGTCTACGGCGCGATCGCGGACGGCAGGGCGCGGGTCCTGCACAATCCGCCGATCACCCATCCGTGGGAGCACTTCTCGAAGGCGGGGGTGGCGCCGGCCGTGGCCTGGTTCCAGCAGACCCTCGACGGGGAGGCCGCGGGACCGCCGGCCGGCGAGCAGGTGTGGCTCTGGAAGGAGGTCGGCACGGGGATCGCCTTCGTGGGCTTCGCCTGGCTGCTGCTCGGGACCTTCGAGATCCTGCTGCGGACACCGCTTTTCGCCGGGCTGAACCGTCCGGCCGAGCCGGTGGCGGCGCGGCGGGACGGGCGCTGGTGGCTGGCGTTCGCGCTCACCGCCCTGATCCCGGCCCTGACCTACTACCCGGCGATGAAGCTTGGGCAGGTGTTCTTCCCCATGCGGCTGTTCCCACAATGGATCCAGAACCAGCTGCTGGTCTGGGCGCTGGCGAACGGGCTGATCTTCCTGGTGCTCGGCAGGTTCCGGAAACGGAAGCCCGTGTTCGTGAACCGCTGGCTGCTGTCGGCCGGCGCGGCGCTGGTGACGGTGGGGGTAGGCTACCTGTCGCTGGTCGCGGTCGAGGCGGTGTTCCAGACCGACTACCGTTTCTGGGTGCTGGGGCTGCCGACCCTGGGGGCCGAGGACTGGGCGACGCTGGTCCCCTATGTGGTCCTCTGGACCCTGTTCTTCCTGGTGGCGATCCGCGGGCTGGCGGCGGACCTCGCGGTGCGCGGCGAGGGCTTCCTGAGCCAGGTGACGACCGGCAAGCTGGCCATGAGCCTGGGCTTCCTGGCGCTGGTGGGGGTCCAGTACGCGACCCTGTTCGCCACGGGCTTCCTGGCCACCCCGTCCGAGCCGCTGAACACCATCGTGGCGATCCAGTTCGTCCCGCTGCTGGCCCTGGTCGGGGCGATCGGCGCCTGGACCTACCGGCGCACCAGCTCCTACGTCCCCGGCGCCCTGATCTGCGCCCTGGTGATCGGCTGGTACGTCACGGCCGGGACGGCGACCCACTGGACGCCGGACTTCAAGCTGCCGCAGCCGGCCGCGAGTCGCTCGCGCTGAGGCGCCGCGCCGCCGCGCGCCGTGACCGCGGTCACATGACCGCAGCAGGGGCCGCCGTGCGAGATGCGGGCCGGGGGACGGGTCTGGATTTCCGGCGCGGCGCGCTGCACAACGCCGCCCCCGCTGGCGTGGGTGACGGCGAGGCGAAGACGGTCGAATGGACGCGGCGATCCCGAATCCGAAGGGCTGGGGCGACCTCCTCGCGGAGGGCCGGCTGCCGCGCTTCGCCCTCATCTGCCTGGGCGTCTGGCTGAACGCCGCCGACAGCCTGGTCACCGCCACCATCATGCCGAGCGTCGGCGCGGAGCTTGG
The DNA here is from genome assembly GCF_036821595.1 of Phenylobacterium sp. Classification (GTDB taxonomy): domain Bacteria; phylum Pseudomonadota; class Alphaproteobacteria; order Caulobacterales; family Caulobacteraceae; genus Phenylobacterium. Next base: position 49,284 of record NZ_DAISJG010000008.1, read on the forward strand.
CGGCTACCAATACTTCGCCTGGGCCACGGCGGGCTTCCTGGTGGGCGCGATCCTGGCCGGGGCGAGCGCGGGGCGGCTGTCGGAGCTGTTCGGCCTGCGGGCGGCGACGGGGCTGGCGGGCCTGGTGATGACCGCCGGCTGCGTGATGAGCGCCATGGCGCCGGACGTCGGCACCTTCCTCGCGGGCCGGCTGGTCCAGGGTCTGGGCTCGGGCTGGATCTCCGGCTTCGCCATGGTGGCCATCGCGCTCATGTTCCCCGAGCGGCACCTGGCGCGGGTGTTCGCCTCCGTCTCCGGCGTCTGGGGGATCGCCACCCTGCTCGGGCCGCTGGTCGGGGGCGTGTTCGCCGAGACCGGCGACTGGCGGAACGTCTTCTGGCTTTTCGCCCTGCAGGCGGCGGGCTTCAGCCTGGCCGCGCCGTTCCTGCTGAGCGGGACGTCCAGGGGCGCGGGCGGGCCCGGCGTTCCCTGGCTGCAGTTGGGCGTGCTGGCCGTGGGGGTCGGCGCCATCGCCGTGGCCGACGTGCTGCCGAGTCCGGGCCTCTCCATCGCCCTGATCGCGGCGGGCCTGGTCGTGCTGGGCCTGGTCTTCCGGATCGACCACCGCTCGAAGGTGCGCCTCCTGCCGCACCGGGCCGGCGACCTCGGCACCGTGGTGGGCTCGGGCTACCAGGCGATGTTCTGGCTGACCGCGGCGTCCATGGGCTTCGCCATCTACGGGCCGCCGATCTTCCAGGAACTGCGGGGCATGTCGCCGCTGTGGGCCGGCTATGTGATTGGGGTGGAGTCCCTGGCCTGGACCTTCGCGGCCCTGGCCGTGGCCCACGTGAGCGGGACCTGGGACGCCCGCTGGGTGCGCATCGGCGCCGTCTGCCTGGTGGTGAGCCTGGTGATCCTGGCCTGGGCCACAGCCGATGGACCGCTCGCCTGGGTCCTGGCCGGCGGCGCCCTGATGGGGGCGGCCTTCGGCTTCTCGTGGAGCTTCATGGGGCGGCGCGTGATGGCGGCCCTGTCGGAGGATGACCGTGCGATCGGCTCATCGGCGATCACCGCGGTGCGCCAGACCGGGGCCGCGGTGGGGGCGGCGATCTCCGGGGCCGCGGCCAACCTGGCGGGCTTCCACCACGGCCTCACCGCCGAGAGCGCCCGCGGCGCCTCGGTCTGGGTGTTCGCCGCGGTGATCCCGCTGGCGCTGATCGGGACCTGGGCGTCCTGGCGGCTCACCGGCTCGGCGCGAGCCGCTTCGCCATGAGGATGTCGGGCCGTCCCGGCCCATTGGCGTCGGGGACGAGGCCCACGACCTCGTAGCCGAGCCGCCGGTAGAAGGCGAAGGGGTGGCCGCGGGTCGGCGCCAGGCCGGCGATCTTGCCGGCGACGTCGGGGAAGAGGTCGCGGCCGAACAGGTTGGTGCCGCCGAAGTCGTCGTCCGTGCCGAGGTAGAGGGTGAGCACCCCGTGCGCGGCGGCGTCCCCCTCCAGGGCCGACACGAGCGCCGCGCCGACCCCGCGCCGCTGGACGGATGGGTCGACGACCAGCGGATGGAGCTCCCAGGCGTGGGAGTAGGCGGCGACCCGGCCGATCCAGCCCAGCAGCCGGTCCCCGTCGAGCGCGCCGAACGCCTCCCGTTCCGGGTCCGCGAAGAAGGTGGCGACCTCGTCCTCAGCCTCGCCGGGGCCGCCGTAGGCCGAAGGCATGTGCGCGAAGGCCTCGCGCAGGATCCGCGCGGCCTCGGCCCGCTGGCCGGGCGTGAGCGTCTCGAACGGGACGATGCGGGGCGTCATGGGGCGAGCTTGCCCCCGGACCCGCCGCCAGGGGAAGCCGGCGGCGGCCCGCCGGGCGCGCGGCTAGAGCTGGTCGAGCCCGTAGGCGGCGTGCAGGGCGCGCACGGCGAGTTCGGTGTAGGCGGCGTCGATCAGCACGCTGATCTTGATCTCCGAGGTGGAGATCACCTGGATGTTCACGCCCTTGGCGGCGAGCGCCGAGAACATGGTCTTGGCGACGCCGGCGTGGCTGCGCATGCCGACCCCGATCACAGAGACCTTGGCCACGTCCTCGTTCACCTGCACGTCGTCGAAGCCGATCTTCGGCTGGGCGGCGCGGACGATGTCGACGGCCCGCTGGGCGTCGCGCTTGCCGACGGTGAACTCCATGTTCGCCGTGTCCGCGGTGCGGGCATGGCTCTGGACGATCATGTCGACGTTGACGTTGGCGTCGGCCAGGGCGCCGAAGATCTCCGAGGAGACGCCGGGATGGTCGGGCAGGCCGAAGAGGCTGATCTTCGCCTCGTCGCGGCTGTAGGCCACCCCGCTCACGATCCGCTTTTCCACGATCTCCTCCTCGTCGCAGACGATGGTGCCCTGTCCGGGGGCTTCGCCCGGCTCGACGAAACTTGAAAGCACCCGCACCGGCACGTTCTGGGACATGGCCAGCTCGACCGAACGGGTCTGCAGGACCTTGGCCCCGAGCGACGCCATCTCCAGCATCTCCTCGTAGGAGATCTTGCCGAGGCGCCGGGCCTTGGCCTCGATGCGCGGGTCGGTGGTGTAGACGCCGTCGACGTCCGTATAGATGTCGCAGCGGATCGCCTTCAGCGCCGCGGCGATGGCCACCGCGCTGGTGTCGGAGCCGCCGCGGCCCAGGGTGGCGATGCGGCCGTCGCGGGTGACGCCCTGGAAGCCGGCGACCACGGCCACCTCGCCGCCGTCCATGGCGGCGGCCAGCTTCTCCGGCGGGATGTCGTCGATGCGCGCCCGTCCGTGAGCGTCGTCGGCGATGATTGGGATCTGCCAGCCGAGCCAGGACCTGGCCGCCACGCCCATGTTGCGCAGGGTCATGGCCAGCAGGCCGGCGGTCACCTGTTCGCCGGAGGCCACCACCACGTCGTATTCGTCGTCCGAGGCGGGCAGGCCCTGGGCGGCGGAGCCCGCGCCGTCGGTCCAGGCGACCAGTTCGTTGGTCTTGCCGGCCATGGCGGAGACGACGACGGCCACCTTGTGGCCCGCCTCCACCTCGGCGTTCACGAGCCTCGCCACGCGGCGGATGCGCTCCAGGTCGGCCACCGACGTGCCGCCGAATTTCATCACCAGCCGGGACACGCCGCGCCGAACCCCCTCAGCAAAGAGCGGGACCTTCTAGCGGCGCGATAAGGGGTCCGCAACGGGCACAAATGCTTCATGTGGAGGCCGCGCAAGGGTATGACGGGGCATGACTTCCTCCGCCTCCGTCCGTTCGAGCATCGATCCTGCCGAGGTCGAGCGGTTCTCGCGCATCGCCGCCGAATGGTGGGACCCGCGGGGCAAGTTCGCGCCCCTGCACAAGTTCAATCCGGTCCGCCTGGCCTTCATCCGCGACCACGCCCTCTACCGCTTCGGCCGCGACGGGTCGCTTCGCAAGCCGTTCGAGGGCCTGCGCCTGCTGGACATCGGCTGCGGCGGCGGCCTGCTGTCGGAGCCCATGCGCCGGCTGGGCTTCGAGGTCACCGGCGTCGACGCCTCGGAGCGCAACATCGGCACGGCCTCGGCGCACGCCGCCGAGCAGGGCCTCGACATCGACTACCGCTGCTCCACGGCCGAGGCGCTGCTGGAGGCCGGCGAGCCGCCGTTCGACGTGATCCTCAACATGGAGGTGATCGAGCACGTGGCCGACCCGGGCGAGTACCTGCGCAGCTGCGCGCGGCTGCTGAAGCCGGGCGGGCTGATGATCGTGGCCACCCTCAACCGCACCCTGAAGGCCTTCGCGCTGGCCAAGGTCGGGGCCGAGTACGTGCTGCGCTGGCTGCCGGCCGGCACCCACGACTGGAAGAAGTTCCTGAAGCCCGAGGAGATCCGGGAATTCCTCATCGGCGAGCCGGTGAAGGTGGACGGTCCCTACGGCGTGGCGTTCGACCCGCTCAGCGGCCGGTGGTCGCAGTCCACGGACACGGACGTCAACTACATGATGACGGTGGTGCGCGACCCCGCTTAAGAAGGGTGTGACAGGCGCGGGGGCGCCGAAGAGGGTTTTCTATGGCTTCGCTACGCGTGCTGGGTCACGCCTTCCGGGCCTGGCGGCGGAACCTGAGGTGGGCGAAGCACGAGCCCGAGACGCCGTATCTGGCCGACCTCCTGTCCGGCGCGCCGGTCTGCCTGCACGTGGGGGCCAGCGACGGGCGGCACACCTATGTCATGACCCAGGTGGCGCCGGACGCGACGATCCACGCCTTCGAGCCGTCGGCCTTCACCTTCCAGGTGCTGAGGACCTGCATGGCCTGGCACGGGATCGCGCGGCAGGTGACGCCGGTCCACGCCGCGGTCGCCGACAAGCCCGGCGAGCTGCTGCTGGTCACCCCGAAGAAGATGTCCGGCCGAATGGGCCGCGCCTACGCCTTCGTGGCCGAACAGGCGCCGGAGGGCGCGGCGCGCCCGGACCTGCAGGACAAGGGCGCGGACCTCCAGCCGACGCCGGTGGTCACCCTCGACGACTACTGCGCCCAGAACGGGATCGGCCGCGTCGACTTCATCCGCATGGACATCGAAGGCGCCGAGCTGCGGGCGCTGGAGGGCGCCAAGGGCATCCTCGACCGCGACCGGCCGCACGTGCTGATAGAGATCCACCCCACCATGCTCCAGGCCCGTTTCGGCGGTTCGGCGGAAGCCGTGGTCGAGCTGTTCCGCAGCCGCGGCTACCGCATGTTCGCCCTCGACGGCGGCCGGCTGGAGGAGCGGGACTCCGTGGTCCCCGACCTGCCGTGGAAGGACTACTTCTTCATCCATCCCGCCCGCGCCGCGCGCCTGCCCGACGGGGTGTTCAAGGCCCGGATGGCGGCCTAGCCTTTCCCTGACCAAGTTCAGGGAGGACGCGCCATGCGGGCGCTGATGATGGACCGGGCGTTGACGCTGCCCTCGATCCTGGAGTACGCGGCGCTCTACCACCCGCAGCGGGAGGTGGTGACGCGCACGGTCGAGGGGCCGATCCATCGCTACGGCTACGCCGACGCCCTGGCGCGCACCAAGCGGATGGCGAACGCGCTGCTGGCCATGGGCGTGAAGCCGGGGGACCGGGTGGCGACGCTGGCCTGGTCCACCCATCGGCACTTTGAGCTCTATTTCGCGGTCACCGGCATCGGGGCGGTGCTGCACACCATCAACCCGCGCCTGCACGGCGACCAGATCGTCTGGGTCGCCAACCACGCCGAGGACAGCGTCCTGTTCTTCGACATCACCTTCGCAGGCCAGGCAGCCGAGCTCGCTGGCCGGATGCCGACGGTGAAGACCCTGGTGGCGATGACCGACCGGGCGCACCTGCCGGCCGACGCGCCGGGGGCCGCCCTGGTCTACGAGGAGCTGATCGCGGCGCATGCGCCGGCGTTCGACTGGCCGGAACTGGACGAGCGCAGCGCCTCGGGGCTCTGCTACACCTCCGGCACGACGGGCAATCCGAAGGGCGTGCTCTACGGCCACCGCTCGACGGTGCTGCACGCCATGGCCCTGGTCGCCCCGGACGCCTTCAACCTCTCGGCCCGCGACGTGGTCCTGCCCTGCGCCCAGATGTACCACGCCAACGCCTGGTGCACGCCCTACGCCGCCCCGCTGGTGGGGGCGAGCCTGGTGCTGCCCGGACGCCAGCTCGACGGCCCGGCGGTGTCGGAGCTGATCGAGGCCGAAGGCGTCACCTTCCTGCTGGGCGTGCCGACCATCTGGGTGGGCGTGGCCGACCACCTGGAGGCCCAGGGCAAGGCGTTGACCTCGGTGAAGACCATCGCCATCGGCGGCTCGGCGCCCACCCAGGCGCTGATCGAGCGCATCGAGCGCCGGCTGGGCGGTGAGGTCCGGCAGATCTGGGGGATGACCGAGACGAGCCCGCTGGGCGTCATCAACACCCCGCTGCCGGGCCAGGCGCCCGATCCGGCCCAGAAGCTGAAGCAGGGCCGCGGCCTGTGGGGCGTGGACCTGCGGATCGTCGGCGAAGAGGGGTCCCTGCTGCCGCGCGACGGGAAGAGCCCCGGGCGGCTGCAGGTTCGCGGGCCGTGGGTCTCCTCGGCCTACTTCAAGCACGACGGGGCCGGGGCGTTCACCGAGGACGGCTGGTTCGACACCGGCGACATCGCCACCCTCGACGCCGACGGCTTCCTGCGGCTCACCGACCGGGCCAAGGACGTGATCAAGTCCGGGGGCGAATGGATCTCCACCCTCGACCTGGAGGACGCGGTCTGCTCCCATCCGGCGGTCGCCATGGCCGCGGCCGTGGGCGTGCCGCACCCGAAGTGGGACGAGCGACCGCTGCTGCTGGTGACCCTGCGGGCCGGACAGTCGGCCGATCCCGAAGTGTTGAAGGCCCACGTCGCGGCGCGGGTGGCGAAATGGTGGGTTCCCGACGAGGTCCGCATCGTCGAGGCCCTGCCGATCGGGCCCACGGGCAAGGTCCTGAAGCGGGAGTTGCGCGACACCCTGGCCACGTCCGCGAAAGAAGCTGCTGTTTAGCCTCGCCGGCCCAGAACCAAGGCTTGAAACGCGCGTTTGCGACCTCAGGTGACAATGGTGACCTGAGGAGATTGCGAACGTGCCGCGCAAACGGCCGAAGGGTGTGCTCGCCATGGGGTGGGCGTGTATCGAGTGCGCCGCCACCGGCCGCACGGAACACGCGCCGACCTCGGCCGACTATCCGGACACCGTCATCCGTCGGACCAGCTTCTATGCGGGCGGCGGCCACGGCTGGAGGATCTCCGCCCTCGAGACTCCGCGCGAGGAGCCGGCGCCCTGGCGGATCGTGGTGATCACCGGCGCGCCCTCCTGGGCGGAGTACTGGGCCGAGACCATGGCCGAGCTGCCCCAGGACCGCGAGATGATCGTCGTGGATCGACCCGGCTATGCGGCCTCGGAGCCGGCGCACGCGGTCACCGACATCCGCACCCAGGCCGAGGCTCTGGCGCCCCTGCTGCACGCCGCCGCGCCGGGCCAGAAGATCCTGCTGGTCGGCCAGAGTTACGGCGCGGCCATCGCCAGCCTGATGGCCGAGGCCAACCCGAGCCGCGTCTCGGCGCTGGTGCTGCTCTCCGGCTTCTTCGGCGAGACCGGCTCCACCGCCCGCTGGCTGCTCGATACCGGCGCCAAGGCGCTGAAGGTGATCCCGCGCGACCTGCGCCACGCGGTGATGGAAGCCTCGGGCCAGCGGCCGCAGCTGGCGCACGCCCGGCGCGCGCTGGAGCGGCTGACCCTGCCGATCCACATGATCCATGGCGACAAGGACGACTTCGCCCCCATCGAGGTGGCGGAGCGGCTGAGCCGGGAGGTCCGCACCCGCCGGCCGATCAACTTCGTGCGAACGGAAGGCGCCAACCACTTCCTGAACGACGGCCCGGCCGAGCAGCTGATCGCGGCGCTGGAAAGCTGCATCCCGCAGAAGAAGGCGGCCTGGACGTTCCGCCTGCCGAAGCTGCCGCAGATCCGCTTCCCGCGCCCGGCGACGGCGTTCGCCCCGATGGCCCCGGGCGCCACGGCCCGCCAGCAGACGGCCTGAGGCCTATCGCGGCCAGAGCCCTGTCGCGGCGGCGAAGCCCACGACCACCAGCCACGGCGGCAGCTTCGCCACCGTGAGGAAGATGAAGGCCGCGGCGACCAGCGCCCAGTCGCTCGGGCGGCCCACCGCGCTGGTCAGCACCGGATCCCACAGCGCCGCCGCCAGCAGGCCCACCACCACGGCGTTGACGCCGGCGAGCGCCCCGCGCGCGCCGGGCCGCCCGCGCAGGTCGTCCCAGAACGGCAGGACGCCGAGGACGAGGAGGAGGCTCGGCAGGAAGATGGCCACGAGGGCGACTAGTCCCCCCGCCCAGCCGCCGGGCACCACGCCCTGGGCCGCGCCGACGAAGCCGGCGAAGCTGAACAGAGGGCCGGGCAGGGCCTGCACCGCGCCGTAGCCGGCCAGGAAGGTGTCGGCGTCCAGCCAGCCGCGGCCGACCACCTCGCCCTCCAGCAGGGGCAGGACCACGTGGCCGCCGCCGAACACCAGGGCGCCGGTGCGGTAGAAGATGCTGGCCAGGCCCAGGGTCGGGCTCTGCAGGAGCTGGGCGAGGAAGGGGAGGCCCGCGAGCAGGAAGGCGAAGACGGCGATGGCCGCGGCCGCCCCGCGCAGGCTGACGGAATTGGCCGAGGCCGCCTCGGGCGCCTGCGGCGGCGGCTCCTTCAGGAAGGCGGCCCCGAAGGCCGCGCCGGCCAGCAGGGCGCAGATCTGCGCCACCGGCCCCTGGGCGAGGATCAGGCCGCCGGTCGCCCCGATGGCCATGCCCGCGCGGATCGGACCGACCGCCAGGCTGCGGGCCATGGCCACCACGGCCTGCAGCACCACGGCCGCGGCGGCGATCTTCAGGCCGTGCAGCCAGCCCTGGCCCCAGGCGGAATTCAGCACCGGGGTGGCGTAGGCCAGGAGGACCATCGCGGTGGCGGCGGGCAGGGTGAAGCCGACCCAGGCGGCGAGCGCGCCGGCGAGCCCCGCGCGACGGAGCCCGATGGCCATGCCGAGCTGGCTGGAGGCGGGGCCCGGCAGGAACTGGCAGAGCGCCAGGAGGTCGGCGAAGACGGCCTCCGACACCCAGCCGCGGCGCTCCACGAATTCCTTCCGGAAATAGCCGATGTGCGCCACCGGTCCGCCGAAGGCGGTCAGGCCCTGGTGGAAGAAGGCGAGGAACACCTCCCACAGGGGCCCGCGCTTGGGCTGCGTCTCGTCCATCGGATCCGGGGCGGCCATCGACGGTCCATGTCATGCGGGGCGGAGGCGGCGCTGTCGAGGCGTTTTCGGAAAACCCCTTGGCCGCCGCATCTGAACGGCGATAAGTCTGATCCCGACCGGCCCGCCGCGAGAGCGGGTCCCAACGGGAAGGGGAAATCCGTCATGAAGGCCGCAGTCCTCCGCGAAGTCCGCCAGCCGCTTCAGATCGAAGACGTGCAGATCAACAAGCCGGGCCCGCACGAGGTGCTGATCCGCACGGCCGCGGCCGGGGTCTGCCACTCGGACCTGCACTTCATCGAGGGCTCCTACCCGCACCCGCTGCCGGCCGTCCTGGGCCACGAGAGCGCCGGCGTGGTCGAGGCCGTGGGCTCCGAGGTCCGCACCGTGAAGCCGGGCGACCACGTGATCACCTGCCTGTCGGCCTTCTGCGGCCACTGCGAGCACTGCCTGACCGGCCACATGAGCCTGTGCGTCAGCCCCGAGACCAAGCGCGACCAGGACGACGAGCCGCGCCTGACGTCGCCCAAGGGGCCGATGATGCAGTACCTGAACCTGTCGTCGTTCGCCGAGCAGATGCTGATCCACGAGCACGCCTGCGTGGCGGTGCGCAAGGACATGCCGCTGGACCGCGCGGCGCTGATCGGCTGCTCGGTGATGACCGGCGTGGGCGCGGTGATCCACACCTCCAACGTGCGGCCGGGCGACACCGTGGCGGTGATCGGCTGCGGCGGCGTCGGCCTGTCGGCGATCAACGGGGCGGCGATCGCCGGCGCGGGCCGGATCATCGCGATCGACGTGGTGGCCGGTAAGGAGAACTTCGCCCGGGCCTTCGGGGCCACCGACTTCATCAACGCCTCGGAAGTCGATCCCGTGAAGGCGGTGATCGAACTGACCAAGGGCGGCGTGCAGCACTCCTTCGAGGCGCTGGGCATGACCAAGACCGCCGAGCAGTCGTTCAACATGCTGCGCCGGGGCGGCACGGCCAACATCATCGGCATGATCCCCGTGGGCCAGTCGATCAGCCTGATGGGCGCGGCCTTCCTGGGCGAGAAGCGCATCCAGGGCTCGCTGATGGGCTCCAACCGCTTCCCGGTGGACATGCCCAGGCTGTGCGACATGTACATGGCCGGCAAGCTGAAGCTCGACGAGATGATCTCGCGCCGGCTGAAGCTGGAGCAGGTCAACGAGGCCTTCGAGGAGATGAAGACCGGCTCGATCGCCCGCTCGGTGATCGTCTTCGACGCCTGATCCGGACCCCCGCGGTGTCATAACGATGGTCGTTGTGCCGCCGCCACGGCCAAGCTAGCCTCTCGTCCAGGTTGCGCGAGCCAGGGATTCGCGAGCCTCGGCGGGGGCCAGCTATGAGCGGAGCATTGCGGATACGCCGGGCGTCGCCCGGTGCTGCGACGGCGGCGGTCGAAGAGCCGAAGCCCCCGAGCGAATATCTGGAGCGGCTGGTCAAGCTGATCCCGACGGAGATCGTCGGCCTCTACCTGGGCGGCAAGGCCGCCATCCAGACCCGCTACATCGACTTCCACACCCCGGCCGTGGGCGCCCCGTCGCAGGACCCGCCCGTCCTCGGGCCGAACGAGGACGTGGCCTGGGTCGGCTGGACGGCGATCTGCTTCTTCGCGCTGCTGGCCGTGCGCGCCTGGGCGACGAAGGAGAACGACCGCCCGCAGTGGTCGGCGGTGCTGATCGCGGCGATCTCCTACCTGATCTGGGTCTATTCCTTCGGCGACGTCTTCCACCTGGTCATGGGGATCTGGGACCCCCTGCCGGCGACCCTGCTGGTGCTGGTCTGGACCTTCGCGGTCCCGGTCTTCTACCGCGGCGATCCGGCGCTGACGGTGATGCGTCCGCAGCTCACGCCGCCCATCGGCGAATACGAGGTCGGCGAGCTGGTCATCGAGGCGGCCCGCACCTGGCACGTGGACCCCAGCCTGTTCGACCCCGTGAAGCCGCCGTTCATGGACGGCAAGGGGGTGCGCGAGCTGCTGACGAAGGTGCAGGTGCTGCTCTTGCAGAAGCATGGCCTGAAGGTCGATCTGTCGAAGGGCGCGACCGCCGACTACGCCAAGCTCGCCGGCAAGTCCTATGCGGACGTCGCGTCCTGGGCGTTCAAGAAGGTGGCGGCGGCGTGACCGCGCGGCGGTGGGGCGCGGTCCTGACCGTGACGGCGGTCGTGACGGCAGCCAGCGCCGTCAGGGCCCAGACGAGCGTCGCCGAGCTGGAGCTCCGCGACGCCATCGCCAAGGCCTGCAAGCCAGCGCCGGACCTGCCCACGGCGGAGGGGGCCGACGGCGCGATCTCGGCCGCCGACCTCGGCGCGGCGATCAGCAAGCGTGCGCCGGTGACGGTGCGACCGGCCTGGCTGAGGACCGCCGGCGTTCCCCTGCCGAAGCTGGTCGCCACGGCCGCATTCGGCGCCGAGGAGGCCGGTGATCCGAACATCGTCGCCTACTCCGTCCTGCGGAGCTATTCGCGGTCGTGGCTGAGCCCCGCAGGGACGGCCTTGCCGCTGCGCATGGGCGGGGTTCTGGTGCGGGGACCCGCGGGGGAGACGGTGGACGCCGCCCAGAGCGCGGCGGTGCTGGAGACGATCCTCGCCGGTTCGGGGCCCTACGTCTTCCGCTGCACGACCACGCCGCCCGCCCGGCCCGACGGCACCGGGCCGCGGCGGCCGGAAGACCGCGTCGTCCCGGCCGGGGGCGGCGACAGGAAGGCGGGCTTCCGCTGGGCGCTCGGCAAGACGCCTGCCGACCTGGCCAAGGGCGTCCCGGAGGAGGTGCGCGCCGCCGACGACACCAGCTTCGCGGAGTTCGGCTTCACCGACGACTCCGTGAAGGACGTGGAAAGCTACGCCATCAACGCCACCACCGGCCTCGTCTTCGAAGAACGGGGCGTGGGCAAGACCTGGGGCGGCAAGCCGCTGGTCTTCCTGGAGCTCCAGCGGCAGGGCACGGACGTCCCCGTCGAAGGCGGCTACGTGAACAACCTGAACCTGGGCGTCGGTTTCGCAGGCCGCGCCTCGCCGGTGATCGGCGGCCGGGAGCGCCACTTCTACTTCGATCTCGCCGGCAAGCTGATCTCCGACGACGACTTCCACGCGCGGGCCTACAAGGCCTCGCTGGCCGTGGACCCGCCGCTGCCGCTGCCGGGCTACCGCGTGGCCTGGCCGCTGCAGGACGCCGGGGACACCCGGATCTTCGCCTGGTGGTCGCTGGCGGGCGTGGTCGACTGGATGCAGGTCGACGACCCCGGCGAGAAGGTGAAGCTGCAGACGGCGCCGGAGTTCACGCGCCTCGGCTACGACCTGGCGGGCCATGTGATGTGGCTGCCGCGCGACCCGCGCCGCAAGATGGCCGTCCAGTTCGACGCCGCCTACGCGCTGCGCGACGGCCAGACCGAGGACGGCGGCGACGCCCAGCTGGTGACCGTCGGACTGCGCTGGCTGCCGGAACCTCGGTTCTCGATCGGGGTGGCCTACGAACGCGGCGAGAACCTCGACACCCTGGAGCGCATCGACATCTGGAAGTTCGTCGCCGGGGCCCGGTTCTAGAGGCCGGCGGCCTGGCTCACCTGGACGGACTTCAGGTAGCGGATGATGGCGTTGACGTCGGTCGGCCCGAAGCGGAGCTCGGGCATGGCCGGGTGGCCGACGATGATCCCCTCCGCCAGCGCCTCGGCCAGGTTCTCCACCGGATAGCGCCTGTGCAGCTCGCGGAACGGGGGGGCGGCGGGATTGCGGCTGCGCCCGGTGGTCGCGATCGCGTGGCAGCCGGCGCAGTGGCGCTGGACCAGCACCTTGCCGCGCTCGGCGGAGGCGTCGCGCTCGGCCGCGACGGCCAGGGTGGGCAGGGCGAGGGCGGCGAGGAGCAGGATCGGGAGGCGGCGCATGACGCCATCAGGCGCCCGTCGCGGGGTCGCCGCCTTGACCGTGGTCAACCCTTGGGACGCATCACCAGCCAGGGCGTCGGCGCCGACCGCCATTCCCAGACGGCCAGCAGCTGGTCGAGGTGGGCGAACTCCTGCAGCCAGGCCGGCAGGGGCATGGACTTGGGGCCCAGGTCCACGACGGTGATGTCGTGGGTCGGGCTGAACCGCTCGATCAGCCGGGCCTTCACGCCGGGACGGAAGCAGTCGTGGGTCTCCACGATCACGTTCATGCCGGCGAGCGCCGGGCCGAGGTCGGGTCTCAGGATGTCGTCCTCGGCGCCTTCGCAGTCCACCAGCACCAGCACCTTGCGGCCGGCGAAGCCCTGGAAGTCCTGCGGCGCGAACTCGCCGCCGACGACGACCCGGTCCTTCACCCCGTTGGCCTCGGCATGCAGGGCGCACGCCTCTCGCGCGCGCTGTTCGATGTCGTAGGCGTAGACGGTGGCGGCCGGCATCAGGCGGGCCAGACCGACGGCGTAGTAGCCCTCGGCGCAGCCCACATCGATCACGCAGTCGACGCCCTCGTCGGCGAAGGCCTGGAAGTGGGGGTGCAGTTCGCTCTCGTAGGTGCCCAGCAGGCGCGGGATCAGCGCGCCCTCGGTCTGCATGGTGACGTATTCGAAGCCGGCGAACGGCCCCTGCAGGACCTTGGGCCCGTGGTGGCGGACATAGGTGTTGGCGATCAGCTGCGAGCGCCAGCGGGCCAGCAGCCGCAGGACGGAGTTCAGGTCGTCGATGCCCGGCTGGGGCGGCAGCCGGCCGACGCCGTCGCGCAGCAACTCGCTGATCCGCTCGGTGATCGGGCCTGCCATGACCTGCTCCTACGCTACTGGGCCCCGTTTATCGCGCGCCGGCCGACGGCGCGGCAAGCTCGGGCGTCAGCGGCGCAGCTGGGACTGGACGGCGGTGGTGTCGGCCTGGGCGAGCTGGCGGGTCTCGGTCTCGCCGGCCAGCAGGCGGTCGATGCGCGCCTTGTTGGCCTTGAACCGGGCCAGGTCCGCGCCGGCCAGCACCGTACCCTGGGGCACCTTGGCGCCGACGGGGTTCACCCGCTTGCCGTTCAGCCAGACCTCGTAGTGCAGGTGCGGGCCGGTGGACAGGCCGGTGGAGCCCACATAGGCCACCACCTGGCCCTGGCGGACGCGCATGCCGGGCCGGATGCCCTTGGCGTAACGCGAGACGTGGGCGTAGCCGGTGGACCAGCCCCCCGAGTGCTTGATCTGCAGCCAGTTGCCGTAGCCGCCCCAGCGGCTGGCCTTCATCACCACGCCGTCGCCAGCGGCGAGGATGGGGGTGCCGTGGCCGGCTCCGAAATCCACGCCCTGGTGGGCGCGGGCGTAGCCCAGCACCGGGTGCCGGCGCGGCCCGAAGCGCGAGGTCATCCGCGCGCCGTCCACGGGGGTGCGCAGGAGGAAGCCCCTGATGTTCTTGCCGTTCTCGTCGAAGTACTCGACATCGCCGCCGGCGCGCTCGAAGCGGTAGAACTTGACGCCCTTGACCTCGGCGAACTCCAGCTCGCCGGTCTCGATGGTGCGGCCGCTCTCGGTGACCTGGCGGCCGAACACCAGCTTGAACTCGTCGCCGGCCTTCAGGTCGCGCTGGAAGTCCAGCTTGTGGGCGAACAGCTTGACCACCTGGGCGGTGATGGCCGGCGTGGCGCCGAGCTTGGCGGCGCTCTCGTACAGGGAGCCGTGGATCTGGCCGTCGGCGACGGTGGTCTCGGCGCGGATCTGCTCGTCGAGCTCGCGCAGGCGCATGGCGCCGTCGAAGGTGCGCGACAGGGTCAGGGTGCTGGCGGGGCCGGTCCGCATGGACAGCCCGATCAGCCGGGCGTGGCCGCGGTCGGCGCGGGGCCGGGCGATGGCCGCCTCGAAGGCGAGGCCGGCGCGGATGCGGGTGGTGTCGATCGACTGGGCGAGCGCCTGGACGGCCTGGCGGGCCTCCTCCGGCGCGACGCCGGCGCGCTCCACGGCGCCTTCCAGGGTCTCGCCGCGGCGGACCTTGACCTCGACGCTCTCGGGCCGGTCGAAGCCGGGCTGGGCCTCGGCCTGGGTGAAGGCGGTGTGCTGCAGGGCCGCGACGGCGGCGGGGCTGAGCGGCGGCGGGGCGTCGGGCCCCTGCGGCCCCTGGGTGACCTTCCAGGCCACGAACAGGCCCAGCACGGCCGCGGTCCCGGCGAGCACGCGCGGCGCCACCCGGAAGTTGGTCTGTCGCGGGTCGAATTCCTGCATCACGCCCCCGTACTAGACGATGCATGGTTAAGGCATCGCCACGAACTAGCCGATTATCCGTCGCCTCCCCAGGCGGTCGGAAGATGGCCGAGTTTGGCGTGCGCCGCCCCCGGTCCTTTTGTCACGGTGTCTAAAGCAGTCCCAGGACGAGCTCCGCGGGCCGGCACAGGGCCGCACCCTTCGGGGTCACGACGATAGGCCGATTCACCAGGATCGGATCGACGATCATGGCCGCGATCAGCGCGTCGTCCGACGCGGCCGGGTCGGTGAGGCCCAGCTCGTCGGCCTTGGTGCCGTTCACGCGCAGGATGTCGTGCGCGGAGGCGTCCATCTTCTTCAGCAGCGCCTGCAGCTGGTCCCGAGTCCAGCCCTCCTTGAGGTACTCGACCACCGTGGGCTCGATCCCCTTCTCCCGCAGGAGGGCCAGGGTGTTGCGCGAGGTCCCGCAGGCGGGGTTGTGGTAGATCAAGACGTCGCTCATGGGCCGGACCCATTAGCCGGTTCGCGCCCATTCACCAAGAGAAGCGGCGCGATCCGCTGACCCGGGTGGAGTCCGACACGTCGAACGGCATCTCCGAGGCGGGGCGCGGGGGCAGGGCGGCCGCGCCCTCCGGCCAGCCGTCGATCGTGGCCTGGTGGCGGACGTCGAGCGTCCCGGGCCCCGCCGGCCGCAGGCGCAGCGTCAGGCCCTGCGGCGCGGCCTCCCAGTTCACCCGCGTCCAGCGGCCCGGCGTGAGGGCCAGCTTCACCGGCAGGCTCGCCACCTGCTCCAGGGTGACCGGGGTGTCGGCGCGCAGGTTCAGGCCAAGCTCGCGGGCGCCGGCGGGCGGGACGACCGTCAGAAGCACCGAGCCGTCCGCCTGACGGGCGAGGCTGGCCTGAGCGGCGGGCGCGGGCAGCGGCCGGGCGGCGGCGGCGATGTGCGGGCGGCCGATCGCCCAATGGTCGGAGGGCGCGATGCGACCGCCGTCGGCGGTGAGCACCCGCTCCACCCAGGGCGTGCGCTCCAGCACGCTGGCGCGCCAGGCGCGGCCGGTGTCCTGGTCCAGGTGGTAGACGACCAGGGTGGCCCGCGGATGGCGGGCGTCCCACGGATCGTTCAGCCGCACGGCGACGAGGGCGACGAGGCCCGCGGCCATCAGGAGCGGCCCGACCAGGCGGGCGGGCGGCGCGCCTTCCTCAGGCTGGGCCAGCGGCCAGACGAGGATCGCGGCCAGCCAGACCGCCAGCGCCAGCAGCTCGGGCATGTCGAGGCCCAGGAAGAGGACGTGGGCGGTCCCTGCGACCCAGCCGAGGCCGATCGCCGCGAGCAGGCCGAGGAGGGCGTAGGCCGGCAGTCCGCGGCGGGCGGCCATGGCCGTGGCGGCGCCGCCGAGGCCGGCCAGCGCCAGCGGCCAGGCGAACATGTAGGCGGTGGCCGGCGCGGCGATCTGGGCGGCCACGGCGACGGCGAAGCTCAGCGCCAGGACGCCGGTCCACGCGCCGGGGCGGCTGGCGGGCCGGCCGTAGGTCAGGGCGGCGACCACGGCGGCGCCGACCCCCAGGCCGGCGCCGAGGGGATCGAGCCCGCCGAAGGCCGAGCTGGCCAGGCCGGCGGCCAGGGGCACCAGGGCGATGTTGCGCCGCCCGCGCGCCAGCTCGCAGGCCGACCACAGCAGGAAGCCCAGGGCCAGGAGGAACACGGCGGCCTCCCAGCGGCTGACCTGGGCCAGCAGGAAACGCTGCTCGAAGTAGCCGAAGTCCGCGCCGGTGGCGCGGCGGGCGAAGTGCAGCACCGCGGCCGAGCCGAGGACGGCGGAGAGCGTCGCGCCGGCCCCGCGGGCCACATCCTGCCACGGGAAGGCCTCGATGCGTCGGGCGCGGACCACGCCCAGCACGATCAGGCCGCCCGCGGCGGCCAGGACGATCCAGCCGGCCCAGGCCGGGTAGGCGAGGATCAGGTCGCCGAACACCTGGCTGTAGACCGCGTCCGGCGCCTTGCCGGGCAGGGTCGGGGCGAAGGCCGCGGCGCGCGTCACCGCCAGCACCTGGACGCCCAGGTCCTGCAGCGTGCCGCGGTCCATGTTGGCGGGCGTGGCGGTGGCGGCGTGATAGTCGAACTGGCGGCCGATGAAGGCGAAGTTCAGGCCCGGGACGCCGGCCTCGTTCGACTCCGTCATGTCGGTGTCGTTGGGCATGTTCTCGTAGACGAACACCGAGAGCGAGGACGACGAGGGCCGCTCGGCGTGGCGGCGCAGGAGGTCGATCAGCTCGCCGTTGCCGGCGCTGGTCTGGAACATCTGCACGCGGCCCGACATGCCGCGGGATTCCATGTTCAGGACGAGGCCCACGCGGCGCGCCAGGGGATCGCGCCTGAAGAAGGCGTTGGCGCCCAGCAGGCCGCTCTCCTCGCCGTCCGTGATCACCACCATGACGTCGCGCACGGGCTCGCCCTCCGCCTTGATGGCGCGGACGATCTCGAGGGCGGCGGCCACGCCGGCGGCGTCGTCGGCGGCGCCGGGCGAGCCGGGGACGCTGTCGTAGTGGGCCATCAGCGCCACGGCGGGCAGGGTGGGGTCGCGGCCGGGGAGCACGCCGACCAGGTTCTCCACCATGCCGCCGGAGACGAAGGTGTCGCCGTTACGCTGGCGGTGGGTGACGGCGTCGTCCCGGCGGACCTCCGGCGCGAGGCCGAGCGCGGTCATGCGGGCCAGGAGGTGGTCGCGCACCCGATGGTTGGCGGGCGTGCCCATGGGGTGGGGCTCGCGGGCGATCCGCGCCACGTCGGCCATGGCCCGCTCGGCGGAGAAGGCGGCGGCCGGGGCCGTCGCCGGCTCCGGCCGCGGCGGGCGGGCGTCGAACCAGGCGATCAGCGCGGCCGCGACCAGGGCGGCCAGCAGCGCCAGTACTCGTCCCATGGGCCGTCCTCCCCGACGGTTTGTTGCGGCGAAGCTAGCGAGCGTCGGGGCAAATGAAAACGCCCGCCGGCGAACCGGCGGGCGTCCCACTCTCCTCGATGATCAGGTCGCGTTCTACGCTGCGACCTGGGCCTCCTGAGGGTCGCGCAGCACGTAGCCGCGGCCCCAGACGGTCTCGATGTGGTGCTTGCCGTCGGCGGCGGCCGCCAGCTTCTTGCGCAGCTTGCAGATGAAGACGTCGATGATCTTCAGCTCGGGCTCGTCCATGCCGCCGTACAGGTGGTTGAGGAACATCTCCTTCGTCAGGGTCGTGCCCTTCCGCAGGGAGAGAAGCTCCAGCATCTGGTATTCCTTGCCCGTCAGGTGGACGCGGATGCCGTTCACTTCGACGGTCTTGGCGTCCAGGTTGACGGTGATGTCGCCGGTCTTGATGACCGACTGCGCATGGCCCTTGGAGCGGCGGACCACGGCATGGATGCGCGCGACCAGCTCGTCCTTGTGGAACGGCTTGGTCATGTAGTCGTCGGCGCCGCCCGAGAAGGTCTTCACCTTCGTGTCGATCTCGGCGGTGCCGGAAAGGATCATGATCGGGGTGTTGATCTTGCCGACGCGCAGCGTGCGCAGAACGTCCATGCCGCTCATGTCCGGCAGGTTCAGGTCGAGCAGGATCAGGTCGTAATCGTAGATCTTGCCGAGATCGACGCCTTCTTCGCCAAGGTCCGTCGTATAGACGTTGAACCCTTCCGACTTCAGCATCAGTTCGATGCTTTGCGCGGTGGCGCTGTCGTCCTCGATCAACAGTACGCGCATTCTGCTCTCCTACTGCGTCCCCGCCCAGCCGCCGGATTCTCGGAATCCGCCCCGAAGCTCGCCGTTAAACCTGCCAGCGAGTTAATTTAAGACTGGTTAATGGATGATGGCTCTCTGCTCGGAATGGTTAATCTGATTTGAGATTCCGGGACAAGCGGGACCGCTCGGACGGTCTGCCGCAGCACCGTTGAATCTTTTGTGATTGGACAGTCGCGCGAAGCGCGTGAGGCGGAACGGCGGCAGGGCGCGACCGTTCGGCGCAGCGGCCCTGCGGCGCCGCGCCCCACCGGCCACCCCCTAAGGGGGTGAGGGGGCGGACGGCCGCACCGATCTTCATCACCTCTTAAGGGCGAAGCACGGATTCTGCCGCCTCGTTTCGAGGGCGTTACGTGCAGAGCCTTGTGGCCGCGGTCGAGCGGCTGGATCCCCTAAGCGTCTCGGGCCGCGTCGCCGCGGTGAACGGCCTGCTGATCGAGGCCCGGGGCGGTCTGTCGCGGCTGGCGGTCGGCGCGCGCGCCGAGATCACCCGCCACGGCGAGGTCCCGCTGTCGGCGGAGGTGGTGGGCTTCCGCGAGACCCGCGCCCTGCTGATGCCGTTCGGCCCGGTGGAAGGGGTCGCCCCCGGGGCGGAGATCCGCATCGAGCCGCAGGGCTCGGCGGTGCGGCCGACCAAGGCCTGGCTGGGCCGGATCATCGACGCCTTCGGCGAACCGATCGACGGCCTGGGCCCGCTGCCCCACGGCCTGGCCTCCTATCCGCTGAAGGCGCCGCCGCCGGCCGCCCACGCCCGCGCCCGGGTGGGCGAGCGGCTGGACCTCGGCGTGCGCTCCATGAACGTCTTCACCACCTGCTGCCGCGGCCAGCGCCTGGGCGTCTTCGCCGGCTCCGGTGTCGGCAAGTCGGTGCTGCTCTCCATGCTGGCCAAGAACGCCGACTGCGACGCCGTCGTGGTGGGGCTGATCGGCGAGCGGGGCCGCGAGGTGCGCGAGTTCATCGAGGAGACCCTGGGCGAGGAGGGCCTGCGCCGGGCGGTTGTCGTGGTCGCGACGTCAGACGAGCCAGCGCTCAAGCGCCGCCAGGCGGCCTACATGACCCTGGCCATCGCCGAGTTCTTCCGCGACCAGGACATGGAAGTCCTGTGCCTGATGGACTCGGTCACCCGCTTCGCCATGGCCCAGCGCGAGATCGGCCTGGCGGCGGGCGAGCCGCCGACCACCAAGGGCTACACCCCCACCGTCTTCACCGAGCTGCCGAAGCTGCTGGAGCGCGCGGGTCCCGGGCCGATCCGGCCCGACGGGACCCAGGCCGGCCCGATCACCGGCCTGTTCACCGTCCTGGTGGACGGGGACGACCACAACGAGCCGATCGCCGACGCGGTCCGAGGCATCCTCGACGGCCACATCGTGATGGAGCGGGCGATCGCCGAGCGCGGCCGCTTCCCGGCGATCAACGTCCTGAAGTCGATCAGCCGGACCATGCCGGGCTGCCACCTGCCGCACGAGCGGGAGATCGTCACCGCCGCCCGCCGGTCGCTGTCGGCCTATTCGAACATGGAGGAGCTGATCCGCATCGGCGCCTACCGCGCCGGCGCCGATCCCGACGTGGACCGCGCGATCCAGCTCAACCCGGCCCTCGAGGCCTTCCTGTCCCAGAGCCCCGACGAGGCGACCGGCCTCGAGGCGTCCTTCGCCCAGCTCTCCCAGATCCTGAATGAGGCCGCATGAGCTGGGCGAAATCCCTGATCAAGCTCTCCACCTACGAGGTGGAGGTGCTGCAGAAGCGACTGGCGGAGATCGGCGACCGCCGGCGCCAGGCCGAGATGCGGCTGGCCATGCTGTTCGCCCAGGGCGAGGCGGAAGCGGCCCAGGCCGACCCCTCGACGAGCGGTGACCTGCTGCGCTTCCTCGACGCCCTGAAGGGCCGCAAGCAGCAAATCCAGTGCGAGATCGAGATCATCATGGCCGAGGAAGCCGGAGCGCGCGACGCGCTGGCCCAGGCCTTCGAGGAGCAGAAGAAGTACGAGCAGATCGCCGAGCAGGCGCGGCTCATGGAGCTCAAGGTCCAGGCCAAGGTGGAATCCGCGGCGATGGACGAGCTGGGCTTGAGGAAGGCCGGCGGCGGGCGCTGAGGCCGGCCCCGGCTCCGGGCGTCAGGCCCTCGGCTGGGCCTGGCGGGCGCGCTCGGCTTCCACGTCCTTGCGCAGGACGCTGAGATCCTCGCTGATCTTGAAGATCGCCACGTAGAACTCGCAGAACGAGCGCCACAGCAGCGCCAGCGCGCCGATCACCAGAAGCCCGCCGACCAGAACCGGGATCGCCAGCAGCACGCCGAAGATGCTGGACTCGCGGATCGCGACGCCCACGGCGGCCCCGATCGAGCCGAACGCGCCCAGCGCGATCACGCCCAGGCCCGCCCAGTAGATCAGATGGATGACCGAGTTGGTCATCAGCTTCTCGAAGGTGAGCAGGTCCCACAGGACCGCCGCGCCGGCGCCCTGAGGTCTTTTGAGAGTTCGCCGCATCCGATTCCCAAGACTCGCCGGAGCTTCGAACGCTCCGCAGGGGTGAACCGCTACCAGCCGCAGGGCCCGGTCGCAACGGGCCAGACGTCGGCCAAGGCGCGACGCTTGGTCCGCCGGCTAGATCGTCCCGACGGTCTTCAGGCGGGCGCGGGGGTGGATCTCGTTCTGGCTCATCACCGGGGTCTGGCCGCGGAAGCGCTCGATGATCGAGCGGACGTAGGGCCGGATCGTCGGACTGGTGAGCAGGACCGGGGTCTCGCCGGAGAGCGCGGCGCGTTCGAAGGTGTCGCGGACCGCCCGGATGAACTCCTGCAGGCGCGAGGGCGGCAGGGCGAGCTGCTTCTCCTCGCCTTGGCCCACCAGGGCGTCGGCGAAGGCGTACTCCCATTCCGGCGACAGGGTGACGATGGGCAGCGCCCCGTCGTCGCCGCGGTTGGCGAAGCAGATCTGGCGGGCGAGGCGCGTGCGGACCTGCTCCACCAGGTTGGTGACCGAGGCGGTGTGCGGCGCGGCCTCGCCGATCCCCTCCAGGATCGACGGAAGGTCGCGGATGGAGATGCGTTCGCGCAGCAGGGCCTGGAGCACGCGCTGCACCGTGGTGGCGGTGACCACCGAGGGGATCAGGTCGTCGGCCAGCTTCTTCTGCTCGGCCGGCAGCTCCTTCAGGAGCTTCTGGACCTCTGCATAGGAGAGCAGGTCCGGCATGTTCTCCTTGAGGATCTCGGTCAGGTGCGTGGTGAGCACGGTCGCGGGATCGACGATGGTGTAGCCGCGGAAGGTGGCCTCCTCGCGCAGGTTCTCGTCGATCCAGGTGGCGGGCAGGCCGAACGCCGGCTCGCGCATGTGTTCGCCGGGGAGCTCCACCTGGCCGCCGCGCGGGTCCATGGCCATGAGCTGGCCCAGCCGCACCTCGCCGGCGCCGGCCTCCATCTCCTTGATGCGGATGCAGTAGCCCTGCGAGGGCAGGCGCATGTTGTCGAGGATCCGCACGCTCGGCATGACGAAGCCGAAATCGGCCGCGAGCGTGCGGCGCAGCGCCTTGATCTGGTCGGTGAGCCGGCGGCCCTCCAGGTCGTTGATCAGGCCCAGCAGGCCGTAGCCCAGCTCGATCTTGATCTCGTCGATGGCCAGGGTCTGGCCGATCGGCTCCTCGACCTCCTCGACCTGTTCGGCGGGGGCGATCTCCACCGGCTGGGGCGGCTGTCCGCGGATCGAGCGTCGCCAGGCGAGGATGCCCGCCGCGACCGAGATGAGCGCGAAGGGGATCAGCGGCATGCCCGGGATGAGCGCGATGACGCCGGCCGAGGCCGCCACCATGCCGAGGCTGACGGGGTTCATCGCCAGCTGGGCGACCAGAGCCTTGTCGGCGGAGCCCTCGACGCCGGACTTCGAGACCAGGAAGCCCGCGGCGATGGAGATGATCAGGGCCGGGATCTGGCTGACCAGGCCGTCGCCGATGGTCATGATGGTGTAGGTCGAGAAGGCCTGGCCGACCGGCACCTTGTGCTGGATCACGCCGATCAGGATGCCGCCGATCACATTGATGGCGACGATGATGAGGCCGGCGACGGCGTCGCCCTTCACGAACTTCGAGGCGCCGTCCATGGCCCCGAAGAAGGTGCTCTCCTGCTCCAGCTCCTTGCGGCGCTTCTTGGCCTCGGTGTCGTCGATCAGGCCCGCCGACAGGTCGGCGTCGATGGCCATCTGCTTGCCGGGCATGGCGTCGAGGGTGAAGCGGGCCGCCACCTCGGCGATCCGTCCCGAACCCTTGGTGATGACCACGAAGTTCACCAGCACCAGGATGGCGAACACCACGAGGCCGATGATGAAGCTGCCGCCCATCATCAGGTTGCCGAAGGCCTCGATGATCTTGCCCGCGCCGTGCACGCCCTCGTGCCCGTGGCCGAGGATCAGGCGGGTGGAGGCGATGTTGAGGCCCAGCCGGTAGAGGGTCGCCACCAGCAGGACGGTCGGGAAGGCGGTGAATTCCAGCGGCCGCTTGATCAGCAGCGAGGTCATCAGGATCAGCACGGAGCTGGTGATCGAGATGGCCAGGAACAGATCCAGCAGGAAGGCCGGGATCGGCAGGATGAGGATGACGATGACCGCGGCGATGCCGATCGCCAGCGCGACTTCGCCGCGCGCGATCCAGCCCCACACCTCGCGGGCGTTGATCGGCGATCCCGTCGCCTGGCCTGTGACCCCCGTGTCCGACATCGGTGCTTAGGCCGCGCTCGCGCCCATCTGCGGGGCGGGCACGGACACGCCGGCCTCGGTGTATTCCTTCAGCTTGTTGCGCAGCGTCCGGATGGAGATGCCCAGGATGTTCGCCGCGTGCGTGCGGTTGCCCAGGCAGTGTTCCAGGGTGTCGAGGATCAGCTGCTGCTCCATGGCGGCCACCGTCTGGCCGACGAAGGCGCGGCTGGCACTCTCGGCGGCGAAGGAGGCGGCCTGGGCGGTGCGGGTCGCCGGGTCGGCGGCGGCCAGCGGCTGGCCGTCGGGCAGGCGGATGGCGCCTTCCTCGATCTCCGGGCCGTTGGAGAGCAGCACCGCGCGGTGCATGGCGTTCTCCAGCTCGCGCACGTTGCCGGGCCAGCGGTGCAGGGCCAGGCGCCGGCGGGCCTCGGCCGACAGCGGCCGCTCGGGCACCCCGTTGGCGGCGGCGTACTTCTTGATGAAGTGCTCGGCCAGCGCGGTGACATCGGCCGGGCGCTCGCGCAGCGAGGGGATGCGCAGGTTCACGACGTTCAGGCGGTAGAGCAGGTCCTCGCGGAAGGTGCCGTCCTTCACCGCCTGGGCGAGATCGCGGTTGGAGGTGGCGAGGATGCGGATGTCCACCTTCACCGGCTTGGCGCCGCCGACCCGGTCGATCTCCCGCTCCTGGATGGCGCGCAGCAGCTTGGCCTGCAGGCGCGCGTCCATCTCGGAGATTTCGTCCAGCAGCAGGGTGCCGCCGTTGGCTTCCTCGAACTTGCCGATCCGGCGGGCGACGGCGCCGGTGAAGGCGCCCTTCTCGTGGCCGAACAGCTCGCTCTCCAGCAGGTTCTCCGGGATGGCGGCGCAGTTGACCGAGATGAACGGCTTGGACGCCCGGCGCGACTTCTGGTGCACGTAGCGGGCGATGACCTCCTTGCCGACGCCGCTCTCCCCGGTGATGAGGATCGAGGCGTCGGAGGGGGCCACCTGGTCGGCGAGGGCGATGACCGCGTGCATCGAGGGGTCTGTGACCACCATCGGGCGGTTGTCGTCGGAAACCGCGGCCAGGACGGCGGCGATCAGCTCGGCGTCCGGTGGCAGCGGGATGAACTCCTTGGCCCCGGCCTTGATCGCCGCCGCGGCGCCGATGGCGTCGGCCCCGATGCCGCAGGCCACCACCGGCACCCGGATCCGCTCGGCCTCGTTGGCCGCGATCAGGGCGGCGATGTCGAGCTCGTAGTCGACCATCAGCAGGTCGGCACCCTGGCCGGCGCGGAGCGCGTGGGTCGCCTGGGTGATGCTCTCCACATGGCTCACCTTGGCGCCTGCGCTCATCGCCATCTTCACGGCGGTTGAGAGCTGTCCGTTCAGTCTTCCGACGACCAGAAGCCGCATGGGTAGTCTCCTTCAGTCAATCACGCCGGCCTTCAGGCCGCCGCGTCGCCGTCCTTGATGATTTCGGTCATGGTCACGCCCAGGCGCTCGTCGACGATGACGACCTCGCCCCGGGCGACCAGGCGGTTGTTCACATAGATGTCGATGGCCTCGCCGACCTTGCGGTCGAGCTCCAGGACGCTGCCCTGGGCCAGTTCCAGCAGCTGGGAGACGGAAAGGCTCGCCCGGCCGAGCACCGCCGAGATGTTCACCGGTACGTCGAAGACCGGCGCCAGGTCGGTGGCGGTCTTGTCCTCGCCGCCCACGTTCTCGGGCAGGGGGCCTTCGCCGGGGGCGAATTCGTCGAGCCTCAGGTCGTTCTCGGACATGGCCGTCTAGCCTTCGCTTCCGGGGATCAGGGGTTCGGCGTGCAGGCCCTCGGCGGCCAGCGCCGCCTCCAGGGCCTCGGTCACGCGCTGGGCGGCGGCCTCGGGATCGAAGGCGGCCGAGCCGTCGCCGAAGTCGAGGGTGAAGGCGTAGGGCGAGAGCGCCGGCTCGGTGCGCACCTGCACGGCGCCGGGGAAGCCCACGGCCGCGGCGGTGTTGCCCAGCTTCTCCTGGACGTGCCCGGCCATCTCCGGCCGCACGGCGACGACGAGGCGCGGCGCCGTCTCGATCTCCCGGGCCAGGCTCTCCATGGCCGCCTGCAGCGGGGCCTCGGGGAAGCGGGAGAGGGCGGCGTCGGCGATGGCGCGGGCGCAGGCCAGCGCCAGGTTGGCCGAACCCACCCGGTGCGAGTGGGCCACCTCGGCCAGCTTCGGCAGCGCCTGGCGGCAGGCGGCGGCGACCTCGGCCATGGCGCGGGCCTGGGCGGCGTTGACGCTCTGCAGACCGGCCTTCTCGCCGTCCGCATAGGCCTGCTGACGAATCTCCTCGACCTCCTCCGGCGTGAAGGCGGTCTTCGGGCGCGGCGCCTGGTAGGCCACGGCGCCGCCCTCGTCGAACTCGGTGTCGAAGCTGAACTTGGGAAGGGAGCCGGTCATCAGTACACCAGCTCATCGTCGCCGCCGTTGCCGGCGAGCATGATCTCGCCCTTGGCGGCGAGGTCCTTGGCCACCTGCACCATGGCCATCTGCGCCTGGTCGACGTCGCGCAGGCGGACCGGACCCATGGTCTCCATGTCCTCGCGCATGATCTTCGCCGCCCGCTCGGACATGTTGGAGAAGAACATCTCGCGCAGGGTGTCGGAGGCGCCCTTCATGGCCAGCGCGAGCTGGTCCTTGTCGACCGCGCGCAGCAGGGTCTGGACGCCGCCCGGGTCGAGCTTGGACAGGTCCTCGAAGACGAACATCAGGGCGCGGATGCGCTCGGCCGCCTCGCGGTTGCGCTCTTCCAGGGCGGTGATGAAGCGCGCCTCGGTCTGGCGGTCGAAGGCGTTGAAGATGTCGGCCATCATCTCGTGGCTGTCGCGCTTGGAGGTGCGGGCCAGGTTCGACATGAACTCGGTGCGCAGCGTCTGCTCGATCTTGTCGAGGATCTCGCGCTGCACCGGTTCCATGCGCAGCATGCGGTTGACGCACTCCAGCGCGAAGTCTTCCGGCAGGGCGGCCAGCACGCGCGCGGCGTGGTCCGACTTCACCTTCGAGAGCACCACCGCGACCGTCTGCGGGTATTCGTTCTTCAGGTAGTTGGCGAGCACGGCCTCGTTCACGTTGCCGAGCTTGTCCCACATGGTCCGACCCGCGGGGCCGCGGATCTCCTCCATGAGCTGGTCGACCTTGTCGCTCGGCATGATCGAGGCGAGCAGCTTCTGGGTCTGCTCGAAGGAGCCCATCAGGGCGCCCGTGCCGGCGACGCCGGAGACGAACTCCACCAGGAGATCCTCCACCGCCTGCGACGAGACGGTGCCGAGGCTGGCCATGGCCTGCGAGATCTCCTTGATCTCGTCCTCGTCGAGCTGCTTCCAGACCTGGGCGTGCTCCTCGCCCAGCGCCAGCAGGATGACCGCGGCCTTCTCCGGTCCGGTGAGCCGCGCGGCGACGTCGACTGTCTTGCCCTTGGCCATCAGGCGGTCTCGTGCAGCCAGCTACGGAGGATCGAGACCGACTCCTCCGGGTGCTTCTCGACGAACTCCGAGACGCGCTTGATCGAGGAGGCCTTCACCTGGCCCTCGATGCGGGCGATGTCGATCTTCTGCTCGAGGTCGCCCATGGGGCCGGGCAGGGCGAGGTTCGGCGCGCCGTCGCCGGAGATCTGCATCTGCTGCCCGTCCGCGGTGGTCACCATGCGGGTCACCTGCGGGCCGGCGAGGGCGGGCATGCCGCCGCCGCCGCCCCCGCCGCCCAGGGCCCCGCGCAGCAGCGGCCGGACGATGAAGAACATCATCAGCATGGCCACGATCGCCAACACGCCCAGTTCGGCGGCGCGCATGATGTCGTTCTTGTCGAAGCCCATCAGCGGGTTGGCCGCCTCGACGCCGGCGGGATCGACGTCGGAGGGGAAGCGGACGTTGATGACGCTGACCTGGTCGCCGCGGTCCTGGCTGAAGCCCACGGCGGTGCGGACCAGCTGCTCGATGCGCTGCATCTCCTCCGCGCTGCGGGGCGTGTAGGCGCCGGGGCGGCCGTCCTGGCCGGGGGCGGTGACGCCGTCGACGGCCACCGCGACGGAGAGCCGCTTCACCTGGCCGGGCTCCTGCACCTCGGTGCGGATCGTCTTGGAGATCTCGTAGTTGGTGGTCGATTCCTGCCGGCCCGAGGCGGACGAGTTGCGGCCGGCGTCGCCGCCCATGCCGCCCGGGATGTTGGCCGCGGCGGAGACCTCGCCGGTGGTCTCCGGCTCGTTCTCGCGGGCGTTCTCGTCGGTGGTGGATTCGGAGCGGATCACCTGGCCGTCGGGATCGTAGGTCTCCTGCTGGACGGTGACGCGGGCGAGCTCCAGGTCGGCCGTGACGTTGACCCGCGCCTTGCCGGGCCCGACCACGCCCTCGACCAGGGCCTTCACCTGCTTGGCGATGCGCTGCTCGACCTCGGTCTTGCGGCCGTCGGCCTCGGCGGCGATGCCGGTCTCGCCGCCGGACAGGGTCTTGGCGTGCTGGTCGACGACGGTGACGCGGTCCGGCTTCAGGTTGGGCACGGCGCCCGACACCAGGTTCTGGATCGCGCGCACCTGCTCGGCGGTCGGCTCGCGCCCGCCCACCCCGATGTTCACCGAGGCCGACGGCTTGTCGCCTTCCTCGTCGAAAAGCTGGCGCTTCGGCAGCACCAGGTGGACGCGCGCGGAGGTGACGCCGTTGAGGCTGCGGATGGTGCGGGCCAGCTCGCCCTCCAGGGCGCGCTGGCGGTTGAGCTGCTGGACGAAGTCGGTCTGACCCAGCGCATTGGCCTCGTCGAAGATCTCGTAGCCCACCGAGCCCGCGGTCGGCAGGCCCTTGGACGACAGCATCAGGCGAGTGGAGGCCACCTGGTCGCGCGGCACCAGGATCGTGGAGCCGTCGCCCTTCACCTCGTACTTCACGCCCCCCTGCTCGAGGGCGGCGGTGATCGAGCCAGCTTCCTTGAGGTCGAGGTTGGAGTAGAGCAGCGCCTTGGGCTCGCCCAGGTTCATGGTCACGGCGACGAGCACGGCGGCCACGCCGGCGCCGATGCCGAGGATGGCGGCGAGCCTGCCGATCCCGAATCGCTGAAGCGCCGCCATGAACTGGTTCAAGCGCGTCTTTCCCCCAACCCAAACCCCAGGGCGGCGCGCAAATCAGGCCGCCCCGCCGCTAGGCAAGAATTACCGGGGTCTTGGTAAACGGGGCTTTAAGAAGGTCCTTCCGAGGGCGGATCACGGGCCCCTGCGACATTCCGCGCAGGCAATTGTTTCCGCACAAGAAAACGCCCGCCGCCGAGTTCGGCGACGGGCGTCCTGACGACCAGGTGTTAACAGGCTTAGCCGCTCCAGGGGCTGAGCGCCCCCCACAGGGCGAGCACCACCGAGAAGGTTGCGTAGACCAGGACGGTGACGGTGAAGAAGGCCTTGCGCAGGTGGGTCCAGGAATCCACCCGCCGTCCGCCGCGCCAGATCGCCGGCAGGGCGACGAGGGTGGTCAGGGTCAGCGCGGCGGCCACGAGGGCGCAGGCCGAGGCGGTGATCAGCAGGGCGCCCGGCCAGCGGTAGATGATCTGCGACAGGTCGCCGGCCTTGGTCGCCCACATCGCCAGCAGCGCCATGGAGATCAGCCACAGGCCGGCCTGGATGTTCTGCACCAGAGCCGCACGGGCCTGGATGGCGTTCTCGCGGAACTCCCGGCGGTTGCGCAGGAAGATGCCGCCGAGGGTGGCGAGCGCGGCCATGGCGGTCAGGACGGCGAGGACGGCGAGCACCGGCGGCCTGCGCCAGAACGGCGCGCGCTCCATGCGCGCCCCGCCGAAGCTCGGCAGGTAGCCCGTGGCCTTGCCGCCGCGCATGACGAAGGCGATGCGCTGGTCGCCGTCGACGGCCACGAACCGGCCCTCCGAGAGCGGCCCGTCGGGCACCCAGGCGCGCACGCCCTCGCCGGCGCCGGTCACCAGCCGGCCCTCGTCGGTGACCGAGACCTGGCCGCCGCCGATCAGCGAGGTGACGAAGCCCTCGAGCCCGGAATAGGCCCGGCGGCTGGTCAGATAGTAGCCGGTGAAGGCGCCCGCCTGCCGGACCAGTTCGGGCGAGCCGGGGCGCGGGAAGGTGTGGGGCGCGGCGTAGAACGCGCGCACCAGCCGGTCCGGGAACCGCGCGGCGAGCTGGGCGCCGGTCTCGGTGTTCGTGGAGATGAAGATGCCGAGGTTGAGCGCCGGGACCGTCACCATGTTGGAGTGGAAGAAGATGGTGTCGCCGCCGTGGCCGAAGCCGCGGTAGCCCCCCGGCAGGCTGTAGATCATGAAGCCGTGGGCCCAGCCGTTGATCCCGGCGGGCGTCGGGCGCAGCGGCGTGCGGAACGCCTGGGCCGTGCGCGGGCTGTAGATCGCCACCCCGTTCAGTTGACCGCCGTTTAAGAGGGCGATCATGTAGCGGGCCATGTCGCCGGCCGTGGAGGAGGCGGCGCCGGCCGGCGCGATCTGGCTCACGTACTCGAAACCGCGGCGCTCGAAGCCCGCGGGAGTCCAGCGGTAACCGTCCGAGACGTCGGCGGCGAGCGCCGCGGGCATCGGCGCCGGCAGGCCGCGCTTGGCGGGGTAGGGCTCGCGGAAGGTGGTCCGGCTCATGCCGAGCGGTGTGAAGATCTCGTCCTCGACCTGCTGCTCGAACGGCTTGCCGCTGACGTAGGTGACGGCCTGGCCGGCGAGGCCGACGCCATAGTTGGAATAGGTGGAGACCACGCCCGGCGCGGCCACGCGGCGGGGCCGCTCCTGGCGCAGGTAGAGCTCGAGCGGGCGGACGCGGCCGGCATCACCCTCGAACAGGTGGCCCAGCGCGCGGTCTTCGAAGCCGGGGGAATGGTCCATCAGGTTCTGCACCTGGACGTCGCGCTGGTAGCCCTGGTCGCGGACCCGCACCTTCTCCGGCAGGTAGAGGTTGATCGGCGCCGTCAGGCGGATGCGGCCGGCCTCCACCTCCTTCATCAGGGCGATCCAGGTGAAGGTCTTGGAAATCGAGCCGATGCGGAACAGGGTGCGGTCCGGGTCCACCGGCCGGCGCGGATCGAGGTCGGCGAAGCCGTAGCCCTTCTTCAGCACCACCTGGCCGTTCTGCACCACCGAGACGGTGACGCCGGCGATGTGTTCGCGGCCCATGGCGTCCCTGACCATGCCGTCGACGAAGGCTTCCAGTTCGGCTGGCGGCAGGGCCTGGCCGGCGGAGAGGCGCGCGCCCGCGACGTTCGTGGGTTGGCCGGCCAGGGTGGGCACGGCTCCGGCGACGGCCGGACCGGCCGGCGCCGGAGCGGCGGTCGTCGCGGCGGCTGCGGCGGTCGAGCCGGCCGCTGCGGCGGCGGGCGGGCGGCTCGCGGCCTTCGACTGCGGGCGTCGTTGCGGGCGGATCGTGGTGTAGGGGACGGGCGCCTCGGGCAGGTCGACGGCCGGCGGGGGCGCGGCGGGCGCGGGCGCCGGATCCTGGGCGACGGCGGCCGGCGCGGCGATGAGCAGGGCCAGCGCGGCGACGGCGGCTTTGACGATGGACCGCTTCAAGGAAACCCCGTCTCGACTTTGATTTTATGGAACCTTGCCCAGGTGTAGGGCGCAAAGTGAGTCCCTCAAAGTCGCCGAGGGCGCGTCAGTTTCGCCGTCACACGCCGCCGGGGTCAGGGGCTGGTGGCGAGCGTCCGGGCCGGCGCGCTGGGCGTCGGTGTGAAGGCGTAGAGCGGCAACAGCGGGCGCAGCGCCGCGCCCACCCAGAGCTGGGGCTCCGACGGTGGCTTCATGCCCTCCTTCTGCTCGCGCTCGGCGACGCAGGCCTGGACCGCCCGGCCGAGGCCCGCGAAGTCCCGGGCCTGGGGCGCGGACTGCAGGAAGCAGTCGTCGAAATAGGGGTACTTGTCCGCCTCGCCGCAGCCGAAGGAGCTGCGGTCGCGCCGCGCGGCCGTGAGCACCATCCGGTTCGGCGCGGCCAGCGCCGGGACGAAGACGCCGGAGAAGCAGGCGGAGATCACCACCACCGTCGGCCGCTGGCCGCAGGTGCGGTCCACCATGGCCGCGAGCACGCCCGGCGGCAGCACCCGCGTGTCCACCAGGACCCCGCTCGGGTCGCCATGCGAGGTGAGATAGACCAGGCAGCCGCCGGTTGCGCGGGCGGTCAGGTCGCTCATCGAGGCGAAGATCGCCGCCAGATCCGACTTCTCCGGCCGGCTGTCCCGGTAGCGCTCGGGGCGCACCGAGAACTGGCGCAGGTTCTCGCGCTGGAAGCCCGCCCGCTCGAGCGTCTGGGCCACGTCGCGGCGGGCGTTGTCGAAGGTTTCGGTGGGGCCTCCGTTGTGGGCGCGCCAGTCGCCCGCCACCACGACGGCGGCCCAATCGGAGAAGGAGCCGGCCTGGGCGGCCGGCGCCGTCCCGAGCCAGAGGCCCGCGAGGAGCACAACCAGCCGGGACAGCCCCAGGGTCATTTCTTGTAGTTGGCGAACGGCGTGGGGATCGCCGTCCCCGTCGCCTTGGCGAGCAGCCGCCCGTCCGGGTCATAGAGCTCGCCCTCGGTGAAGGCGACCTGCCGGCCCCATTTCACCACCCGTCCGATCCCCTTGATCTTCCCGGGCATGCCGGGCCGGAAGAAGCTGGTCTTCATCTCCAGAGTCGGGGCGACGGCCGTCATCCCGGACGCGACCATGCAGGCCACGCTCATGCACTCATCCAGCATGGCGCAGAGGTAGCCGCCCTGGATCTGCTTCATGGGGTTGAGCAGCAGTTCGGCGCGGGCGTCGAACTCGACCTCCACGCTGCGCTCGGCCTGGCTCACGGCGACCATGCGGAAGCCGAGCGTCTGCGAGCCGGTGGGCTGGTTCCTGGTGCGCAGGAAGCGCTGCAGGATGTCGTCGTCGGTCAGGGTGTCCGCGGTGGGGGCGTCGCTCATCCGCGGGCTCACTTCTTCCGGAACTGGTCCAGGGACACGATCTTGGCCTCGCCCTCGGCGGCTGGCGCGGGCGCGGCGGCCTCGGCCGGCGCGGGCAGGGGCGCGGCCTTGGCCTCCGGCGCGGCGGCCGGCGGCGGCTCGAACTGCAGCAGGAACTGGACCGAGGGGTCGTAGAACCGGGTCACCGCGGCGTAGGGGATCGATAGCCGCTTCGGCTGGCCGCCGAACTGCAGGGTCACCGAGAAGAAGGTTTCGCCGGGCGCCAGGTCCCAGTACTGGTGCTGCAGGACGATGGTCATCTCGTCCGGGTACTTGCCCAGCAGGTCGGCGGGGCCGGAGACGCCGGCCGCGTCGGTCTTGAAGGTGATGTAGAAGTGGTGCGCGCCGGGCAGCCCCTCGGGCGCGGCGGCCCGCTTCAACGCAGCCTTCACGACGCCGCGCAGGGCGTCCTGGGCCAGCGCCTCGTAGTGCATCAGGTCCTGGGCCGGCGGGTCCTGGGCCATGGGGGCTCCGAAACTTTACGCAGTTGCGAAAGGTAGCGTGTGAGCCAGAACGCGCAAGGCGGCGCAAGGGCCCGGGTGCAAAGAAGGCGGCCCCGCGGGGGAGCCGCCTTCCGGAATTAGGTGGAGGGCTTCTGTTGCCAGGCGCCCCCAATTTGCTCGCTGGGGATGGAGGGCGCCAGCGAAGTCGGAATTAGGTGGAGGGCTTCTGTTGCCAGGCGCCCTCCGGGCCCCGCCTGAGGATCTGAACCCCCAGGACTTAGGTCGGATTTCTACCGCACCGCATTACGCGGCGAGGCGGACTTCCTCAGCGAAGTTATCGTTCGCATTTAGTTTAAAGACCCGAAGCGGTGGGTCAGGCCGAGAGAAAGCAACACCTTTACACGTCTGTCGATGCTGATCGGCCCCATACTTCCAAAGCCAGAAACTGGCTTCCCGGCGATAACCCGGAAGGATTTTGGTGGAGCCGCCGGGAATCGCACCCGGGTCCAGTCCGCTTATTTCGTGCGCGTTTATCTCCATAGTCGGGCGAACCCGACGCAGAGGAATATAGGGACCAAGGGTTAGGATTTGAAGACCCCACCGGCCGTTTTCGCCGTTGGCGAAGCGTGGACGGCGGCGCCGTCTGCGTGAACGGCGGCGCGGGCTTCGCCAGCGGACTCACGGCTTGGCCGCTGCGCCGCCACACTCGCACGCATCGGATTTCCCTGGAGTTTTCCCCGATGCGAAACCTCGCCTACGCCGCCCGCCCGCTGTTCAACGACCTGGCCTCCAGCCTGTTCTTCGCCGCCCTCCTGGCGCTCGGGGCCGACGCCGTCACCGCCACGCTCTGGGCCATCGGCTTCGGAGTCGCCCACGTCGTCCTCTGGAAGCTGCTCGGGAAGTCCATCGCGCCCCTGCAATGGGCGAGCCTCGGCCTGGTCCTGGTGTTCGGCACGGCCAGCCTGTTCTTCCAGGACCCCCGCTTCCTGATGGCCAAGCCGTCGCTGATCTACCTGATCGTCGCCGCGGTGATGCTGAAGCCGGGCTGGATGCTGCGCTACATGCCGCCCATCGCCGCCGGCCACGGCGAGCGGACCATGGTGGTGTTCGGCTACGTCTGGGCGGGGCTGATGGCGTTCAGCGCCGCGGCCAACCTGGTGGTCGCGGTCTGGGCTCCCGAGCACTGGCCGCTCTACAAGGCCACCTTCCCGATGGCCTCCAAGCTCGCCCTGTTCGCCATCCAGTACGCCACCGTCCGGGCCGTGGTGCGCCGCCGGGTCATGGCCGGGGCGCAGGCTCAGGCGCAGGCGACGTAGGCTCGGCGATCTCCGGCGGCGGCTCGAAGGCCGGAGCCTGCGGGCGGGCGTCGGGATCGGGCTTCAGGGTCCCACCGTCCCGCAGCAGGCCTTCGTGCATCCGCCGTGCGGACGAATAGTCGGCTCCGCCGGGGAAGATCACGTCGAAGCGGGGCTCGTGGCCCAGGGCGGCGCCCAGCACCGGCTCGATGGCGTCGGCGACCTGACCGATCTCGGCGCTGTCGCAGGCCCGGCGCAACGCCACCGAGCGGCCGGGCACCACCAGGGTCAGGTCGTAGGAGGTTCCCTCCACGCAGACCGCTTCCGTGGCCCCGCCGCCCTCCTGAACCCGCACCTCGCGCCGGGAAGCCCACATGGGATGCCGGCGCAGAGCCAGGAACCGCTCGGCCGAACCCTCGGGCAGTTGGCGGTCAAAGCCGACCCGCCGGGCGATGCCGGCCTCGCAGCAGGCGAGGCCCGCGCGGGCCTGGACGAAGGCGTCGCCGTCGCGCCGCACCGTCACCCGCACCACGCTCTGGCGAACGCTCTGGGAGGGGCGGACCCACAGTTCCAGGATCATCTCCTGGCCGCGCAGGACCTGCCACTGCAGCGGCATCAGTCCCCACAGGCGGTAGGTGGAGGCGTCGACGCCGTTGTCGATGGCCACGGTCCGCTCGCCGCGGCCGAGGCGGCGACCGCCCAGCGGATCGGCGGCCTCGGCGGCCTTCGGCCACTTGTCGTCCCACCAGGTCTTCGGGTCGGGCGGCGGGAAGGGCCAGATGGCGGCCTCGTGCGGCGGCAGGTTCTCCGGCGCGGGCGCGACGGGGACCTGGCCCTGCGGCGTGCGGCGGAAGCCGAACAGCTGCGCCTGGGCGGGCAGGGCGCCCGTGGCGGCGGTCACGAGGGCGATGGCGAGGCAGGCGGCGCGCACGCGGGCGGTCTCCTTCAAGAAGCCGGCCCCCGCCCGCGAAACATCCTACCGCCGGGAGGCGGTTCCCTAGAAGACCTCGACGCCGCGCTGGATCGACAGCACGCCGGTGCGCGAGACCTCCACCAGGCCCAGCGGCCGCATGAGGTCGATGAAACTGTCGATCTTCGACGGCGCCCCGGTGACCTCGAAGACGAAGCTTTCGTGGGTGGTGTCGATCACCCGGGCCCGGAAGATGTCGGCGACGCGCAGCGCCTCGACCCGGTCCGGCCCCGTGCCGCGCACCTTCACCAGGGCGAGCTCGCGTTCCAGGCCGTGCGGATCGCGGGTGATGTCCTGCACGTGGCGGGTGGAGACCATCTTCTCCAGCTGGGCCTCGATCTGGCCCAGCACCTGGCGGGTGCCGCGGGTGACGATGGTGACGCGGCTGGTGTGCGCCTTCCGGTCCGTCTCGGCGACGGTGAGGCTCTCGATGTTGTAGCCCCGCGCGGCGAACAGCCCGACCAGCCGGTGCAGCACCCCTGGCTCGTTGTCCACCAGCACCGCGAAGGTGGCCAGGCTCTCCGGCTCCTCGTCATGGGCCAGGTCGTACACGGAGGCAGGCTGGGCGTCGGTCATGGGTCTGTTCCTCTTGCCGCAGGAGGTGTCACAGGAGCCGGCCGGCCGCAACCGGAGCGTTGCCTCCGCGCCACATCCGGCCGCGGATGGTTAGCGGGCTACAGGCTTGACCTTGCGCGGCTCCGGCGGATCGTGGGAAACGGCCGGCTCCAGATACGAGAGTTCGCCGAATGACGATGCGCAACGCAGATACAGGTTGGGACCGCGTCCGCGGAACCGCCTTTGCGCGCCTCGTCCCACCGGCCGCCGCGCGCCCCGCCCACTCGATCTGATCCTGCGGCCGCTCCCGAACGAGGCGCGTCCGCGCCTCCCGACGGGAGCCTCCGATGTTCAACCGGACTCAAGGGACCGCCCCCGCCCTCGTGAGGGCAGGACCGACGTCCCTCCTGACCCTCGTGGCCGGCGACTTCGCGTCCGCCGTCGACCGGCTGTGGCCGGCGCCGCACACGGCCTTCGTGACCGCCCCGGCGGCGCGGCGCCACCTCGTGTGCCTGGCTCTGGCGCTCGGCCGGCGCGACCCGGCGCTGCATGAGCGGCTGCTGGGCGAGCGCCTGCGGCGCGCCATCCCGGCCGCCGTGGGCGAGGCCCCGGCGGGGCTGGAGCGCGCGCTCGGCCGCATGGGGGAAGTCGCCTGGTCCGCCGAGGACTACCGGGTCCTGCTGCGGCTGCTCGCCGCGCCGCGCGCCGCCAAGGCCCTGCGCCACGCCGCGGTCGTCGAGGCCGGGGTCGTCCGGCGCCTCGCGGCGCTGCCGGAGCCGATGGGGGAGGCGGCGCACCTGGCGCTCGAGCTCACCGAGGACGGCGTCGGCGCCCTGCGCGAAGCCTACGGCGCCCTGCGGCTCCGCTCCGGCGAGGCCGCGGCCACGGCGGCGGCGGCGCGCTGGGCGCGGACCGGCTCGGCCCGGGCGATGTTCGAGGCGGTCCGCGACGACCTCTCGCCCGAGCCCCTGGCTCCGCCGCACCCCGGCACCCCGAGGCTCCGGCCGCTCGGCAGCAAGGCGGAGCTCCGCGCGGTCGCCCGGCGGTTCCGCAACTGCCTGGCCGACCGCGTGCCGCACGCGGCGACCGGCTGGTCCGCCTACTACCTGTGGGAGGGCCCGCCGGCGGGCGTGGTGGAGGTCACCCGCGACCACATCTTCGGCTGGCGGCTGGAGGAGGCGCGCCTGGCCGACAACGCGGCTGTGCCCGAGCCGGTCCGCGACGCGATCGCTGGCGAACTCGCCCTGATGGGCGTGCACGTGGGCCGCAGCGGCTGGGAGCTCGACCGGGCGCTGAGCGTCGACGTCGGCCGGACCTACGCCCTGCGTCCCGCCGAGGAGGTCATGGCCGAGGCCTTCGGCGACTGACCGGCGACGCTTGCCACGAGGACATCGGCCGCCAACATGGGGCCGATGTCCTCGCTTCGCATGCCCCAGAGCCTGATCCGCCGCCTCGGCGTCGAGACCGGCGACGCCGTGCTGCGCTACGAACTCCTGGAGGAGCAGGCGCATGCGCTCGGCCGCTCGGGGCGCAAGGTGGAGGCCGCGCTCGCCGCGCTGCGGGACCATCCTGGCGGAGAGGGGCGCGCCGAGGCGCTGAAGGCCGCCGCCGACGCGGTGTGGGGCTTCCTGGTGCAGCGCGAGGTGATGGGCCTGCGCGATCGCCAGGCCATCGTGGAACAGTACGCCATTCCCCGCGAGGTGCTGAACCGGATCGGGGCGCGCTGAGCCGTCCGCGCTCAAATCGCCGCGAGGGCCGCGCGGCGGCGGAAGAACGGTGGTATCGTCGGAAAGTCCTCGAACGAGGGGTTGACCCATGTCCCCACTCCGCATGCCGCAGGGCCTCAGTGAGCCACAGCACGTGGACACCGGCGAAGCGGTGCTTCGTTTCGAACTCCTGGAAGAGCTGGACGGCGGGCTCGCCCGCTGCGAACGGCGGCTCGAGGCGGCGCTGGCCGCCCTGGCGGCCGGGGGCGAAGGGGCCGAGCGAAGTCGAAGGCTCGACGAGGCGGCGGACGCGGCCTGGCGGCTGATCGTCCAGCACGAGGCCTGCGATGTCTGCGACCACCGCGAACTGATCGCGCGCTACCACATCCCGGCGGAGGTGCTGGGACGGGTGGGCGCGATCCGGCCGCGTCGGGACGGCTAGCTCAGACCACCCGGATATCGCCCGCCGAGTGCGGGACCTCCGCCGGCTCCAGCCACCACAGGGAGTCGCGGGAGGCCTGCGGCGCGTCCTCGGCATGGGTCATCAGGCGCCCGTCACGGACGGGGCTGGCGTTGGCGGCCAGGGGGCTGGTCCGCTCGTGGCCCAGGCGGCGTCCGCGGAAGGCCCAGGACTCGAAGCGCATGGCCAGCCCCGTCCCCCGGCCGTTGGGCAGGGGCAGGACCAGGGTCTCGGCGATCCAGCAGACGTGGGCCTCGTCGACGAGATCGGGGCCGGTTCCGGTGAGGCGCACCTCGCCGTCGTGGAAGGCGCCCAGCAGCAGCGGCGCGTGCGCCCAGTAGGCGTACTTGTCCGGGTTCTCCGGCATGCCCGGGACGGCGGTGTCCACCGCGGCGAGGCTGACCATTCGCCGGGCGGGGTGGCCGCCCTCGATCTGGCCGTAGTCCTGCATGAACCAGAGCCGCGAGAGCCCCGCGCCGGCGTGCGTCCATACCTCGGGCTCGGCGCGGTCGCGCCGGTAGCCCATCCGGCCGCGGTCGCCAATCGGGTGCTCGATATACTCGTAGCCATTGCGGAAATAGCAGTAGCTGCCCGTTGTCATCCGTTTCCCCATTGGATGCTGCGCACGCGCGTGGAGGTCCGCGCGGGACGCACGGGTTGAAGCCAGGAACTGACGTGACTGTCAGGCGCCCCTCCCCAGGAGCGCCGAGGTCAATGGGTAAGGCGCGTCGGGGGCCCGGCCTGTGACCTAGGTCACAGGCGCCACGATGGCGCCCGTGGCGCGGACGATCCCGGCGGGCGCGAGGCGCACCTGCAGCCCGCGCTGGCCGCCGTTGACGAACACCTCGGCCAGGCCCGCCGCGGCGGCGTCGAGGACGGTCGGGACGGGCTTCTTCTGGCCGAACGGACTCACCCCGCCCACCCGGTAGCCGGTGAGCCGCTCGGCGTCGGCCGGCTTCATCATCTCGGCGGACTTCGCGCCGAGCGCCGTCGCCAGCTTCTTCATGGCCACCTCGCAGTCGGAGGCCAGGATCACGCAGGCCGGCTTCCCGTCGGCGCGGACCATCAGGGTCTTCAGCACCTCCCCGGGCGGGACGCCCAGGGCTTCGGCGGCCTGCAGGCCCACCCGGTCGGCGCCGGGGTCATAGGCGTAGGTGGCGAGCGTGTAGGTCACGCCCGCGCGATCCAGCGCCAGGGTCGCGGGCGTGGTCTTGGACATGGATGCTCGTGCGGCGCCTAGGCGGTCTTCTTGCCCATGAGGGCGAACATCGCCCCCTGCGGATCCGCGGCCTGGACGATCCAGTCCCCGCCGGGCACCTCCATCGGGCCGTTGAGCACCTGGCCGCCGCCGGCCTTCACCCGCGTCGCGCCCGCGTCGATGTCGTCGACGACGAAGTAGTAGAGCCAGGCCGGGACCGGGAAGTCGGCGGGCTTGGTCATCATCCCGCCCACCTGTCCGTCCTGGTTGGCGAAGAGGCGGTAGACGCCCATCGGCCCCATGTCGACGTCATCGTCCTTCCGCCAGCCGAAGAGCGCCGAATAGAAGCTGAAGGCGCTCTCCAGGTCGGCCGCGTAGAGCTCGCGCCAGCCGGCCGTACCGGGGCTGCCCGGCGTCGGCATCGGCGCTCCGCCCTCCATCGGCGCGGGGGTCATGATCGAGATCACCGCCCCGCCGGGGTCGGCGATCACCGCGAAGCGGCCGATGTCCGGGATGTCCGTCGGCGGGACCTGCACGGACCCGCCGAGCTGCTTCGCCTTCTCGGCCGCCGCGTCCACGTCGTCCACGTCCACATAGCCGGTCCAGTTGGGCGGCACGCCCGCCGCCTTCAGGTCGTCCGGCAGCTCCATCATCCCGGCGATGGCGGGGCCGGGGCCGGCGAGGGTGTAGGTCATGTCGCCGCCGGTCATCTCCTCCAGGCTCCAGCCCAGCAGCTGGACGTAGAAGGCCTTGGCCGCCGCGACGTCGGGCGTCATCAGCTCGCACCAGATGAAACGGCCGTGGTCGGACATGGGCGCCTCCTTGGCTGAGGCGCCCATCCTAGACCGGCGGCGACGTCAGTTGAATGACCGCCGTCAGACCAGCCGCTTGCCGGCGTCGTCGATGATCGAGCCCAGGTCGCGGGCCTCCTCGGCCATGATCATCTCGTTGTGCGCCTTGCCCGAGGGGATCATGGGGAAGCAGTTCTCTTCCTTGGTCACCCGGCAGTCGAAGATCACCGGCCGGTCGACGCTGATCATCTCGCGGATGGCGTCGTCCAGCTCGTCGGGATGTTCGGCCCGCAGGCCGACGCAGCCATAGGCCTCCGCCAGCTTCACGAAGTCGGGCAGGGAAGACGAGTAGGAGTGCGAGTAGCGCTCGCCATGCAGCAGTTGCTGCCACTGGCGCACCATCCCCATCCACTCGTTGTTGAGGATGAAGATCTTGATCGGCAGCTCGTACTGCACGGCCGTCGACATCTCCTGCATGGTCATCAGCACGCTGGCGTCGCCGGCGATGTCGATGACCAGGCTTTTCGGATGGGCCATCTGCACGCCGACCGCGGCCGGCAGGCCGTAGCCCATGGTCCCCAGTCCGCCGGAGGTCATCCAGCGGTTGGGCTCCTGGAAGTGGTAGAACTGGGCCGCCCACATCTGGTGCTGCCCGACCTCGGTGGTGACGTAGACGTCCCGGTCCTTGGTCAGCTCGTACAGCCGCTGGATGGCATGCTGCGGCTTGATCAGCTTGGCGTCGGGCCGGTAGCGGAACGAGTCCCGCGCGCGCCACGCCTCGACCTCCTTCCACCAGTCGGCCATCGCCTGCTGGTCCATCTTCAGTTTCCGCTGCTTCCAGACGGCGATCAGGTCCTCGAGCACCGAGGCCGCGTCGCCGACGATGCCGATGTCGGCGCGGACGTTCTTGCCGATGGAGGAGGCGTCGATGTCGATGTGGATCTTGCGCGAGGTGGGCGCGAAGGCGTCGAGGCGGCCGGTCACCCTGTCGTCGAACCGCGCGCCGATGGCGACCATGACGTCGCAGTCGTGCATGGCGTTGTTCGCCTCGAACGATCCGTGCATGCCGACCATGCCCAGCCACTGGCGGCTGGAGGCGGGGAAGGCGCCGAGCCCCATCAGAGTCGACGTCACCGGCGCGCCGGTCAGCTCGGCCAGCTCGCGCAGCAGCTCGGAGGCGCGCGGGCCGGCGTTGATGACGCCGCCGCCGGTGTAGAGGATCGGCCGGCGAGCCTTGGCGATCATCGCCGCGGCCTCGGCGATGCGGCCCGCGTCGCCCTTCACGCGCGGGGCGTAGTTGTGGCTGTGCTTCACCTCGGCGGGGCCCTGGTAGGCGCCCTTGGCGAACTGCACGTCCTTGGGAATGTCGATGACCACCGGGCCCGGGCGGCCGGAGGTGGCGATGTGGAACGCCTCGTGGATGATCCGCGGCAGGTCGGCGACATCCTTCACCAGGTAGTTGTGCTTGGTGCAGGGCCGGGTGATCCCGATGGTGTCGCACTCCTGGAAGGCGTCGGTGCCGATCAGGTGGGTCGCCACCTGGCCGGTGATGACGATCATCGGGATGGAGTCCATCAGGGCGTCGACGATGCCGGTGACGGCGTTGGTCGCGCCCGGCCCCGAGGTCACCAGCACCACGCCGCATTTGCCGGTGGAGCGGGCATAGCCCTCGGCGGCGTGGGTCGCCCCCTGCTCGTGGCGGACCAGGACGTGCTGCAGGCGCGGCTCCGCGAACAGGGCGTCGTAGATCGGCAGCACGGCGCCGCCGGGATAGCCGAACAGGACCTCCACGCCCTGGTCGAGGAGGGCGCGCACGACGATCTCGGCGCCGGAGATGGTCTGGGTGTCGGCTTCGATGGTCTGGTGGGCGGTCATGGCGGAGAGCCTTCGGGGCGTTTCGAGCAATAAAAAAGGCCCGCGGGGGGCCTGGTTACGAGCGACCGGTCGGTCCTGACGCGTTCGTCAGTCCGTCTACGGTCGCCCTACGAGTACAAGAATATCGCGCACGGGTGTTCTTCCAAACTGCGGGATCAGGGCTTTCGCATGCTCCTAGGTGGGCGTCAAGACGGGTTCCAGCGCAATAAACTGCCTCCACTGCGCCCCGGTGTCCTCGGCCGTGATGCGCGGCCAGCCGGCCATCTGGCCGCGCATCCAGGTCATCTGGCGCTTGGCGTACCGGCGGGTCTCCTGCTGGGCTCGGGAGACGGCCTCGGCAAGGGTCGCCTCCCCGCGGAGGTGCGCGGCGAACTCCCGCACCCCCACCGCCTTCATGGCCGGCAGGTCGGGAGCCAGGTCGCGGGCCACGAGCGCGGCCACCTCGTCCACCGCGCCGGCGGCGACCATGGCGTCCAGGCGCGCGTCGCAGCGGGCGTAGAGCGCCGCGCGCGGCGGCTCGAGCGCCGCAGCGGTCCAGCTTCCCTCAGGGATCGCCGGATCGCCGGTGCGCTGCCAGTCGGTGAGCGGAGTGCCCGTGGCGGCCCAGACCTCCCAGGCGCGGACCAGGCGCTGACGGTCGCCCGGCGCGATGCGGGCCGCGGCGGCCGGGTCGTGGGCGGCCAGGCGCTCGCGGAAGCCGGTTTCGCCCAGGCGCTCGAAGTCGGCCCCCGCCGCGCGCCGGGCCTCGGCCGGCACGTCCGGCACCTCGGCCAGGCCGCGGGTGAGCGCCCGGAAGTAGAGTCCGGTGCCGCCGACCACGATGGCGTGGCGTCCGCGCGTGCTGATGTCCGCGAGGACCTCGGTCGCCGCCCGCAGCCAGCGGCCCACCGACCATCCCTCCGCCGGGTCGACCATGCCGAACAGATGGTGAGGCGCGCGGGCCGTATCCTCCGGCGAAGGTCCGGCGGTGAGCACCCGCAGCCCCGCATAGAGCTGCATGGAGTCGGCGTTGACGATCTCGCCGCCCAGGGTCTCGGCCAGCCGCAGCGCCAGCGCCGACTTGCCGCTTGCCGTGGGGCCGGCGATCAGCCAGATGCGGGGCTCCATGCAGATCGCCTTCACCTACGTCGTTCCGCCCACCACGGGCCTCTATTCCGCCAATCTCAAAGCGCTGGCCAAGGCAAGCGTCATCGAGCAGCGGATCCTCTCCGAGGACGAGACCTTCGCCGAGGACTTCCTGCTGGAGGTCGACGATCTGGAGACCTTCTGCACCGAGGTCGCCAACGATCTCGCCGTCGCTCCGGTGGACTGGTGCGTGCAGCGGGCCGCGGGCCGGCGCAAGCGGCTTCTGGTGGCCGACATGGACTCCACGATCATCAATGTGGAGTGCCTCGACGAGCTCGCCGACTACGCCGGGCTCAAGGCCGAGATCGCCGAGATCACCGAGCGGGCCATGCGCGGCGAACTGGAGTTCGAAGGCGCGTTGCGTGAGCGGGTGGGGATGCTGAAGGGGCTGGCGACCACCGCGCTGCAGCAGGCCTATGACGAACGCGTGCGGCTCA
This sequence comes from Phenylobacterium sp., assembly GCF_036821595.1. Taxonomy (GTDB): domain Bacteria; phylum Pseudomonadota; class Alphaproteobacteria; order Caulobacterales; family Caulobacteraceae; genus Phenylobacterium. The sequence goes on from NZ_DAISJG010000008.1 coordinate 92,364, forward strand.
ATCCGGGCGCGCGCACCCTGGTGCGCACCATGGCCGCGAATGGCGCGCGTTGCGTGCTGGTCTCCGGCGGCTTCACCTTCTTCACCCGCCGGGTGGCGCAGGCCGCCGGCTTCCACGCCGACCGCGCCAACACCCTGAACGAGGCCGCCGGCGCGCTGACCGGCACGGTGGGCGAGCCGATCCTCGGCCGCGAGGCCAAGCTGGCGGCGCTGAAGGAGGAGGCCGCGTCGCTGGGGATCGACCTCTCCGACACCCTGGCCATCGGCGACGGAGCCAACGACCTGGCGATGATCAAGGCCTCGGGCCTGGGCGTCGCCTACCGCGCCAAGCCCGTCGTCGCGGCCGAGGCCCACGCCAAGGTGGACCACGGGGACCTGACCAGCGTGCTCTACTTCCAGGGCTACGCGGCCGACGAGTTCGTCACGGACTGACGCCATGAGCCTGCCACGCCCGGTCAAGGCCGTCGTCTTCGACATGGACGGGCTGCTGGTGGACACCGAGCGGGTCTACTGCGAGGCGCTGACGCTCACCTGCCGCGACATGGGCCATGACCTGCCCGAGGCGGTGCTCCACCGGATGATCGGCCACATCTGGATGGGCAGCGCGGTGGTCCTGCGCGAGCACTTCGGCGAGGCCTTCGACACCGACGAGCTCCGCCGGCTGTCCACGGAGCGGTTCTATGGGATCGTCCAGGCCGAGGTGGCGCTGAAGGCGGGCGTGCTCGAGGTGCTGGACGAGTTGGACCGCCAGGGCCTGCCGCGGGCTATCGCCACCTCCTCGCGGCGGCACGACGTGGAGCACCACATGAGCGCCCATGGCCTGCTCGACCGGTTCCACGCCATCCTGGCCAACGGCGACTATCCGCGGCCGAAGCCCAATCCCGATCCCTATCTGAAGGCGGCCGAGGCGCTGGGTGTGGCGCCGGAGGACTGCCTGGCGCTGGAGGACAGCCACAACGGCGTGCGCGCCGCGGCGGGGGCGGGAATGATGACCATCATGGTCCCGGACCTGCTGCATCCCACCGAGGAGATGCATGCGCTGTGCGTCCGCATCGCGCGCGACCTGCACGAGGTCCACGACCTCCTGCGGCGCCAGGGCTAGCGGGTCAGTTCGGCCAGGCCGCCGCGCGCGATCAGGACGGCGTAGGTGCGGGTCACCTCCGCCTCGTCGAGCGTCTCCAGGGCCTGCTCGATCACCTTGCGGCGGCAGCGGTGGGCGTAGCCCCTTGCCCGCGGGAACAGCGGACTCTCGGCGTGGGCGCAGGCCTCGCGGGCCGAGCCGGCGAGGCGGCGGAGCAGGATCCGCGCACCCTCCTCCGTCGTCAGGTCGAGGTCGGCGCGCCAGACGCGGATCTCGACGGGCTGCGGCGCGTCCGCGGCCGCGGCGTGGGTTGCGGCCAGGAAGGCGAGGGCGGCCAGGGTCAGGCGCAGCATGGCTTGGTCTCCAGACTACATTCGTAATCCAGAGACGAAACTACACCTGTAATCCCCAGCGTCAACCGGTCAGCGCAGGATGATCCAGTAGCGGCGGCCGAGCGCGCCCTCGACCCACAGGTGCGGGATGGTGTCCTCGAGGACGCCGCCGTTCTTCTCAATGACCCGCTGCGACCCCGGGTTGTCCTCCGCGACCGTGAGCATCACCCGATCCAGCGGCAGGGTCTCGCGGCACCACGCCAGCGCCTCGGCGAGCATGGCGCCGGCCACGCCGCGCCGGCGCTCCGAGGGTCTTACGGCGTAGCCGATGTGGCCGCCCCACTTCTCCAGCACCGGGTTCAGGCGATGGCGCACGCTGATCGAGCCGAGGAACCGATCGCCCTCCACAGCCCAGAAGTGCGTCTCCGGCACGCGCTCGCCGAGCGAGCCGTCCGGCAGGACGATGGTGGTCGGCGGGGCGAGGAGCTGGCGCACGAACGCCTCCGGCTCCGCGGCGATGGCCGCGATCGTCTCGGGCGTCTCCACGCGCAGGTTGTCGCGCGAATAGCCCTCGCGCATGGCCTCCACGTAGGAGGCCATCCAGCGCAGGTCCGGCCGGACGAGCGGGGACGTCACCGGCGGCCGCCGGAGGGCCCCTGCTCGAAGTAGCGGAAGAAGGCGCTGTCGGGGGACAGGACCATGGTGGTCTCGCCCTGGCCGAGGCTGGCCTCATAGGCCTGCATGGACCGATAGAAGGCGGCGAAGCTCGGGTCCTTCCCGTAGGCCTGGGCGAAGATCCGCGTGCGCTGGGCGTCGCCCTCGCCTCGGGTGGTCTCGCCCAGTTCCTGCGCCTGGGAAAGCGTGATGGTCACCTCGCGGTCGGCGGACGCGATCAGTTCCCGCTTCTGCTGTTCGCCCACGGCGCGGATCTCGGCGGCGCGCTGCTGCCGCTGGCTCTCCATCCGCCGGAACACCGCTTCCTGGTTCTGGGGCGGGAGATCGGCGCGGCGGATCCGGACGTCGATCACCTCGATGCCGAACCGGGAGGAGACGGCGCGACGCGCAACGTCGTCGCGGATCTGCAGCGTGAGCTGCGCCCGACGGGTGGCCACGACGTCCTCGAGGGCCGCGGCGCCCAGGATCTGGCGCAGGGACGAACTGAGCAGCCGTTCGATGCGGTCCACAGCCGTCCGTTCGTCACGCAGGGTGCGGTAGAACTGCAGCGGGTCGATGATCCGGTAGCGCACGAAGGCGTCCACCACCAGCCGCTCCTGGGCGGCGACGATGACCTCCTCCTGCTGCGCTTCAAGCGCCAGGTTGCGCTTGTCGAACTTGATGACGTTCTCCAGGAACGGGACCTTGGCCTTGAGGCCGGCTTCCGTTCGGCCGGGCTGGTTGATCACCCGGACAGGTTCACCGAAGCGCAGGACGAGCGCCTGCTCGCGCTGGTCGACCACGAACAGGGTGTTGGCGAGCAGGACCACCAGGACCAGCGCCAGGATCGCATACAGGATCGTGCGGCGAGGCATCATTGGGCGGCTCCCGCGCGGGCGTTCGTCTGCGGCTGGACCCGGACGTCGGGAGCCGGGGGCGCGGCGGCCGCGGGCGGCGTCGCGCTCCGCGGGCGGAACACGTCGGGCGGCAGTATGATCGGGGCGGACGCGCCTTCGGCGTCCACGATCACCTTGTTGGAGCGCGCCAGGACCCGCTGCATCGTCTCGATGTAGAGGCGGTCCCGGGTGGCGCCCGGCGCGCGGCGGTACTCGTTATAGATCGCGTTGAAGCGCGAGGCGTCACCCGTCGCTTCGCGCACGGACTGCTCGCGGTAGGCCTGGGCGGACTGGGTGATGCGCGCGGCGTCACCCTTCGCCTCGTTGACGACCCGGTTGGCGTAGGTGCGGCCCTCGTTGATCGCGCGCTCGGCGTCCTGCCCGGCGGTGATCACGTCGCGGAAGGCGGCGACCACTTCCTGCGGAGGGCCGGCGTCGCGGATCTGCACTTCGACGACGCTTATGCCGGCGCCCCAGGAGTCCAGGGTCCGCTGCATCAGCGCTGCGGTCTGGAGCTGCACCTGCCCCCGGCCGGAGGTCAGGATCGGCTCCAGGTCGGTGCGGCCGACGATCTCCCGCATGGCGCTCTCGGCCACGGCCTTCACCGAGGCCTCGGGGTCGCGGATGCGGAAGACGAACTGGTCGGCGTCCGACACGCGCCAGGTGATGCTGAAGTCCAGGTCGACGATGTTCTCGTCGCGGGTGAGCATCAGGCTCTCCTGAGGGACATTGCTCTCGCCCACGCCGCCGACGTCCACCCGCTGCAGGGTGGTGACGGGCACCTTCACGACGCGCTCGACGGGGAACGGAAGGTGATAGCGCAGCCCGGGCGCCTCGTTGCGGGTGTAGGCGCCGAAGGTGGTGACCACCGCCTCCTCGTTGGGTTGGACGACGTAGATGCCGGAGAGCGCCCAGAGCGCGAAGGCGCCCCCGGCGATGGCCACGATCGCCCCCGGCCGCACGCCGCCGCCAGGGCCTCCGAAATAGCCGCCGAAGCGCCGGCGCAGCTGCTCGAAGCTCGCATTGAGGTCGGGGCCGCCGGGCCGTTGCGGCCCGCGGGGGCCGCCGCCTTGCGGACGCTTGGGCGGGGTGTCTCGGCGGTCGCCGTCGTCCCCGGGGGAGCCCCAGGGGCCGGGGTTGGCGTTATCGTTCCAGGGCATCAGGCGGGTCGCGTCTTGGTCAAGGTTGTTGTTTTCGTGTCCAGGCGCGGCCGTGTCGGGCAAACCCCCATGGGCTTGTAAACCGGCGCAGTCAGCCGGATATGAGACCCCTTCCCGGGCAAAGCAAGACAAAGGGGCGTCATGAGCGAACCGGCCGGTCCGCAAAGGGCCGTGATCCTCGAGGCGCTGGATCATGTGCGGGACCCGAAATCCGGCCAGGGCCTGGCCGCGGCGGGCCTCGTGCGCGGGCTGGTGGTCCGCGGCGACCGCGCAGCCTTCATGCTGGAAGTCGCCCCTGCCGACATCGAGCTCTACGCCCCGGTGCGCGACGCCGCCGAGCGGGCGCTGGCGGCCGTGCCGGGGGTGGACCGCGCCCAGGTGATCCTGACCTCCGAAGGGCCGCCGCCGGAGCTGAAGACCGCGCCGCGCCGCGCGCGCGTTTCCGACGACCCGCAGGCCAGGCTCGGGAACATGCCCGAGGCCGAGAAGCCGCCGCACGTCCGCAAGGTCATCGCGGTCGCCAGCGGCAAGGGCGGCGTCGGCAAGTCCACCGTCGCCGTGAATCTGGCGGCCGCCTTCGCGGCGCTGGGCTATCGCGCGGGCCTGCTGGACGCCGACATCTACGGGCCCTCCGCGCCCACCATGCTGGGCATCGAGGACGCCGAGCCGACCTTCGACGCCGACAAGAAGCTGAACCCGGTGGAGGCCTGGGGCCTGCAGGTGATGTCCATCGGCTTCATCGTCGAGCCGGGGACGGCCAACATCTGGCGCGGGCCGATGGCGTCGTCGGCGCTGCGGACGCTCATGGGTTCGAACTGGGGCTCGGAACAGGCGCCGCTGGACGTGCTGGTCATCGACCTGCCGCCCGGCACCGGCGACATCCAGCTCACCCTGGTGCAGCGGCTGAAGCTGGACGGGGTGGTGATCGTCTCCACGCCGCAGGAGATCGCCCTGATCGACGCTCGCCGGGCGGCCACGATGTTCTCCAAGACCGGAGCCGAGATCCTGGGCGTGGTGGAGAACATGGCCTTCTTCCCCGATCCGGCCACCGGCGCCCCGATCCCGATCTTCGGCCAGGGCGGCGGCAAGGCGGAGGCCGACCGGCTGGGCGTGCCGCTGCTGGCGGAGATCCCCATCGACATCGCCCTGCGACAGGGCGGCGACGAGGGCCGGCCGCTGGTCGCCACCGCGCCGGAGTGCCCGGCGGCCCGGGCCTTCCTCCAGATGGCCGAGCGGCTGGCGTCCCGCTAGGGGTCTCTATTCGGCGAGGCTGGCGGGGCCGGGCTTGCGGCTCTGCGGCGGGCCGGGCGGGCGTGGCGCCTCGCGCTCCTCGCCGGTGAGGCTGACCAGGGCGCCCGAGAGGTCGAGCACCGCGTCGCGCGCCTCGAGCTGGCGGCGGACCTCGGCAGCGCGCTCGGCGGTCAGCCGATAGCCGATCAGGCAGGCGGCCCCCAGCATCACGAAGAACACCGGGCCGACCACGAACGACAGCATGAGGGCCTGGATCGCCTCGGGCGAGTTGCGCTGGCCGAGCTGCGGGTCGTAGCCCATCCGCGAGAGCACGCCGAAGGTGAGGAAGATCGACACGCCGGCGGCGATCTTCGTGGTCAGGGTGGTCATGGCGTAGAGCAGGCCGCTGCGCTCCTTGCCCTGCTTCAGGCGCATCTCGTCGGCGACGTCGGCGGTCATGGCCCGGGTGAGCACGTTGAAGCCCTGAGCCATGAAGCCGGTGAAGAACAGCGTCGGCAGCGAAGCCAGGACGCTGCCCTTGGGCAGGAAGGGCAGGGAGATCAGCAGCAGGGAATAGGCCGCCGCGATGAACATCACGGTCCGGTGCTTGCTGATCTTGGTGGCCAGCCAGGCCAGGCACGGGGCGCCGGCGATACCGGCCAGGATGTAGACCAGCAGCAGGATGTTCGCCTCACCGGCCGTGAACTGCATGTAGTCGCGGCTGTAGAGGATGTAGAGCGCCGCCATCCAGCCGGGGCCCAGCGAGACCATCAGGTCCACCAGCAGGATCCGCGACATGTTGCGGTCGGTGACGATCTCCAGGTAGTCGCGCAGCCGGAACCGCTGGCCGGGCACCTCGCGGGTGATCGTCTCGGGCGTGCGCCAGACCACGACGGCGACGGCGATGGGGGCCAGCACGATCAGGTACCAGACCATCGCCCGGACGCCCTGGGCCTCCCCGTAGCCCAGCTGCTCCATGACGATCGGGATGGCCAGCACGGTGACCGCGCCCAGGACCCCCACGGCGGCCATGACGCCGAACAGCCGCGCCCGGTCGTCGTAGGACTTGGCGAGCGTCGCGGCCCAGGCGTGGTGGGAGAGCATCAGGATCGAGACGCCCAGGTACATCACCAGCAGCCAGGTGATCAGGTAGCCGCTGCCCACCCCGCGCCCGGCGGTCAGCAGCATGTAGAGGCCGAGCATCAGGAACGGCGCGCCAAGCAGGGTCCACAGGCGGTAGCGCCCGAACCGGCTGCGGGTGCGGTCCATGCCGAGCCCCAGGGCCACCTCGATGGGAACGTCGATCAGCCGGACCGTGCCGAAGGCCGCGGCGACGACCGCCAGCGGCACCCCGATGTTGGCGGCGAAATAGGCCGGCAGGTGCACCGCCACGGCCAGCCCAAGCGCGGAAAGCGGCAGGCTGGTGGCGGCGAAGGCGAGCGCCGTGCTCAGCGGCAGGCGGCTCGTGGTGGGGGCGCCTGCGGGGCGGGTCACGACGGCCGGTTCACCGGGGCCAGGTCCTCGCCGGTCAGCGACTCCAGGCTGGCGGCGGGATCGAGCAGGGTGTCGCGCTCTTCAAGCTTGCGGCGGATCTCGGCGTGACGATCGGCGCTCAGCTTGTAGCCGATGAAGCAGGCGCCCGCGGCCATCACGAAGACGATCGGCCCGACGATGTAGGCGATCTCCAGGCCGCGGATCGCCTCCGGCGTGTTCACCGATCCGGCCTGGGCCACATAGCCCACGGCGGCCAGGACGTTGAAGGTCAGGAAGATGGCGCCGGCGGTGGCGAGCTTGGACGTGGCGGTGATGCCCGCGTACATCAGTCCCATCCATTCCCGGCCGCTGTCGAGGCGGAGCTCGTCGGCGATGTCGGCGCAGATCGCCCGGATCATCACCGTGAAGCCGGCGGCCATGGCGCCGACCAGGAACATGATGGGGGCGAACGCCAGGAAGTCGCCCGCCGGCAGGAACGGGACGACGATCAGGCCGAGCGAATAGACGCTGGTGTTCACCATCAGCGCGCGGTGCTTGCTGAGCCGGTTGGCGAGCCAGGCGGCGAGCGGCGCGCCGGCGAACCCGGCCACCACATAGATCAGGAGCAGGAGGTTGGCCGCCGCGGTGTCGAACCCGCGGCTGTCCTTGAAGTAGAAGAGGTAGAGGGCGGCCATCCAGCCAGGCCCCAGGGTCACCAGCAGGTCCGCGGCCAACAGGCGGATGACATTGCCGCGGCTGAACAGGGCGGCGTAGTCCTTCAGGGCGAAGTGCGTGCCGTGGTCGCGGGCGATCCGCTCCGGCGAACTCGCCACCACCAGGATGCAGGTGAGCGCGGTGCTGCCGATGATGAACCAGATCATCGCCTGCACGCCCTCGGCGTCGGTCGCGCCGGCCTGGGTCATGACCACGGGGATCAGCAGGACCGCGATCGCCCCGATGACGCCCAGGCCGGTGATCGCGCCGAACACCCGCGAGCGTTCCTTGTAGGTGGCGGCGAGCCGCCCCGCCCAGGCGAGGTGCGAGAGGTAGATGCCGGAGTAGCCGACATACATCACCAGCAGCCAGGCTCCGAGGTAGATGGCGCCCACCCCCTCGGGCGAGATCAGCAGCATGTAGAAGCCCAGCATCAGCACCGGGGCGCCCACCGCCATCCAGATCCGGTAGCGGCCGAAGCGGGTGCGCGTCCGGTCCATCGCCAGGCCCATCACAGCGTCCACCGGGATGTCGATGAACCGGACGAGGGCGAAGACCGTGCCCACCAGGGCGAGGGACAGGCCCAGCTCGGCGGCGAAGTAGCGGGGCAGGTGGACCGTGGCCGCCAGCACCAGGGCGCCGACGGGGATGCTGGCGCTGGCGAAGGTCAGCACAGCCGGCAGAGAGAGTGCGCCATCGGGCGCGGCCTTGTTGCCCTTGACCACCGGCATTCGTCCTCCAACCGCGTCTCTCAACGGACGCTGAAACCTAGGTTACGCGCGTTCACCTGGGCTTCGGCAAGCGGTTTTGGATTGCAGATGCGAAACGGGCGGCCCCGAAGGGCCGCCCGCCAAGGTTGCGCGCAGTGATCGTCGACGGAGCGCTCAGCCGCCCTGCATCTTGCGGAAGAACTTCTGGGTCTGCTCGCCGCCGTTGACGTAGGCCTTGGCGCCCGCCTCGTCGATGATCTTGGCCCAGTTGTCGCGGACCGCTTCCACCGAGGCGTCGGGGCCGAGGTAGACGCCCTCGGTCTCGACGATGCGCGACAGGGCGAAGGCGCCCGCGCCGGCGGTCAGGATGGCCCCCGTGGGGGCCTCTTCCGAGCAGAGGAAGACGACGCCCGGGGTCACGTACTCGGGCTTCAGCTGCTCGAGGATCGCCGGCGGCATCAGGTTCTCGGTCATCCGGGTCGCAGCGACCGGGGCGATGGCGTTGACGTGGATGTTGTTCTTCTGGCCCTCGAGCTTCAGCGTGTTCATGAAGCCGATCAGCCCGAGCTTGGCCGCGCCGTAGTTGGACTGGCCGAAGTTGCCGTACAGGCCCGACGAGGAGGTGGTCACCACGATCCGGCCGTAGTTCTGCTCGCGCATGATCTCCCAGACCGCCTTGGCGGGCTTCACCGTGCCGAACAGGTGGACGTCCACCACCACCTGGAAGTCGCCGAACTCCATCTTGGCGAAGGTCTTGTCGCGCAGGATGCCGGCGTTGGCGACGAGGATGTCGATCCGGCCCCAGGCGTCCATGGCGTCCTTCACCATCCGCTGCACGCCGGCGTCGTCGGTGACCGACGAGCCGTTGGCGATGGCCTCGCCGCCGGCGGCCTTGATCTCCTCGACCACCTTGTTGGCGGCTTCCGAGCCGCCGCCCGAGCCGTCCACCGAGCCGCCCAGGTCGTTGACCACCACCTTGGCGCCGCGCCGGGCGAGCTCCAGGGCGTGCTGTCGGCCCAGGCCCCCGCCCGCGCCGGTGACGATGGCCACTTTGCCGTCGAAGCGGATGTCCGCCATGTGCTGATCCCCTCTGGAACAGGTGTTCGAAGTCGGCGCCTTGTGCGGCGCGGAACGGGGACCGTCAAGTTGACGCGGGGGAGGGCGGCGCGCCTCAGCCCGCCGGGGTGGCCGGAACGCTCGCCTGCTTCTGGTCCATGAACTTCACCAGCACCCGCTGGCCGATCAGGAACGGGGCGCCGTCGGCCTGGACGACCACCTCGACCACCCGGTCGTCGGTGCGCTCGGTGGGATCGTCCGACTGCAGCTTGCGGGCGCCGAAGACCGCGGCGCGGCGCAGCACCCGGCCGGGGTAGGTCTTGGTCGGGTCGGCCTCGGGCGACATCTGCACGGTCTGGCCGATCACCACATAGGGCAGGGCGCCCTCGGCGATCTCGGCGCGCACGATCCGCCCGGCCTGCGGCTCCAGGTCGAACATGTTGGACACGTTGAGCGTCGAGGCGCCGGCGCCGGGATTGGCGTAGCGGCGAACGATGCGGCCGTCGGCCGGCGCGCGGATCACCGACAGCTCCTGGTCGTAGCGCGCCTCGGAGTGGCGGGCCCGGGCCGTGGCGACGATGGCCTGCTGGGCGAGGATCTTGGCCTGGGCCTCGCGCACCGCGTCGCGGGCCTGGTCGAGCTTCTGGGCGGCGACGAAGTTGTTGGGCGCCAGGCCCTGCAGCCGGCGCTCCTCGCGCTGGGCCGAGGAGAGCTGGACCTCCAGCAGGGCGAGCGAGGCGCGGGCCTGGGCGACTTCGGCGGCGGCGCGCTCGGCGGCCAGCCGGGGCTCGTCATCCTCCAGCCGCGCGAGGACCTGGCCGCGGGTGACCATGTCGCCCTCCTGGACCAGCACGTCGCGGACGACGCCGGCGCGGCGGGCGGCCACCTGGATGATTCCGCCCTCCACGTCCGCCTTGCCGTTGGCCACGGCGGCATAGGGGCTCTTGGGCGCGGCGGCGGCCTGGGCCTTGGCCGCCTCGGCCTTCCTGGCCTGGGCCTGGCTGTTCAGGACGAAGCCTACGCCGCCGCCCGCGACGACGAGGGCCAGGATGATCAGGACGATGCGGTTGCGGATGAAGGCGAACATGGACGTCAGGCTCCGACGAGCTCGGGTTGCGGGGTGGACTTGGCCGGCTCGGCCGGGCGGGTGCGCCGGTCATCGAGGATGCGGCCGTCTTCGAGGTGGATGATGCGGTCGGCGTAGATCTCCAGCCGCGGGTCGTGCGTCACGCAGATCACGGCTGCGCCGTGCTGCTTGGCCGCCCGCTGCAGGAGCTTGATGACGACCTGGCCGTTCTCGCCGTCGAGGGCGCTGGTGGGCTCGTCGGCGAACAGCAGGCGCGGATCCTTGGCGAGCGCCCGGGCGATGGCCACGCGCTGCTTCTCGCCGCCCGAGAGCTCGGACGGCCGCTGGTTCATGCGCATCTCCAGCCCCACCTCGGTGAGGGCGTCGGCGGCCTTCCGGCGCGCCTCGGTCTTGGAGTAGCCCTGGTACTTCAGGATGATCTCGACCTGCTGCAGGGCGGTGAGCGCCGGGAACAGGTTGAAGCCCTGGAAGATGAAGCCGCAGTGGTCGAGGCGGAAGCGGTCGCGCTTGCCGGCCGACAGCTTCCAGATCTCCTGCGACAGCGAGGTCACCTGTCCCTCGTCCGGCTTCAGCAGGCCCGACAGCGCCGCCACCAGGGTCGACTTGCCCGAGCCGGAGGGGCCCATGACCATGGTGACGTCGCCGTGCAGGGCGTCGAAGTCGACGCGCTTGAGCACCTCGATGTGGGTGCGGCCGGTCTTGAACCGCTTGAAGAGGCCGTTGGCCGCGATGGCGCGTTCGGATTTGCTCATCTCAGGAGGTCCGCAGGCTGGCTCTTCTTGAGGATGCCCAGGGCCAGCAGGCCCGAGGCGATGGAGATGACGAGGAGCAGGATGGCGACGCCGATCACCCAGCCCGGCGGGAAGCCCATCGGCAGCCCGTTGTTGGTGGCGAGCAGGTAGACGCCGAAGGTCAGGACGGCGGTGGCCATCAGGCCCGCCACGCCCACCCAGAACGACAGCTCCATGACGATCAGGCTGAGCGAGCCCATGGAGACGCCCAGCGCCCTGAGGCTGGCGAACTCCTTGATCGACGACAGGATCGCGCCGCGCAGCGTCTGGGAGGTGATGCCGACGCCGATCAGGAAGCCGAGGAACACCGAGAAGCCCAGGAAGATGCCGATGATCTGTTCCTTCATCAGCGCGCCTTCGTTGGCCTTGGCGAGCTCGGGCCGGGTCCAGGCGCGGTAGGCGCCGTTGGCCTTGGCGTTCAGTTCGTCGCGCACGGCCTCGGCGCGGGCCGGGTCCTTCACGCGGATCATCAGCGGGCCGCTCTTGCCGTCCTTGTAGGCCATGCCGAGCAGCCGGAAGGTGTCGCGCGACATGGTCACGCTGGCGTTGTTCATGTCCGGATAGCCGTGGAGGATCGCCCGGACGTGGACGGTCTTGCCGCGCAGGGAGGCGCTGTCGCCGAGGTTCACGCCCAGCCGCTTCAGCTGGGTCTCGTCGATCGCCACCGAATAGGGCTCCAGCAGCGCCTTGCGGATGTCCTCGCTGAAGTCGGTCGGCAGGTTCACCGCGCCCGGGCGGGTGTCCACCATGTTGACGTTGACGAAGGTGGTGACGGCCTTCTTGCCGTCCTTGGGATAGTTCACCCAGCGGCCGCCGTCGCCGTCCCAGCTGGCCACCTCGACCACCTCGGGATGCAGGTACATCTGCGGCTGCAGGCGGGCGGGCAGGTTGCCGCCGCCGGAGTTGATCAGGCTCTCCATCTTGGGCGGCAGGATCATGATGTCCGCCCGGCTGCGGTCGATGGTGGCCGTGGCCCCCTTCACGATGCCGGTGAACATGCCGACCTGGGCGAGGATCAGCAGGCCGGAGAAGGCCAGCGCGACCATGGCGGCCGTGTAGCGGCGCCATTCGTAGAGCAGCGTGGCCAGGGCCAGCGACATGGATACCCCCTCGAGTTGGCGAACGGTGTCGTCCGGGGCGGGGGCCGCGGCCAGTTAAATCCCGGTAAGCCGGGGGGCCGCGGGACGTCCTGAAACGGCGCCGTTCTCGACTGTAAGGAGGCCGCGGGAGGTTCCGGCGGATGCGAGGGGCGGGATTAAACCTTCGTAATCCCCTGGCGCGAGCGCGGCCGGGACGCTGCGCGGGGCAGGTCCCGGCCGCGGGATCAGGCGGCTTCGAGCGTCGTCGAGTCGGGAATGGCTCCGGCCAGCTGCAGCACGGTCACGATCCCGTCCTCGTTGGTGATCACCCCGCTGAGGAAGCCCGCGTAGTCGGAGCCCAGCTCCGGCGGCGGCTTCATCTCGCCTTCCTGCACGGTGATGATGTCGCACACGGCGTCGACCAGCAGGCCGACGGCGCGGGCGCCCAGATCGGCGACCACCACCACCGACGAGGCGTCGGGGTCGATCCGTGTCAGGCCCAGGAGGCCGGCCAGGTCCAGCACCGGCAGGACCGCGCCGCGAAGGTTGATCATCCCCAGCACATACTCCGGCGCGTGGGGCAGGGGCGTGGAGGCCGTCCAGCCGCGGATCTCGCGCACCGACATGATGTCGAGGGCGAAGAGCTGCTCGCCGATGCGGACGGAGATCAGCTCGGCGGGCCCGCCCGAGGTAAGGGCGCCCTCCATCAGAACTCCTCCCAGGTGTCGGCCTGCTGGGCCGGCGCGAGCTTCAGGGCCGCGCCGCCCGCCGTGGCCCGGCGGAGCTCGGCGTGCGAGGTCCCGCCCGCTCGGGCGGGGGCGCGGGAGGGGGCGGCCGGCGCGCGGACGTTCCGGGCAGGGGCCCCGCCCTCGACCTTGAACCGGGAGATCAGCTCGGTGAGCTGGTGGGTCTCCTGCGCCAGGTTGTGGCTGGCGGCGGTGGACTGCTCGACCATGGCGGCGTTCTGCTGGGTCACCTGGTCCATCTGGTTGACCGCCGTGTTCACCTCGGCGAGGCCGGTGGCCTGCTCTGCGGCGGAGGCGGCGATCTCGGTGACGACGCCGGTGATGTCGCTCACCTGCGCCACGATCCGCTCCAGAGCCTCGCCGGTGCGGCCCACGAGGGTCACGCCCTCGCCCACCTGCTGGGTGGAGGCTGAGATCAGCGCCTTGATCTCCTTGGCGGCGTCGGCGGAGCGCTGGGCGAGCGCCCGGACTTCCGAGGCCACGACCGCGAAGCCGCGGCCGGCGTCGCCGGCCCGGGCCGCTTCGACCCCGGCGTTCAGGGCCAGCAGGTTGGTCTGGAAGGCGATCTCGTCGATCACGCCGATGATCTGGCTGATCTGCTGGGCCGACTTCTCGATCTCCGTCATGGCGGTGACGGCGTCGCGCACGATCTCGCCCGAGCGCTCGGCGTCGGACTTGGCGGTGGCGACCACGTCGCGGGCGTGGGTGGCGCCCTCGGCGGTCTTGCGGACGGTGGCGGTGATCTCGTCGAGCGCCGCCGCCGTCTCCTCCAGGCTCGCGGCCTGCTGCTCGGTGCGCTTGGAAAGGTCATCGGCCGCCTGGCCGATCTCGCCGGTCGCCGCGCCGATGCTGCCCGCCGTCTCGATGATCACGCCCATCACCTCGGCGAGGCGCTGGATCGCGGCGTTGAAGTCGGACTGGATGCGCGCGTACTCCGTAGGGAAGTCGCCATCGATCCGCGCGGTGAGGTCGCCCTCGGCCAGCGCCGACAGGCCGTCGGCCAGGCGCCCCATGGCCATTTCCTGGCGCTCGGCGGCCTCGCGGCGCTCCTTCTCGTTCTGCGCCCGTTCGTGTTCGACCGCAGTCACGTCATTGGCGAACTTGATCACCTTGTAGGGCTTGCCCTCGCGATCGAGCATCGGGTTGTAGGTGGCCTGGATCCAGACCTCCTTGCCGCCCTTGCCGAAGCGCAGGTATTTGTCGGCGAAGAACTCGCCGCGGTTCAGCCGGCTCCAGAACGCCTGGTATTCGGGGCTGGCCGCATAGTCGCGGTCCACGAACAGGCTGTGGTGGCGGCCCACCACCTCCTCGGCCGTGTAGCCCAGGGTCTTCAGGAAGTTCTCGTTGGCCGTGATGATCGTGCCGTCGAGTTCGAACTCGATGACGGCTTGCGACCGCTGGATGGCGGCCACCTTGGCTTCCAGCTCGGCCATCTGGTCGTTTCGCTCGACCCGGTTCCTGCGCGCAAACATCGGCTTCTCCGTGGATGTTGCGACGCAGTTTCACTGGCGGACGTTAAATAACGGTGTTCGATAATTCTCCTATACCGTGCAACTACTGCAGGATCGCACCTGCAGGTCGGTATAATACGCAACATTACATAAGTTATCTGGATAAGTATCCGTATACGTGAGGTTCAGAGTGGGGGTGTGTTCCTCCGAACACCTGTCCACTGACGCGCGCCGCTCGCGAGTTCCTGAGTTTTTCTGATCTCCTCGCGCCACGGCCGGCGCGCCGGCCGCCCGCTTGCGCTCGCCGGGCTTCTGGCGCCCTTTAGCCGCTCGGGCCGCCTGACTCGGCGGCGATGCGGGGGCTTCGCATGTTCGGTCCGGAAAACGCCCAGAGCCTGGCGGGGCTCGCCCTGGTGCTGCTCGCCTGCTGGGCGCTGTCCGAGGACCGCAGCCGCTTCCCCTGGAAACTGGCGGTGGGGGCGATCCTGCTGCAGGCGGTCCTGGTGCTCGCCCTGTTCGGCCTGCCGGCGCTGCGCGCGGGGCTGGCGGGCGTCGGCACGGTGGTCGACGGGCTCGCCAACTCCACCCAGGCCGGCGTCAGCTTCGTCTTCGGCTTCCTGGCCGGCACCCCGCAGCAGCCCTATGAGCTGGTGAACCCGGGCTCGCTGTTCGTCTTCGCCTTCCGCGTCCTGCCGGTGATCCTGGTGGTCTGCGCGCTCGCCGCCCTGCTCTGGCACTGGCGGATCCTGAAGTGGATCACCCAGCTCTTCGGCTTCGTCTTCGAGCGCACCATGGGCCTGCGCGGCGCCCCGGCGCTTGCCACCGCCACCACCATCTTCATGGGCCAGGTGGAGGGCCCGATCTTCATCCGCAGCTACCTGCCGAGCCTGTCGCGCTCCGAGCTCTTCCTGCTGATCGCTGTCGGCATGGCCTGCGTCTCGGGCTCCACCATGGTGGCCTATGCGACCATCCTGCGCGACGTGCTGCCCAACGCCGCGGCCCATGTGCTCACCGCCTCGATCGTCTCGGCCCCGGCGGGCGTGCTGCTGGCGCGCATCATCGTGCCCCGCAACGCGGCCGCCGAGCAGCCGCAGGACCTCGATCCGGCCCAGGCCAAGCGCTACGAGAGCTCGGTGGACGCCCTGATCAAGGGCACCGGCGACGGCCTGCAGATCGTGCTCAACGTGGCCGCCACCCTGATCGTCTTCGTGGCCCTGGTGGCGATGGTGAACGGCATCCTCGGCCTCGCCCCCGACGTGATGGGCGCGCCGCTGTCGGTGGAGCGCATCCTGGGCGTGCTGTTCGCCCCGCTCGCCTGGGCCATCGGCGTGCCGTGGGAGGACGCCATGAAGGCGGGCTCGCTGCTGGGCGTGAAGCTGGTGCTGACCGAGTTCACCGCCTTCATCAACCTGGGCGCCGTGCCGGTGGGCGAGATCAGCGAGCGCACCCGGGTGCTGATGACCTATGCGCTCTGCGGCTTCGCCAACGTGGCCTCCGTGGGCATCAACCTGGCCGGCTATTCCGTCCTGGTGCCCGAGCGGCGCAACGAGATCGTCGGCATGGTCTGGAAGGCGATGTTCGCGGGCTTCCTCGCCACCTGCCTCACCGCCTCGGTGGTGGGCCTCCTGCCGCCGGCGCTGTTCGGCTGAGCCGGCTTGACTGAGGTGACCGGTCGTGCACTTTTTTGCACGACAGGGAGGTCCGCCATGAAGCTCTACGACACGCCGCTCGCCCCCAATCCGCGCCGGGTGCGCTGGTTCCTGGCCGAGAAGGGGATTCACGACGTCGAGATCGTCACCCTCAATCTCATGGAGGGGACTCACAAGCAGCCGGACTACCTGAAGAAGGCCGGCCTGCCGAACGTGCCGATGCTGGAGATGGACGACGGGACCTGCGTTACCGAGAGCATCGCCATCTGCCGCTACCTGGAGAGCCGGTATCCAGAGCCCAACCTGTTCGGCCGCACGCCGGAGGAGACGGCGGTGATCGAGATGTGGACCCGCCGGGCTGAGATGCTGGTGGCCACGCCGTTCATGATCGGCGTCCGCCACTCCCACCCGGCGCTGGCCGCCCTGGAGACCCAGAACCCGACTATCGCCGAGTACAACAAGGAGCAGGGCCTGAAGGCGCTGAAGGTGCTCGACCGCCGCCTGGCCGAGAGCGAGTGGCTGGCCGGCGACCGGATCACCATCGCCGACATCGTGGCCTTCATCGGCATCGACTTCGGCCGGATGATCCGGCTGAAGCCGCCGGAGGAGCTGAAGAACGTCGCCCGCTGGGCCGACGCGATGCGCGCCCGCCCGGCCGCGGCCGCGGGCATGCCGGAGAAGGCCGCCTAGGGATGGAGGCCCGCCACCGCATCCTGTGGCTGACGCTCGGCATCACCGCCTTCGTCCTGGGCGTGGCGGTCTGGACCCGCAACCCGGGGCTGTTCATCCTGGCGGGCCTGGGCGGCGCGGCGGGACTGACCGCCTGGACGCGGAGCGGCCCCCGCTAGGCCGCGTCAGTCCGGATCGCAGGGCCGCCGCTCGGCGAGCGTGGTCCAGGTGTCCGCCCCGTCGAACCGGCGCACCGACAGTCGCGTCCAGTCCAGCCCTTCCATCAGCCGGGCGTTCACCCCCATCCGCTGCATCGCGGCGTTCAGGCTCTGCCAGTGGGTGACGCAGCCGCAGGTCTTGCAGCGGTGCAGGGCCAGCATCCGGTCGCCCCAGACGTAGGCCTGGGTGGAGCCGGGGTGGGGCAGGGTGACCTCGGCGGGCGTGTAGTAGGCCCAGCGCGCCCCGGTCCGGCGGCAGATCGAGCAGTTGCAGATCGTCACCTCGGTCGGCGTCGGCGCGGTCAGTCGGGCCGCCCCGCAGTGGCAGGTCGCCTCGGTCACGACACGGCCTCCCGCAGGGCCGCCCAGCGTGCGCGGGTGATCTTCAGGAAGCGGTGGACCTCGTCCGGCGGCCGGAACTCGGCGAAGCCTTCCCGCGCGTAGACGTGTTGGGCGCGGGCGTTGCCGAGCGCCACGTCCAGTTCCAGCGCCTCGGCTGGCGTGGTCCCGAAGACCCGGTCGGTCACCGCGCGCAGCAGCCGCGTGCCGGCCCCGCCGCCCGGCGTCTCCACGGCGATGCGGCGCAGGAGCACCATCGGCTGGCGCATCTGCTGCAGGATGGCGAAGCCGGAGAGGCCGCCGCCGTCCCTGCGCACGCCGAAGTAGCGGGCGTCGTCGGAGGCCATGAGGCCCGCGTGCTCGTCCGCCTCGAACCGTCCGATGAAGGCCTCGTAGCCGGGCAGCCGCTCGAGGCGCATCACCTCGGGGATGTCGTCAGGGGTCAGGGGCGCAAGTGGAGCCATGCCCCATCCTAGATTGCGGAGGCGGGGCTTGTCAGGCCTCGATGAACGCCGGTCGGCGGAACGAGGCTAGCGCGCGCCGGTCTTCTTCAGCACCGCGGAGAAGCTCATCATCGGCTCGCCGCCGCGGCTGGCGTTCACGATCAGGCCGCGGACGAAGACCATGCTGCGGCCGGCCTTCACCACCTCGCCGGCGCACTCCACCAGGTCGCCGATGGCCGCCGAGCCCACGAACTCGCCGTTGAAGGTGGCGGTCACCGCCCGGCTGCCGGCGATCGCCTCGCCGGCGATCACGAACAGGCAGAAGTCGGCGAAGGTCATGACGCAGCCGCCGTGCATGAACATGCCGCCGTTCATGTGCTTCCTCTCGGCGCGGAAGGCGCAGACCCGCTTGCCGTCCCGCTCCTGGAAGTAGAACGGCCCCGCCAGGTCCTCGTAGGGGTCGCCGCCGGGATAGTGGGCCCAGCCGGCCCAGTCGCCCTCGGTCACCGCCGTCAGCTTGGAGGTGTAGTTGTTCTCGTCCTGGCCGCCGTCCATCGCCCCTCCTCGTGCTCGCGGAAGCGTTTGCCCACGCGCAGTTCAAACACTAGTTTGCCGGCCCGCTTAGAGCGTCGAGGAGCCCCCATGCAAGGCAAGACCGTCTATCTCTGCACGGGCGTGCGGACGCCGATCGGCCGTTACGGCGGGTCGCTGGCCAAGGTGCGCGCCGACGACCTGGCGGCCCATCCGCTGAAGGAGCTGATGGCGCGGCTGCCGTCCGTCGACTGGGAAGCCGTCGACGAGGTGGTCTACGGCTGCGTGAACCAGGCGGGCGAGGACAACCGCAACGTCGCCCGGATGGCCCTGTTGCTGGCCGGCATGCCGGCCCGGACGCCGGGGCTGACCGTCAACCGCCTCTGCGCCTCCGGTCTCGACGCCACCATCGCCGGGGCGCGGATGATCGCCACGGGCGAAGCCGACCTGGTGGTCACCGGCGGGGTCGAGAGCATGACCCGCTCGCCGTTCGTCATGGGGAAGGCCGACAGCGCCTTCTCCCGCAACGCCGAGATCTTCGACACCACCATCGGCTGGCGCTTCGTGAACCCGAAGATGCAGAAGGACTACGGCGTGGATTCCATGCCGGAGACCGCCGAGAACGTGGCGACCGACTACCAGATCGCCCGCGACGACCAGGACGCCTTCGCCCACCGCAGCCAGAGCCGCGTCGGCAAGGCCCGCGAGCGCGGCTTCTTCGAGGGCGAGATCGCCCCCGTCACCATCAAGGACCGCAAGGGCGACGTGGTCGTGGCCCAGGACGAGCATCCGCGGCCCGACACCACCCTCGAGGCGCTGAAGGGCCTGAAGCCCATCGTGCGCCCGGAAGGCACGGTGACCGCCGGCAACGCCTCGGGCGTCAACGACGGCGCCGCGGCCCTGCTGCTGGCCTCGGAAGAGGCGGTGAGGAAGTACGGCCTCGAGCCGATCGCGCGGATCGAGGGCGGCGCGTCCGGCGGCGTGGCGCCCCGCGTCATGGGGGTGGGCCCCGTGCCAGCCGTGGAGCGGCTGACCGCCCGTCTCGGGATCACTGCCCGCGACTTCGACGTCATCGAGCTCAACGAGGCCTTCGCCGCCCAGGCGCTGGCCTGCACCCGGTCCTGGGGCCTGCCGGACGACGCCGAGCACGTGAACCCGCACGGCGGGGCCATCGCGATCGGCCACCCGCTGGGCGCCTCCGGCGCGCGCCTGGCGCTCACCGCCGCCCGGGCCCTGAAGGACCGCGGCGGGGCGCGGGCGCTCGCCACCATGTGCGTGGGCGTCGGCCAGGGCTCGGCCATGGCGATCGCAAAGGCCTGATCATGTTCATCGCCGCCCTGGCCGCCCTGGCGCTCGCCGCCCCGGGCGACCCGCCCCCGAAGACCGCCACCCCGCCGAAGTCGGCTCCGGCGGCGCAGGCGGCAGCCCAGTCGCTGAAGTTCGAGCCCAGGACCCTGGTCGACGGCGAGACCCTGCAGGTGATCCTGGGCCAGCGCGCGGTGTTCACCGTCGGCGACGACGGACGTCCCTTCCTGGAGAAGGTGGAGGAGGGCAAGCTCGCGGAGGCCCATCCCGCCGGCCAGGCGAAGGAGACCTTCGAGGCTCCCGGCGAAGGCCTCGTGGGCGCCGCCCTCGACGGCTCCGCCGAGAAGCGTGCGACGGTGCTCAAGGTGTGGAACGGCCGCGCGGAGCCGCTGGACTTCCGCGCCGTCCTGCTCGTGCTGCGCGGCCAGACGCTGACGCCTGCGCCGGTGGCCATCTGCGCCGTGCCGGCCGGCGAGGTGAAGGCGTACAGCTGGCCCGCGCCCGTGGTGGCGGTGGGCCTTGCCCGCTTCACCGCAAAGAGCGACGACGACAAGACCTGCAA
This sequence comes from Phenylobacterium sp., assembly GCF_036821595.1. Lineage (GTDB taxonomy): Bacteria > Pseudomonadota > Alphaproteobacteria > Caulobacterales > Caulobacteraceae > Phenylobacterium. The sequence continues at coordinate 112,539 of NZ_DAISJG010000008.1, forward strand.
CCAGGGGGACTGACCCGATGGCGCTCGACGCCGACACCCGCGAACAGCTGATCGACACCGTGCGCCGGTTCGTCTCCGAACGCCTGCGGCCCATCGAGGCCCAGGTCGCCGAGCAGGACCGCGTGCCCGACGACGTCCTCGAGGAGATGAAGGGCCTGGGGCTCTACGGTCTGTCGATCCCCGAACAGTACGGCGGCCTCGACCTCTCCATGGAGGACGAGTGCCTGGTGGGCGTCGAGCTCGGCCGCACCAGCCCTGCCTTCCGATCGGCTTTCGGCACCAATGTCGGCATCGGCTCCCAGGGCCTCGTGATGTTCGGCACGGAGGAGCAGAAGCAGAAGTACCTGTCGGGCATCGCCTCGGGCGAGATCATCACCTCCTTCGCGCTGACCGAGCCCGAGGCCGGCTCCGACAGCGCCAACGTCCAGACCCGCGCCGTCCGCGACGGGGACCACTACGTCCTGAACGGCTCCAAGCGGTTCATCACCAACGCCAACAAGGCCCACCTCTTCACGGTGATGGCGCGCACGGACGCGGAGAAGCCCGGCGGCGCCGGCGTCTCGGCCTTCCTGGTGGAGCGTGACCTGCCGGGCCTGTCCGTCGGCAAGCCCGAGAAGAAGATGGGCCAGCAGGGCGCCCATATCTGCGACGTGATCTTCGACAACGTCCGAGTGCCGGTGGCGAACCGGCTCGGCCGCGAGGGCGAGGGCTTCAAGGTGGCCATGCAGGTGCTGGACCGCGGCCGCCTGCACATCTCCGCGGTCTGCGTCGGCGTGGCCGAGCGCCTGATCGCCGACTGCGTGGCCTACGCCTCCGAGCGCAAGCAGTTCGGCCAGCCGATCTCCGGCTTCCAGCTGATCCAGGCGATGATCGCCGACTCCAAGACCGAGGCCCTGGCCGCCAAGGCGCTGACCATGGAGACCGCGCGCAAGCGCGACGCCGGCCAGAGCGTCACCATGGAGGCCGCCGCCGCCAAGTACTTCGCCTCCGAGATGGTGGGCCGGGTGGCCGACCGCGCGGTGCAGATCTTCGGCGGCTCGGGCTATGTCGCCGACCACGGTATCGAGCGGTTCTACCGCGACGTGCGCATCTTCCGGATCTACGAGGGCACCAGCCAGATCCAGCAGGTGGTCATCGCCCGCGAGACCCTGAAGCGGGGCGGCTGACCATGAGCGCCGCCGTCGAGGCCGCCATCTTCGACCTGCTGGGCAAGCTCGCGCCCGGCAAGTCGATCTCGCCGGAGGACGTGGCCAAGGCGGTCGATCCTGCCGGCTGGCGGCGCGAGCTGGGCAAGGTGAAGCCGGTGGCCGTCGGCCTCGCCCGGCAGGGCCAGCTGGTCATCACCCGCCACGGCAAGCCCGCAGACCCCGAGAAGTTCAAGGGCGTCTGGCGGATGCGCCTGCCCGACGCCGCCACACCGGAGGGAGACGCGTCATGACCATGACCATCTACGGGGCGACGCTTTCGCCGTTCGTCCGCAAGACCGTGGTGTTCGCCACCGAGAAGGGCCTCGATTTCGAGGTCGTCCCCGTGGGCGGCGGGCTGGCGCCGCCGCCGGAGTTCCTGCAGTCGAGCCCCTTCCGCAAGATCCCAGGGCTGAAGCACGGCGAGTTCACCATCTCCGACTCCACCGCGATCGTGACCTACATGGACGCGCTCCAGCCGGAGCCGAACCTCATCCCCACGGAGGCGCAGGCCCGGGCGCGGACGATCTGGTTCGAGGAGTTCGGCGACACCCTGGTGGCGGCCTGCGGCGGCAAGATCGTCTTCAATCGCCTCGTCTCGCCGCGCTTCCTCGGCAAGCCGGGCGACCTGGCGGCGGCGGACGAGGCGCAGCGGACCGAGTTCCCGAAGCTGATGGACTATCTGGAGACGGTGATCCCGGCCTCGGGCTATCTGGTGGATGACCGCTTCACCCTGGCCGACATCGCCGTGGCCAGCCCGCTCGCGACCCTAGCCCACGCCGACTGCTTCGTGGACGCCGGCGCGCACCCGAAGACCGCGGCCTACCTGGAGAAGATCCTGGCCCGGCCGTCCTTCGCCGGCCCGCTCGCCCAGGAGAAGGCCTTCCTCAAGGCTACCGAACCGGCCTGATCTTCGCCGCCGGCGGGATGACAGGAGCCGGCGCCGGTCCTACTTGGGGCCGATGCCCCTCGACACCCTCCTGGCCGAGATTCGCGCCTGCCGGGCCTGCGCGTCCGAGCTGCCGCACGAGCCCCGGCCGGTGGTGTGGGTCTCGGCCGACACCCGCCTGCTGATCTGCGGCCAGGCCCCGGGGCGGCGGGTGCACGAGAGCGGCCTGCCTTTCGACGACCCCTCCGGCGACCGGCTCCGCGACTGGCTGGGGATCGACCGCGACACCTTCTACGGCCACCCCGCGATCGGCGTCGCCGCCATGGCCTTCTGCTTTCCGGGCACCGCCCCGAAGGGCGGCGACTATCCGCCGCCGAAGCGCTGCGCCCAGCTCTGGCGGCCCCGGCTGCTGGCGGAGCTGCCACGGGTCGAGCTGACCCTGCTGGTGGGCTCCCACGCCCAGGCCTGGGCGCTCGGCGGCGGGACGGGCATGACCGACACCGTGCGCGACTGGCGGGCGCGGCTGCCGGAGGTGCTGCCCCTGCCGCACCCGTCCTGGCGCAACACGTCATGGCTGAAACGAAACCGGTGGTTCGACGCCGAAGTTACGCCCTATCTGAGGGATAGGGTCCGCCACATCCTGGAACCATGAGCCGCCTTCTCGCCGTCCTCTTCGCCGCCCTGAGCCTGGCCGCCTGCGCCCCCATGATGGTGCAGCAGGCCGGGCAGCCGCCGCTGGGCTTCCAGGGGCCGCGGATGGAGACCAACCGGGTGGTCAGCTTCGACGGCGCGCGGCTGGGCCTCACGACCTGGGAGGCGGCCGGGGAGCCGTGGGCGGTGATCGTCGGCGTCCACGGGATGAACGACTACGCCAACGCCTTCCACCTTGCCGCCCCATGGTGGGCCGAACAGGGCGTGACCACCTACGCCTACGACCAGCGCGGCTTCGGCCGTTCGCCCGGCCGGGGCATCTGGGCCGACGCCGAGGTGCTGATGGAGGACCTGCGCACCGTCACCACCCTGGTCCGTGCGCGCCACCCGCATTCCCTGATCGTGGTGGCGGGCGAGAGCATGGGCGGGGCGGTGGCGGCCAAGGCCTTCGCCTCGGAGCGGCCGCCGCCGGCCCACCGCCTGGTGCTGCTGGCGCCCGCCGTCTGGGGCTGGGACAGCCAGCCCTTGCCGTACAAGACGGCCCTGTGGTTCGCCGCCAACGTGACCCCGGGCAAGGTCTACACCCCGCCGCGCTGGCTGACCGAGCGGATCACGCCCACGGACAACCGCGAGGAGCTGATCCGCATGGGCCGCGACCCGCTGATGGTCTGGGGCGCGCGGTCCGACACCCTTTACGGCCTGGTGAAGCTGATGGACGACGGGGCCGAGGCGATCGGACGCGCGGCCGTCCCGACGCTCTACCTCTACGGCAAGAACGACCAGATCATCCCGGAGAAGGCCGCGTTCCGGGCGGTGAAGCGGCTCAAGCCCGATGACCGCTCGGCCTATTACGCCCGCGGCTACCACCTGCTGACCCGGGACCGGCAGGGGCCGGTGGTGTGGCGGGACATATTGTCCTTCGTCCGCGATCCGGAAGCGCCGCTGCCCTCGGGCGCGCCGCCGATCCCCGGCGCGCCCGCCCCCGAGGGCCATCCGCAGGTCGCCGCGGGGTTGTGACATGGACCGGAGGGGCGTAGAGGCAGGCGCAATTCCTTCCCGATGATGGTGGTCTACGCGGCATGACCTTGTTCGATTCCCCGGCCTTCGAGGGCCATGAAGGCGTCCACGCGTTCTCTGACGAAAGAACCGGCCTCAAGACCATCATCGCCGTGCATTCCACGGCCCGCGGTCCCGCCGCCGGCGGCTGCCGGATGTGGCCCTACGCCTCGGCCGAGCTGGCCCTGGAGGACGCGCTGCGCCTCTCGCGCGCCATGTCCTACAAGAACGCCATGGCCGACCTGGAGCTGGGCGGCGGCAAGGCGGTGATCATCGGCGATTCCCGCACCCAGAAGACCCCGGCCCTGTTCGAGGCCTTCGGCCGCGCCGTCCAGGACGTCGGCGGCAAGTACTGGACCGCCGAGGACGTCGGCGTCTCCCCCGCCGACCTGATGCACGCCCGCAGGCACACGAAGTACGTGGCCGGCCTGGAAGGCCACCCGGCGGCCTCGGGCGATCCCTCGCCGGTGACCGCCGAAGGCATCTTCCGCGGCATCCAGCTCTGCGTGCGCCGGGCGATGAACCGCGAGCTGGACGGCGTCACCGTCGCGATCCAGGGCGTGGGCCACGTGGGCGCCTACCTGGCCGACAAGCTGCACGCCGCCGGCGCGAAGCTGGTGATCGCCGACGTGAACGAGGAGGCCGTCCAGGAGGTGGCCGCCCGCACCGGCGCCAAGGTCGTCTCTCCGGGCGCCATCTTCGACGTCGCGGCCGACGTCTTCGCCCCCTGCGCACTGGGCGGCGCCGTGAACGCCGACACCCTGGACCGGATCTCCGCCCGCATCATCGCCGGCGGGGCCAACAACCAGCTGGCCGATCCCGAGGTCGGCCGCACGCTCTTCCAGCGCGGCATGCTCTACGCCCCCGACTACGTCATCAACGGCGGCGGGATCATCAACGTGGCCGGGGAAATCCGCGCCCTCGACCGCGGCGAGGCCTTCGACCCGGCGTGGGTGGAAGCCAAGCTCGCCCGCCTGATGCAGACCCTGGAAGAGGTCCTCGACCGCTCCCGCCAGGAATCCCGCCCGACCCACGAGGTCGCCAACGAGATCGCCCGCGCCCGCATCGCCGGCGCCGCCGAGAAGAAGGCGGCGGCCTAGACGAAAATCCCGCTCACCCCGGCGACAGCCGGGGCCCAAGCGGCCTCTCGGGGCTCACGTCGGCCGTGGGGAGGCGCGGCCGACGGTCGGCTCGGGTCCGGTCCGGATCCCGTCCGGGGCCGCCGGGGTGAGCGGTAGCGCCTAGGCCAGCTCGCGTTCCGGCACGCCGGGGCCGGGCTGCACGATGGAGGGGTCCATCCACATCACTTCCCAGACGTGGCCGTCCGGGTCCTGGAAGCTCACCCCGTACATGACCCCGTGGTCCTGGGCCGGCATCCACGGCTTGCCGCCGTTGGCCAACGCCTTGGCGAGGAAGCCGTCGACCTCGGCGCGGCTCTCGGCCGACAGGCAGATCAGCGCCTCCTTGCCCTTGGAGGTGTCGGCGATGTCGCCGGTGATGAAGCCGCGGAACTTCTCCTCGGTCAGCAGCATGGCGACGATGTTCTCCTCGATCACCATCGAGATGGCGGTGTCGTCCGAGAACTGCGGGTTCTGGACGAAGCCGAGGCCCGCATAGAAGCGCCGCGACGCCTCCAGGTCCTTCACCGGCAGGTTCACGAAGATCATCCGCATGGCGTCCTCCTTGGCTTGGGCGAGCGGCAGCCTACGCCCCAAGGACGCGGGAGGGCATGCCCGCCCGACACGGTCGGCGCGGATTTCCTAGAACGTCTGGCGTCGGGCCGTGCGCGGCTCCTTCACCGCCACGATCAGCAGGAGGAGGGCCACGGCGAGGAAGCCCAGGGACACGCCGAACACCACGTGGTAGCCGGCCAGCTCCGCGACCACGCCGCCGATCAGCGGGCCGGCGGTGGCGGTGATGCTCTCGGCGGTGGCGGAGACGGCGATGCGCATGGGCAGCTCGTCGCGGTCGCCAAACTCCAGGATCATGGTCTGGGCGGCCATCATGTAGCCGGACTGGGCCGCGCCCAGGCCGCAGAAGGCGACGAACATGGCGGCGATGTCATGAACGCTCATCAGCAGGACCGTGGCGGCGATCCAGGTGACCAGGGACAGCAGCAGCACCAGCCGGAAGCCGGTCTTGTCGCCCAGGTAGCCCCAGACCAGGTTGGAGACGGTGTCGGCGCCCAGGAAGGCGAGCGAGAGCAGGCCGAGTGTCTTGCCGTCCAGGCCGATGATCGAGCCCACGAAGATGATGTAGAACGGCGTGGCGATGCGCGCCGAGGTGGCCAGCATCTGCATCAGCACGAAGAAGCCGTAGCTCCGGTCCTGGCGAAGCAGGGTGGGGAAGTCGCGCAGCCGGTCGCGGAAGCGCGCCTGCGCCCGGGTGGTCGGCGGCTCCGGCTCCTTCAGGAGGAGCTGCAGGGCCCAGAGGCCCAGACTGGTGAGCACGAAGGCGAAGACGAAGGTCGTCGAGTAGCCGTTGCCGAACAGGTTGGCGTCGATGAAGTACCGGCCGGCGAAATAGGCCAGGACGGCCGCGATCAGCCCGCCGGTGGCGTTGCGCCAGGCCTGCAGGCGGCCCCGCCGGCTGATCGGGATCACCTTGGCCATCAGCAGGCTGAACACCACCCGCTGGGCGCCCATGAAGATGCCGAACATCAGCATGAAGCCGAGGATGGCCGCGACCCGCGGGCGGACCAGCCACTCGCCGAGGAAGCTCAGGGACACCGGCTCGTTGGGCAGGAACCAGCCGGCGAGCGCGATGCCGAGGATCGCCATCCGCGCCAGGCCGCCCATCCACATGGCCGCGGGCATGACGCGCTTGCGGTGCTCGATCTTGGTGGCCCCGAAGATCGGCGAGATCACCCCGCCCACCTGCTGCAGGGCCAGCCCCAGGCCCACGATCGCGTTGGAGCCGGAGATGGCGAAGAGGTAGGCCGGCAGGAAGGTGGGGGCGTTGACCAGCCTGAAGCCGGTCATCCCCAGCATGCCGTGCAGGTAGTTGCCGAGGTAGTTCCGCCGGAGGTTCGACCAGATAAAGCTCTCGTACGCCGCCTCTCGGGCGGGCAGGTCGTCGTCGCCCGCGGGCGCGGGGGAGGCGTCAGGCTTGGCGTCCAAATGGAATAGCCCCGGCCGAGCCGCCGTGGCCCCTCAGGCAATGTCTAAATTCAATGACACCGGTCTATCAGAGTCCCGGACCGGGCGCCTAGCTCGTCAGGCCGCGGCGGAAAGCGGATCGGCCGGGCGCACGTCCACCCGCACGGTGAGCCCGGAACGGCCGCCGTCGCCGTAGATCGCGCCCGAGACCGGCGCGGCCTCCGCTGGCGTGCGGGCGACCGCCACGGGGATCAGGTCCTCGCTCTCGGCGAGCGCATTGGTGGGGTCGAACTCCGTCCAGCCGAGATCCGGCAGGAAGACCTCGCACCAGGCGTGGGTCGCCCCGGCCCCGCGGACGTCGCCGTGGCCGGGCGAGTAGAGATAGCCGGTGACGAAGCGGGCGGCGTAGCCCAGCCGGCGCAGCGACTCGACCATCAGCCAGGCGAAGTCGCGGCAGGTGCCGGAGCCGAGCTGGACCGTGTGGCTGGGCTCCTGGGCGGCGCCCAGGTCGCGGGCCTGGTACTCGAACTCGTCGTGGATCACCCGGTTGAGCCGCAGCAGGAAGTCGAGCGCCGGCTCGTGCGGGCTGCCGACCCGGCCGCGCAGCCACTTCAGCAGGTGGCCGTCGGCGTCCTCGCTCACCGGCTCGATGAAGGGCGCCAGGACCGCGCGGTCGGCGGCCGCGTAGACGATCGGCGTGGCGGTCTGCGGGTCGGCGATCTCCAGCTCCGAGATCGGCGCGGGATAGCGTTCAATGACGAGGTCGCTGACGATGGAAAGCGCGGTGCTCTCGCCCTGCGGCGTGAACGTGCACACCGAATTGCCGAAGGCGTCGTAGAGCCAGCGGGTCTCTCCCGGCGGTGAGACGGTGAGCACGGCCTCCACCACGCGGATCGCGTGGCTGTCCCTCGGACGCACCATCAGCCGGTGCGGCGCGAAGCGGACGGGGCGCTCATAGGTGTAGAGCGTCTCGTGGCGGATGCTGAGCCTGGCCATGGGCGTCGGAACCGCCGGTTCGCGGGAGGGTTCCATTCTGCCGCACTATACAGAACAAAACGCGAACTGTAGAACGGGCCATGGCCGTCCTCGACCTGAAGCGCAAGCTCGCCATCCTGTCCGATGCGGCGAAGTACGATGCGTCCTGCGCCTCCTCCGGGAGCGCCAGGCGCGACTCCGTGGGCGGGAAGGGCGTGGGCTCCACGGAGGGCTCCGGCATCTGCCATGCCTATGCGCCGGACGGACGCTGCATCAGCCTGCTGAAGATCCTGCTGACCAACTTCTGCGTCTACGACTGCGCCTACTGCGTGAACCGGGTGAGCTCCAACGTCGCCCGGGCGCGGTTCTCGGTGGAGGAGGTGGTCGACCTCACGCTGAACTTCTACCGGCGCAACTACATCGAGGGGCTGTTCCTCTCGTCCGGCATCATCCGCAGCGCCGACTACACCATGGAGGAGTTGGTCCGGGTGGCGAAGACGCTGCGCGAGGTCCACGACTTCCGCGGCTACATCCACCTGAAGGTGATCCCGGAGGCCTCGCCGGCGCTGGTCAACGAGGCCGGCCTCTACGCCGACCGGGTCTCCATCAATATCGAGCTGCCGAGGGACGAGAGCCTGGCCAGCCTCGCGCCGGAGAAGGACGCCGCCGGCATCCGCAAGGCGATGGGCGCGGTGCGCCTGGGCGTCGACGCCGGCAAGGAGAAGGGCCGCGCAGCCCGGCCGCCGAAGTTCGCGCCCGCCGGCCAGTCCACCCAGATGATCGTCGGAGCCGACTCAGCCGCCGACGGCGACATCCTCAAGCGCAGCGAGACCCTCTACGGCGCCTACCGGCTGCGGCGGGTCTACTATTCGGCCTTCTCGCCGATCCCGGACTCCACCGCCCGCCTGCCTTTGCAGCGGCCGCCGCTGGTGCGCGAGCACCGCCTCTACCAGGCCGACTGGCTGATGCGGTTCTACGGCTTCGAGCGTGCGGAGATCGTGGGCGAGGGGGAGGACCTGGACCTCGCCATCGATCCCAAGCTGGCCTGGGCGCTGAAGAACCGGGGCGAGTTTCCGGTGGACGTGAACGTCGCCGACCGCGAGCGCCTGCTGCGCGTGCCGGGGCTCGGGGTGAAGGCCGTGGACCGCATCCTCGACGTGCGCCGCTTCAAGCAGCTCGCCCTGGACGACGTCCGCCGGCTCTCGCGGGGGCTGGAGAAGCTGAAGCCGTTCATCGTCACCGCCGACTGGCGGCCGGGCGCGCTGACTGACAAGGCCGACCTGCGCGAGCGCCTGACCCCGCCGCCGGAACAGCTGAGCCTCTTCTGATGCAGGTCGTCCGCCTCGCCTCGGAGACCGACTTCAGCGGCTGGCGCGAGGCGGCGCGCGCGCTCCGCGCCCGCGGCGTGCCGCCGGACGAGGCCCTGTGGACCGTCGACGGCGCCGGCGACCTGTTCGGCGAGGCCGCGCCCGCCCCGCAGAGCGGCGCGCCGCCCTTCACCGTCCCGCGGGAGTTCCTGGAACTGGCCGACACGGTGATCCTGCACCGCTCGGACGAGCGCTTCGCCCTGCTCTACCGCCTGCTCTGGCGCCTGCAGCAGGAGCCGAACCTCCTGCGCATCGCCTCCGTTGCGGACGTGGCCCAGGCCCGCGGCCTCGCCCGCCAGGTCAGCCAGGCGGCGCACAAGATGAAGGCCTTCGTCCGCTTCCGCCGGGTCGAAGACGAGTGCGGCGAAATCTACGTCGCCTGGTTCGAGCCGGCGCACCGGGTGGTGGAGATGACCGCGCCGTTCTTCGCCCGCCGGTTCGCCAACATGCGCTTCTCCATCCTGACGCCGGACCTCTGCGCCCACTGGGGCACCCGCGAGCTGACCTTCACGCCCGGCGCCGACCCCGCCGACGCGCCGCGCGAGGATGCGCTCGAGGACTACTGGCGCACCTACTACGCCTCGATCTTCAACCCGGCCCGCCTGAAGACGGCCCAGATGCAGAAGGAGATGCCGAAACGCTACTGGCGGAACCTGCCGGAAGCGCGTCTCATTCCGGAGCTGATCGCGCGAGCGGAGGCGAAGACAGACGCCATGGTCGCCCAGGCCCCTTCCGAACCGACCCGCCGGGTGGTGCGCGCCGCCCAGCGGGCCAGCCGCGACGCCCCCTACGACGGCGCTGCGCCCACTACCCTCGAGGAGGTTTGTGCCGGCGTGCAGGCCTGCCGCCGCTGCGACCTCTGGAAGTGCGGCACGCAAGGCGTGGCCGGCGAGGGGCCGGCGCGGGCGAAGCTGATGTTCGTGGGCGAGCAGCCGGGAGACCAGGAGGACCTGGCGGGCAAGCCGTTCGTCGGGCCGGCGGGCAAGGTTCTGGACCGGGCGCTCGCCGAGGCCGGCGTGCCGCGCGCGGAGACCTTCGTCACGAATGCGGTGAAGCACTTCAAGCACGAGCTGCGCGGCAAGCGGCGCATCCACAAGACCCCCGACGCGGGCGAGGTCTCCGCCTGCCGCTGGTGGCTGGACAACGAACGCCGGATCGTGCGGCCGCGGGTGATCGTGGCGCTGGGCGCGACCGCGACGCTCTCCGTGTTCGGCAAGACCATGCCGATCGCCAAGTTCCGCCAGCAGGCGCTCCAGCTCCCCGATCAGGCGCAGGGCGTGGTCACCTACCACCCCTCCTACCTGCTGCGCGTGCCCGACGCCGAGGCCAAGGCGAAGGCCTACGCCCTGTTCGTGGAGGACCTGAAGTTCGCCTGGACGCTGGCCTAGACCGAGCCCTTGCGTTCGATCACCAGCACGCGGGCCTCGCCCATCGGGTGGGCCACGTGGGCGTCGCCGGCCTCGGCCACGAAGATGTCGGCGGGGCCTAGCCGCACCGACTTCTCCTCGCCGGCCTCGCGGTAGCGCATCTCCACCTCGCCCTCGAGCACGACGAACACCTCCGCGCCGTCGTTCACGTGCCAGCGGTAGGGCTGGTCGGTCCAGTGCAGGCGGACGGTGGCGCCCTCGATCTCGGTCAGGTCGCGCGCGCCCCAGGCG
>NZ_DAISJG010000009.1:0-105685 GCF_036821595.1 Phenylobacterium sp.
TGAAGATCTTCCGCCGGCGGATCGCCGCCCTGGAGGCCCAGCGGCAGGAGGTCGACCTCGCCATCGACTCGCTGAAGGAGGCCTCCGCGCGCCTGTCGCGGCAGTTCCCCACCGCCGCGGCCCTCGAGGCCGAGGCGTGAGCCCCGGCGGCCGCGGCGCGTGAGCCCTCGGCCGCTGTTCGACGCCCTGCCTGGGGGGCGGGTGAACTATCGGGAGCCGAAGGGCGACCCCGGGTTCTTCGGTCCGGATTCCATGGCCTGGAAGGTCAGCGCCAATCCCGTGGCGCTGGCCGTCGGAGGCGTGGCGGCGGTCATCCTGGAACTGGCCGAGCCGCGGGTGCGCTCGGGCGTCTGGGACCATTCCACCTTCCGCACCGACCCCCTGGCGCGCATGCAGCGCACCGGCGAGGCGTCGACGATCGTCACCTTTGGACCCACCGCCGCCGCGCAGGCGCGCATCGACATGGTCACGCGGATGCACCAGCGGGTCTCCGGGACGACGCCCGAAGGCCAGGCCTACACCGCCCTCGAGCCCGAACTGATGACCTGGGTGCACGTCACCGCCGGCTGGGGATTCCTCAACGCCTACCGGCGCTACCTCGAGCCGGAGATGAGCCTGGCCGACCAGGATCGCTACCACGCGGAGGGCGCCGCGCTCGGCCGCGCCTTCGGGGCGCCCGAGCCGCCCGGCTCCGTGGCCGAGGTCGACGCCCTGTTCGACCGCATGCGGCCGAGCCTGCGGCCGCATCCGATCATCGGCGAGTTCCTGAAGATCGTCTCGACCACGTCGCCGCTCGGGCTCGCGGGCCGCGCCCTGCAGCCGCTCGTCGTGGAGGCCGCCATCGACCTCGTCCCGCCGGACCTGCGGCGCCGTCTGGAGCTGCCCGTGCGGCCCCTGCGACGCGAGGTCGCACGCAAGACACTGAAGGGGCTGGCGCGGGTCGGCCAAGCCGTGCCGGGGAAAATCGTTCGCCAGGCGCACGAGCGGGTCGGTCGCCCGCTCAGCTAGGCGGCGGGATCAGTCCCGCTCGAGACGGTCCGAGAGCTGGCCCAGCACGCGCAGGCAGGCGTCCAGGTCGGCGGGATTGATGTCCGCGAACAGCCGCTCATGCATGTCGGCGACGATCTCCTGGGCCTGTTCCAGGACGGGAGCCGCGGCCGGCTTGATCTGCACCACCTTGGCGCGGCGGTCTCCGTCGTGGGCGCGCCGCTCCACCCAGTTCTGGGCCTCCAGCGCATCGACGAGCCGCACCACCGTGGGCTCCTCGACGCCCAGCCGCTGCGACAGCTCCCGCTGCACCACGCCGTGCTCGGCGCCCGCGATCTCCGCCAGCGCCGCGCAGCGGGCGTCCGTCTGGCCGATGACCTTCAGGCGCTCGTTGAGCCGGGCCCGCCACCGTCGGCCGGCGAGCAGGAGACCCTGCGCAAGGGCGGCGCGGATCTCAGCGTCGGAAGGCACGCGGTGACTGCAGGACATCCAAAGTCTCCAGAACGAAAAACCCAAAAGGCAGGCAGGGCTTCGGCAAGCTGAGCAATGCGCCGGCAAGCTAGCCAGCGAACCATTTGCTGCAATGCGACATTGTGTCCGGACCGAAGCATCGCGGCGTTCTCACGAATCGGAATGCCTCTTGAGAATGCGCGGTATGACCTAACGTTAACTGAATAGATCTCGCTTTGACCAATGATTATCACGATAACTATTGTTTGTGTCAGGTATTTGACCTGAGCTTGGCCAACATTCGGTAATCATTTTTCAACAGGCACTGCATCAGATGGCGATGACCATACCCAGGCCCCAAGAAAATCGCCCTGAGACCGAATAGATGTTTCTCAACAACTTGAAGATCTCCCGCAAGCTAATGATTGCGTTCGCGGCGGTCATCGCCGTGTCCGTGACCTCCAACGTGGTCGTCTTCTCGCAGCTGCGGCACATCGAGGAACTCTCCCGGCTCAAGGAGGTCGGCAACGATCGCACGCTCGAACTGGACGTGGTGAAGACCGGCCTGATCGAGCAGCAGAACGCGATCCGCGGGTTCGCCATCGGCCAGGATCCGAGCTTCGAGAAGACCTATCGCGAGCAGGTCGCCGCGACCGACGCCGCGCTCGACAGCTTCATCGCCAACCACCGGGACCCGCACCAGCGCCAGCGCGCCGAGGACCTGCAGAAGCTCTTCACGGAATGGCGTCCGGAATACGCCGAGAAGCCCCTGGCGCTGGCGCGCGATCCCGCCACCCGGGGCGAGGCCATGGCCATCCTCGGGATGAAGACCCTCGGCAAGCTGCGCGGGTCCATCGCGGTCCTGGAGACCGCGCAGAAGAAGCTCAGCGCCCAGCGCCTCGAGAGCCAGGTGCGGGCCATCGCGACGGCCAATATCGTGCTCGCCGTCGGCGCCGCGTTCGCCTTCCTGTCCGCGGCCGCCGCAGCCTGGCTGCTGTCGAAGCTGGTCGCCCGTCCGGTGGTCGACATGACCGAGGCGATGCGCAGGCTGGCCGGCGGTGACAACACCGTCGACATCCCAGGCATGGGTCGCAGGGACGAGATCGGCGAGATGGCCGGCGCCGTCCAGACCTTCAAGGACCAGGCGCTGGAGAAGCTGCGCCTGGAGGGCATGAGCGCCGAGCAGGCCAAGGCCGTCGAGGAAGAGCGCCAGCGCAACGAGGCCGCCAAGGCCGAGGCCGCGCGCCAGCAGCAGAAGGTGGTCGACGGCATCGCCGACGGCCTCGAGAAGCTGGCCGCCGGCGACCTGGTGTTCCGCCTGAACGAGCCGTTCGCGGCCGAGTACGAGAAGCTGCGCGCCGACTTCAACGGCGCCATGGGCCAGTTGCAGGAGACCATGAAGGTCATCACCAGCAACACCCGCGGCCTGCGCTCCGGCGCCGACGAGATCACCCAGGCGGCCGACGACCTGTCGCGGCGCACCGAGCAGCAGGCCGCGAGCCTGGAGGAGACGGCGGCGGCGCTCGACGAGATCACCGCCACCGTCCGCAAGACCGCCGAAGGCGCCAACCATGCCCGCGACGTGGTCTCCACCGCCCGCGCCGACGCCGAGCGCTCCGGCGAGATCGTCAGCCAGGCGGTCGCCGCCATGAGCGAGATCGAGAAGTCGGCCGGCCAGATCAGCCAGATCATCGGCGTCATCGACGAGATCGCCTTCCAGACCAACCTGCTGGCCCTGAACGCCGGGGTCGAAGCGGCCCGGGCCGGCGACGCCGGCCGCGGCTTCGCGGTCGTCGCCTCCGAGGTCCGCGCGCTCGCCCAGCGCTCCGCCGACGCCGCCAAGGAGATCAAGACCCTGATCTCGGCCTCCACCGCCCAGGTGGAGCAGGGCGTCGCCCTGGTCGGCGAGACCGGCGAGGCGCTCAACCGGATCGTCGAGCAGGTCGCCGACATCACCGGCGTGGTGTCCGAGATCGCCGCGTCCGCCCACGAGCAGGCCACGGGCCTGCACCAGGTGAACACCGCCGTGAACCAGATGGACCAGGTGACGCAGCAGAACGCGGCCATGGTCGAGCAGTCCACCGCCGCCAGCCACAGCCTGGCCCAGGAGACCGAGGAGCTGGCCAGGCTGATCAGCCGCTTCCAGGTCGGCCAGGAGACCGCGGCGGCCTCCGTCCGCCGGCCGGCGCCGGCCGCCCGCCCCGCGGCTCCGGTCGCCCGCCCCGCCATGAAGACCGTCTCGACCCATGCGGCCGGCGGCGGCGCCCTGCGCGCCCCGCAACCCGCCGCCGACCAAGATAGCTGGGAAGAATTCTAGGCCATGAGCAGTCCTGAAGACGCACCTCCCGCGAGCCTGAGCCTCGCACCCGTGCTCGACCTGAAGGCGGCGACGCCGCTGGCAGAGGCGCTGCTGGCGCTGCGTGGCCGGGAACTGGCGATCGACGCCTCGGGCGTGGAGCGTCTGGGCGCGCAGTGCCTGCAGGTGCTGCTGTCGGCCCGCAACACCTGGGCGGAAGACGGGGTGGGCTTCGGCGTCACCGATCCGTCCGGGCCCTTCGTCGAGACGCTCGCCCTCCTGGGCGCCCCTTACCCGACCTTCTTCGAACGCGCGGAGCTTGCCGCATGAGCCTGACGATTCTCACGGTCGACGATTCCCGGACCATGCGCGACATGCTCCGGCTGGCGCTGGTGCAGGCCGGCTACGTGGTCCTGCAGGCCGAGGACGGCCAGCACGGCCTGGAGGTGCTGGACGACAACAGCCCCGACGTCATCGTCACCGACATCAACATGCCCCGGCTCGACGGCTACGGCTTCATCGAAGGCGTCCGCGCCGACGAGCGCCACCGGGCCATCCCGATCCTGGTGCTGACCACGGAGAGCGATCCCGAGAAGAAGCAGCGCGCCCGCGACGCCGGCGCGACGGGCTGGATCGTGAAGCCGTTCAATCCCGAGAAGCTGGTGGACGCGATCCGCCGCGTCGCCGCCTAAAGGAGCCTCCCCCGTGGACCCGATGGCGGAGATCAAGGCGACCTTCTTCCAGGAATGCGAGGAGCAGCTCGCGGAACTGGAAGCCGGTCTCATGGCGATGGACGCCGGCGACGACGGCTCCGAGACGGTGAACGCCGTCTTCCGCGCCGTGCACTCGGTGAAGGGCGGGGCCGGCGCGTTCGGTCTGGACGACCTGGTGCGCTTCGCCCACGTCTTCGAGACGACGCTCGACCAGGTGCGCAGCGAGAAGCTGGCGCCCACCCCCGACCTCCTGAAGGTCATGCTACGCTCGGCCGACGTGCTGACCGACCTGGTGCGCGCCGCGCGCGACGGCGGCGCGGTCGACGAGGCCCGCTGCGAGGACCTCGCCGCAGAGCTGAAGGCCTTCGTGGGCGGCGAGGACGACGCCGCCGACGACGGCGACGACGGCATGGGCGACCTGGACTTCCAGCCGCTCGCCGTGGGCGCGCCGGCCGCCCCGGCCCCGCCGGCCGGCGGGGCCGGCGGCTGGACCGTGATGTTCAAGCCTCGCGCCGACCTCTACGCCAAGGCGAACGAGACCGTCCTGCTGCTGCGCGAGCTGTCGCGCCTGGGCGAGGTGGAGGTCGAACTCGACGCCTCGGCCCTGCCGCTGCTGCCGCACCTGGACCCGGAAGGCGCCTACCTCGCCTGGACCGTCCGCCTGCGCAGCGAAGCCACCGAAGGCGCGGTCCGCGAGGTCTTCGAATTCGTCGATTCCGACTGCGACCTCGAGGTCCGGGCCGCCGGCGTCGGCAGCGAGGCCGCGCCCGTCGAGGCCGCGCCTGCCGCCGCGCCCGCCGACGCCGCCGGCGACCTCGACATCGCCGCCCTGATCGCCAAGGCCCAGGAGGCCGCCACCGAGGACCCTACCCCGGCGCCTGAGCCCAAGACGGCGGCCCCTTCCGGCGCTCCGGCCGCGGGTCCGCCCGCCGCCAAGGCGGCGCCGGCGGCCGCGGCTCAGGCCGCCCCCACCATCCGCGTCGACCTGGACCGGGTCGACCGCCTGATCGACCTGGTCGGCGAGTTGGTCATCAACCAGGCCATGCTGGCCCAGCGCGTGACCGAGGCCGGCCTCGCCCGCGCCTCCAGCGTCGCCATGGGCCTGGACGAGCTGGAGCAGCTGACCCGGGAGATCCAGGACAGCGTCATGGCCATCCGGGCCCAGCCGGTGAAGTCCGTCTTCCAGCGGATGCCCCGGCTGGCCCGCGAGGTGGCGAGCGCCACCGGCAAGCACGTTCGCCTCGTCACCGACGGCGAAGGCACCGAGGTGGACAAGACGGTGATCGAGCGCCTCGCCGATCCCCTGACCCACATGATCCGCAACGCCATCGACCACGGGCTCGAGAAGCCCGAGAAGCGGAAGGAAGCCGGCAAGGACCCCGAAGGCGTGGTGCGTCTCTCGGCCCTGCACCGCTCGGGCCGCATCGTCATCGAGGTCGCCGACGACGGCGCGGGCATCAACCGCGAGCGCGTGAAGCAGATCGCCATCGACAAGGGCCTGATCGCCCCCGACGCCGTCCTCACCGACGAGGAGACCGACAACCTGATCTTCGCGCCGGGCTTCTCCACCGCCAGCGAGGTCTCCGACATCTCGGGCCGCGGCGTCGGCATGGACGTGGTCAAACGCTCCATCCAGGAACTGGGCGGCCGCATCTCGATCGCCTCGCGGCCGGGCCTGGGGTCCACCTTCACCATGAGCCTTCCGCTCACCCTGGCCGTGCTCGACGGCATGGTGCTGTCGTCCGGCGACCAGACCCTGATCGCGCCGCTGACCGCCATCGTCGAGACCCTGCAACCGAAGTCATCGGACGCCCACAGCCTGGGCGGCGGGGCGCGGGTCATCTCGATCCGCGGCAGCTACGTCCCGCTGGTGGATGTGGGCATGGCGCTGGGCTACCGCTCCGAGCCGCTCGATCCCGAGGAGGGCGTCGCCCTGCTCATCGAGGGCGAAGGCGGCGCCCGCGCGGTCCTGCTGGTGGACGCCATCCAGGGCCAGCGCCAGGTCGTCATCAAGAGCCTGGAAGCCAACTACCGCCGCGTGCCCGGCATCGCGGCCGCCACCATCCTGGGCGACGGCCGCGTCGCCCTGATCCTCGACATCGACGCCCTCGTCGCCGCCTCCAAGGCGAGCGAGGCGCCGCGTCTTCTGCAAGCAGGATGAACCCCATGAGCGAGTCCCCCACCGCCGCCGGCCTCGGCCGTGAGCTCATCTCCTTCCGCATCGGCTCGCAGGAATTCTGCGTCGACATCATGGACGTGCGCGAGATCCGCGGCTGGACGCCGGCGACCGCGCTGCCGCAGGCCCCGGCCTTCGTGCGCGGCGTGATCAACCTGCGCGGCGCGGTGCTGCCGATCGTGGACCTGGGCGCCCGCCTGGGCCTCGGCGCCGCCGACCCCACCGCCCGCCACGTGATCATCGTCGCCCAGGTGGAGAAGCAGATCGTCGGCCTGCTGGTGGACGCGGTCTCCGATATCCTCACCGTCAGCGACGACATGATCCAGCCGACGCCCGACGTCGCCTCCGAGATGGTCCGGAACTTCGTGCGCGGCCTGCTCGCCATCGACGGCCGCATGGTGTCGTTCATCTCGCTCGACCGGGTCCTGCCCGAGAGCGAGCTCGAAGCCGCTGCATGAGCGTCACCGGCCAGATGACTCCCCGGGAAGGCCGCCGTGAACAGCTGGTGGACGGCGAGTTCACGTTCACGGCCGACGACTTTCGGCTGATCGCCCAGACGCTGCACGCGGCGGCGGGCATCGCCCTGCCCGAGACCAAGGCCACCCTGGTCTACTCCCGCCTCGCCAAGCGCCTGCGGGCGCTCGGGCTGGAAAGCTTCCGCGACTACTGCGCCCTGGTCTCCGGCAAGGACGGGCTGGACGAACGCCAGCAGATGATCGTGGCGCTGACCACCAACGTCACCCGCTTCTTCCGCGAGCCGCACCACTTCGATCACCTGAAGACCCAGGTGCTGCCCGACCTGCTGGCGCAGGTGCGCCGCGGCGGGTCGCTGCGGATCTGGTCGGCGGGCTCGTCCAACGGCCAGGAAGCCTATTCCATCGCCCTGACCATCCTGTCGCTGATGCCCGAGGCCCCTGACCACGACATCCGCATCCTCGCCAGCGACATCGACACCAAGATGCTGGCCGAGGGCCGCGAGGGCCTCTACGGCGCCTCGGTCATGGCCCCGGTCCCGGGCGAGCTGCGGGCCCGCTGGTTCGAGCGCGAGGGCGAGTCCTGGCGCGCCTCCGAGCCGCTGAAGCGGCTGGTGGTGTTCAACGAACTCAACCTGATCGGCGAATGGCCGATGAAGCGTCAGTTCCAGGCCATCTTCTGCCGCAACGTCCTGATCTACTTCGAGGAAGAGACCCAGGCGAAGATCTTCAGCCGCTTCGTGCCGCTCATGGCGCCGGGCGCGCGCCTCTACATCGGACACTCCGAACGCGTCAGCGGCCCCGACGCGCACCGCTTCGTCACCGACGGCGTCACCACCTACCGCTTCACCGGAGCCGCCCGATGATCCGGGTCCTCGTCGTCGACGACAGCGCCACCATGCGCAGCCTGATCTCCGCCACCCTGCGGCGGGATCCGGAGATCGAGGTCATCGGCCAGGCCGGCGATCCGCTGGAGGCGCGCGAGGCGATCAAGGCCCTGAACCCCGACGTCATCACCCTCGACGTCGAGATGCCGAACATGAACGGCCTGGAGTTCCTCGAGAAGATCATGCGCCTGCGGCCGATGCCGGTGGTGATGGTGTCCACCCTCACCGTGCGGGGGGCCGAGGCGACGCTGGAGGCCCTGTCGCTGGGCGCCATCGACTGCGTGGCCAAGCCCTCGACCGGCGGCCTCGACTCCTTCGACGACCTCGCCGCCAAGGTGAAGGCCGCGGCCCGGGCCCGGGTGCGCCCGCGCGAGACGACCGCGCCGACGCCCGAGAAGCTCGACCACGCGCCCGACGGTCGCGTCATCGCCATCGGCTCCTCCACCGGCGGCGTCGAGGCGCTGATCGCCGTCCTGAGCCGCTTCCCGGCCAACTGCCCGCCGACCGTCATCACCCAGCATATGCCGGCGACCTTCACCAAGAGCTTCGCCGAGCGGCTGGACCGCCTCTGCGCCCCGACCTGCGAGGAGGCGCGCGACGGCGCCCCGCTGGAGCCCGGGCGGGTCTACCTCGCCCCCGGCGGCGAGAGCCATCTGGAGGTCAGCGGCGGCGCGTCCCTGCGCTGCCGCGTGCAGCCGGGCGATCGGGTGAACGGCCACTGCCCGTCGGTCGATGTCCTGTTCCAGTCCATGGCCCGGACCGTGGGGCCCAGGGGCGTGGGCGCGATCCTCACCGGCATGGGCCGGGACGGCGCCCAGGGCCTGCTGGCCATGCGCCAGGCCGGCGCCCGGACGCTCGGCCAGGACGAGGCCAGCTGCGTGGTCTACGGCATGCCCAAGGCCGCGTTCGAGATCGGAGCCGTCGAGCGCCAGGCGCCGCTCGACCGGCTGGCCGCCGAGATGCTGAAAGCGCCCGCCAATTCTGCAGTCGAGAAAAGCTGATGCCCGCTGCCTCCTCCCTGAAGGTCGTCATCGTCGACGATCAGCAAACCATGCGCTCGCTGGTCCGCACGGGCCTGGAGCAGCTTGGCTTCAAGGACTTCCAGGAAGCCGGGGACGGCGAGGCCGGCCTGCGCTGCGTGCTGACCCAGCCGCCGAGCCTGGTGATCTCCGACTACAACATGCCCAAGCTGGACGGGCTGGGCCTGCTGCGCGCGATCCGCAGCCACGAGCCGATCCGCTCGACGGCCTTCATCATGCTGACCGGCCGGGCGGACAAGGAGCTGGTGCAGCGGGCGGTGCAGTTCGGCGTCAACAACTACCTGGTGAAGCCCTTCACCGTCGCCCAGCTGAAGGGGAAGATCGAGGCGGTCTTCGGCGCCCTGACATGACCCGCCACGCCGCCCGCTACGAGGGGATCGCCAAGCGGCCGCTGCACGTGGTCCAGGGCGAGCACCTCGTGACCGACGATCCCGACGCCGTGCTGACCACCATCCTGGGCAGCTGCGTGGCCGCGTGCATGCGCGATCCCGTCGCGGGCGTGGGCGGCATGAACCACTTCCTCCTGCCCGGCGGTCCCAAGACCGGCGGGAGCGACGCCGATTCCATGCGCTACGGCGTTCACGCCATGGAGCTGCTGGTGAACGCCCTGCTCGCCCACGGGGCGAAACGCGAGCGGCTGGAGTGCAAGCTGTTCGGCGGCGGACGGCTGCTGAAGGGCCTGACGGACGTGGGCGCCATGAACGCCAAGTTCGCCGAGGAATTCCTGGCGCGCGAGAAGCTGGCCCACGTGGGCGGCTCCCTGCGCGGCGATTCCGGCCGGCGCATCCAGTACTGGCCCGTGAGCGGCCGAGCCCGTCAGGTGTTCCTCGACAATCGCGAGGCCTTCGAGGCCGAGACCCGGCTCAAGCCGCTCCCCGAGCCGCAGGCCGGCGGCGTGGAGCTCTTCTGATGTACGACTCCGAGCAGTCCCTGGGGCATCTGGTCGGCGCCTGCGCCAAGCAGCTCTCGGAGCTGTCCGCCTGCTGCGAGGCGCTGCAGAGCTCGCTCTCGCATTCGCTGGCCTCGACCGGGCTGGAGGCCCAGAGCCTCGACCTGATCACCCAGCGGGCCGCGGGGCTGGCCCAGTTCCTCGGCGCGCTCGGGGCGGACCTGCCGCACGAGTGGACCATCGACCCCAGCCACGCGCTGAAGGCCCTGCCGCTGACCGACCTCGCCCGCGCCATCGCCGGCCATGCGCCGCTGGAGGCCGAGCCAGGGGAAATTGACTTCTTCGGGGACTGAGGTGAACGCCGAAGCCCGTCTGAACCTGAGCAAGGCGACGGTCCTCCTGGTGCAGGACAGCGCCACCGAGCTCGACATCCTGGGTCAGATGTTCATCGGCTTCGGCGTCAAGGGCATCCGCAAGTGCCCGACCGTGGACGACGCCAACGCCATGCTGGCGGCCGCCACCTTCGACCTGATGGTGGTCGACGCCGACATGGCCGACGGGGCGGGCTACGACCTCGTCATGCACATCCGCCGCCTGCAGGAGAACGCCAACCGCCTGATCCCCATCCTGCTGGTCTGCGGCCATACCGCCCCGGCCAGCATCGAGCGCGCCCGCGACTGCGGCGCCAACTTCGTGGTCGCCAAGCCGATCACGCCGACCATCATGTACGACCGCGTCCTCTGGCTCGCGAAGGAGCAGCGCCAGTTCGTGGAATGCGAGACCTATGCGGGGCCCGACCGGCGCCACAAGGCCTTCGGCCCGCCGCCCGGCGAGAAGGGCCGGCGCCACGATGACCTGGGCACGGAAATCGGCGTCGCCGTGGGTCCCGACCTGGACCAGGCGGAGATCGACGCCCTGCTTAACCCGAGGAGAGCCGTCGCGTGAAAACGGCCAATTTTTTCAAGTACGAGAACCGGCTGGCCAAGACCGTGGTCAAGAAGGGCGGGATGTCCGCGGAGGAGGCCATCGCCGCGGCCGAGGCCCGCGTCGAGCAGGTGCGCGAGCCGACCCTCGCCGACATCGACCGCGCGCTGCACGAGATCCTGACGCTCGGGGAGGCGCAGCGCGGCGGCGTCGCGCCGGACCTGCTCTCGCGCATGTACGACGAGGCCAACCGCATCGTGGCGGTGGGCGGCGTTTTCGGGCTGGGACAGCTGGGCGAGGCCGCCTACAGCCTCTGCGAACTGATCCACCGCTTCCAGTCCGCCGGCCGGTTCAGCTGGCCGATGGTGGAGGTTCACCTGGACGGGCTCAAGCTGCTGCGCCACCCGGACGAACACGCCGAGGCGCACCGCTCACAGGTGCTCTCCGGGCTGCGGCAGGTGGCGGCGAGCGTCAGCTAGGCTTCACCGCCCGCAGCCGGACCTGCAGCTCGCGAACCACGTTCCAGCGCTCGTTGGCGATCTGCCGCAGGGCCTCGCGGGTCAGTTCGCCGCGCTCCACCTGCCCCCACCAGTAGGGGTCGTAGACCTGCACGATCCCCTCGACCTCGAAGTCCACGTCCATGACGAAGGCCAGCATGGTGTAGTTGGCGCGCGCCTCCATCCAGGCGCGGTTCTGGCGCTTGGACATCATCTGGAAGGTGAGCGGCGTGAACGCCCGGACGTGGGTCGGGTCCGACCAGTAGGTGTCGTGACGGACGTGCGGCACGTGGATCTCCACGACCCCGTCGGCGCGAGTCACCCGGTGCAGCTCGCGCATCACCGCGGCGAACACCTTGAAGTCGGCGCCCACGTGCTCGAGCACATGCTTCATCAGGACATGCTCGAAGGCGTCGTCCGGCAGGTCCCAGGGGGTCTGCTCGATGTCCAGCCGCTGGTCGGGCTCGCATTCGGGGAAGTTGTCGACGTTCAGCCAGCCCTCGCGCTTGTCGAAGCCGCAGCCAAGGTTGAGTTTCAAGCCGGTTCTTCCCTTCTGAACGAACTTGGGCCGCGGCCCGGGGCCATGTTAAGCGGCGGGCCGTGAACGCCGCCATCCTCTTCGAGCCTGACGGCTACCTGATGACCGGGCCCAAGCTGATGGGGCGCCAGGCCGCCGGCGACGGGTTCCTGCGCGCTGCGGTCAAGGGCCATGGGGGCCAGCCGCTCTTCGCCTACACCCCGCGCCAGGCGTCCGCCGAGGCCTTCCGGGACCGGGTGGCGGAGCTCGATCCCACCGCCCAGATCCGCTGGATCCACGCCCGCCGGCTGGAAGCGCTGGGCGATGTGGGGGTGCTCTATCGCCCGGACCACGCCATCGGGCTGTCGGCGCGGGCGCGGCTGCGGGCGGGCCTGGACCGCTACGCCATCTGCGGCGTGACCCATACGCTGGCCAGCGCCGGGGCGATGGACATCATCGCCGACCTGTCGGTGGCGCCGGTGATGCCCTGGGACGCCATCGTCTGCACCTCGACCGCAGCCGTCGGCGTGCTGGAGACCACGCTCGGGGCGCAGGACGAGTACCTGAGATGGCGGTTCGGCCCTGCCGCCGCCGCGCCGCGTCCGATGCTGCCGAAGATCCCGCTGGGCGCCCACTGCGAGGATTTCGCCTTCACGGGCGACGACCGCGCCGGCGCCCGCGCCGCCCTCGAGCTCGCCGAGGACGAGGTCGTCGCCCTGTTCGCCGGGCGGCTGTCGTTCAACGGCAAGGCCCACCCCTATCCCATGTACCTGGCCCTGCAGGCGGCCGCCGAGCGGACCGGCAAGCGGATCGTGCTGGTTCACGCCGGCCAGTTCTTCAATGCCGCCATCGAGCAGGGCTTCCGCACCGCCGTCGCCCGGTTCTGCCCGGACGTGCGCTGCGTGTTCCTGGACGGCAAGGACCCGGCGCTCTACCGCCAGAGCTGGATGGCGGCCGACCTCTTCGTCTCCCTGGCCGACAGCATCCAGGAGACCTTCGGCATCACGCCCGTGGAGGCCATGGCCGCGGGCCTTCCGGTCCTCGTCACCGACTGGAACGGCTACAAGGACACCGTCCGCGACGGGGTCGACGGCTTCCGCATCCCCACCTGGCAGCCCGCGCCAGGGGCCGGCGAGGCCGCGGCCCGGGACTACGAGGTGGAGGCGACCGACTACGACCTGTTCCTGGCCCGCGCCAGCACGGCGGTGTCGGTGGACATGGCCCCGCTCGTCGAGCGCATGTGCGAGCTGGTCGCCAGCCTCGACCTCCGCCGGAAGATGGGCCGGTCGGGCCAAGCCCGCGCCCGCGAGCTCTTCGACTGGGCCGTGATCTGGCGGCAGTACCAGGCGCTGTGGGCCGAGCAGGACGCCATGCGCCGGCGCGCCCGGGCCGAGCACCCGGGCCTCTTCTCCGCGGCGCCGTCCGCCGCGCCCAGCCGCCCCGACCCGTTCGCGGCCTTCGCCCACTACCCCACGGCCCACGTGGATGCGGACACGCCCATCGCCCTGGCGCCCGGCGCGAGCGCCGAGCGCTACCTGTCGCTGACCGAGCATCCCCTGCTCTCCTTCTTCAAGCTCGCCCCCGACGCCCTGGAGAAGGTCTTCGCCGCCCTTGCCGGCGCGGCCACGGTGCGCGACCTCGCCCAGGCGCTCGGCGTCCGTCCCGAAGCCGTCACCGAGCTGGTCGTCCGCCTCGCCAAGATGGGCCTGGTGGAGCCGGGCCGCCGGGAATGAGCGGGGCCGCCCGCCCGCGGCTGACGGCGGCCGAGATCCGCGCGCTGGACGAGAAGTTGGACGCGGCCGCCCTCGGCCATCCGGCCAGCCGCCTGCGGCCCGGCCAGGTCTCCACGAACGGCGCGGCCGTGGCGGGCGTGGACGGCTACCTCTTCATCGGCGACGGCGGCAACCGCTGGGAAACCCAGTACGCCGGCCCGCCGCCGCCGGAGTCCTGGAAGGCCACCTGGGCCCGTGTGCTCGCCGCCCGCCAGGCCGAGGCCGAGGCCCGCAGGATCCAGCTGTGGAACCTCGTCATTCCCGAGAAGCAGGTCGTCTATCCGGAGGCGCGCTGGCCCGAGGGCGCGCCGGACGGCGCCGCCCGACCGCTCCGCCGGCTCGCCGCCCTGGCCGGCGCCGACGCCAGGCTCCTCTATGGAGAAGCCGCCCTGCTGGCCTGCAAGGCCGAAGGGCCGGCGTGCCTGCGCCACGACTCCCATTGGACGGCCTCCGGCTGCCTTGCCGTCGTCCGTCAGCTCCTGTCCGCGGCCGCGCCGGAGGTGGACGTCGAGAGTGCCGTCTTCACCGTCGCCCGGACGCACGAGCCTGTCGATCTCGCCGCCCACTTCCTGGACCCGAACCCGCCGCAGGACCGCCTCCGCCTCGCCGCACCACAAGCGCGCGCCTGGGAAAACCGCCACTACGAGCGCACCGGCCAGCACACCGGCAGCCAGTACCGCCTTGCCAACCCGGAGGCTCCGGACCCGCGCCGGGCGCTCCTGTTCGGCGACAGCTATTCCTACGCGGAAGGGCTGGCCGGCGCGCTCTCGGCCCTCTTCGCAGAGGTGACGTGCGTCTGGTCGAAGTCGGTGGTCTGGGACGTGGTGGACGAGCGCCGCGCCGACCTCGTGGTCTGGGAGAGCGCCGAGCGGTTCCTGGTCAGCCTGCCGCAGAGCTGAGGGTTTGCCGCCGCGGGGCGACCTCCTCTATGGAAAACCTTCGCGCCGCCGCCCGCGGCCCCGTCACGAGGCGTCCTTGAGAGCCGAGACCCCGCGCAAGCCTGTCCAGGGCCCCGCCGACCTGGCGATCAACGGCGCACCGCCCGCCTTCGCCGAGCCGCTGCACGTGGGCCGCCCGAACGTCGCCGACCGCGAGCTCTACCTGGCGAAGATCGAGGCCATGCTGGACAGCGGCTGGCTGACGAACAACGGCCCCATGGTGCACGAGTTCGAGGCCCGGCTGGCCGAGAGCCTGGACGTGAAGCACGTGGTGGTGGTCTGCAACGCCACGATCGCGCTGGAGATCGCCATCCGGGCGCTGGGACTGACCGGCGAGGTGATCGTCCCGTCCTACACCTTCATCGCCACCGCGCACGCGGTCTACTGGCAGGGCCTGACCCCGGTGTTCGCCGACATCGACCCGGCGACCCACTGCCTGGACCCGGCGTCCGTCGAGCGGATGATCACGCCACGGACGACCGGGATCATCGGCGTGCACCTGTGGGGCCGGACCGCGCCCACCGAGGCGCTGCAGGCCCTCGCCGACCGGCACGGCCTGAAGCTGATGTACGACGCCGCCCACGCCTTCGGCGTCACGCGCGGCGGCCGGCGCGTGGGCGGGTTCGGGTCCTGCGAGGTGTTCAGCTTCCACGCCACCAAGTTCCTCAACAGCCTGGAGGGGGGAGCGGTCGCCACCAACGACGACGAGCTCGCCCAGGCGCTGCGCCTGATGCGCAACTTCGGCTTCGTGGGCTACGACGACGTCATACACCCCGGCACCAACGGCAAGATGGTCGAGGCCTGCGCCGCCATGGGGCTGGTGAACCTCGCCGGGATCGACGGCCTGATCGAGACCAACGCCCGCAACCACGCCGCCTACGGCCGTGGACTGGAAGGCATACCGGGCGTGAGCCTGCTGACCTTCGATCCGGCGGAGCGCAACAACTTCCAGTACGTCGTCGCGGAAATCGGGCCCGAGGCCGGCGCCACCCGCGACGCGCTGGTCGAGGCCCTCAACGCCGAAAACGTCCTGGCCCGGAAGTACTTCTGGCCCGGCTGCCACCGCATGAAGCCCTATCGTGACCTTTTCCCCTGGGCCGACGTCCACCTGCCGGCGACCAACCAGGTCGCCGCGCGCGTGCTGGTCCTGCCCACCGGCTCCAGCGTGAGCGAGGACGACATCGCGGCGATCTGCGGCGTGATCCGTGTGCGGTGCGGCCAGCGATGAGCGTCAGCGTCCTGATCCCCGCCTATCGGGCCAAGTACGTCGGTCAGGCCATCGCCAGCGTGCTGGCGCAGGGCTACGAGGACTACGAACTGCTGGTGAACGACGACAGCGCCGGAGACGAGGTGAAGGCGGTCGTCGACCGCTTCGCCGACCCCCGCATCCGCTATTCCCGCACGGCCGGACGCGAGGGCGGCGCCGCCAACGCCCGCCAGCTCTGGGAGATGGCCCGGCACGACCTGATCAAGTACCTGTTCGACGACGACCTGCTGCTGCCGCACGCCCTGCCCGAGCTGGTCGCCCAGATGGAGGCCCACCCTCGCGCCTCCTTCGTCTTCGGCCACCGGGACATCATCGACGACGGCGGCCGGGTCACTGCCGAGCCCCGCCTGCTGGGAGCCGGCAAGGTCGCCGTGCTCGAACCGGAGAAGATGGCGGAGCTCACCGTCTCGACGGTCCGCAACCTGATCGGCGAGTACTGCAACCTGCTGATGAACCGGGCGGCCGGCCTCGTTCTCGACGACCTCCTCGCCTACAACGGGATGCCGGTCGAGTCGCTCACCGACGTCGCCTTCTTCCTGAACGCCAGCCGCAAGGGCCCTGCGGTGGGCATCGGCAAGACCGTCAGCCAGTTCCGGCGCCACGCCAACCAGAACTCCACGCCCGGTTTCCATCCCCTGTTCCACAAGGGCCTGTTCGAGTGGGAGCTGTTCCTGCGCGGCGAGTTCGCCGGCGGCCGGCTGACGCCGGAGCAGGCCCTGGCGGGGCTTGGACGGCTGGAGGTCGCCTATCCCAACTGGCTGGGCCGGATCCCGGAGCTCGGCCTGTTCACCGCCGGCCATCCGGCGCTGAAGGCGAAGATCCAGGCGGGCGAGCGGGACGTGTTCGACGACGCCTTCCGCGCCTGCTGGGACGAGGCCTCGGCGGCGGCCACGGCGCGCGTGGCCAGGGAAGGCACGCGCCTGCAGGCGCTGCAGGCGACCGGCGAACTCTAGCCGCCCACCGCCTCGCGCAGGCCCGGCAGGCGCTCCATCAGCCCAGCCGTCAGGGCCTCCCGGCGCCCCCAGAGGCTGCGGTACCAGGCGATGCGCTCGGGGGCCTGGCGGGCGAACATCCGCCGGGCGCGGACCTCCTCCCAGGCGTCGCGGGCCATGATCTGGCGGCGGCGCTCGTCGGCCAGGACGCCCGCCAGCAGCGGCGCCCAGTCCCCCACCCGCTCGGCGATCAGCCCCGTCTGGCCGTGCCGGATGGTCTCGGCGTAGATGGTCGGCGAGGCGATCGTCAGCACGCCGCGGGCGGCCGCCTCGACGAACTTCACGTCGCTCTTGGTGTCCTGGTGGCGGCGCCCCTCGATCGGCGAGAGGGAGACGGCGCAGGTCCCCATCAGCCGCAGGTATTCCTCGTACGGAACGTAAGGGACGAACTCCTTGCGTGCCGCGGGCAGGGCGTCGAACACGCTCCGGTCTCCGACCACCAGCCACTCCACCTCCGGGTGGGCCGCGGCCACGGGCCCGAGGCTGGCGGCGACCTGGGCGGCGAAGGGGCCGCGGAGGGCGGCGCCGTAGAACACCCGCCACGGCGCCGGGGTGCGCGGGAACGGCTCCAGCTCGAAGGCGCAGTTGGGGAAGACCCGCACCTCCGGATTGTGGGCGCCGAACGCCCCCGCGAGGGCGGGGGTCGAGGTCTGTACGGCGTGGACGTAGCCGAAGCGGGCCCAGCTCTCCTCGGTCACCGCCTCGCCCTTCACCTCGGCCACCAGTTCGGGGTGGTCGTCGAACTCCATGACCACGACCCAGCCACCCCTCAGGCTCTCCGCCAGGGCCTTGCGCCAGGCCTCCGCGCCCAGCAGGGCGGGCCGCTGCAGGACCAGCACCTTGGGCGCATCGACGGGGAGGTCGCTGACGCTGAACTTCGGCCCGCTCAGCGCCACCACGAGGTCGGGGTCGTTGCGCAGCGCCTGGGCCGGAAGGCGGGTGCGGATGTCCATCAGCCGCGGCGCGAAGGTGGCCGCGCGCAGGAACAGGGGCTCCGGCACCGGGCGCGGCCTCGCCAGCACCACCAAGGGGCCGGGCGGGGCCGCGCCGTCTCGCACGAGCGGCCAGAGGTCGGCGGCGCGGTCGTCGAACGCCTCGCCGTCGGCGGCCGGCGGGGTCAGGCGGACCACGGCGAGCGGGGCCTGGTCGAAGGCGACGGAACCCCGGGCGTCGACGGTGGCGAGCACGCCGCCATCCGGGGCGAGCAGGCGGGCCAGGGCCTCCGGTCCTTCCTCGGCGGGCCGCTCCAGCACCACCAGGTCGAACGGTCCGGCGGGCGCGGCGGCGAGACTGTCCGCCGCCGTCACCACCGCCCAGGGCGTGCGGCGGCGGTAGTCGGCCGCGAAGGCCGTGGGCGCGCCGCCGACGTAGAGCAGCCTGCCCGCCCCGATCGGTGCGCGGGAGAGCAGCGCCCGGTCGGCGTCGGACAGCGGCGGGACGCCGCCGACGTCGAGGAGGGCGTCCAGCAGCACCGCCTTCAGGGCCATGGGCGACTGGAAGGGGACGTTGTGCCCGGCGCCCGGCGCCACGTGCAGGACGACGTTCGGCAGGCCGCGGAGGAAATCCCGCTCGGGCTCGTCCACGAAGCTCGGATAGGTGTCGCAGGGCCGCTCCGGCATCAGCGGCCGGTCGCCCGCCACCACGTCCACGGGCGCGTCCAGGCCGTCGAACAGGTGGACGTAGCGCCGGTCCTCGAAGCCCTCCGTCGTCACGCCGAACACCCCGGCGGCGAAGTCGCGCAGGTCCGCGTCGTCGGGGGCGGCGGCGACCTTCTGGGCGAGCGGCCCGAGCATCGGCCAGAGCTTGCCGGTGGCCAGGGGCGGCTCCACCGCCACCACCCGGCGGACCTGCGGCGCGCGTACCCCCAGGGCCACCAGCGCTCCGATGGAGACACCCACGAGCACGACCGGCCGGTCGGCGAAGGCCTCGCCGATCACCGCCTGCAGCGCCTCGGCGTAAGCGGCCACCGAAGCCTCGCGCAGCGCGGGCGTGTGGTTGCCCGGCAGGTGCATGAGGAAGCAGTCACAGGCCCCGCCCACCACGCTCTGCATCTTGCTCATGGTGTCGGCCGTCGCGAAGGCCCCGGTGACGGTGACCAGCACGGGCCGACCTGACGCCAGCGCACCCGGCGCGTGCCACAGGGGGACCGT
Organism: Phenylobacterium sp.; assembly: GCF_036821595.1. Lineage (GTDB taxonomy): Bacteria > Pseudomonadota > Alphaproteobacteria > Caulobacterales > Caulobacteraceae > Phenylobacterium. The sequence goes on from NZ_DAISJG010000009.1 coordinate 18,969, forward strand.
GCCCAGCTCCGTCCGGAACTCCGTGCGCGTCAGGGACGCCAGGCTCAAACCGCACCCTCTCTTCGGCCGACCGCGCCTGCCTAGCCGGTCGGCGCGGCGCGCAAAAGCCTTCTCGCACCGTGGGCCGGCGGCATAGTCTGACCGCATGAGTGACAGGCTTGCCGTATTCCACCCCCCCGGACACCTTGGGCTCCACGGCAATCCGTTCGGCAAGGACGTGGCGAACCTGGAGCTCTACCGGGCGCTCGCTCTCCACGGCGGCTTCCAGGAGCTGTCGGTCCTCAGCCTCCGTCCGGGCACGGACGAGGAGGTGGCGCGGGAGCTGCTGGAGGGACGCCCCTGCGCCACGCGGATCAGCGCCGGGGCGGTGCTGAACCAGGGAATTCCCGTGGCCGCCGGCGCGCTGCTGCGCGGCCAGCCGGATCTGTACGAGCTGTCCTGGCTGCGGCGCCGCGCCGTGGGGGACCGGGCCTACAGCCTGCTCGGCCTCGCCCACACCCTCGCCCCGCCGGCCATGCGCCAGGTCATGGCCATGGCCAGCGTCGGGCCGGCCCATCCCTGGGACGCGATCATCTGCACCTCGCCCAGCGTCCGCGACGGGCTGACCGAGATGTTCGCCGAGTGGGGCGAGCACCTGGCGGAGCGGACCGGCGGAAGCGCCCCCCCGCAGGTGGCCCTGCCGATCATTCCCCTTGGGGTGGACGCCGAGCGCTTCGCGCGCCTCGCCGACCGGCCGGAGATCCGCGCCCGCCGGCGCGCGGGCCTCGACCTGGGGGAGGACGACATCCTGGTCCTCTGGGTCGGCCGGCTTTCCTATTTCGAGAAGGCCTTCCCGCAGCCGATGCTGAAGGCGGCGCGGGACGCCGCGCGCGCCACGGGGGCCAGGGTGCGCTTCGTCATGGCCGGCTGGTTTCCGAGCGACCGCGACCGCGAACTCTTCGGGGAGGTGGTCGCCGCCCATGCCCCGGACCTGGGCGTCTCGTTCGTGGACGGCAACGACCGCGAACTGCTGGGCGAGCTGTGGGCCGCGGCCGACATCTTCCTGTCCCTGGTGGACAACATCCAGGAGACCTTTGGCATCACGCCGCTGGAGGCCATGGCCGCGGGCCTGCCGGTGGTGGCCAGTGACTGGGACGGCTATCGCTACACCATGCGCGACGGCGCCGAGGCCTTCCTGATCCCGACCCTGCTCGCGCCGGCGGGCGGCCTGGGCGACACCATGGTCCTGCGCCACAGCCTCGAGGCGGACATCTACCAGGCCTATGTGGGCGCCGTCGCCCAGTACACGGCCGTCCACGTCGGCCGGGCGGCCCGGGCGCTCGCCGAACTGATCGCCCAGCCGGAGTTGCGCCGGATGATGGGCCGGGCGGGCCGCGCGCGGGTCCGGGCGGCCTTCGACTGGCCGGTGGTGGCGGCGCAGTATCGCGCCCTGATCGAGGAGCTTGCGGCGATCCGCAAGGCGGCGCCCGACCCGGCCGCGCGACACCGGATGAACCCGGTGAAGGGCGACCCCTTCCGGGCCTTCCGCGGTTTCGCCACCCGCACGCTGGAGCACGACCAGCCGCTCTCCGCGACACCCGGATCGGCCGAGGAACTGGCCCGCAGCGCCGCCTTGCCGCTCGACCAGGCCTTCGCCAGTTGGCGCGTCGGCACGGAGGAATGCGCGCGCGCGCTGGAGCTGATCGCCTCGGGAAAGGCGCGCACGGTCCGCGAGGTGCTGCTCGCCTTCCCCGTGGAGCGCAGGCGGTCGCTCGAGCTCGGCCTCGTCTGGATGGCCAAGCACGGCTTTGTCGACTGGCCGACCTAGGGCGGGCACAAAACCGCCCCGACGCGCGTTCTCTCTCGTCGAGCCTCAAGGCGCGAGGCTCCAGCCAGAGGAGAGAGACATGCGCCGGATCCTTCTCGCGACGGGCGTGGCGGCCCTGATCGCCGCCCCCGCCGCCACCCCCGCCTATGCGGGCTGCAAGACCACCGGCACGGTGGTCGGCGGCCTCGCCGGCGGCCTGCTCGGCAACGCGGTCGCCGGCCGCGGCGCGCGCACCGAGGGCACCGTCCTGGGCGCCGGCGTCGGCGCGCTGGTCGGCCGCCAGGTGGCCAAGAGCAACTGCAACAACAACCGCCGCGCCTATCGCGCATCCTCGCGCAGTTCCTATCGCGCGACCCCTTCCCGGGCGCGCTACGCGAGCTACACGCCGACCTGCCGGATGGAGACGCGGGGCTACTACAACCAGTGGGGCGAGCTCGTGTACGCACCCACCCAGGTCTGCCGGTAGACGCCATGGCCGGACGCAGACTGACGGCCGCGCTGGCCCTCTCCGCCCTGGCGCTCGCCGCGTGCAGCGACGATGACGACGACCGCCGGGGCGGGAGCGGAGGCGCGCGCCTCTGCATCCCCTTCGCCGGCGCCCAGACGGGCCAGGACGGCCAGGCCGCGCCCGTCGCGGCGCCGGCCGGGCCGTCGGCGGCCATGGACGACTGCCTGCACCGCTGGGGCTATGCGCTCGCCCGCTCCGAGGACCCGGCCGACCAGGTGGCCGGCGCGGTGGTCGCCGCCTGCATGCCGGCGCTGTCCCGCTGGAACCAGCAGGCGCTGGCGCCCACGGCCGGGCCCACCGGCGCGGCGCCGCCGTCTTCCGCCCAGAGCCTGATCACCGGCGAGGAGACCAACGCCATGTCCGAGCGCTACCGCTACGTGGAGGGCCGGGCGCTGTTCTATGTGGTCCAGGCCAGGGCCGGGAACTGCCCCGCCCCGCCGATGACCAACGGGCTGCCGGACGGGATCTCGAGCGCCGGCTGATCAGGGCTGCCCGCCGAGGTAGAGGCCCACCGCGGTGCGGTTGGGCCCGACCTTCTGCACGGCCTCGGCAAGCTCCTCGGGCGTCGCCTCCAGCCGCTCGGCCCAGTAGTTCACCTCGTCGGGATCGTCGAGGTTGATGTCGCCGGGGCCTTCGAAGCTGCGCGGTTCATGGGGTCGCATGGCGGCCTCGTTGTGTCCTGCTCCACAAGAACCCCGATTTCAGGCCGGGCGTTCCAGGTCACCTCGCGCGCGAGGCGGGCGCCACGCCCCGGGCGGGGACCAGCACCGGCCGGGCCGCCCGGGCGCGCACGCCCTTGGGCTTCACCGCGAAGGTCTGCTTCACCGCCTCCATGAGCACGAGGCCGGCGAACCCCGGCCACAGGCGCGAGCCCACCTGCTCGAACCCCTCCGCCCAGCCGGCCATCCAGCCGATCGGCGGCACGTACAGGGCGCGCGTCCAGCCGGAGGGCTCCAGTTCGGCGTCGCGCAGGAGCTCGGCGAGCTGGCTGCGGCTGTAGGGCCGGCCATGGCCGAACGGCGTCTTCTCGGCGTCTGCCCAAAGGCCGTTGCGCGCCGCCACCGCGACGACCACGCGGCCGGACGGCGCGAGCACCCGCCAGACCTCGCGCAGCAGGGCGACGGGGTCGGGGCTCTCCTCCACCGCGTGGACGAGCAGGATCCGGTCGAACAGGGCGTTGGGGAACGGCAGGGCGTCCTCGGCCGCCAGGGTCGCCAGGTTGCGGGCCGCGGGCCACACCTCCACCCCCTGCTGCGCCGGCATGGCGGCCACCACCCGGCGCGCGGCGGGCTGCAGGGGCGCCACGAACGGGGTCGCGTAGCCGAGCGCCAGCACGTCCAGGCCATGGGCGTCGCCCCAGGCCTCCAGCACCTTGCGGCTGACCATGGCGCGCGCCGCCTGCCCCAGCGGGGAGGCGTAGAACTGGCGAAGCTCGAGGACGTCGCGGCGCATGGGCCCTTGGCTATGCTCGACTAACGGTTGCCGCCAACCTAAATCGACAGGGCGAGAGATGTCGCGCGGGAGGATCCAGAGATGCCGCTCACCGTCCACCAGTTCCCCTGCCTCTCCGACAACTACGGCTTCCTGGCCCGCGACGAGGCGACGGGGCTCGCGGCCTGCGTGGACACCCCCGAGGCCGGGGCGATCCTGCGCGAGCTGGCCAAGCTGGGCTGGAGGCTGGCGCTGATCCTCAACACTCACTGGCACCCTGACCACGCCGGCGGCAACGCCGACATCAAGGCCGCCACCGGCGCGACGATCGTGGGCCCGGCCGAGGTCACCCGGATCTCGGCGCTCGACCGGGAGGTGCGCGGCGGCGACCACGTCATGCTGGGGGAGACGCGCTTCGAGGTGATCGAGTCCGGCGGCCACACCCTGGGCCACGTGGCCTACCACGACGCCGACGACCGCATCGCCTTCGTCGGCGACACCCTGTTCGCCCTCGGTTGCGGGCGGCTGTTCGAGGGAAAGCCCGACCAGATGTGGGACAGCCTGCAGCGGCTGGCCGCCCTGCCCGACGACACCCGGGTCTACTGCGCGCACGAGTACACCGCCTCGAACGCCCGCTTCGCGCTGTCGGTGGACGACGATCCGGCGCTGAAGGCCCGGGCCGAGGCGGTGTTCGCCGCGCGGGAACGGGGCGAGCCGACCGTGCCGACGACCATCGGCCTGGAGAAGGCCACCAACCCGTTCCTGCGCGCCCCGCATCTCGCCGCCCGCCTGGGCGCCGAGGGCAAGCAGGACTACGAGGCCTTCGCCGCGGTCCGCGCCGCCAAGGACGTGTTCAGGGGATAGCGACCCCGCCCGCGGCGGCCCGGCCCTAGCGGTCGCCCGGCGTGTTGGTCACGGCCACGATCCGCTCCGAGGAGGGCCGGCCGGCCAGACCCTGCTGCGGGGCGACCATGATCAGCAGGGTGCCGTTGGTGATCTCCGCGCCCGCGTGACGCCCCTCCACCAGCCGCACCCGGCGGATCCGGTCGAGGAGACCCCGGGAGCGCGGCGTCCGGCTCATCCGCACCACGGCCTCGCTGGTGACCACCGCCGCGTCCGCGATCAGGGCCGAGGAGGCGGGCGTCGCCTCGGCGTCGAACGGGATCAGCCGCCGCGCCGCCCGGCTCGCGCGCGCGCTGGCCTGGGCGAGCTTCTCCAGCAGGGCCTGGGGTCCCAGCGGCGCGAGGCGCAGGGGCGTCCCGTCGCCGGCCAGGGCCGCCGCCGAGCCGTCCGGCCGCCGCTCGGTGAAGACGGTGACGCCGCCCAGCCGGGTGGCGCGCAGCACCGGCGCGCCGAGGTCGTTCTTGTAGATCACGTCGCCCCGCGGCGCGGGCTGCGGATGCAGCGCCCAGACCTCGGGGCTGTTGTCGAACTTGAGGAGCGGCCGCTTCTGGCTGCGGTCGAAGACGAAGCCCACGCCGTCTTCCGAGACGTAGCGCGCGACCGGCGGGGCGCTGAACTGGCGGCCGTCCGGCGCCCGCCGGCCGAACAGGCCGTCGCGCAGGTTGCCGGGCTGGGCGGAGGCGTCGGAGACACCTACGGCGAGGGCGCAGATCGCTGCTGCGAGTAACCCTCTGAGAAACGCCGCTGGCTCGCCCGTCATGACCGAAGATCAGATGCCGTCCGACTGGGGCGCTTTTTGGACCTGACCAGGCGCCGTCAGGCCATATACTGACCGCCGTTCAGCGTCAGCGTCGAGCCCGTCACGTAGCCGGCCCGTTCGCCGGCCAGGAACGAGACCATGTCGGCGATCTCGTCGTCGCGACCCAGCCGGCCCACGGGGATCTGCGCGATGATGCTCTCCAGCACCTTCGGCGGCACCGCCTGCACCATGTCGGTGTCGATGTAGCCGGGCGCGATGCAGTTCACCGTGATGCCCTTCTTGGCGTTCTCGAGCGCCAGCGCCTTGGTGAAGCCGATCATACCGGCCTTGGCCGCCGAATAGTTGGTCTGCCCCACCTGGCCCTTCTGGCCGTTGATCGAGCTGATGTTGATGATCCGGCCCCATTCGCGTTCGCGCATCCCCTCGATCACCTGGCGGGTCATGTTGAACAGCGAGTCCATGTTCACCCGGATCACCTCGCTCCACTGCTCGGAGCCCATGCGGTGGAAGACCCCGTCGCGGGTGATGCCGGCGTTGTTGACCAACACATCGATGGGCCCGAGTTCGGCGGCGACCTTCTCGGCCGCGTGCTGGCAGTCGGCGAAGTTCCCGACGTTGCCCTTCACGACCATGACGCCGAGCTCGCGGGCGCAAGCCTCCGCCGCGGCGTCGTTGCCGGAGTAGCCGGCCGCGACCTTCATCCCGTCGGCCTTCAGCCGCTCGACGATCGCCCGACCGATGCCACGGGTCCCACCCGTGACCAGCGCAACCCTGGCCATCCGCAACTCCCTATGTGAGCGGGCGCCGGTTCCTGCCGGCGCTCCGCGGATCTAAAGCTCAGACCTGCTCGACGCACATGGCCACGCCCATGCCGCCGCCGACGCAGAGCGTGGCCAGGCCCTTGGACGCGCCCGAGCGCTTCATCTCGTGCAGCAGGGTGGTCAGGATGCGGGCGCCCGAGGCCCCGATCGGGTGGCCGATGGCGATGGCGCCGCCGTTGACGTTCACTTTCTCCGGGTCCAGGCCCAGATCGCGGACGACGCAGATCGACTGGGCGGCGAAGGCCTCGTTGGACTCCACGAGGTCCAGGTCGCCCACGCTCCAGCCCGCCTTCTCCAGCGCCTTGCGGCTGGCCGGGATCGGGCCGGTCCCCATGATCTCGGGTTCGACACCCGCGTGCGCCCAGGAGGCGATGCGGGCCAGCGGCTTCAGGCCGCGCTTCTTCGCCTCCTCGGCGCTCATCAGCACGAGGGCCGCGGCCCCGTCGTTGATGCCGGAGGCGTTGGCCGCGGTCACCGAGCCGTCCTTGGTGAAGGCGGGGCGCAGTCCGGAGACGCTCTCCAGGGTGGCCCCGTGACGGACGTACTCGTCCTGGTCCACCACCGTGTCGCCCTTGCGGCCCTTGATGGTCACCGGGACGATCTCGTCGGCGAACTTGCCGGCCTTCTGGGCGGCCTCGGCGCGGTTCTGCGAGGTGACGGCGAACCGGTCCTGGTCCTCGCGGGTGATCTGCCAGCGCGCGGCGATGTTCTCCGCCGTCTGGCCCATGTGATAGCCGTGGAAGGCGTCCCACAGGCCGTCCTTGATCATGGTGTCGACGAAGCCGAAGTCGCCCATCTTCTGGCCGTTGCGGATATTCGCGGCGTGCGGCGACTGACTCATGCTCTCCTGGCCGCCCGCAACCACGATGTCGGCCGACCCGTCCTTGATCTGCTGGGCGGCGAGCGCGACGGCGCGGAGGCCAGAGCCGCAGAGCTGGTTGAGGCTCCAGGCGGGCGCCTCCACCGGCACTCCGGCGTTGATCGCCGCCTGCCGGGCCGGGCCCTGACCCGCGCCGGCCTGCAGCACCTGGCCCATGATCACTTCCTGCACGTCGGACGGCTGGATCCCGGCCCGCTCGACCGCCGCCTGGATGGCCAGCTTGCCGAGCTCGTGCGCGGGCAGGCTGGAGAGCGCGCCGTTGAACGAGCCCACGGGCGTGCGGGCGGCGGAAACGATGACGATGTCGCTCATTGGCGGCTCCTGAACGCGAGTGCGGCCCTGGACGTCCATATCAGGCCCGTATGAAGCTTGGGCAAGTGCAAGCTTCGGAATCGCCAGCCATTTGCCATTAAGCTCGCATCCGCGATACTGCGCTGCAGAAGAGGCCCCCGCCGAGCCGGCCCGGGGCCGCAAAGGAACAGGGATGGCCGACACCGAAGGGACCGGCGCCGCGGGCCAAGGCGAGCGCGTCGTCATCAAGAAGTACGCCAACCGGCGGCTCTACAACACTGCGTCTTCGAGCTACGTCACGCTGGAGCATCTGGCGGACATGGTGAAGAAGGGCGTCGACTTCGTCGTCTATGACGCCAAGACCAACGAGGACATCACCCGAACCGTCCTCACCCAGATCATCTTCGAGGAGGAGAGCCAGGGGCAGAGCCTGCTGCCGATCCAGTTCCTCCGCCAGCTGATCGGCTTCTACGGCAACTCCATGCAGGCCTTCCTGCCCAGCTACCTCGAGCTGTCGCTGGCGAGCTTCGCCCAGCAGCAGGAGCGGATGCGCCAGCAGTTCCAGGCCATCGGCCAGGGCGCCGGCCTGCCGTCCTACGAGGAGCAGATCCGCCAGAACATGCAGCTCTTCGACCGGGCCATGAAGATGTTCTCGCCCTTCGCCTACACCAAGCCCGAGGAGCCGGCGCCGGCCGCCCGCACCGAGCCGGCCGCGCCCGCCGCCGACGACGCGCTGGCCGACCTGCGCAAGCGCATGGAGGAGATGCAGGCCCAGATCGAGAAGCTCGCCAAGCGCTGAGGACGCGCGCCGCGGAACCTGTGGGCGGTTTCGCTCCTCCGGTGGGCAAGCTCCGCCGGAACCTTGCGGCGGCCTATGGTTTGCAGTTCGGTAAGCATGATGTCCCGAATTGATCCGATCCGCAGGGCCGCGATGTTGCGGCGCGCCGCCCGGCCCGACGCCGAGGAGCCGGACGAGACACAGGAGACCCGCGGCGCCAACCTGCCGGTTCCGGTGGACGGACCCCGTGCTGTCCCGCCGCGGAACGCCCGCCCGCACGGGGAGGCGGTGTTCGCCGCCCAGCTGCTCGGCCAGGACGGCCAGAAGCGCGGCCTGCGCGCCGGGGCCGAGCTGTTCGACCACGCCAAGACCAGCTACGTGCGCACCGAGTGGTCGGGCTCCAAGGACCGCCGCGCCCGCAAGGGCCGGCTGACCCGCACGGACGTCTAACCCGCCGCGCGCCACGCTTCGGCCAGACCCGCGCGGACCTCCGCGTCCACCTCGGCAGGCGCGTTGAGCTCCAGGTGACGGGTGAAGCGGCCGGGCCGCGGCTCGACGACCTCCTTCCACCGCGGCCAGTCGTCCCGCCACGGAAGAGACACCGACAGCACGAGGGGCGCGCCCCGCCCCTTCAGATGCTGGCCCGCTCGCCAGGTGGCGGCGAACGGGCGACGACGACGGAAGCCCGTCTGGCTCTTCGTCAGCCGCCCTTCAGCCGCCGCAGCTCCGCCTCCAGCGCCGCCACGCGCCGCTCCAGCGCGGTGATCCGGGCCTCCGCGGCCGAGGCCTGGCCGGGCACGGGCGTGGAGATCCCGGCGCGGTCGGCCACCTCCTTCGCCTCGACGCCCAGCAGCTCGGCGAAAAGCGCCACCTCGCCGGCGGAAAGTTCCCGCTGGTCCTTGAACACCAGGGCGAGCTCCGCCTCGCTCATCTGCGTGGCTGCGGCCAGCAGGCGGCGGGAAAGGCCCCGCTCCCCGAGGCGGGCGTCGAACCAGTCGGCGTCGAAGAAGAGGGCCATGGGGCTCCGGAACGTCTGGCGCGGGACTTGCTTAACCGTGATCGCAACCTTCGACCACGGGACCGGCCATGACTCAATTCGCCTTCCGCTTCGTCGACGTCACCGTGGTGACCCTGATCTTCACGGCGCTCATCGGCGGGTGACCCTGTCCGGTTCCCGCCAGCGCGCGGAGCCGGCCTCTGGCAGCCTTCACCTCGAGCAGAGGAGAAGAGCCATGACCTCCATCATCAGGCACGTGGAGATAGACGCGCCCGCCGATGCGGTGTGGGACGCCGTCGCCGACTTCGGCGCGGTGCACCGCCGCTTCGCCCCCGGCTTCGTCACGAACGTGGAGCTGGTTCCCGGCGCGCGCATGGTCACCTTCGACAATGGCCAGGTGGTCAAGGAGCTGTTCCTGGGCGTCGACCACGACGCCCGCCGACTGGCTTATTCCGTCCAACTCCCGCAGCTCTCCCACCACAGCGCGTCGTTCCAGGTGGCGGACGAGGGCGGTGGAAGGTGCCGGCTCGTCTGGATCGCGGACGTGCTGCCCGACGAGATGGCGCCCTACATCGCCGGGCGCATGGACGAGGGTCTGAAGGTCGCGAAGGAGACGCTCGGCCGCGTGCCCGCCTGAGGGCCTAGACCTCGTCCACGCCCTGCGGATTGCGGGCGCGCGACTGCAGCCACATCACGCCCAGCAGGTCCGATACCGAGACCACGAGGCGGCCGAAGTTGGTGTACTTGGACACGCCGGTCTCACGGTTGCGGTGGTTCACCGGCCGGAACGCCGTCTGGTAGCCCTCGCGCAGCATCAGCGCCGGCAGGTAGCGGTGGATGTGGTCGAAGTAGGGGAGCCGGAGGAAGGCCTCGCGGCGGAAGGCCTTGAGCCCGCAGCCGGTGTCGTTGGCGGTGTCGTTCAGGAGCCGCTTGCGCACCCCGTTGCCGATGCGGGACGCGAGCTTCTTGGCTTGGCTGTCCTGCCGCTTCACCCGCTCGCCGCCGACCAGGGCCAGCTCCGGCGGCCCCGCCAGCAGCGCGTCAACCAGCTTCGGCCCGTCGGCGGGATCGTTCTGGCCGTCGCCGTCGAGGGTGACGATGATCTCGCCCCGGGCCGCGAGGATTCCGGAGCGGATGGACCGGCTCTGGCCGGAGTTGCTGCGGTGGGCGAGCACGCGCAGTTGCGGGATCTCCGCCTGCAGCGCCTTCAGCGCCGCGCGGGTGCCGTCCCGGCTGGCGTCGTCCACGAAGACCATCTCATAATCGCGGCCCTGGAAGGCGGCGGCGATCTCGCGGGCGAGCGCCGGCGCCGCGCCCTCCTCGTCGAAGACGGGGACCACGACGGAGATCTGGGGCGCTTGAGCCATGGCCCTCCCATAGCGGAAAAGCAGGCAGACGTAAGGATCATGGTATCAGGGCCCTATGACGCTCGAAGGTGAACTGGCGCGCTGGAGCCGCGGCTGGCGAGGTCCCGCGGCAGCGGCGCTGATCGCCTTCCTGGCGGGACTGCCCGGGGTCTTCGCCGTGCCGCCCCTGGACCGCGACGAATCACGCTTCGCCCAGGCCACGGCCCAGATGCTGGAGACCGGCGACTACGTGGTGATCCGCTACCAGGACCAGCCGCGGTTCAAGAAGCCGGTCGGCATCCACTGGATGCAGGCGGCCAGCGTCTCGGCCTTCTCCAGCCCCGAGGCGCGGCAGATCTGGGCCTACCGCATCCCCTCCCTGCTCGGGGCGATGCTCGCGGCGGCGGCCTGCGCCTGGGGTGCGGCCGCCTTGTTCGGCGGACCGGCCGGCCTGCTGGCCGGGGCGATGCTGGGGACCACCTTCCTGCTCTCCACCGAGGCCTTCATCGCCAAGACCGACGCCATGCTCTGCGGCATGACCACCCTGGCGCTGGCCGCGCTGGCGCGGATCTACGGCGAGGCGCGCGGCGGCCCGCCCGCCGGCAAGCGGGCCGTACTGCTGTTCTGGCTGGGAACCGCCTTCGCGACCCTGATCAAGGGACCGGTGGGGCCGCTGATCATCGGCCTGACGATCGGCGCCCTCCTGCTGCTCGACCGCCGCCCGGCCTGGCTCGCGCGGCTCAACTGGTACTGGGGCCTGATCCTGGTGCTGGTCATCGTCGGCCCCTGGGCCGGGGCGGTGACGGTCGCCACCGACGGGGCCTTCTGGACGACGGCGCTGGCCGGCGACCTGGCGCCCAAGCTGGCGGGCGGGCAGGAGACCCATGGCGCGCCGCCCGGCTACCACACCCTGCTCGCGCCCCTGCTGACCTTCCCGATGACACTGCTGCTGCCCGCAGCCCTCGTCACCGCCTGGCGCCGGCGGGCCGAGCCCGGCGTGCGGTTCGCGGTGGCCTGGTTCGCGCCGGGCTTCCTGTTCTTCGAGGCCCTGCCCACCAAGCTGGTGCACTATCCGCTCCTGACCTACGGCGCGCTGGCCTGGCTGGCCGCCGCGGCGCTCGCCCAGCCCCTGGGCCCGAAGGTCCGCTGGACCGGCGCGGGGCTGTCGGCCTTCGCGGGCCTCGCGCTGGCCGGCGGCGCTGTCTACCTGCTCTCGGCCTACGGCGACGGCGCGGACGTCACCGCCGCGGCGCTCACCGCGGGCCTGCTGGCGGCGGCCGGACTGGTCGGGGCCTACATGATCGTCCGCCGCGCCCCGCGCGCCGCCCTGGTCAGCGCGCTGGGCCTGGGCGTCCTGGGCCACGCGGCCCTGGCGGCCGGTCTCGCGCCGCGGCTCGACCCGCTCTGGCTCTCCGACCGCACCGAGCACGCGCTCGCCGCCGCCCGCCTCTTGCCGCGCCAGGGCGTTGCCGAGGCCCCCGTGGCGGTCGCCGGCTTCGCCGAACCCAGCCTGGTCTTCGCGCTCGGGACGCCCACCGAGCTCGAGGGCGCCGAGGAGGCCGCCCAGGCCATCGCCGAGGGCCGCCCGGCGGTGGTGGAGGCCCGCGAGGAGGCGGACTTCCGCGCCGCGCTCGCCGCAGCCGGCGCCCAGGCCCGCCTGGTGACCGTGATCGAGGGCTTGGACTATTCGAACGGCGATGAGATGACGCTGCGCGTGTACCAGTCCGCCCGAGGAGCCGCCCGATGAGCCGCAGGATCGAGATCGTGGAAGTGGGTCCCCGCGACGGCCTGCAGAACGAGAAGACGCTGCTCGACGTCGACCAGAAGCTGGAGCTGATCCGCCGCCTCGAGGCCGCCGGCGCGAAGCGGATGGAGGTCGTCTCCTTCGTCAATCCCCGCCGGGTGCCGCAGATGGCGGGCGCCGAGGAGATCATGGCCGCCCTGCCGCACGAGGCCGGCAAGGGCCGGATCGGCCTGGTCCTCAACATGAGGGGCTGGGAGCGCTGCGTGGAGGCGAAGTGCGACGAGGCCAATGTCGTGGTCTGCGCCACCGACGGCTTCGGCATCCGCAACCAGGGCGCCTCGGTGGCCGAGCAGCTGGACGCCCTCAGGGCCATCATGGCGGTCCGGAAGAAGGAGGAGCCGCCGGTGACGGTCACCGTCTCGGTGGCCTTCGGCTGTCCCTTCGACGGGGAGGTCTCCGAGGACCGGGTGGTCGAGATCGTCTCGGCCGCCGCCGACCTGCGGGTCGCCGAGATCGCGCTCGCCGACACCATCGGGGTGGCGGACCCGTGGACCGTGCGCCGCCGCATCGAGGCCGCCCGCAAGGCTGCGCCGAACACCCGGCTGCGGATGCACTTCCACGACACCCGCAACACCGGCCTGGCCAACGCCTTCGCCAGCGTCGAGGCCGGCGTGGACGTGCTGGACGCCAGCGTCGGCGGCCTGGGCGGCTGCCCCTTCGCCCCGAACGCGACCGGCAACATCGGCACCGAGGACCTGGTCTACATGCTGGAGCGCGCCGGCTTCGAGACCGGCTACGACCTCGACCAACTGATCGGGATCGGGACCTGGGTGTCGGACCTGCTGGGCAAGAAGGTCGCCTCCTCCGTCGGCCGCGCGGGCAGCTTCCCGTTCCGCGCCGCCTGACACCCGTCGGGCGATGCGGGTCTTCCTGGATTTCGAGGCGTCGTCGCTGAGCGACGACAGCTATCCCGTGGAGGTGGGCTGGGTCTTCGAGGACGGGACCGAGGAGGCCCACCTGATCCGGCCGGCGCCGGCCTGGACCGACTGGGACCCGACCGCGGAGGCCGTTCACGGCCTCTCCCGCGCCACCCTGGAGGCCGAGGGCGAGCCGCACGAGGCGGTGGCGAGCCGAATGCTGGACCGGCTCGCCGGGCACGAACTCTATGCGAGCTCGCCGTCATGGGACGGCAAGTGGATGAGCGTGCTCCTGCGCGCCGCCGGCCTGCCGCGCCACGCCCTGCGTCTCAGGGACTCCGAACTGGCGTTCGTCGAGGCCGCCCGAGCGGGCCTTCCCCAGAACCTGTCCGAGGAGCCAGCGCAGGCGGCGGCCCTGATCGTCGCCCAGGCCCTGCGCGAGCGCGAGGCGCGACCCGTGGCTCACCGCGCGCTGGCGGACGCGCAGGAAGAGCGGCGCACGTGGCTGCGGGCCGCGTCGCTCGCGGCGGCGTGGAAACCCTAGGCCCGGCCCTTCAGCCGCCAGAGGATCGGCCGCGCCAGGGCGGCGCCCACGACCACGGGCGCGAGCAGGAGGGCCACGGCGCGTTCGGAGACGCTGCGAGCGCGCTTCTGGAAGTAGCGGGCCAGCCCCACACCCTTGTGGAACTCGACCTTCAGCGGACTGGTCTGGCTGGTGTGGCCCAGGTGGATCACCTCGGCCTTCGGGTGGAACAGGACAAGGCCGCCCTGCTCGCGCACGCGCCAGCAGAGGTCCACGTCCTCCACGTGCAGGAAGTACTTCTCGTCGAACCCGCCCACGGCGTCGAAGTCGTCGCGGCGCATGCAGAAGCAGGCGCCGGAGATGGTCGGCACGGGGGTGATCTGGTCCGGCGCAGCGTCGCCCTCCCAGTGCACCTCGTAGCGGCGCCAGGCCGGGACGCGCTGGGCCAGCTGCGACAGCGACATCAGCGCGCTGAACGGGGTGATGTCGCCGCGCCGGGCGCCGCGCTGCTCGGTGCGGTCGGCGTTCAGCACCCGCCCGCCGACGATGCAGGGGACCGGCCGCCCTTCGATCTCGCGCGCCAGCTCGGCGATGCAGCCCGGCTGCAGGAAGGCGTCCGGATTGAGGAAGACCAGGATCTCCCCGGTCGCCGCCCTGGCCCCGAGGTTGGCGCCGCGGGCGAAGCCCACGTTGCCGTGGCCGGAGATCAGCTTGACGCGGCGGTCGCGGGCGACCTCGCGCAGGCGCGCCGACTCCGCCCCGGTGGACCCGTTGTCGACGATGACGAACTCGTCGACGTGGGTGTCCGCCAGGACGCAGGCCACGCTCTCCTCGAGCGCCTCACCGGTCATGTAGACGACCATCACCACCGAGACGCTGCGGCGGCGCCGCAGGTCGCTCGGCGCCGGCGCGGGCTCTACAGCGACGATCGGTGCGGCGACGCCGTTCATCCAGCCTCCCTCGCCCCGATCTCCCCGGGCGCCGAGAACGCCCCCCTGGCCCGGGCAAGATCGGGCGGAGTCGCCTGCAAGGCAAGCATGTTCGCCGCCTCATCCAGGGCGAGAATCTCCTGGCCGTCGGAACCGAGGCGCCGCAGCGCCACCTTGCCCTCCTCGGCCTCACGGCGTCCGACCACCGCGATGACCGGGACCTTGGCGAGGCTGTGCTCGCGGACCTTGTAGTTGATCTTCTCGTTGCGCAGGTCCGTCTCCACCCGAAGGCCGCGGGCGCGCAGCTGCTCGGCCGCCTTCAGGGCGAAGTCGTCGGCGTCGGAGGTGATCGTCGCCACCACCACCTGGGTGGGCGCCAGCCACAGGGGGAAGGCGCCGGCGTAGTTCTCGATCATCACCCCGATGAAGCGCTCCATGGAGCCGCAGATCGCCCGGTGGAGCATCACCGGCCGCTGCTTCGAGCCGTCCTCGGCGACGTACTCCGCGTCGAGGCGCTCGGGGAGGACATAGTCCAGCTGCAGCGTCCCGCACTGCCAAGTCCGGCCGATGGCGTCGCGCAGGTGGAATTCCAGCTTGGGGCCGTAGAAGGCGCCCTCGTTGGGGAGCATCTCGACCCGTTCGATCCCGGCGTTGAGCGCGGCCCGCTCCAGCTTGGCCTCGGCGACGTCCCAGACCTCGTCCGTGCCAAAGCGCTCGTCGGGCCGGAGCGCCAGCTTCACCGCATGCAGTTCCAGGCCGCAGTCGCGGTAGACCTGCTCCAGCAGCCGGATGAACTTCGTGGACTCGGCCTCGATCTGGTCCTCTCGGCAGAAGATGTGGGCGTCGTCCTGGGTGAAGGCGCGCACGCGGAAGATCCCGTGCAGGGCGCCCGACGGCTCGTAGCGGTGACAGGCGCCGAACTCGGCCATGCGCAGCGGCAGGTCTCGGTAGCTCTTCTGGCCGTGGTTGAAGATCTGCACGTGGCCGGGGCAGTTCATCGGCTTGACGGCCAGGGACTCGCCCTCCTCCGTCTCGCAGGTGAACATGTTCTTGCCGAACTTCTGCCAGTGGCCGGACCGCTCCCACATCTCGCGGTCCATGATCTGGGGCGCCTTCACCTCCACATAGCCGTCGGCGTCGAGCATGCGGCGCATATAGGATTCCACCGACCGGTAGAGCTGCCAGCCCTTCGCGTGCCAGAAGATCATCCCCTTGGCCTCTTCCTGCATGTGGAAGAGGTCCATGGCGCGGCCGATCTTGCGGTGGTCGCGCTTCTCGGCTTCCTCGATGCGGTGGATGTAGGCCTCGAGGTCGGCCTCGTTCGCCCAGGCCGTGCCGTAGATGCGCTGGAGCATCGGGTTGCGGTGGTCGCCGCGCCAGTAGGCGCCGGCCAGCTTGGTCAGCTTGAAGGCCTTGCCGACCGCCTTGGTGGACGGCAGGTGGGGCCCCCGGCAGAGGTCCTTCCACTGGCCCTGGCGGTAGACCGTGATCTTCTCGCCGGCCGGGATCGCCTCGATGATCTGGGCCTTGTACTCCTCGCCGATCTCCCGGAAGTGGCGGATCGCCTCGTCGCGATCCCACTCCTCGCGCCGGATGGGCTCGTCGCGGTCGACGATCTCGCGCATCCGCTGCTCGATCTTGGCCAGGTCGTCCAGGCTGAACGGCTCGTCGCGGGCGAAGTCGTAGTAGAAGCCGTCCTCGATGGCCGGGCCGATGGTCACCTGGGTGCCGGGGAACAGCTCCTGCACCGCCTCGGCCAGCACGTGGCTGGCGTCGTGGCGGATGGTCTCCAGCGCCTCGGGCGCCTCGCGCGTCAGGATCTCGAACCGGCCCCCCGTCTCCAGCGGGCGGTCGAGGTCGAGGAGCTCGCCGTCGAGCTTGATGAGGATGGCCTTCTTCTCCAGCGACTTGGAGATGCCGGCGGCCACGTCGCGGCCCGTGACGCCCTCGTCGAAGGAGCGCTTGGAGCCGTCGGGGAAAATCAGGTCGATCATGTCTTATGTGTTCCGGGTGCGGGCGGCGGCGGGTCGTAGCCCGCCGGGCCCCAGGGATGGCAACGGCACACCCGGCGCGCGCCCAGCCAGGCGCCGCGCCAGGGGCCATGACTGATCAGGGCCTGCGCCGTGTACTCCGAACAGGTCGGGAGGAACCGGCACTGCCGCCCGATCAGCGGCGAAAGCGTCAGCTTGTAGGCGCGCAACGCGCCCCTGACGCACCTCTCGTAGAAAGTCATGCCGGCTACGGGATCAATGAAAGTCGGGCCGGGCTTACGCCCCGGTCACGAGAGGATCAAGCCGCGCCGGCGGGGCTAGTTCGCCCGCCGCCCTGCTTTTCCGTCGCCTGCCGGACGGCCTCGGTCACCGCCTCGAACGCGAGCAGCGTCGAGGCGTGGCGGGCCGGGTAGTCCTTCACGGGCGCGAGCATCTCAAGATCCGAAAACCGTCCTTCGGGCGGCGAACCACCCGCCTTCAGCATAGCACGGAACCGGTCGCGGGCCACTTCGAGCTCCGGAAGGGTGGCGCCGATCACATGGGCGCCCAGCACGGATGCCGCCGCCTGCCCCAGCGCGCAGGCCTTCACCTCCTGGGCGAAGTCGGCGACGACGCCGTCCTCGACGCGCACGTCGACCAGGACCCGGCTGCCGCACAGCTTAGCCACCTTCTCGACGGTGGCGTCAGGGGCGTCGAGGCGCCCCACCCGCGGCAGGTTGGCCGCGAGCTTCAGCAGCTTCGCCGAGTAGAGGTCGTCGATCATCGGCCCTTAGTTCGGGATCGCGGGCCTGTCTGTCAAACGCCGGAGCGCCGGCGCGTCAGCGCGCCGCGACCGCGGCCATGAAGACGACGGCGGCGATGCTGATCCAGATGATCGAGTTCACCAGCATGCGCAGCAGGCCGCGCTCGTGCTCGTCGGTCGTGCCGAGGCGGTCGGCGAGCATGTTGCCGGGCGTGTAGAAGATCGACTTGAGGAGACGCATGACAGGCACCCTTCGCCGCCGTCGATCGGCGGCCGAGGGTCGGGAATAACCGACCGCAAAAGTCGGATATACTCCGGGAAAGTACGTAGATCCTGCCGCGACCCCGGCCCCGCCGGCCCGTCAGGCCGGCCCGGGCCCGCTCCCGCCCTTGGCCGCCGCCAGCCTGCGCAGATTGTCTTCGTGGTCGGCCCGGCCGAGCCGGTAGGTGGAGATCATCGCCATCATCGCCATCCAGAGGGTCAGGATGGCCGGCACATAGATCATCCCCAGCCGCCGGAGGGTCTCCTCGGACACCTGCGAGGGATCCGCTCCGGCCGGGAACTGCGCGGCGGCGAGCACGAAGCCGGCGGTGATCACGCCCAGCCCCTGCACCGACTTGCGGATGAAGGTCGAGGCGGCGAAGAACAGGCCTTCCGAGCGCCGGCGCGTCCTCAGCTCGGCCTGCTCCACCAGGTCGGCGAGCATCGAGGCCGACAGGATCTGGAAGCAGATGATCAGGCCCACATCGACCATCCCGGACAGTAGCACGAACCAGAAGATGAACGGCGTGCCGTTCTCCGGCAGGACGTCCAGCAGCCGCAGGACGATCGGCAGCGGCGAGCCCAGGAAGGCGATCATGCCGATGATCATCGCCCCGCGCTTCTTGCCGATGGCGCGGGTGACGACCGGCGCCAGCGCCGAGCCGATGATCGCCGAGCCGAAGACACCGACGGTCACCCAGCCGGTCTGCTGGGGCGCGAAACCCCAGTAGTAGGTGGTGAAATAGAACGCCAGGGCGGCCGACAGGCCGGTGGCCACCGCGCCCAGCATGGCGGCCAGGAAGAGGGCCACGAACGACCGGGTGGCCAGGGTCTCGAAGATCTCCCGGAACACCGCGCCCAACCTGATCGTCCGCTTCGGCGGGGGGGCCGGGAGGTGGGCGATCCGCGAGTGGGTGCCCAGGGAGGAGATCACGATCGCCGCGAAGATCAGCGCCGAACCGATGATCCCGTAGAGGGAATAGGCCTCGCGATTGAACTGTCCGTTCGGGATCGTCGCCGTGGCGAAGGCCGGGAACAGGAACATGAACATCAGCACGGACATGGCGTTGCCGCCTGTCCAGCCGAAGTAATAGCGGAAGCTCAGCAGCGAACTGCGCTGGTCGTAGTCGTCGGTCAGTTCCGGGGCGAGCGCCGAGCTCGGCGTTTCATAGAAGGTGATGAAGGTCCGGATCAGCACCGCCAGCAGCAGGACGTACCAGAACAGCGCCGTGGGCGACCAATCTGTCGGCGGGTTCCAGAGCAGGAAGTAGGTCGCCGCCACCGGGATGGCCGACGCGTACATGAACGGATGGCGGCGTCCCCAGCGGGAGCGGAGATTGTCGGACCAGTAGCCGACGACCGGGTCGCTGATGGCGTCCACGACGAGGGCGGTGGTGATCGCCAGGCCGACCAGCCGGGCGTCGAGCCCGATCACCTGGCTGTAGAAGATCAGCAGGAAATAATTGAACCCGTTGTCCTTGACGCCATAGGCGACGGAGCCGAAGCCGTAGGCGAGCTTGGTCCACAGCGACGGCGGCGGGCGAACGTCAGCCGCGACGTGAGTGGATGCCGGCCTGCCGAAGGGTTCGTCCGTCGCGCCCGTCATCCGTTCCCTACGCCCTCTGTCGCCGGGTCGGGCCGGCG
Source organism: Phenylobacterium sp. (assembly GCF_036821595.1). Taxonomy (GTDB): domain Bacteria; phylum Pseudomonadota; class Alphaproteobacteria; order Caulobacterales; family Caulobacteraceae; genus Phenylobacterium. Next base: position 38,242 of record NZ_DAISJG010000009.1, read on the forward strand.
TGGGCGCCCAGTTTGAACGAGCGGTCGGGATTGTAAATCGACGGCGGCCTCAGCCGCGCTGCGCTTCCCAGGCGGCCTCGGCGCGGAGTTTCAGCGCCTCGTTCATCTGGCCGAAGCCGCGGTGCACCGAGCGGCCCACCTGACGCAGGGCCCCCTTGGCCAGCAGGCCCTGGAACAGCTCGCCGTTGTTGACGATGCAGCCGGTCGCGGAGAGGGCGTCGATCTCGATGAAGCGGATCGACTTCATCAGCCCGCCCATCAGGGTCAGCCGCCAGTGGAGCTGTTCGTTCGGCACCCATTCCAGCACCACCGGCTGAATCTGGCGCTCCGGCTGGCCCGGCAGGGCGAGCGTCAGGTCGAGCGTCTGGCCGAGCCGGATCTGGCCCGCGGCGCGCGGGTAGAGCGGGTTCCACTCATGCCAGCGCTCGAGGTCGTAGAGCACGTCCCAGATCACCTCGGCCGGCGCCTGGACGCCGATGCGGTGTTCGATGCGGATGCCGGTCGGGCCCTTGGGCTTCACCGGCTTGGGCGCGCCGGGAAGCTGCGGCCCGGCGGCGGGGCCGCGCGAGCCGAACATGCCGGCCTTCAGTTGCGGGGGCGAGGTGAAACCCATCACGCCTGTTCCTTGATCCTCCAGGTGGCGCCGGTCGGGCCGTCCATGACCTCGACGTTCAGCGCCGCCAGTTCGGCCCTTATACGATCGGCTTGCGGCCAATCCTTGGCGGTCCGGGCGGCCTGGCGCGCGGCCAGCAGCTCTTCCACCTTGGCCTTCAGAGTATCGTCGGCCCCGCCCTGGAACCAGGCCTGCGGGTCGCCGGTCAGGAAGCCCATCAGTCCCGCGGCCTGGCGCAGCAGGTCGCGTCCGCTGGCGGCGGCCGCGACGTCCCGGGCCATCACCGCGCCCCGGACCAGGTCGGCCAGCTGGAACAGGGCCGCGAAGGCGCCCGGTGTGTTGAGGTCGTCCTCCAGGGCTGCGAACACTGCGTCGAAGGCCTTGCGCTGGGCCGGGGTCTCGCGGCCGCCGGCCGACGGGTCGCCCTCGCCGGAGAGGAAGCGGGCGGTGTCGTCCAGCACCCGGTAGAGCCGGTCGAGCGCGCTCTTGGCCTGCTCGATGAGCTCGCCGTTCCACTCCAGCGGCGCGCGATAGTGGCCGACGAGCAGCGCCCAGCGCAGCGCCTCGCCCGGGTACTGCTTCAGGAGGTCGTGGGCCAGGGCGACGTTGCCCAGGCTCTTGGACATCTTCTCCTCGGCCATGTTGAGGAAGCCGTTGTGCAGCCAGAAGCGGGCGTACTCGCGCCCGTGGCCGGCGCAGACGCCCTGGGCCAGCTCGTTCTCGTGGTGGGGGAAGACGAGGTCGATGCCGCCGCCGTGGATGTCGATCGGCAGGCCCAGCGCCTGGTCGATCATCGCCGTGCACTCGATGTGCCAGCCGGGGCGGCCAGGGCCCCAGGGGCTCTCCCACTCCGGCTCCCCGGGCTTGGACGGCTTCCAGAGCACGAAGTCGCGCGGATCCTGCTTGTAGGGCGCGACGTCCACCCGGGCGCCGGCGATCAGGTCCTCGAGCGGCCGGCCCGAGAGCTTGCCGTAGTCGGCGAAGGCCTGGGTGTTGAAGAGCACGTGGCCCTCGGCCGCGTAGGCCGCGTTGTTGCGCACCAGGTCGCCGATCATGGCGACGATGGCGTCCATGGTCTCCGTCGCGCGGGGCTGGAAGGTGGGCGGCAGCGCGCCGAGCGCGGCGGCGTCGGCGTTGTAGGCCGCCAGGTAGCGCTCGGTGACCGTGGAGATCGGCACGCCCTCGGCCTGGGCCTTGGCGTTGATCTTGTCGTCCACGTCCGTGACGTTGGCCGCGTAGAGGACCTGGTCCTCCCCGTAGATGTGGCGCAGCACCCGGAACAGCAGGTCGAAGACCACCACCGGCCGGAAGTTGCCGATGTGGGCGAAGTTGTAGACCGTCGGCCCGCACACATACATCGTCACCCGCTCGGGATCCTGGGGCGCGAAGGGCCGCTTCGAGCGGCTCATGGTGTCGTACAGGTGCAGGGTCATGGTCTCGGGCTAACGCAGCGTGACGGTTGCCGCCGACGGCGGCCTGCCCATATACATTTCGCCCGGACAGGAGGCCACGGGAACCATTCCGAGGGTCCTCCATCCAACGTGAAGGGTGGCACGCGTCATTTCCGGGACCTTCGTCCCGGCGCAACTCAGCCCTGGAAAGAACCGCCTCAGACATGGACGCCATCCGCGACCGAACCCTGGTCGGAGCCGATCAGGAACTTGAAGCCGTGAAGCGCCCGACGCGCGAAGAAGCGATGGAGGCGGTTCGCACGCTCATCGCCTGGGCGGGCGACGATCCCCGGCGCGAAGGGGTGATCGACACGCCCAAGCGCGTGGTCGACGCCTACGCCGAATGGTTCGAGGGCTATCACCTCGACCCGGCCAAGGAGCTGTCGCGCACCTTCGAGGACGTGCAGGGCTACGACGACATCGTCATGCTGCGGGACATCGAGGTGGAGAGCCACTGCGAGCACCACATGGCCCCGTTCCTCGGCAAGGCCTACGTGGCCTACATGCCGACCAACCGGGTGGTGGGGATCTCCAAGCTGGCCAAGGTGGTCGAGATCTTCGCCCGCCGTCTCCAGACCCAGGAGACCATGACCCAGCAGATCGCCGACGCCATCACCGACAGCCTGCGCCCGGCGGGCGTGGCGGTCCTGATCGACGCCGCCCACCAGTGCATGACGACGCGCGGCGTGCACCACCGGCACGTCTCGACGATCACCACCCAGTTCACGGGCGTCTTCAAGACCGACGCGACGCTGCGCCAGCGCTTCCTGGACTTCGTCAACAGGAGGTAGGCCGCCGCCTGTCCTCCCCTGTCCGGGCGACGGGGGAGGCAGGGCGCGCCTTCAGGTTCAGGCGCGGCGGACGAGCCTCAGCAGCAGCAGCAGGATCACCGCGCCGACGGTGGCGCCGATGATCGAGCCGATGATGCCGCTCCCGGCCATCAGGCCTAGGCTACCGAACAGCCAGCCGCCGATGAAGGCTCCGAGGATGCCCACGACGATATTGCCCACGAGGCCGAAGCCGTAGCCCTTGACGATCAGGCCCGCGAGCCAGCCCGCCACGGCGCCCACCACCAGCCAGATCAGCAGCGCTTCCATCGACATTTGTTTTTCTCCCGGTGGCGTGACGCCGCCGCGGACGGGAGGACGTCCTCCGCCCCACTTCCACAACCGCTCAGCTTGATCTTCGTTCAATGATGGGTGGGGATGGCGCATGAAGTGGCTGCTGCTGATCGCCGTCCTCGTCGCCGTCGCCCTGCTCGCCACGCGCGGAATATGGCGGCGCCCGGCCGACGAGGCGGCCCCGCCCGATCCGGCGCGGATCGCCGGGTGCAAGGGTCCCGCGCGGTTCGCCGAGGCGGCGCGGGCCAACGCCGCCGACCTCACCGGCATGGCCTGGGCCCCATTCGGGGTCGCGGAGCGCGGCTGGGACGCCTATGCCCCCGTGATCGCCCGGGAGGTGGGCACCGACTGCGCGCCCGGCTCGCCCGGCTTCGCCGCCGCCCTGGCGGATTGGCAGGCCGGCCAGGGCCTGCCGGCCACCGGCCGCGTGGACGCCGCCGGCTTCGAGAAGATGCGGGTGGCCTGGATGCTGCGGCGGCCGTTCGTCCTCGCCACCCGCGACGGCCAGTGCCCCCAGGGGCCGGCGGAGTCGACGCTCGCCCAGGCGCGGCCCGAGGAGGGCTACTGGCGCAAGGCGGTGCAGCTCAGGCCCGGCGCGCTCGAGGCCTATCGGACTCTCGTCGCCGCCGCGCGCCGGGACCTTCCGGATCTCGCCGCCGACCCGGAACTGCTCACCATCATCTCCGGCTACCGAGACCCTCTCGCCGACGCGGCCCGCTGCGCCACCGAGGGGAACTGTGGTGGGCCGGCCCGCGCGAACTGCTCGGCGCACCTGACGGGCCTGGCCATGGATCTCCATGTCGGCGCGGCGCCCGGCGAGGACGTCACCTCCAGCAGCGACGCCAACCGCTCCTTCCAGGCCCGGACGGCCCTCTACGCCTGGCTGGTGCGCAACGCCGGCCGGTTCGGCTTCGTCGGCTATCCCTACGAGCCCTGGCACTGGGAATGGACCGGAGAGCCGGTCACCCCCTAGGCCCGGCCGCGGCGGCGCGGCATATGTCGGGGATGGACAAGCACGACCTCGAGCAGGGCGAGACGCTCGCCCCCCGGTACGACGCCAGCGGCCTCATCGCGGCGGTGGCGACCCACGCCGACACCGGCGAGGTGCTGATGCTGGCCTGGATGAACGCCGAGGCGCTCGAACGCACCCTCGCCACCGGCGAGGCCCACTACTGGAGCCGCTCGCGCGGAGAGCTCTGGCACAAGGGGGCGACCAGCGGCCAGGTGCAGACGGTGGACGAGCTGCGCATCGACTGCGACCAGGACGCCGTCTGGCTGAAGGTTCGACCGCAGGGCGACGGCGGCGCCTGCCACACAGGCGCGCGATCCTGCTTCTACCGCGCCGTCGAGGGCGGGCGGCTGGTGCGGCGACCGTGACCGTCGCCCAGGCGCTGCTGGCCTTCACGGTCGCCGCGGGCCTCCTCACGATCACGCCCGGCCTCGACACCGCGCTCGTCCTGCGCACCGCGGCGGTGGACGGGCCGAAGCGCGCGGCCCTGGCGGGCCTGGGCGTCGTGGCGGGCTGCCTGGTCTGGGGCGCGGCGGTGGCGTTCGGCCTGGGCGCCCTGCTGGAGGCCTCGGCGTTCGCCTTCCAGGTCCTGAAGTGGGCGGGCGCGGCCTACCTCGTCTGGCTCGGCGCGAACCTGATCCTGAGGCCGCGCGACCGCTTCGAGGTCGCCGGGGCGCCGGCGCCGGACGGCGACGGCCTGGCGTGGATGCGACGGGGGTTCCTGACCAACCTGCTGAACCCCAAGGTGGGCGTCTTCTACGTGAGCTTCCTGCCGCAGTTCCTTCCCGACGGCGTGGCGGCCGGGCCGTTCATCTTCCTGCTGGCGGTCGTGCACGGCGCGATGGGGCTCGCCTGGTTCGCGGCCCTGATCGCCGCCACCCGGCCGATCGCCGGCGCCCTGCAGAAGGCCGCCGTCGTCCGCTGGCTGGACCGGCTGACCGGCGGCGTCTTCCTGGCCTTCGGCCTGCGCCTGGCGCTGGAGCGACGCTAGGCCTCGGCCGGCCGGGCCACCCCGCTCCCCTGCGGCCGCACCACGAAGCGTTTCACCGGCGCGGCCGTGAACGTCGGCTCGACGATGGTCGAGACCGCCACCATCTCGGCGCGCGCCGCGGCGCGGGTCAGGGTCAGGAGGACGAAGCCCTTGGCGACCTGGTTGTTGTAGAGCACCTCCGGATTGGCGCGGGCGATGATCTCGCCGAAGTCCAGGCCCTTGACCACCTCGCCGGCGCCCGGGCTGGTGATCCCGGTCGTGCCGAACTCTGCCGCCACCCGGCGGCCGTACGCGTCCTTCAGGTCGTTGGCCCAGAAGGAGTGGCTGTCGCCGGAGACCACGATCGGCCGGGCCCCTGCCTCGCGGAACAGGCCGTACAGCCGCTCCCGGTCGGCGGGATAGCCGTCCCACATGTCGAGCGCCGCGGGGACGCCGAGCGCCGCCGCCTCGTCGCGTCGCTCGATGCGCCGCAGCGCCCGCGGTTCGACGCGGGCCGCCTCGTCCGGCGTGAGCGCCGCGCGCAGCGAGCCGTCCACCCGCGCCATCACCACCTGGTTGCCGATCACCTGCCAGGCGTGGCCGGCCTTCACCGAGGCCGCCAGCTCGCGTCCGATCCAGGCCTCCTGGGCCGGGCCCATCATCCGCCGGTCCGGATCGTTCAGCCGCGCCTTGAAGGCGGCCACATCGGGCTTGCCGTCCACCTTCGGCAGGTCGCGCTCGAGGTCGAGCTGCTGGTCGCGCGCCGAGAGCCTCGTCTCCACCATGATCAGCTGCGCCAGGTCGCCGAACCGGAAGCTGCGCGCCGCCGCCTCGGCCAGGCCCTGGCCCGGAGCCGGCTCCCGGATCGGCATCCACTCGTAGTAGGCCTTCAGCGCCGCGGCCTTGCGCGTCGCCCAGTCGCCCTCCGCGCCGGCCGTATGGTTCTCCGCCCCATTGAGGAAGCTGTCGTTGGCGGTCTCGTGGTCGTCCCAGGCGACGATCCAGGGCGCGCGGGCGTGCGCCGCCTGCAGGGACGGGTCGGACTTGTACTGCGCGTGCCGGGTCCGGTAGTCGCCGAGGCTGACGATCTCGCGGTAGGGCGCATGCCGCCGTTGGGGGGCCACCGGAGAGTTGTCGCCGTAGCTGTCCGGGCCGCCGTACTCGTAGATGTAGTCGCCGAGGTGCAGCACCGCGTCGACGCGCGGCAGGTCGGCGATGGCCTGGTAGGCGTGGAAGTAGCCGTTCGGGTAGAGGCTGCACGAGGCCACCGCCAGGACGACGTCCTTCACGCCGCCGGCCGGCAGGGTGCGGGTTCGGCCCGTGGGCGAGGTCACCCCCGCCGCCTCGAACTCGAAGGCGTAGGCCCGGCCGGGGCTCAGCCCCGCCACGTCCACCTTGCAGGTGTAGTCGCGTCCCGGGCCGGTGACGCCGACGCCGCTCCGCGCGCCGCCCGCGCGGCGGTCCACCGGATTGAGCCGCCAGCGGTACTCGATCTCACCGCCCGGGGTCTCGGGCGTGATCCGGGTCCAGATCACCACCCGGTCCTGCAGCGGGTCGCCGGAGGCAACGCCGTGGCGGAACGCCACCGTTCCCGTCGTCGCCTGCCCGGCGGCAGGCCCCGCCGCCCCCAGACCCAGCAGCGCCAGCGCGCGTCGCCTGTCGATCCTCATGGTCGTTCCCCCCGTGTCCCGCCCGTAGTATGGCCGCGACATCACCACAGGAGCATGACAGGCATGTCGAAGGAAGGCCTCCACGTCCCGCGCGAGAAGCTCTCGCGGGACACGCTGAACAAGCACTACGCCATCACCTCGATCATCGAGGAGCTGGAGGCCGTGGACTGGTACCGCCAGCGGGCCGACGACTGCGACGACGCCGAGCTGAAGGCCATCCTGCTGCACAACGCCCGCGAGGAGCTGGAGCACGCCGCCATGGTCCTGGAATGGCTGCGCCGCAACGACGACGAAGCCGCCGACCAGTTCAAGGAGTACCTCTTCAAGGACGGCTCCATCGCCGGCCACGAGGAAGGCGCCAGCGAGAAGCATGGCCTCTGAGGACGACCTCGGGATCGAGACGGAGGCGGAGCCGTCCGGCGTCCTCTCCGTCGAGATCGCCGCCGAGGACGCCGGGGAGCGGACGGACAAGGCGCTGGCCATGCGCCTGCCGGAGCTGTCCCGGGCGCGCCTGCAGGCGCTGATCGCCGAGGGTCGCGTCAGCGTCGACGGCCGGCCGGTGACCAACGGCGCGGCCAGGGCCGCGGCCGGCGTCTACCGGGTCGAGGTCCCGCCGCCGGAGCCGGCGGAGCCCCAGGCCGAGGCCATCCCGCTCACCATCCTCTACGAGGACGCGCATCTGGTGGTCCTGGACAAGCCGCCGGGCATGGCCATGCACCCGGCGCCCGGCAGCGAGCGCGGGACGGTGGTCAACGCCCTCCTCCACCACTGCGGCGACAGCCTCTCCGGCATCGGCGGCGTGGCCCGGCCGGGTATCGTCCACCGCATCGACAAGGAGACCTCGGGCGTCGTCGTGGCCGCCAAGACCGACGCCGCACACCAGGGGCTCTCGGCCCTGTTCGCCGGCCACGACATCGAGCGGGTCTACGTCGCCTTCACCCGCGGCGCGCCGAGCCCGTCGCGCGGGACCATCGAGGGCGCGATCGCCCGCTCGACCCACGACCGCAAGAAGATGGCGCTGGTGAAGTCCGGCGGCCGCCACGCGGTCACCCACTACCGGGTCGAGCGCACCTTCGGCCCGCAGGAGAAGCCGCTAGCGGCCCGGGTCGCCTGCCGGCTGGAAACCGGCCGCACCCACCAGATCCGCGTGCACCTGGCCTCGAAGGGAACACCGTGCCTGGGGGATCCGGTCTACGGCTCCGGGCCGCCGGCCGAGAAGGTGCGCGAGGCGGTCCGGGCCTCGGGGCTCGCCCGCCAGGCCCTGCACGCCGCCGTGCTCGGCTTCCGCCACCCGGTGACGGGCGAGGATCTCCGGTTCGAGAGCCCGCTGCCGGCCGACATGGCGGCCCTGGAGAGCCTACTGGCGGCGCTCTGAGCGCAGCCGCACGAGCGTCAGGACCAGACCGATCACCACCAGGCTGAAGAACAGGAACCTGGGGTCGTGGCGCCCGCCGAAGAACGGCAGCGAGAAGGCCGCGACATTGTCCAGTGCATGGAACAGGGCCACGGCGAAGACGCTGCGGCCGGCGCCGAAGTAGAGCCTCGTCATCACCACCCGCACGGCGAGGATGTTGGCGCATTGCCAGGCGATCCAGTCCCAGCTGCGCCCGGCCTGCAGGAACGGAACGACGTGCCAGAGGGCCCAGAAGACGCCCAGCAGCAGCGCGGCCCGCAGTTCGCCGACCCGCCGGGCCACGGGCCCGATGGCGTAGCCGCACCAGCCGAGCTCCTCTCCAAGCCCCGCGGCCAGGAAGGCGACCAGCATGGCCGAGAAGATCCAGGCCGGCGCGCCTGGCCCGCTGGGCGCGCCGTCGAGCGCGATCCAGGCGGCGAGGCCGAGGGCCGGCATCAGCAGGATCAGCAGGGGCCAGGCTCCGCGCCCGCGCATCCGGCTCCAGTCGAACGACCGCCGCAGGAAGGCCGCCAGCGCGCCGCGGCCGCCCGACCGGGCCACGAGGATCGCCGCGGCCACCGCCGGCATGAACGCCATCAGCCCGCTGAGGGGGAGGCCCGCCAGAGGCTGGACGGGCGCCAGGGCGGCGAGGATCCAGAACGGAAGCGAGAGCACGAGCACGAGGGCGAAGAAGGGGACCAGCCCCCTCTCCCCATCCAGCCCACCTTCAGGTCTCCCAGCGCTCATGCGCCGCAGGTTAGCGGGCCGCGGCCATTCCGGTCTTGCGCACGGTCAAGCCGGCACGGGGCCGGCCGTGGCCGCGTCCTCCAGGCGACCCACATCCAGCTTGACCATCTGGAGCATGGCGGCGGTCACCCGCTTGACGACGTCCGGGTCCTCGTCGGTCATCAGGTCGATGAGCCGCTGCGGCACGACCTGCCAGCTGAAGCCGAACCGGTCCCTCAGCCAGCCGCACTGGCTCTCGCGCCCGCCGTCCGCCAGCAGCCGCTCCCAGTAGTAGTCGACCTCCTGCTGGTCCTTGCAACGGATCTCCATGGAGACCGCCTCGGAGAAGGGGAACTGCGGGCCGCCGTTGATGCCGACGAAGGCCTGGCCGTCCAGCTCCCACTCCACGGTCACCGCCGTGCCGGCCGGTCCCGGCCCAACCTCGGTGTAGCGGGCGATCTTGCCGACCTTGGAGTTCGGGAAGATCGAGACATAGAAGTTGGCGGCCTCTTCGGCGTTGAAGTCGAACCAGAGGTTCGGGGTGATCCTGGGCATGGACGCCTCCACTTTTCGGAACAGCTCCCCAAGGACGCGCGGAGCCTCGCGACGCCGACAACGAGGCTCTCCTTTTGCTCTGGCGCAAAGCTTTACTGCACGCCCTGTGAGAATCCTTCGCCTTGATGGCGCCCAAGTCGGGGCGTAGAAATCCCGACTTGAGCAGTCGGACATTCGAGCCGTCCTCCCAGGCGGCCTAGCTTCGCCGCAACCTCGTACCTATCTCATTGGTTGGAGGGGGCGGATGGTCCTTGCGCGTGGTCGCGCCGATGGCCCGAACGTCCGGGAAAATTGAGGGGATAGTCCATGGCCGCTACGTCGCTTGCCGTGATGTCGCCGGAAGGCGGCCTCAGCCGGTACCTGTCAGAAATCCGCAAGTTCCCGATGCTGCCGAAGGACGAGGAGTTCATGCTGGCGAAGCGCTGGCAGGAGCACCAGGACGCCGAGGCGGCTCACAAGATGGTCACCAGCCACCTGCGCCTCGTGGCGAAGATCGCCATGGGCTACCGCGGCTACGGCCTGCCGATCGGTGAGGTGATCTCCGAGGGCAACGTCGGGCTCATGCAGGCGGTGAAGAAGTTCGACCCCGACAAGGGCTTCCGGCTCGCCACCTACGCCATGTGGTGGATCCGGGCTTCGATCCAGGAATACATCCTGCGCTCCTGGTCGCTCGTGAAGATGGGCACCACCGCGGCGCAGAAGAAGCTGTTCTTCAACCTGCGCAAGGCGAAGTCCGAGATCGCGGCGCTGCAGGAAGGGGACCTGCGTCCCGAGCAGGTCAGCCAGATCGCCACCAAGCTCGGCGTGCTGGACGAGGAAGTGATCAGCATGAACCGCCGGCTGTCCGGCGGCGACGCCTCGCTGAACTCGCCGCTGCGCGCCGACTCGGAAAGCGAGTGGCAGGACTGGCTGGTGGACGAGAACACCCCGTCCCAGGAGAGCCTCGTCGCCGAGGAGCAGGAGAAGTCCATCCGCATGAGCCTCCTCGAGGAGGCCATGACGGAACTCACCGACCGTGAGCGCTACATCCTCACCGAGCGCCGGCTGAAGGACGAGCCCACCACGCTGGAGGAACTCGCCTCGCAGTACGGCGTCAGCCGGGAGCGGGTCCGCCAGATCGAGGTCCGCGCCTTCGAGAAGCTGCAGAAGTCGATGCGGGCGGCGGCCGAGGAGCGGAATCTGGTCGACGCCTGAGACAGGGCTTCGATCGCCGCACACGAAGAAGGGCGCCCCGAGCGATCGGCGGCGCCCTTTCCTTTTGGCTGAGGCGGCGGCTAGAGCCGGACGACCCGCCGCTCGTCGTACCCCTGCGGCATGTAGCTGAGCAGCGGCGCGGCGCGGCGCTCCACCTCGATGGGCGCGAGGTCCAGTTTGCTGCGGGCTTCGAACAGGAAGTGGTGAAAGGCGGTGGCTGCGGCGGTCAGCTTCTCGTCGCCGAGCGCACGTCCGGCCTCCAGCAGCTCGTCGGTCTGGGTCACCAGGGCGCGCATCGCCTGGCTGCGGTCCTCCTCGATGGCCGCGGCGGCCGAGCGCAGAATCTTCAGCGCCTGGGCGATCCGGGCCGCCTCGGCGGTGGGCTCGGTGTCGGCGTGCCGCTTCAGCGGACCGGAGTAGTCCCCGGAATTGAACCGCCGCCGGTCGGGCCCGACGTAGCCCACGGCCTCCACCCAGTCGCGGCGGTGCAGGGTGACGGCCTCCAGCCGCTTGACCAGGTCCTTCACCGTGAAGGGCTTGCGCAGGAATTCGTGCACGCCGGCGTCGCGGGCGGCGAGGATCGAGGCCGCTGTCGCCTGGCCGGTGACCAGGATCACCGGCGACTTGCGGCAGGCGAAGTCCGAGCGGCGCAGCTTCCGGGTGAAGGCGATGCCGTCCACCTTCTCGGAGGCGAGCTCGCAGAAGATGATCTGCGGGTTCACGCGGTCGGCGAGCTTGAGGGCCTTGTCGACCGTGGTGGCGGTCCAGATCTCCGGCTTGGAAACGGTGCGCATGAGTTCGCCGATGACCCGCGCGCCGGTCGGCTGCGGATCCACGACCAGCACCCGTTGCAGCATGGGCGCCATGCGCTGGATGGTCTTGTTATCATTATTGGCGAACACGAGCGGTCTCCCCGCCTGGGTATGCGCCCGCGACGGTAAAGAACGCCTTGACGATGCGGTGTTCGCCGAACGGCCGGCTCAGTCCTGGAAGGGGTCCCGCATGAGGATGGTGTCGTCCCGCTGCGGGCTGGTGGAGAGCAGGGCCACGGGCGCCCCGATCAGCTCCTCGATGCGCCGCACGTACTTCACCGCACTGGCCGGCAGGTCGCGCCAGGACCGCGCGCCCTGGGTGGTCTCGCTCCAGCCTTCCATCTCCTCGTAGACGGGGACGAGGGCCGCCTGGGCCTTCAGGCCCGCGGGCAGGTAGCCGATCTCCTGGTCGCCCAGCCGGTAGCCGGTGCAGATCTTCAGCGTCGGCAAGCCGTCCAGCACATCGAGCTTGGTTAGCGCGATGCCCCCGATGCCGTTCAGCGCCACCGACTGGCGCACCAGGGCGGCGTCGAACCAGCCGCAGCGGCGCGAGCGGCCGGTGACCGTCCCGAACTCCCGCCCGACCGTGCCCAGGTGCTGGCCGACGTCGTCGAACAGCTCGGTGGGAAACGGGCCCTCGCCGACCCGGGTGGTGTAGGCCTTCACGATGCCCAGGACATAGCCGGGCCCCTTCGGTCCGAGCCCCGAGCCCGCCGCGGCCTGACCGGCCACGGTGTTGGAGCTGGTGACATAGGGATAGGTGCCGTGGTCGACGTCCAGCAGGGCGCCCTGGGCGCCCTCGAACAGCACCCGGCGGCCCTTCTTCACCAGGTCGTCCAGCAGCAGCCAGGCGGGCCGGGCGAACGGCAGGATCTTCGGCGCCAGCGCCTCCAGCTCGGCCAGCAGGGCCGCGCCGTCGTACTCGGGCAGGCCGAGCCCCCGGCGCAGTGGGCCGTGGTGGGCCAGCAGCCGGTCGATCTTGGCCTCCAGGGCCTCGCGATCGGCGAGGTCTGCGACGCGGATGGCCCGGCGGCCGACCTTGTCCTCGTAGGCCGGGCCGATGCCGCGGCCGGTGGTGCCGATCTTGTTCTTCGCCGCCGCCTCGCGGGCCTGGTCGAGGTCCCGGTGCAGCGGCAGGATCAGGCAGGCGTTGTCGGCCACCACCAGCAGTTCCGGGGTGATGGCGATCCCCTGGCCGCCGAGGGTCTCGATCTCCTTCAGGAGGTGCCAGGGATCGACCACCACGCCATTGCCGATCACCGACAGCTTGCCCTGGACCACGCCCGACGGGAGCAGGGAGAGCTTGTAGGTCTGGTCGCCGACCACGAGCGTGTGGCCGGCGTTGTGGCCGCCCTGGTAGCGCACGACCACGTCGGCCCGGTTGGACAGCCAGTCCACCAGCTTGCCCTTGCCCTCGTCGCCCCACTGGGCGCCGATAACGGTGACGTTGGCCATGGATACGATCTCCCGACCTGCCCGGGGAGAGGCCCGCCGCCCTTCGACAGGTGCTCGACGGGGGACCTTGGATCGATTGTCGGGCGGGGTTTAGGCCACCGGGGGGTTCGCCTCAAGCCCCCCGCGCGCTATCACCACGCCATGGACATACCCCGCTTCCACCTGGCCTTCCCCGTCCGCGACCTGGCGGAGGCCCGCGCCTTCTACGGCGGCCTGCTCGGCTGCCCCGAGGGGCGGTCGAGCCCGGAGTGGGTGGACTTCGACTTCTACGGCCACCAGATCGTCGCCCACCTGTCGCCGGACGCGGTCGGCCACAACGCGACCAATCCCGTGGACGGTCACGACGTGCCGGTCCGCCACTTCGGCGCGATCCTCACCCTGCCCCAGTGGGAGGCGCTGGCCGAGAAGTTGCGGGCCGCGGCCGTGAGGTTCGTGATCGAGCCGAACATCCGCTTCAGGGGCCAGCCCGGCGAGCAGGCGACCATGTTCTTCCTCGACCCCTCCGGCAACGCGCTGGAGTTCAAGGCCTTCGCCGACGACGCCATGGTCTTCGCGAAATGAACGCCGTGGTCCCCGCGGTCACGCTCGCCGACATCGAGGCCGCGGCGGGCCGGCTGAAGGGCCAGGCGGTCGAGACCCCGCTGATCGAGAGCCCGGCGCTGAACGCGCGTCTGGGCCTGCGCGTGCTGATCAAGCCGGAGACCCTGCAGCGGGTCGGCGCCTTCAAGTTCCGCGGCGCCTACAACCGCCTGGTCCAGCTCGATGCGGACCAGCGGACCCGGGGCGTCGTCGCCTTCTCCTCCGGCAACCACGCCCAGGGCGTGGCGCTGGCGGCGAAGCTGTTGGGAATCCCGGCGGTCATCGTGATGCCCGACGACGCGCCGGCGGTGAAGGTCGAGGCGACGAAGGGCTACGGCGCCGATGTCCGTTTCTACAACCGCCTGACGGGGAAGACCCGGGAGCAGATCGCCGCCGAGATCGCCGCCGAGCGCGGCGCCGTGGTCGTGCCGGCCTTCGACGACCCGCACATCGTGGCCGGCCAGGGCACGGTGGGTCTGGAGATGGTCCGCCAGGCGCAGGCGCTGGGCGCGACGCTCGACGCCGCCATCGCCCCGATCAGCGGCGGCGGCCTGCTCGCCGGGATGGCCACGGCGATCAAGGCGCTGTCGCCGCAGACCGCTATCGTCGGCGTCGAGCCCGCCGCCTTCGACGACACCCTGCAGTCGCTGCAGAAGGGCCAGCGGGTCACGATCAGGCCGCAGGGCCGCTCCTACTGCGACGCCCTGGAGAGCCCCTTCCCCGGCGAGATCACCTTTCCGGTCATGCTCCGCACCGTGGCCGACGTGGCGACCGTCACCGACGCCGAAGTGGCCGAGGCGATGCGCTACGCCTTCTCGACGCTGAAGCTGGTGGTCGAACCCGGCGGCGCCGCGGGCCTCGCGGCCCTCCTGGCCGGCAAGGTGAAGGCCTTCGGCCCGACCGTGGGGCTCGTCCTCTCCGGCGGCAATGTGGATCCGGAGTTCTTCGGTCGGGTCATCCGGGGCGAGGCCTAGGAGCCCTCTCCCGCGAGCGGGAGAGGGTTGGCCCTAGAGCCGGTCCTCCGGCGCGGGCTGCAGGGGCGCCTCGCGGGGGGTGATCAGCTTGCCGAGCCTCGGCCGGACCCAGTTCTCGAAGTCGTCCACGAAGCGGTAGACCACCGGCACCAGCACCAGCGACAGCAGCGTGGAGGTGATCAGGCCGCCGATCACCGCCACGGCCATCGGCTGGCGGAACTCGGCGCCCTTCTCCAGAGCAAGCGCGGTCGGCAGCATGCCGGCGGCCATGGCCAGGGTGGTCATGATGATCGGCCGCGCCCGCTCGCGGCAGGCCTCGATCAGGGCGTCGTGCTGGGTCATCCCCTCCCGCTCGCGCTCGATGGCGTACTCCACCAGCAGGATCGAGTTCTTCGCCGCCAGGCCCATCAGCATCAGGAAGCCGATCAGCGACGGGATCGAGAGCGACAGGTTGAAGATCAGCAGGCCGATGAAGGCCCCGCCCACCGCCAGCGGCAGGGCCGCCAGGATGACGATCGGCTTGAAGAAGCTCTGGAACAGCAGCACCAGCACCGCGAACATCAGGAAGACGGCGGTGGCGAAGGCCACCACGAAGCCGCCGAACATCTCGGCCATGGCTTCGGCGTCGCCGATGGCGCCCGGCTCCACGCCCTTGGGCAGGTTCTTCATGATCGGCAGGTCGTGGACGGCCTTGGTGGCCTCGCCCAGTTCGACGCCGTCGGCCAGCTCGGCCTGGATGGTCACCTGCCGCTGGCGGTTCAGCCGGTCGATCCGGGCGGGGCCCGCCTGGAAGGCCACGTCGGCCACCGCGCCCAGAGTGGTGGTCCCGCCCATGGCGGTGGGCAGGCGCAGCTGCTTAATCTGCTCGATGTCGGCGCGGGCGCCTTCGGGCAGACGGATGCGGATCGGGATCCGCCGCTCGCCCTCGTTGAGCTTCGGCACATTGGCCTCGATATCGCCGACCGTGGCCACGCGGGCCGCCTGGGCGATGGTCGCCACCGAGACGCCGAGGCGGGCGGCCTCGTCGGGCTTGGGCCGGATCACCACCTCTGGTCCGACCGGCGGGTTTGCGGGACGCGGGTCGACGACCTCGTCCACGCCGCGCATCTGCCGCTCGAGTTCCAGGGCGGCCCTGTCCAGGGCGTCCGGGTCCTGGCCGGTGAGCACCTGCTGGAAGCCGGCGGAGCCCTGGAAGTCGAGGAAGTTCAGCCGCACGTCGGGGATCGCCGCGATCTGGGCGCGCACCCGGTCCTTGAGTTCGTTGCCGCTGACGCTCCGCTTGGGCGTCAGGAGCACGGTGATGGTGCCCGAGCGCAGGTCGCTCGCGCCGGGGCCTCCGCCGGGACCGAAGTTCGCCACGGTGGAGCCGACCTGGGTGAACACCGCGGTGACCTCGGGCTGCGCCCGCATCACCCGGGTGACCGCCTGGGTCGCCGCCTCCATGTCCGCCAATGTCGCGCCCGGCGGGCCCTGGACGTTGACGTAGACGTAGTCGGGGTCGCCCGGCGGCTGGAAGCCCTGGGGCAGCAGGCCGATCAGCATCACCGAGCCGATGAACATGACCAGGCCGGCGATGGCAGCGACGATCCGGTGCGCCAGCGCCCATTCCAGCGCATTGCGGTAGAAGCCCTCGAACGGCTTGCGTTCGTGCGGCTTGGTCGACGGCTTGAGGAAATAGGCGGCCATCAGCGGCGTCACCAGGCGCGCGACCAGCAGCGAGAACAGCACCGCCACCGAGACGGTGAGGCCGAACTCCTTGAAGAACTGGCCGGGGATGCCCGGCATGAAGCTCACCGGCGTGAACACCACCACGATGGCCATGGTGGTCGCCACCACGGCCAGGCCGATGGCGTCGGCGCCCTGCAGGGCGGCCTGGAACGGCCGGATGCCGCGGGCGACCCGCTTCTCGATGTTCTCGATCTCGACGATGGCGTCGTCGACCAGGATGCCGATGACCAGGGTGAGCGCCAGCAGGGTCACGAGGTTCAGCGAGAACCCGGCCAGCTTCATCACGAAGAAGGTGGGGATCAGCGACACCGGCATGGCCAGCACGGTGATCAGCGTCGCCCGCCAGTCGCGCAGGAAGAACAGCACCACCAGCGCGGCCAGGAACATGCCCTCGAGCAGCACGTGCTGGGTCGCCCGGAAGTTGGCCCGGGTCTCGTCCACCGAGGCGTAGATCTTGGTGAAGGTCACGCCCGGATAGGTCTTCTCCATCTGGGCGAGCTTGGCGTTGACCGCGTCCTCGGTCTGGACGTCCGAGGCCTCCTTGGTCTTGGCCACCTGGAAGCCCACCACCGGCCGCCCGTCGAGGCGCGCGAAGCCGCGTGGCTCGGACGCGCCGTCGCCGATCTCGGCCACGTCGGTCAGGCGGACATAGGTCCCGGTCCCCGTGGGGATGGTCATGTCGCGCAGCTGCTGGACGGTCTCCACGGAACCCAGCACGCGCAGCGTCTGCTCGCGGCCCCCGACCTCGAGCCGGCCGCCCGGCGCGTCCAGCTGGAAGCTCGACAGGGCGTTGTTGACCTGCGCCGCCGTCAGCCCGCGCGCGGCCAGCCGCATGGGATCGATGACGACGTTGATCTCGCGCGCGACGCCCCCGACACGGGTCACCTGGGCCACGCCGCGGGCGGTCTGCAGCTCGCGGCTGATGGTGTCGTCCACGAACCAGGACAGCTCCTCGTCCGACATGGCCGGGGCCGCCACAGCGTAGGTGATGATCGGGAAGGCGCTGTCGATCTCCACCTGGGTGATCGTCGGCTCGTCGATGTCGCGCGGCAGCACCTGGCGCGCCTGGTCGATCTTGGCCCGGACCTCGTCGGTCTTCTTCTGGAGGTCCTCGCCCATCTCGAACTGGATCGAGGTGGTGGAGACGCCCTGGGTGACCACCGACTGGACGTTGTCGACGCCGGTGATGCCGGCGATGGCGTCCTCCACGGGACGGGTGATCTGGGTCTCCATCTCGCCCGGCGCGGCGCCGGACTGGGTGACGGTCACCGCCACCACCGGGAACTGGATGTTCGGGTACTGCTTCACCGGCAGGCCCGAGTAGGCGATCAGCCCGGCGATCACGAGCCCGAGGAACAGCAGGGCGACCGGGACCGGGTTCTTGATCGCCCAGGCCGAGATCGGGAAATTGGACGGGTTGCCGTGGCGCTCGCTCATCGCTTGGCCCCTGCGGCAGGCGCCGCGCCGGCGGTGCGGGCGGGAGCCGCGGCGGCGCCGGCGGGGGCTTCCGTCGGACGCACGAGGTCGCCGTCGAGCAGGAAGGAGGCGGCGTTCTGCACCACGCGGGCGCCCTGCGGCGGACCGCGGACGATCTCCACCAGGCCGCCGCCGCGCTGGCCGGTCTGCACCGCCACGCGCCGCACCCGGTTGTCGTCGCCGACCACCATCACGCTGGCGCCGTTGGCGTCGTAGCGGATCGCCGCTTCCGGCACGGCCGGCACGGCCAGGCCGACCTGGTCGAACACGGCGCGGGCGAAGCCCCCGGCGCGGATGTCGCTGCGCACCGGCAGGGTGACGCGGACCACGCCGAGCTTGGTCTGCGGATCGATCTGCGGGCTGACGATGCGCACCGTGCCGGGCGCGGTGGCGCCGTTCGGCAGGGTCACCATGGCGCGCTGGCCGGGACGGATCCGGGCGAGGTCGTCCTGCGACACCTGGGCGGCGAGCTCCACCTGCCCCTCGCGGGCCAGGCGGAACCACGGCGTGGCGCCGCCGGCCGAGAGGTCGCCGGGACGCACGGTCCGCTCGAGCACCAGGCCGGAGACCGGCGCGGTGACGCTCATCTTGCGCATTCGGGTCTGGAGGTCCCGCAGGTTGGCGCGCGCCACCTGAGCCTGCAGCCGGCGCTGCACGATCTGCTCCTGCGAGAGCACGCCCTGGTCCTCGAGCCCCTGCACCCGGCGGGCCTGGTCCTCGGCCTGGGCCGCCTGGGCCTCGGCCTGGGCGAGCTGCGCCTGCAGCAGGGCCGGGTCGAGCTGGACGAGGGTCTGGCCCGCGCGGACGTAGTCGCCCACGTCGGCCAGCACCCGGGCGACGCGGAAGCCGGTAACCTCGGGCATGACCGCGGCCTCCTCGCGGGGCTGCAGGTCGCCGGACGCGGTGAGCGCGCCGGTCATGGCTCGCGGCTCCAGTCGCACAACGGTGACCGCGCGAGCCGCCTGCGAGGGGGCTGCCTTGGCCGGCTCCGGCTTGTGGCATCCCGCAAGCGCCACGGCGGCGGCCAGCGGGATGAAGGCGAGAAGGGATCGTCTCATGCGGGGCTCAGCGGGCTTTGGCGAGGGGAGAAGGACGGTCGGGGTTCCAGCCGCCGCCGAGGGCCCGGTAGGCCTGGACGGTGCGGCGGAGCGCCTGCACCTGGGCGGAGGTGAACTGGGTGCGGGTGGCGCGCCAGGCCTGTTCGGCGGAGAGCGCGGTCTGCAGGTCGGTGAGTCCGCGGGAATAGCCCAGGCGGGCCGCCTCGTAGGCGCGGGCGGCGCGCACCTCGCCGTCGCGGAGCAGGGCCACCCGGCGGCGGTCGGCGTCCAGGCGGACCAGGGCGCCCTCGGCCTCGCCGAAGGCGGTCTGCACGGTGCGCTCGTAGTTGATCACCGCCTGCTCGGCGCGCGCGTTCTCCGCCTTCAGGTCGGCGAGCAGGCGCGGGATCGACAGGATCGGCTGGGTCACCGTCCCGCCGATCGACCAGTTCCAGCTCTCGCTCTCGAAGCCTGGCTGCTCCTGACGGCTCCAGCCGATGCCGGGGGTCAGGTCGAAGGTGGGCAGGAAGGCGCGCTCGGCGATGTCCTGACGGCCGGCGGCCGAGCGCACGCGCGCCTGGGCCTCGCGGATGTCGGGGCGGCGGGCGAGGAGTTCGCTGGGAATGGTCGACGGCACGGGCGGCAGCGTCCCGACGCTCGCCCGGGCGTCGATGTTGGCGGTCGGCTCGGCCGCGCGGCCGGTGAGGATAAGCAGAGCGCGGCGCTGGGCCTGCAGCTCGGCTTCCATGGCCGCCACCTGGGCGTCGGCCTGGGCGAGGTCGCCGGCGATGCGGTCCGGTTCGGAGGAGGCCGAGAGGCCGGCCGCCGCCCGCTTCCCGGCGAGGTCGTAGAGCTCCCGCTGGATGCGCGCGGTCTCGCGGGCGTCGGCGAGCTGGATGGCCAGCCCGCGGGCCTGGAACCAGGAGTCGGCCACCTGGGCGGCGATCGCCGCGCGCGTGCCTTCGTAGGCGAAGCGCTGGGCCGCCACGTCGGCGTTGGCCGCGCGGGCGGCGGCGAAGGTGCGACCGAAGAGGTCGAGTTCCCAGCTCACGTTGAAGTTCGCCTGGTAGGCCTCCGACGTGCCGCTGGTGGAGAAGCCGGGGATGCTCACCTGGGCCCCGGAGAGCTGCTCGGTTTCGGTCCGCCGGGCCGAGCCGGCGGCGTCGCCCTGCGGAAGCAGGCTGAGGATGGCGCTGCTGCGCTGTGCGCGCACCTCCTGCAGCCGGGCCGCGGCGGTGCGCACGTCGGTGTTGGCGGCGAGCGCCTGCTCCACGAGCCCGCTCAGTTCGGGCTCCGCGAAGGCGGTCCACCACCGGTCGAGATCGACCGCCTGCCCGGCGCCCCCGGGCTGGGCCTCGAAGGCGCCGGGCAGGCTGAGGTCGGGCGTGCGCGGGCTGGCGCAGGCGGCCAGGGCGAGCGCGGCGGCGACGGCCAGGGTGGAAGGATGACGCATCGGCGGACTTCGCTAGGAGGAGCCTTGAGGGCGCGTTTGTTGAACACAGATAGGCGACGGCGCAATGTCCGCGCCGCAACACTCCCACCCGATCGCTTCGCTCCTGCCGGCGCCTCTGACGGGCCCTGGCCAGCGCGGCTGTGCCCCAAACTCCGTATCATGTAAAGTGTTTTTGGTGTAATGTTCGGGTCATGTCCGCCGAACCTCCCCACCGTAGCGATCCCCGGCGCAGCATCGAGCTCCTCTGGGGCCGGCAGGAGCCCGGCCGGCGCGGACCCAAGCCCCGCCGTCGCCTGGACGAGGTGGTGGGCGCGGCCATCGCGCTCGCCGATAAGGAAGGCCTGAAGTCGCTGTCCATGCGCCGCGTGGCCGAGGCCGTGGGGCTCTCGCCCATGGCGCTCTACACCTACGCCCCGTCGAAGGCCGAGCTCGTCGACCTGATGATCGACACCGTGCTGGGCGAGGCGGCCGGACCGGACGGCGCCCAGCGCGACTGGCGCTCGGGCCTGGAGTTCATGGCCCGGCAGTACTGGGCGCTCGGCCACCGCCATCCCTGGATGCTGCAGATCGCCAGCCAGCGGCCGCCGCTGGGGCCCAACTTCCTGCACCGCCTGGAAGCCGCCTTCCGCGCCCTCGACGGCATCGGCCTGGACGAGGTGGAGATGGAGCTCGCCGAGGGGCTGGTCAGCGACTACGTCCTGGGCGCCGTGCGCTCGGCGCTCGAGGCCCGCGAGCTGGAGCGCCAGACGGGCCTTACCGACGAGCAGTGGCTGGCCATCGCCGAGCCGGCCCTGCAGGAGATCCTCGAGGACGGCGACTTCCCGGTGCTCCGCCGGGTGGGCGAGGCCTGCCGCGCGGCGTACGGCGGCGTCTGGGACCGCAGCCGCGGCTTCGAATTCGGGCTGCAGCGGGTGCTGGACGGCATCGAGGTGTTCATCGCCCGCAAGCGCGCTGCGGCCTAGCCGGACGCCTCGGGAGGCAATAGGGTCGCCGCACTTTCCGACCCCTCACCGAGTGAATTGATGAAAAAGCTTCTCCTCGGCGCGGCCGCGCTCAGCGTGCTGGCCGCCCTTCCCGCCTACGCCGCCGATCCGGTGGACGCCCGGCGGATGGCCCAGGACATCAAGATCCTGTCCTCCGACGCGTTCGAGGGCCGCGGCCCCGCCACGGAGGGCGAGAAGAAGACCGTCGCCTACATCGCCGAGCAGATGAAGGCCGCCGGACTGCAGCCCGGGGGCGATCTGCAGGGCGGGACCCGGGCCTGGACCCAGGACGTGCCGCTCGCCCGCTTCACCACCAAGGGACCCGTGAACGTCAGCGTGAGGGCCGGCGGCGAGACCCAGGCCTGGACCCAGGGCGAAGAGGTCGCCATCCGCGCCGCCCAGACGGGCATCGACCGGCTGACGGTCAGGGACGCGCCGGTGGTCTTCGTGGGCTACGGCGTCACCGCGCCGGAGAAGCAGTGGGACGACTTCAAGGGCTACGACCTGAAGGGCAAGGTGGCCCTGGTCCTGGTCAACGACCCCGACTTCGAGACCGGCGAAGGCGACTTCGGCGGCAAGGCCATGACCTACTACGGCCGCTGGACCTACAAGTACGAGGAAGCCGCCCGCCAGGGGGCGGTGGGCTTCCTGGTGATCCACGAGCGCGAGCCGGCCAGCTACGGCTGGGCCACGGTGAAGAACTCCAACACCAACGAGATCTTCGACGTCATCCGCAAGAACCCGTCCGAGGCGCACGCGCCCCTGGAGGGCTGGGTCCAGCGCGACAACGCCGTCGACCTGTTCCGCAAGGCCGGCCTCGACTTCGAGGCCCTGAAGAAGCAGGCCCAGACCCGCGACTTCCGTCCCGTGGAGCTGCGCGGCGTCACCTTCTCCACCGACTACGCCGTCGACGCTCAGAAGGTGGTGTCCAAGAACGTGGTCGGCGTCCTGCCCGGCAAGACCCGGCCGGAGGAACGCGTCTTCTACACCGCCCACTGGGACCACCTGGGCGTGGGCCTGCCCGATGCGAAGGGCGACAGGATCTACAACGGCGCGGTGGACAACGCCTCGGGCACCGCAGCCCTCATCGAACTCGGCCGCGCCTTCGCCAAGGGCCCGCGTCCCGACCGCTCCATCGTCTTCCTGGCGGTGACCGCCGAGGAGAAGGGCCTGCTGGGCACCGAGTACTACGCCGACAACCCGCTCTATCCGCTGGGGACCACGGTCGCAGACCTCAACATGGACGGCATGAACCTGATCGGCCCGGCGAAGGACGTGACCATGTCGGGCGACGCCCCGCTCACCCTGCAGGACGACCTGATCAAGCTCGCCGCCGAGCGCGGCCTGACCTTCAGCCCCGATCCAAACCCGCAGGCGGGCAGCTTCTACCGCTCGGACCACTTCCCGTTCGCCAAGCGCGGCGTGCCGGCGATCTCCTTCGGCGCGGGCGAGAACCTGGCCAAGGGCGGCGCGGAGGCCGGCAAGGCGGCCGCCGAGGCCTACATCAAGGACCGGTACCACCAGCCGGCCGACGAGTACGATCCCAACTGGGACCTCACGGGCCTCAGCCAGGAAGTCGGCCTGTTCTACGAAATGGGCCGCCGGCTCGCGAATTCGAACGTCTGGCCCGAGTGGAAGGAAGGCGCCGAGTTCAAGGCCGAGCGCGACAAGACCAGGTCCATGCGGAGGTAAGCGCGATGGCGGGGCGGATCCGGACGGGCATCGGGGGCTGGACCTTCGAGCCCTGGCGCGGCGTCTTCTATCCGAAGGGACTGAAGCACGCCGACGAACTGCACTTCGCGTCCAGGCGCCTCGCCACCATCGAGATCAACGGCACCTACTATTCCAGCTTCAAGCCCGACAGCTGGGCCAAGTGGCGGGAAGCCACGCCGGAAGGCTTCCGCTTCTCGGTGAAGGCCTCGCGGTTCTGCACGAACCGCAAGGTCCTCTCCGACGGCAAGGGCTCCATGGACATCTTCCTGAACCAGGGGCTCGTGGAGCTGGGCGACCGGCTGGGCCCGATCCTCTGGCAGTTCATGCCGACCAAGAAGTTCGACTACGACGAGTTCGCGGGCTTCCTGGACCTGCTGCCCGCGAAGCTGGAGGGACTGCCGCTGCGCCATGTGGTGGAGGTGCGCAACGCCACCTTCGCCGATCCGAAGTTCGTTGGCTTGTGCCGCGAGCGGGGCGTGGCGATCTGCAACTCCGAGAACGAGAACTATCCCTACATCCCGGACATCACCGCCGACTTCGTCTACATGCGGCTCCTGTCGGCGAACGACGCCATCGAGACCGGCTACACGCCCGACGAGCTCGACCTGTGGGCCGGCCGCTTCAAGGAGTATGCGCAGGGCCGGGTGCCCGGCGACTTCCGTCCCCTGGACCCCACGGGACCGCCCGAGGCGCCCCGCGACGTCTACGCCTACGTCATCCACGAGGGAAAGGTGCGCGCGCCCCGCGCGGCCATGGAGCTGCAGGCCCGCTGCGGCGGCCTCGAGCCGGCGGCCGAAGCCGTCTGAGCCGGCTGCCCCAACCCGCGCAGAATGGGAAGCGTGACGGGTCGCCGCAAGTCCAGCTTGACTGTTATGATTATCGTGATTAGTATATATCGGCAGCTATTGCCTATAGATGGGCAATTCTTGTCGGCCGATAGGCAATAACTGCCGCTGATACAGAATTGCTCGGCAGCATTGACTGCCTTCCCCTCCTTTGCCGGGGTTGTTTTGCCGGGCCAGCGTCGGTTGGCGCCCCTTTTGCCTTGTGAAGCGCGGGCAAAACGCCCTCGTCCGCCAAAACGGCGGGCGGCCATAACCCTAAAAGAAAGGGCCCGCTCTTCATGCCTATGAACAGCGTCAACACCAACACGGGGGCGATGCTCGCCCTCCAGAACCTCAACGCCACCAATACCGACCTGCAGGTCACCCAAGGCCGGATCAACACCGGCAAGCGGGTGGGCAGCGTGAAGGACAACGGCGCCATCTGGGCCATCGCCCAGAACCAGCGTGCGACGTCCAACTCGCTCAACGCCGTCAGGGAGTCCCTGCAGCGGGGTCAGTCCACCGTGGACGTGGCCATCTCGGCCGGCGAGACCATTTCCGACCTCCTCATCACGATGAAGGAAAAGGCGCTGGCCGCGGCCGACTCGTCCCTCGACGCCAACAGCCGGACGGCGCTGAACGACGACTTCATCTCCCTGCGCGACCAGATCACCAAGGCCGTGGACAACGCCGTGTTCAACGGCGCCAACATGATCAAGTCGGGCGGCACCACCGTGGAGGCCCTGGCCAACGCGGACGCCTCCTCTGTGATCACCGTGGCCGCCCAGGACCTGTCGCTCGGGGGCGCAGCTCTCGGGACCCTCGACAGCACCTCGGAGATCAACTCGCAGGCGACGGCCTCGGCCATGATCGCGACGCTCAACAGCGCGATCACCAACGTCTCGAGCGCGCTCTCCAAGCTGGGGACGGGCTCCACGTCGCTGGCG
Source organism: Phenylobacterium sp. (assembly GCF_036821595.1). Taxonomy (GTDB): domain Bacteria; phylum Pseudomonadota; class Alphaproteobacteria; order Caulobacterales; family Caulobacteraceae; genus Phenylobacterium. The sequence goes on from NZ_DAISJG010000009.1 coordinate 62,925, forward strand.
TCTCACCTGAAGTTCGTCGGCAAGCTCCAGGACACCCTGGACGCCGGGGTGGGCAACCTCGTCGATGCGGACCTGGCCAAGGAAAGCGCCAAGCTCCAGTCGCTGCAGACCAAGCAGCAGCTGGGCATCCAGGCGCTGTCCATCGCCAACCAGGCGTCGTCGACCCTGCTCAGCCTGTTCAGGTAAGACGATCCGTCCCTCCGGGCGTCCGTGGGGCTCTCTAGGGTCTTGCGGCGTCCGGCAGGGCGGCGACTTCCTCAGGCGTCAGCCGTCGGACGGTGCGCACGTGGCATCTCTGGGGACCAATGGACGTCGGTGCGATCAGCACCGCGTCCAGCCCCGTGCAGATGCTGGATCCGCCGCGCGACTGGATGGCGATCCGGCTGGCCCAGTCCACGTCGGGACAGGGGCCGATCAGGTCGAGCCGGTAGACTTCCCTCACGCCGATCCGGAGGTTCACGGCGCGGTCGTCCACCGCCCGGAAACCGGTGACGCTGTTGGCCCAGAAGCATTGCCGCCCCCCGGCGGGGCCGGCCTCCGCGTTCAGCCGCGCACCCGCGGCGCACCCCGCCAGCGCCAGCGAAGCGAGCGCCGCCAGCGGCGCGATCAGGATCCTCACCCCCGGTCCCTCCCGGCTGGAATGCCCTGGCCCCGCGGCGACCGCGGAGCCAGGACCACTCTATAACGCCTAGCGCGTGGTGTGCATGTCGCGATGCGCCGCCTCGGCATGGGTCTCGCCCATGCTCAGCGACTTCACCCACGGCATGATCTGCCAGAGCGCCGACAGGCCCACGAGGCCGTAGACCACCTTGGCCATCGCCGCGTCGTCGCCGCCGAACAGGTTCGCCACCAGATCCATTTCGTGGCCGCCGAGGGCCACGAGGCCCCAGTTCACGCCCCCGACGATCAAGAGGAGAAGGGTTAGGATGTTGAGCCACTTCATGATTGGCCTCCAGTTTTTGCGCCTTGGATACCGCGCTTAATCCGTCCGAACCCTGCACGTTCCCGGATGGGTACTGGCCACGTCATTTGACACACAATATCTACTCACCTGCTGCGAAGTTTTCGCGAGGCGGGAGACTTTCCGAGGTCGGGCCGACCGACGCGCTTGACCGCCCCCACGTCAGGGGCGTGTGCTTCGCGCCAACGACAAGCCGGAGGAGCCGATGACCGAATTCACCATGGACGACCTGATGTTCCGCCCGGGGCTGATGAAGGGCCAGCGGATCCTCATCACCGGCGGCGGCACGGGCCTGGGCAAGGTAATGGCCGAGGCCTGCCTGATGCTGGGCGCCGACGTCTACATCTGGGGCCGCCGGGGCAATGTCATCGAGGACGCCGCCAAGGAGCTGATGGACGCCCACGGCGGCAAGTGCGTGGGCATGGCCTGCGACATTCGCGTGCCCGAGGCGATCCACGACGCCATGGACGAGATCTGGTCCGGCGGAGCCCTGACCGGCCTGGTCAACAACGCCGCGGGCAACTTCATCAGCCGCACCGAGGACCTGTCGCCGCGCGGCTTCGACGCCATCGCAAACATCGTCTTCCGCGGCTCGTTCTTCGTCACCCTCGACGCCGGCAAGCGCTGGCTGGCGGAGGGCAAGCCCGCCTCGGTGGTCTCGATCCTCACCACCTGGGTCTGGCACGGCGGCCCCTTCACCGTTCCCTCGGCCATGTCCAAGGCGGGCCTGAACGTGATGACCCAGTCGCTGGCGGTGGAGTGGGGCAACCGCGGCGTACGCTTCAACGCCATCGCGCCCGGCCCCTTCCCCACCGAAGGCATGAGCGCGCGCCTCAATCCCGGCGGGTCCGGCCGGCCGGAAGGCCCCGCCGACCCGATGATCCCGCTGGGCCGCAACGGCGAGATGCGCGAGCTGGCCAACCTCGCTGTCTACCTGCTGCATCCCCTGTCCGCCTACGTGAACGGCCAGACGATCGCCATCGACGGCGGTTCGCACCTGGCCGGCGGCGGCGGCTTCGCCCGCCTCGCTTCGTGGGGCGACAAGGAGTGGGAGGAGGCCCGCAACGCCATCAGGGCGACCAACGAGAAGGACCGCGCCCAGCGGACGGTATGACCCGCCGCGGTGCGATTGGCTTTCTCCGGAGCGCGGCTCTAGAATGACTCGCGTCATTTTCGAGTCAGCGTCAGGTCGCATGTCCCAGGTCGCCTATCTTCCGCTCGGCAAGCGCGAGCAGACAAAGGTCCAGAATCGCCTAGCGATCCTGGACGCCGCGCGGGAGGTGTTCGGCGAGCTGGGCTACGACACGGCCACGGTGCGCGACATCATCCGCCGCACCGGCCTCGCGGCGGGCACCTTCTACAACTACTACCGCTCCAAGGAGGAGGTCTTCGCGGCCCTGGCCGACGACGGGGCCCGGCGGTTCTCGCCGGTGCTGAAGAAGCTGCGCGCCGAGTCCGCCGGCTTCGAGGACTTCGTCCGCTCGGCCATCCGCGCCTACTTCGGCTTCCTGGCGGACGAGCACCAGAACTGGCTGGCCCGTCGTCCGCCGGGCGAGACCCACCCCCACATCCACGGCGAGACCCCGGAGATGGCCGCGGTGTTCGCCGAGGTGCGCGACGCCATGCAGGCGGCCATCGCCCGCCACGAGGGCCCGGCCGCGGACCCCGACTACATGGCGGCCGCCTGCATCGCCGTGGCCCGCGAGGTCGGCGACAAGATGCTCGCCCGCCGGCCCATCGACGTGGCCGGGGCGGCGGACTTCGCCACCGACATGATCCTGCACGGGCTCAAGGGCCTCCGCCGGACGACGGCCTAGATGCCCGCCGTCCGGACCCAGCGGCTGATCCTGCGCAAGCTGCTCTCGCTGCCCGCGCCGGTCCTGCGGCTGATGTCCGGCGGCGGCGTGGTCTATCAGGGCGGCCGCACCCTCGATCCGGCCTTCCAGTTCCTCGCCGCCCAGGTCCGCGGCCAGCCGTCCATGACCACCATGAGCCCGCAGGAGGCGCGCCGCGCCAACCGCGCGGCCCTGGCCGCCCTCACCACCGACCGGGATCCCGGCGTGCGGGTGGAGCCGCTGACCCTCGACGGGCCGGAGGGGCCGATCCCGGCCCGGGCCTACCGCCCCGACAACCAGGACCGCCACGCGCCGCTGATGGTCTTCGCCCACTTCGGCGGCGGCGTGATCGGCGACCTCGACACCTGCGAGGCCTTCTGCTCGATCCTGGCCAGGATCGCCCGCTGCCCGGTGCTGTCGGTGGACTACCGCCTGGCCCCCGAGCACCGCTTCCCGGCGGGCCTGGACGACGTGCTCTTCGCCTACCGCTGGGGCCGCGACAACGCGCGCCGCTTCGGCGCGCCGGAGGGGATCGCGGCAGTCGGCGGCGATTCCATGGGCGGCAACTTCGCCGCCGTGGTCTGCCAGGAGCTGAAGGCCGCGGGCGAGCCGCAGCCCTCCCTGCAGCTCCTCGTCTACCCGTGCGTCGACGTGGCCTGCCAGAGTGCGTCCATGACCACCTACGCCGAGGCCTTCCCGCTTAGCCGGGCGACGATGGACTGGTTCATGGGCCACTATCTGGGTCCCAGCGACAGCCCGGACGACCCTCGGCTCTCGCCGCTGCGCGCCAGGGACCTGCGGGGCCTCGCGCCGGCGGTGGTGGTCACCGCCGGCTTCGACCCCCTGCTCGACCAGGGGGAGGCCTATGCGCGGTGCCTCCGCGAGGCCGGGGTCCCGGTGGCCTACCGCTGCTACGACAGCCTGGCCCACGGCTTCACCGCCTTCACGGGCGCGGTGCGATGCGCCGACGTCGCCTGCCGGGAGATCGCCGGCCTGGTCCGCGAGGGCCTGGAAGGACGCATCGCCTGATGCGCGCCCTCGTCGTCGAGCGCCTGGCGCCGGAGTACGCCGGCTGCGGGGTGAGGGAGATCCCCACGCCCGAAGCCGGCCCCGGCGAGGTCCGGATCCGGGTGCGGGCCGCCGCCGTGAACTTCCCGGACCTGATGCAGACCCGGGGCGAGCACCAGCACAAGCCCGCCCTCCCCTTCGTCCCCGGCATGGAGCTGGCGGGGGAAGTGGAGGCGGTGGGCGAGGGCGTGACCGCCTGGCGGCCCGGCGACGCCGTCGCCGGCGGCGGCCGTGGTGGCATGGCGGAGTACGCGGTCATGCCCGCCGCCGGCCTGCACCGCGTGCCGGCGGGCATGAGCTTCAGCCAGGCCGCCGGCTATCCTGTCGCCTACCTGACGGCCTACGTTGCGCTGGAGCGCTGCGCCCGGCTGCAGCCCGGCGAATGGCTGCTGGTGCATGGCGCCGCGGGCGGGGTCGGTCTGGCCGCGGTCGACCTGGGCCAGGTGATGGGCGCCAAGGTGATCGCCGCCTCGGCCTCCGACGACAAGCTGGCCGTGATCGCCCGCGAGTACGCCCCCGAGGCCACCGTCAACGTCACCGGCGGTTTCCGCGAGCGGGTGAAGGAACTGACCGGCGGCCGCGGCGCCGACGTGATCTACGACCCCGTGGGCGGCGACGTCTTCGACGAGTCGATCCGCTGCGTCGCCTTCGGCGGCCGCATCCTGTCCATCGGCTTCACGTCCGGCCGCCTGCCGGTGCTTCCGGTGAACATCGCCCTCATCAAGGGCTTCTCGGTGATCGGCGTGCGCGCCGGCGAGTACGGCCGGCAGTTCCCCGAGAAGGGCCGCGAGAACATCGCGGCCATCTGGAAGCTGGCGGAGGAAGGCAAGGTGAAGCCCCGGGTCGACAGGGAGTACGCCCTGGCCGACTGGCGCGCGGCCTTCGACTCGCTCGCCGACCGGAAGGTGATCGGCAAGACCATCGTCCGGCCGGACCTCTAGGGCTGGCCCCGGCGCGGGAAGCGCGCCAACATTGGCTGCGAAGGAGCCTGCACCATGACCATCGGCAGCGAGGAAGAGCTGGAGAAGCTGAAGATCGCCGGACGGGTCGTCGCCCGCACCCTCGCGGCCATGGGCAAGGCGCTCGAGCCCGGCATCACCACGCGGGAGTTGGACCAGCTCGGCCGCCGGATGCTCGAGGAGGCGGGCGCCCGTTCGGCGCCGGAGCTGACCTACGACTTCCCCGGCGCCACCTGCATCTCCATCGGCCCCGACGTCGCCCACGGCATCCCCGACGACCGCAAAGTGGCCGCCGGCGACCTGATCAACATCGACGTCTCCGCCGAGGTGGACGGCTTCTTCGCCGACACCGGGGCGAGCTTCGCGGTGCCCCCCGCGAAGCCGAAGGTGGAGCGCCTCTGCCGCGACGGGCGCCGCGCCCTGTGGAGCGGCATCCGCGCCGTCCGCGCCGGCGGCGAGCTCGCCGCCGTCGGCCGCTCCATCCAGCAGTTCGCCGACCGCAACGGCTACACCCTGGTCCGCAACCTCGCGAGTCACGGCGTGGGCGGGGCCCTGCACGAGGAGCCCACCGAGATCGCCACCTGGCACGACAAGTCGGAGCGGCGGCGCATCCACGACGGCCTGGTGTTCACCATCGAGCCCTTCCTGTCCCTGGGCGCCGACTGGGTGGAGGAGACCGGCGACGGCTGGACCCTGCGCCCCACCGGCGGCCAGCCCACCGTGCAGTACGAGCACACCCTGGTGGCCACGCCGCGTGGCCCCGTCGTGGTCACGCTCGCCGACTGACCCCCCGCCGATGATCGAGCTCGCGCCGCTGGAGCGCGCCGCGGCCGGACGCACGCCGGAGCGCGCGGCGCTCGCCTTCGCCGCCCTGCGGGCCCTGGAGCGCGGGGAGCTGTTCGCCGCGGGCGTCCAGCCGCAGGACGGCTTCGCCCGGCTGGCCCGGGCGGTGGTCGAGGTGTTCGGCGATCCCGGCCTCACTCTATCCGACGGCGAGCGCTGGACGCTGGCCTTCTACGGATCCCTGCTCAACAGCCTGTTCGCCGCCGCCGGCCTCTGGCCGGAGGCCCCGGCGCTCTTCACCCTGGACTCGCCGCACGGCGGTCCCGCCGCTCCGGACCTCGCCCGGGCGCTGGGCCTGATCGCCACCTCCCCGGTGCTGACCGCGCGCGGCGCGGAGCGGCGCGAGCGGCTGCTGGCCGGCGCCGGCGCCCTGGAGGACCAGGCCCTGCCGGGCAGCCTGGCGGCCATCACCCTGGCCTCCGCCGCCTGGATGAGCTGCAGCTATGCGGCCGGCCCGGCGAAACACGCCCTCAAGCCCGTCCTGAACCGCGCCTTCCGCCGCCTGCTGGACGAGCTCGGCCTGCACGACCGGCCGCCGCCCGAGACGCGCGCCCTGCCCGACCGCCCGACCCTGCTCGTGATGGCCGAGGTGATCCAAGAGGCCCACGTCCAGTACCGCTACTTCGGCCAATACCTGCGTCAGCTCCGCACGCGCTTCCGACTGGTGCTGGTCGCGCCCAGGAAGGAGCTGGGGCCAGCCGTCGCCGCCCTCTTCGACGAGGTCTTCACCTTCGAGCCGGCGGCCGCGGACTTCGCCCCGGAGATCCTGGGGTTCGTCGCCCGCCTGGCCCCCGACCTCGTCTTCTGGCCCAGCGTCGGCATGGCCCGCTGGGGTCCGCTGCTGGCGAACCTGCGCCTGGCGCCCCTCCAGATGACGGCGCTCGGCCATTCGGCGTCCACCTTCATCCCGGCCATCGACTACTACCTGACCGAGGAGGGCTATGTGGCGGACGCCACCCTGTTCTCCGAGCGCCTGCTGCTGCTGCCGGACGCCAGCCTGCGGTTCGAGCGCCCGCCGGGCTACGTCCCCGTCGCCCCGCAGGTTCGCGAAACGGCCGACCCGGTTCGTGTCGCCGTCCCGAGCAACGTCCTGAAGCTCAATCCCGCCTTCCTGGAGATGCTCGGCCGGGTCCGGCGCGAGGCCGCCCGGCCGGTCCAGCTGCATCTCTTCCCCAACGCCTCCCTGCTCACCGTCTCGGCGCTGCGCGCGGCCGCCGGGCCGCTGCTGGAGGGCGCCGTCGTCTATCCCAGGCTCGCGCCCCGGGCCTATCTGGAGGCGCTGAACGCCTGCGACATGGTGCTGAGCCCCTGGCCGTTCGGCGGCCTGCACAGCGTCGTGGACGCGCTCCGCCAGGGCCTGCCCGTGGTCGCCATGGAGCGCCCGGAGCCGCACGGCCGCACCGACGCCATGATCCTGCGCCGGCTGGGCATGCCGGACTGGCTGGTGGCCCGGACGGAGGACGCCTACCTCGCCGCCGCCCTGCGCCTGATCGGCGACGACGCGGTCCGGCTGGAGACGAGCCGCGCGGCGCTCGCCTGCGACGTGGATCGGGTGATGTTCGGCGACGCCGCCACGCCCCCGGGCTCCGACGTCGTCGACCTCGTATGGGCCGCATTCCGCCGCCATGAGGCGATCCAGGCCGATCCTCGCCGCGTCTGGCGCCTGGCGGACCTCGCGGCGCTGGGCTGACGCCGGCGCCGTTGACATCCCCCGGCGGTTCCACTATCCACCGCCGCTCGATTTTGGACCCGGAGCTTTTCTCGTGAAGCGCACCTTCCAGCCCTCCCGCCTCGTGCGTGCGCGTCGTCACGGCTTCCGTCTGCGCATGTCCACGAAGAACGGCCAGAAGATTCTCGCCCGCCGTCGCGCCAAGGGCCGCAAGCGCCTGAGCGCCTAAGCCGCGCGCTGGGCTATGGTGTCCGCGTGCCGGACGCCGCCTTTCCGATCGAACGTCTGAAGAAGCGCAGCGAGTTCCTCGCCTGCGCCAAGGCCCCCTCGTGCGCGAAGGGGGCCGTTCTCGTTCAGGCCCTGTCCCGCGGGGACGACCGCCCCCTCGTCCGCGCCGGCTTCACGGCCACCAAGCGCATTGGCGGCGCCGTCGAGCGGAACCGCGCCAAGCGCCGGATGCGCGAGGCCGCCAGGCTGCTGCTGCCCGACTTCGCCCGCCCCGGCGTCGACTATGTCTTCATCGCCCGCGGCGGCGTGACCACCCGCGAGTGGCCGCGTTTGCTTGACGATGTGAAAAGCGCGCTGATAAGGCTCGCCGCCGACCGCGAGCGCCCCGACGTGAAGGGCCCGCGCCCTGCTGCCCCGACGGACCGCACCCCCTAAATGCAAAGCGACGACAACAGCCGCAACACGATCATCTTCATCGTCGCCGCGGTCATCCTCTTCATCGCCTACCAGTTCTTCGTGCTGGAGCCCGCCCAGAAGCGGCGGCAGGCGGAGCTCGCGCGCCAGGCGCCGGCCGCAGTCCAGACCCAGCCGGGGGTTTCGACGGCCGCGGTCCCGCAGGTTCCGCAGGCCATGACCCGCCAGGCGGCCGTGGCCGCCACGCCGCGCGTCCCGATCGCCACGCCCTCGGTGCGCGGCTCCCTGTCGCTGCGCGGCGCGCGCATCGACGACCTCTTCCTCACCGAGTACCGCGAGACGGTGAAGAGGAACTCGCCGCCGGTGGAGCTGCTGCGGCCGGAGGGGACCCAGTTCGCCTGGTTCGCCGACATCGGCTGGACCGGCGCCAACGTGCCCGGCCTGCCGACCGCCGACACCGTCTGGACGCTGGTCCAGGGCTCGACCCTGGCGCCCGGCCAGCCTCTGGTTCTGCAGACCACCAACGGCGCGGGCCTGACCTTCACCCGCAGGATCGAGGTGGACGACAAGTTCCTGTTCACCGTCACCGACACGGTCGCCAATACGACCGGCCAGGCGATCACCATCGCCCCTTACGCCTCCGTGCAGCGCCAGGGCGTTCCGAAGGACCTCGGCACCAACCAGATCGTCCACGAGGGCGCGGTGGGCTGGCTCGACGGCAAGCTCCGGCAGGTGAAGTACAAGAAGTGGCAGAAGGACGGCGGCGGCCCCGCCTACACCTCCACCGGCGGCTGGGTCGGCATCACCGACAAGTACTGGCTGACGGCCCTGATCCCGGGCGGCAATGAGCGCGTCACCGGCCAGTTCCGGGAGACCGACGCCGCGGGCCTGGCGATCTTCGACGCCAACTTCGTGGGCGAACCCCGGACCATCCCGGCCGGGCGCCAGATCACCGAGACCACCCACTTCATCGCCGGCGCCAAGCGCGTGCCGCTGCTCCGCCAGTACCAGCAGCAGCTGGGCGTCGAGCGCCTGGACTGGGCCGTCGACTGGGGGAACTTCTGGTTCCTGACCCGGCCGATCTTCTCCTTCCTGGCCTTCATCTCGGGCCATGTGCTGAACTTCGGCGTGGCGATCCTGCTGCTGACCGTCGTGGTGCGGCTGATCTTCTTCCCGCTCGCCAACAAGCAGTACGAGTCCCTGACCAAGATGAAGAAGGTGCAGCCCCAGATGGAGGAGCTGCGCAAGAAATATAAGGACGACCCGGCCAAGCAGCAGCAGGAGCTGCTCGCCCTCTACCAGCGCGAAAAGGTCAATCCGCTCGCCGGCTGCCTGCCGCTGCTTCTGCAGATTCCGGTGTTCTACGCCCTCTACAAGGTGCTGACCGTCACCATCGAGATGCGCCACGCGCCGTTCGTGGGCTGGATCCAGGACCTCTCGGCGCGCGATCCCACCACCATCTGGACCCTCTTCGGCCTGATCCCCTGGGATCCGGCCTCGGCGCCGCTGATCGGCGGCTTCCTGGACGGGGCCCTGCACCTGGGCGTGCTGCCGCTGCTCTACGGCGTGACCATGTGGCTCACCACCTCCATGAGCCCGCCCGCGCCCGATCCCATCCAGCAGCGGATCTTCCAGCTGATGCCGATCATGTTCACCTTCATCATGGCGCCGTTCGCCGCCGGCCTGCTGCTCTACTGGACCTGGTCGAACGTGCTCACGATCCTGCAGCAGTACGTGATCATGCGCCGGTTCAAGGTCGACAACCCGATCGACAAGCTGATCCGCAAGCTCACCGGCAAGCCGGATCCCGTCACATGACCGACGCCGCCTTCGACGCCGAGGCGCTGGAGGCGGCGCGTGTCCTGTTCGCGGGCGAGGCGAACTTCCTGATGGGCGCCGTCGCCATGGACGGCCTGCCCGACACGGACCTGCCGGAGGTGGCCTTCGCCGGCCGTTCCAACGTCGGCAAGAGCTCGCTGATCAACGCGGTCACCGGCCGCCTGCGCCTGGCCCGGTTCTCCAACGAGCCCGGCCGCACGCGCGAGGTGAACTTCTTTGTCATCGGCGACAACCAGCTCAGGCTGGTCGACCTTCCCGGCTACGGCTTCGCCCGGGCCTCCAAGGGCGTGGTGAAGAAGTTCCAGAACCTGGGCCGCGACTACCTGCGCGGCCGGCCCAACCTCAAGCGCGCCTTCCTGCTGATCGACTCCCGCCACGGCCTGAAGGAGGTGGACGAGGAGGCCATGGCCGCCTTCGACACCGCCGCCGTCAGCTACCAGATCATCCTGACCAAGGCCGACAAGCTGAAGCCGTCCGAGGTCGCCGACGTGGTCGCCCGGACCCAGGCGAAGATCGCCAAGCGCCCCGCCGCCTTCCCGCGCGTCCTGGCCACGTCCTCGGAGAAGGGGACCGGCATCCCCGAGCTCCGGGCCGAGATCGTCCAGGCCTGCGCCGTCTAGGCGGACCCTGCGTCAGCGGGCTAAGTCGCGGGTGACCGGGAGGATATCCGATGCTCACCACCGACGGCCGCGCCACCTGCGACGAAGACATGAACCTGTTCCGCGACCAGGTGCGGAAGTTCTTCGACCGCGCGCTGATCCCCAACCTCGACCGCTGGGAGGAGGAGGGCGTCGTCGACCGCGGCTTCTGGCGCGCCTGCGGCGAGGCCGGCCTGCTCTGCCCCACCGTGCCGCCGGAGTACGGCGGCCTGGGCCTCGACTTCCGCTACAACGCGGTGATCGACGAGGAGCTGGCCTATGCGGGCTCTTCGGCCGGCATCACCCTGCAGTCCGACATCGTCGCCGACTACATCGTCAACTACGGCTCGGAAGAGCAGAAGCAGAAGTGGCTGCCGAAGATGGTCTCGGGCGAGGCCATCACCGCCATCGCCATGACCGAGCCGGGCACGGGCTCCGACCTGCAGGGCGTGCGCACCACCGCCCGCAAGGACGGCAACCACTACGTGGTCTCGGGCTCCAAGACCTACATCACCAACGGCCAGAACGCCGACCTGATCATCGTCGTGGCCAAGACCGACCCCAACGCCGGGTCGAAGGGCATCTCCCTGATCCTGGTCGAGGCCGAGCGCGAGGGCTTCAAGCGCGGCCGCAACCTCGACAAGGTCGGCCAGAACTCCGCCGACACCTCGGAGCTGTTCTTCGAGGACGTGCGCGTGCCGATCACCAACTGCCTGGGCGAGGAGGGCCGCGGCTTCGCCTATCTGATGAGCCAGCTGCCGCAGGAGCGGCTGGGCATCGCCGTCTCCGCCCAGGCTGGCGCCCAGCGCGCCTTCGACGAGGCGGTGAAGTTCACCAAGGAGCGCAAGGCCTTCGGCCAGTCGATCTTCGACTTCCAGAACACCCGTTTCACCCTGGGCGCGCTGAAGGCCAAGCTGCAGGCCGGCTGGGCCCACCTGGACTGGGCGATCCAGCGCCATCTCGAGGGCAAGCTCACGGCGGCGGAAGGCTCCGCCGCCAAGCTCTTCCACACCGAGCTGCAGTGGGAGGCCTGCGACACCGCCCTGCAGCTGCACGGCGGCGCCGGCTACATGAACGAGTACCCGATCGCCCGCCTCTGGCGCGACGCCCGCGTCCAGCGGATCTACGGCGGCACCAGCGAGATCATGAAGGAGGTCGTGGCGCGGTCGATCTGACCTATTCGGACCGCACCACCTCGCCGCCCTTCATCACGAACACCGGCGTTTCCAGCACGGTGACGTCGGCCAGCGGGTCGCCCTTGACGCCCACGAGGTCGCCGTAGCGGCCGGTCGCCACCTGGCCCACATCCTTCTCCCAGCCCAGCGCCTGGGCGGCGTTGAGCGTCGCCATCCGGATCGCCTGCAGCGGGGTCGCCCCGTAGCGCACCACGACCGCGAACTGCTTGGCGTTCTCCCCGTGCGGATAGATGCCTGCGTCGGTGGCGAAGACCTGCTTCACCCCGCCCTTCAGGCTCTTGCGGAAGTTCTCCCGCTGCAGCTCGCCGATCTCGCGGTCCTTGCGCAGGTTGTCCTCGAGCACGCCGTTCTTCTTGCCTTCGGCCTGGGTGTAGTCGGTGTTGTAGATGTCCATGCCGAACCACGTGCCCTTCTGGGCCGCCAGCCGGACGCCCTCGTCGTCCACCAGGCTGACGTGTTCGATGGTGTCGACGCCGGCGCGGATGGCGTCCTTGATCCCCGCCGGCCCGTGGGCGTGGGCGGCGACCTTCAGGCCGGCCATGTGGGCCTCCTCGACGATGGCGGTCATCTCGGCGAGGCTGAGCTGCTGGGCGCCGACCGAGGGTCCGCGCGAGAACACACCGCCCGTGGCGCAGATCTTGATCACCTGGGCGCCGTACTTCTTGGCGAGCCGCACCTTGGCCCGGCCCTCCTCCGGGCTGTCCACGGTGTAGGGACTCTTCTCCGCCATGGACGGGGGGAAGAAGGTCGAGTCGCAATGGCCGCCCGTGGCGCCCAGCGCATAGGTGGCCGTGACGATCCGCGGGCCGGGGATGTAGCCGCCATCGATCGCCTCGCGCAGGCCCACGTCGGCGTAGAACTCCGAGCCCACGTTGCGCACCGTGGTGAAGCCGGCCTCCAGGGTGTCCTTCGCGTGCCGGGTGGCCACCGCCGTCCAGAAGGCGTCGGAGTACTCCAGGTAGTTGTAGCCGCCGATCTTGGCCACGCTGGTCAGGTGGACGTGCATGTCGATCAGGCCGGGCAGCAGGGTCACGCCCGGCAGGTCCACGCGGGTCGCGCCCGCGGGGACGGCGTCACCCTGGCGTCCGACAGTCGTGATCCGCCCGTCGGTGATCACCACCAGCGGCCGCTCCACATAGCGGCCGGCGCCGACGTCCAGCAGCCGGTCGGCGCTCACCGCCACCGTCTCCGCCTGCGCCGCGCCCGCCAGCAGCGCCGCCGCCGCGGCCAGGGCCGCCGTCCCGAGATCCTTACGCACCGTCACATTCCCCCGAATTGCTGGTCCGTTTCCCGCTTAGCACGCCGGGGGCCGCGTGACAGGGGAGGCGGCGTCCGCTATCGGACCCGCGACCGAAGGCGACGGAGCAGGACGGGTGAGCGAGACGAGCGAAGGCCAGGGCTGGGCGACGGCCAAGACGCTCGCGGAGGCCCTGCCCTACATCCAGATCTACGACCGCGAGACCGTGGTCATCAAATACGGCGGCCACGCCATGGGCGAGGAGCAGGTGGCCAAGCTGTTCGCCGCCGACGCCGTGCTCCTGAAGATGCTGGGCGTCCATCCCGTGGTGGTCCACGGCGGCGGGCCGCAGATCTCCGCCTGGCTCGCCAAGGCCGGCGTGAAGTCCACCTTCGTGGACGGCCTGCGCGTCACCGACGAGGCGACCATGGAGGTGGCCGAGATGGTCCTCTCCGGGGCGATCAACAAGGAGATCGCCAACTGGATCACCCAGGCCGGGGCCGAGGCCGACGTGCGCGGCGTGGGCCTGTCGGGCAAGGACGCCCGCATGCTGACCGTCGAGAAGGTCACCCGCACCAAGAAGGACCCCGACAGCGAGGTCGAGCGGATGGTCGACCTCGGGTTCGTGGGCGAGCCCAAGCGGGTCGACCCGAAGATCATCGAGGCCCTGCTCTACGCCGAGGAGGACTACGTGCCCGTCGTGGCGCCGATCGGCGTCTCGGAGAGCGGCGAGACCTACAACATCAACGCCGACACCGTGGCCGGCGCCCTGGCCGGCGCGCTGAACGCCAAGCGCATGCTGCTGCTCACCGACGTGGCCGGCGTGCTGGGCAAGGACGGCGAGCTGATCCGCCAGATGACGGTCGCGGAAGCCCGCAAGGCGATCGCCGACGGCGTCGCCACCGGCGGCATGATCCCCAAGCTGGAGACCGCCATCGCCGCGGTGGAGGCCGGGGTCGAGGCCGTGGTCATCCTCGACGGCCGCCGGCCCCACGCCATGCTGGTCGAGCTGTTCACCGAGCACGGCGCAGGCACCCTGATCCGAGAATGAGCGCCGATCTCGCCCCCGCGGACCTCAGGCACGTCGACACCTGGCTGTTCGACCTCGACAACACCCTCTACCCGGCCGAGTGCGGCTTCATGGGCGAGATCGAGCGGCGGATGACGGCCTATGTCATGCGGGTGACGGGGCTGGACCGCGACGAAGCCTACCGGCTCCAGAAGCAGTACCTGGCCGACCACGGCCTGACGCTCATCGGCATGATGCGCCACCACGGCGTGGACCCGCTGGAGTTCCACGCCCTGTTCCACGACCTCTCGCTGGAGGCCCTGGCGCACGACCCGGAGATGATCGCCGCCATCGCCCGCCTGCCCGGCCGGCGGCTGATCTTCACCAACGCCGACGACGTCCACGCCGAGCGCGTGCTGGCCCGGCTCGGCCTCTCCGACCTGTTCGAGGACGTCTTCCACATCGGCAGCTCCGGCTACACGCCGAAGCCCGATCCGGGCGCCTTCGCGGCCATGAACGCCGCCCACGGGATCGCCCCCGGCCTGGCGGCCTTCTTCGAGGATTCCGAGCGCAACCTGGCGCCCGCCGCCGAGCTCGGCATGACCACCGTGCTGGTGGGCCCGCACGCGCCCGCCTGCACCGCCCCCTTCGTCCACCACCGCACCGCGCGCCTCGCCGACTTCCTGGCCGGCGCCCAGGTCAGGGAAGCCGCCTGAGAATGATCGAAGAGCTGAAGCGCGTCATCGAAGCCGCCTGGGAAGCCCGCGACGGGATCAACACCTCCACCCAGGGCGAGGTCCGCGACGCCGTGCGCGAGACCATCGAACTCCTGGACACCGGCGCCCTGCGCGTCGCCGAACGCCAGGCGGACGGGACCTGGGTCACCCACCAGTGGGCCAAGCAGGCGATCCTGCTGCTGTTCCGCCTGACGCCCAATGCGGTGATCGAGGCGGACGCGCCCGGCCCCTACTGGGACAAGGTCCCGCTGAAGTTCTCCGGCTGGGACGCCGCCCGCTTCGAGCAGGCCGGCTTCCGCGCCGTGCCGGGCGCCATCGTCCGCAAGGGCGCCTTCATCGGCAGGGGCGTGGTCATGACGCCCTCCTTCGTGAACATCGGCGCCTATGTCGACGAGGGGACCATGGTCGACACCTGGGCGACCGTAGGATCCTGCGCCCAGATCGGCAGGAACGTGCACCTCTCCGGCGGCGCGGGCATCGGCGGCGTGCTGGAGCCCCTGCAGGCCAATCCGACGATCATCGAGGACAACTGCTTCATCGGCGCCCGCTCGGAAGTGGCGGAGGGCGTCATCGTCCGCGAGGGCTCGGTGCTCTCCATGGGGGTCTACCTGACCTCCACCACCCCGATCGTGAACCGTCGCACCGGCGAGGTGACCACCGGCGAGGTGCCGCCCTACTCCGTGGTGATGTCGGGCTCGCGGCCCAACCCGCACGACCCCAACCTGCCGTCCACCTACTGCGCGGTGATCATGAAGACGGTGGACGAGCGCACGCGCTCCAAGACCAGCATCAACGAGCTGCTCCGGGACTGACCCGGGGCGGCCGCGCTCAGCCCACGGCGTACGGCCGGTAGGGCCCGAGGATCAGCTGCTCGAAGACGCCGACGCCTTCCTGCCGCGCCTCGCCCGGCGCCTCGAAGGTCGCGCGGCTGACCGCCTGGATGTGGAAGTTCTCCATGGCGCCCATGTCGACGCTGGCGAGGTCGATGTCCTCGCGGGCCACCGCCAGCTCGCCCTTCAGCGCCCCGTGCCGCCAGTCGCCGCCATAGCCGATGCCGCGCATCAGAAAGGTGGTGACCGGCTCCAGCTTCACCGTCGCCTCGCCCTGGGCGAGCGGGATCTTCAGCGTTCCGGCGCGCGCATGGCGGGTCCCCGGGATCAGGTCCACCTCCTCCATCCGCGGCGCCTCGGCGTGCCAGCCGCCGCCCTCGCCCGCGCCGTCCGGCAGGATCACCGCGCGGGTGTTCCAGGCCTGGCCGTCCGGGTCGGCGTTGATGTGGAAGAAGACGCTGCGGTCCTGGAAATTGACCGGCGTCCACTGCCAGAAGAAGCCCGTCAGCCCCGCGCCGGGCGTCGGCTGCGGATCGGGGGCGCCCACCGGACGGATGCCCCAGGAGCGGTCGCGCGACCCGGTCCAGCCCGCGACCTCCCGGCGCTCGCCGTCCACCTCCAGCCAGCCGGAGACGCGGACGTTCTGGGTCAGTCGGGTGTAGTCCATGAACAGGCGCGGACCGATCCGCTTGACGAACCTGGGCTCCTCGATCGGGAAGGACCGACCCTCGAAGGTCAGGTCCGCGGCCATACCCTCGGCGCCCTCCACGGCCACGCGCAGCTTCCGCAGCGGCTCGAGGATCTCGATGCGGATCGGTCCGACCGTGAGGTCCATCCGCTCCATGCCGAGGACCCGCGAGGCGTGCAGGCAGTACTGCTTGCCGTCGCGGATCACCGACAGGTGCGCGTCCGCCACGTTCAGCGCCGGATAGACCCCGAAGGCCACCGCGAAGAAGTCGCGTCCGTCGGGCGAGTAGCCGTTGAAGAAGTAGCGGTCGTAGAAATTCCGGTCCGAGCCCGCATAGGCGATCGGCTCCGGCGTCTGGTGGATCGGGTAGTCGTCGCCCTTGGTCAGCATTGGTCCCCTCCCGTGGAGCGCTTCCGCCCCTGAGCTCTGGCCGACCTTACGTCCGGTCAGTCTTGCGGCTTTTCGGTGTGGCGTATCATGGTTGGGCGACAACAAGGCAAGGGAGGCGCGCTCCCGGCTCCGGGAGGCGCGAGGGCGACATGAGCGTGATGAGCGCCGCGGACCACCGCATTCCCCAGGACGTGGCCCAGCAGCTGGTGGATCCGGTGGCCTACGCCGACGGCCGCATCCACGAGGCCTACCGGTGGCTGCGGAAGAACGAGCCCTTCGGCGTCGCCGAGGTGCAGGGTGTCGACCCGTTCTGGGTGGCCGTGCGGCACGCCGACATCCTGGAGATCAGCCGCCAGAACGACCTGTTCCTGAACGGCGCGCGCAATCCGGTCATCACCTCCCAGGTCGCCGACCGCAAGGTGCGCGAGATGATGGGCGGCAGTCCGCACCTGCTGCGCACCCTCATCCACATGGATGAGCCCGACCACATGAAGTACCGGGTGCTGACCCAGGCCTGGTTCCTGCCGCAGAACCTGCGGGCCATGGAGGACCGCATCCGCACGATCGCCCGCGCGGCCGTGGACCGGATGCTGGCCACCGGCGGGCGCTGCGACTTCGTCCGCGACGTCGCCCTGCACTACCCGCTGCACGTGATCATGAGCATCATGGGCGTTCCGGAGGAGGACGAGCCCCGGATGCTGAAGCTCACCCAGGAGATCTTCGGCGCCGCCGACCCGGAGCTCGGCCGCTCCGCCCAGAAGGAGAAGGACGTCCCCCTGGAGGAGCGCCAGCTCGACATCGGGGTGATCACCGACTTCTTCGACTACTACCGGCGGTTCTCCGAGGAGAAGCGCAAGAACCCGTCGGACGACCTCGGCAGCCTGATCGCCAACAGCACCATCGACGGCCAGCCGCTCTCCGACCTGGAGGCGATGAGCTACTACATCATCGTCGCCACCGCGGGGCACGACACCACCTCCTCGTCCACCGGCGGCGCCCTGTGGGCCCTGGCCCAGAACCCGGGCGAGTTCGCAAAGGTGAAGGCCGATCCCTCGCTGATCCCCTCGCTGGTGGACGAGAGCATCCGCTGGACCACGCCGGTGAAGACCTTCATGCGCACCGCCGCGCGCGACACCGAGGTCGCCGGCCGGGCGGTGAAGGCCGACGACTGGATCATGCTCTGCTACGCCTCGGGCAACCGGGACGAGGCGGTGTTCGAGGACCCCTTCCTGTTCCGCGTCGACCGCAGGCCGAACAAGCACCTGGCGTTCGGCTACGGCGCCCACGTCTGCCTCGGCCAGCACCTGGCCAAGATGGAGATGCGGATCCTCTGGGAGGAGCTGCTGCCGAAGCTGAAGTCCGTCGAGCTGGACGGTGAGCCGGCGATGAGCGAGGCGGTCTTCGTCAACGGTCCCAAGCGCCTGCCCATCCGCTTCGAGCTCGCCTGAGCGTGTCGCATCCTCTGGCGCCGCGGGTCGCGGCCTATATCTCCGGCAAGCTCGGCTGCGACGTGGCCGTGGAGGCGATGGAGCGCATCTCCGGCGGCGCGAGCCGCGAGACCTACCGCTTCGTCGCCCACTGGACCGAGGCCGGCGCGCCGCGGGAGCGGAAGATGATCCTCAGGCGCGACCCGCCCGCCAGCCTGATCGACACCGAGCGCCGGATCGAGTTCGCCGCCTACCGCGCCTTCCACGGCTCGGCGGTGCCGGTGCCGGAGATGCTGTGGCTGGAGGAGGAGAAGGGGCCCCTCGACCATCCCTTCTTCATCGCCGAGGAACTGGCCGGCTACCAGGCCGCGCCGCAGATGCTGCTCTCCGGGGTGTACGACGCCGTCCTGCCAAAGGTCGCGCAGCGCAAGTGGACGATCCTCGGCGAGATCGCCCGCGCCGACCCGCAGGCGCTGGGCCTCACCGAGGTCATGGAAGCGCCCGCCGCGGACGCCTGCTGGCGCCGCGAGCTGGCCTACTGGGAGGCGGCGCTCGACCGCGACGAGGCGGAGCCCCTGCCGATCACCCGGGCCGCCATCCGCTGGCTGAAGGCCAATCCGCCGCCGCCCGCCCAGAAGGTCTCCGTCGTCCACGGCGACTACCGGACCGGCAACTTCCTGTTCGACGAGGCCGGCGAGATCCACGGCGTCCTGGACTGGGAGATGTGCCACCTGGGCGATCCGCTGGAGGACCTCGCCTGGGGCTTCAACCCGGTGTGGGGCTTCGGCCAGCCGGACAAGGCCGGCGGGCTCCTGCCGCAGGCCGAGGCCATCGCCATCTGGGAGAAGGCCAGCGGGCTGAAGGCCGATCCCGCGGCGCTCCACTGGTGGGTGCTGTTCAACTGCGTGAAGGGCCAGGCCATCTGGGTGGGCTCGGCGCGCGCCTTCCTCGACGGCGGCAACCGGGAGCCGATCATGATCTATCCCGCCTGGTGGCTGATCAACGCCCAGGACCGGGCGATCCTGAAGGTGATGGGCCGGCTATGAACCCTCCCGTCCCCGCGGTCCTCGCCGAGCTCGCCAACCTGGCGCTCCGCTACACCATGCCCGACGCACCTCCGGCCGAGCGGGCCAGCAACCTCGGACTCTCGGCCATGCTGCTCACCCTCGCCGCCGAGGTCTGGGACGGCGCCGCCGCCAACCTGGTCGAGGAGAACCGCGCCGTCCGCGCCCTGCTGGGCGAGGCGGGCGAGGACGCCGACCTGCGCCTGTCGGCGCTCAAGGCCGAGAACGACCGCCTGCGCGCCGCCCTCATCGAAGCCCACGCCGCCGCCGAGCAGGCGGGCGACACGGCCCGGGTCGAGGCGATCTGGGTGGAGCTCAGGGCCTCCACCGAGCGGCGCAAGCTCTCTATCTCGCTGGTCTAGGCGAGCCGCGCCAGGGTCCGCTCGTCCGCAGCGCCGCCGCAGTACCGCTCCAGCGCCCGGCCGAAGCAGGGCTCCTCCGGCGCGGCCGCCCGGAAGAGGGTCATGGACGAGCGGAACTTCATGTCGTCGGGGCTGCCGAAGATCTGGTGCGCCGTGCGCCCCTCCACCGCCAGCACCGCGTCGGTGCAGGCCAGGAGCCGCGGCCCCAGCACCGGATGGGCCAGGTAGGCCCGCGCCTCGCCCAGGCCCGAGATCGCATAGCGCTGGGCCATGGCGCTGGAGCCCAGCCCGGCCAGCTGCGGAAAGACGAACCACATCCAGTGGCTGCGCTTGTCGCC
Organism: Phenylobacterium sp.; assembly: GCF_036821595.1. Classification (GTDB taxonomy): domain Bacteria; phylum Pseudomonadota; class Alphaproteobacteria; order Caulobacterales; family Caulobacteraceae; genus Phenylobacterium. The sequence continues at coordinate 82,657 of NZ_DAISJG010000009.1, forward strand.
AGCCCGCAGCTCCGCCAGCGCCCGGTCGTAGGTCTGCGCCTGGGCGTCCACGAAGCGCTGCAGGTCGAAGGGGTCGCTCATGGGCGGAGGCTAGACCTCTCCCACCAGCCCGTCGATCAGCGCCTGATCGGCGTCCAGCACCCAGCACTCGGCCAGCAGGCCGTCCTCGACCCGGTAGACGAGCACCCTCAGGGCCTCCGTCCTGCCGAACGCCTCGCGGACGACGATCGCCCCGCGCTCGGCGCCCGCCAGCACGTCGATGATCTCCACCAGCCGCCGGCCGGTGCGGGCGGAGAACGCCGCCAGGGTCCGCAGCGCCTGCGCCTTCCCCACGTGATCGCCGGAGAGCGCGTGGCGTCCGCCGTAATGTAGGGTGAAGCCGTCCGCGTAGCAGGCGGCGAAGGCGGCCAGGTCGCCGGACCGCCAGGCCTCGGCGTAGCGCTCCACCGCGGCCCGGATTTCCGGCCCGCGGTTCATGGCGCCACCGGCTCCAGGAAGGTCCGCGCCTCGGAGAGGATGAACCGCTGTTCCTGCGCCATCCGGAAGTTGGCCGCGCCGGCCGGGTCGGTCTTCAGCCGCGCGCGGTAGGCCTCGTAGGCCGCCAGGCTGTCGAAGGAGATCAGCGCGAGCGCGACGTCGTTGGTCCCCTCGTGCGGCAGCCAGTAGCCCAAGAGGTCGCCCCCGCAGGCCGGGATGATGGTCAGCCAGTTGCGCGCATAGGCCTCGAAGGCGTCGCGCTGGAACGGGTCGATGACGTAGCGGATGCAGCAGGTGACGGTCATGGAGTCCTCCGGTTGCGGTGGGCGGAGGCTTAGCCGCCCGCACACGCGCCACGTTTCGTTCCGGACCGAAGCATGGCCGCCCTTTCCCGGCTAAGGTGCGTCCATGAGGCTCGGGCCCGACATCACGCGCATCGCCGCCCTGCTGGGCGAGCCGGCCCGCGCGAACATGCTCTCGGCGCTGATGGGCGGCCAGGCGCTGACCGCCGGCGAGCTCGCCCGCGAGGCCGGGATCACGCCCCAGACCGCCAGCGCCCACCTGGCCCGGCTGGAGGCGGGCGGCCTGCTCACCCGCCGCCGCCAGGGCCGCCACAGCTACTTCACGCTCGCGGGCCCCGACGTGGCCGAGGCCATGGAGCAGCTGATCGTGCTGGCCGGACGCGCCGGCCACCTGCGCACCCGCCCCGGCCCCCGCGACCCGGCGCTGCGCCGGGCGCGGGTCTGCTACGACCACCTGGCGGGCGACGCCGGCGTGGCCATGCTCGACGCCCTGGTCGCCCAGGGCCGCATCGCGGACCACGACGGCGCGCTGGCCCTCACCGAGAAGGGCCGCGTCTTCGCCAGCGACTTCGACCTCGATCTGGACGCTCCCGGACGGCGGCCGCTCTGCAGGGCCTGCCTCGACTGGAGCGTGCGCCGCAGCCACCTGGCCGGGGTCATGGGCGCGGCCCTGCTGTCGCGCATCTACGCGCTCGGCTGGGCGCGGCGGATCGAGGGCACGCGGGTGGTCCAGTTCAGCGCCCCTGGCGAGGCGGCTTTCCGGGCGACCTTCAAGGTTCCGCTCTGATCCGCTGAGGCGGACGGGTGACAAGCCGCCCAACCTCGGCTTTGCTGCCGGCCTTTCCAGACCGAACCATTTCATAGGGACGATTTCATGCCACCACGGATGCTGCCCGATCCCACGCCGGAGACCCGGCATTTCTGGGACGGGTGCAGGGAGGGCGAGCTTCGCCTTCAGCGCTGCACCGCCTGCGACGGCCAGGCCTACTTCCCGCCGAGGCCCTTCTGCCCGAACTGCGGCAGCCGGGCGGTGGAGGTCTTCCCCGCCAGCGGCAAGGCGGTCCTCTGGTCCTACGTCATCAACCAGCGCCCGCGCCCGGATATGGGGCCGGACCCCTACGCCATCGCGGTGGTGAAGCTCGAGGAGGGGCCGCAGATGATGACCAACATCGTGGGCTGCCCGCAGACGCCCGAGGCGCTGCAGCTCGACATGCCGCTGAAGGTGACCTTCGAGAAGCAGACCGACGACATCACCCTGCCCTTCTTCACCCCGGCGGAGGGCTGATCCCATGAAGCCGAAATCAGTCGCCGTGGTCGGCGCCGCCGAGACCACCAAGATGGGCAAGATCCCGGACGTCTCCGTGATCGGCCTACACGCCGACGCCGCCCTCAACGCCATGGCCGACGCCGGCCTGAAGCCGTCCGACATCGACGGCGTGGCCACCGCCGGGATCAGCCCGGTGGAGCTGGCCCACTACCTCGGCATCCGGCCGACCTACGCCGACGGCACCAGCGTCGGCGGCTGCTCCTTCATGCTGCACGTCCGCCACGCGGCGGCGGCGATCAACGCGGGGCTGGCCACCACCATCCTGATCACCCACGGCGAGAGCGGCCGCTCGCGCGTCGGCGCCGGCGGCTTCGGCCGTTCGCCCTCGAGCCTGATGGGCCAGTTCGAGATGCCCTACGGACCGGTGGGGCCGCCGACCATGTTCACCGTCCCGGTGCTGCGGTACCTGAAGACCTACGGCCTGACGCCGGAGGACATGGCGCCTGTCGCCGTGATCCAGCGGGAGTGGGCGGCCAAGAACCCGCGCGCCAGCTATCGGGACCCGATCACCGTCGACGACGTGATGAACGCCGACATGATCGCCTGGCCCTTCACCAAGCTGATGTGCTGCCTGGTCACCGACGGCGGCGGCGCCCTGATCCTGACCTCGGCGGAGCGGGCCAAGGACTTTCCGCAGAAGCCGGTCTACGTCCTGGGCACGGGCGAGAGCGTCGAGACCCCGATGGTGTCGCAGATGTACGACTTCACCTCGTCCACCGCCTTCCGGATCTCGGGGAAGAAGGCGTTCGAGACCGCCGGCGTCAGCCACGACGACGTCGACCACCTGATGATCTACGACGCCTTCGCCCACCTGCCCCTCTACGGCCTGGAGGACCTCGGCTTCGTGAAGCCCGGCGAGGCGGCGGCCTTCATCCGTGAGCGGAACACAGCGCCCGGCGGGAAGCTGCCGCTCAACACCAACGGCGGCGGGCTCTCGTACATGCACTCGGGGATGTACGGCATGTACGCCCTGCAGGAGAGCGTGCGGCAGATGCGCGGGATCGCCCCCGCCCAGGTGCCGGGCGCGAAGATCAGCGTCGCCCACGGCGTCGGCGGCATGTTCGCCGCCTCGGGCACGATCATCTTCTCCAACGAGGCGCCCTGATGAGGCGCCGGGCGTGGCTGGCGGCGGCGCTCGCCCTGCTGGCCGCGCCCGCCGCCGCCCAGGACCTCACCCTGACCGGCGTCATGACCGGGGCGGACCACCAGACCTACCGGGAGGTCCCGTTCCGGGTGCCGGCCGGGGTCACGGCGGTGACGGTGGAGTTCGCCTACACCGGGCGCGAGCAGAAGAGCGTCATCGACCTGGGCCTGCGCGATCCCGAACGGTTCCGCGGCTGGAGCGGCGGGAACAAGGCGCGCTTCACGGTCTCGGAGACCTGGGCTACGCCCTCCTACCTGCCGGGGCCGCTTCCAGCCGGGACCTGGCGGCTGATCCTCGGCGTCCCGAACCTGCGCAAGGACGCCCGCGCCGAATACACGGCGAAGGTCACCTTCGAGCGGCACGGCCGCTTCCAGGGCTTCGCCGAGGCGCCGCTGAAGACCGGGCCGGCCTGGTACCGCGGCGACCTGCACCTGCACACCGGCCACTCCGACGGATCCTGCGCCGCCCAGAGCGGCCGGCGCGTCCCCTGCCCCGTCTACCGCACCCTCGAGGCCGCTGCGGCGCGCGGCCTCGATTTCGTGGCGGTGACCGAGCACAACACCTCGTCGCACCACCAGGCGCTGGCCGAGCTGCAGCCGGCCTTCGACCGGCTGCTGCTGATCCCCGGTCGCGAGATCACCACCTTCCAGGGCCACGCCAACGTCTTCGGGACCACCGCCCCGCTCGACTTCCAGCTCGGCGGCCCTCGCGCGCCGACCCTGGACAGGATCCTCGACCAGGCGGAGGCGGCCGGCGCCTTTGTCTCCATCAACCACCCGGGCCTGCCCTCGGGAGAGGCCTGCATGGGCTGCGGCTGGACGGCGCCCGCGGACGACCCGCGGCTCGCCGCGGTCGAGGTCGTCAACGGGCCCTACCCCGCGGGCCTGGCCTTCTGGGAGGCGCGGCTGAACGAGGGCCGGCGCGTCACCGCCGTGGGCGGCTCGGACAACCACGACGCCGGCCTCGACCCGGCCCGGGCGCCGGCGGTGGGGGCGCCCACCACCGTGATCTTCGCGGAGAACCTCTCCCAGGCCGCGATCCTGGCGGGCCTGCGGGCCGGCCACGCCTTCGTCGACGTCACGGGCTCGCGCGACCGGCTGCTGGACGTCACCGCCCTGGCCGGCGGCGCCGTGGCCCGCATGGGCGACGTCCTGCAGGTTCCGCCTGGGGCGCGCGTCAGCCTCGAGGTCCGGCTGGAGGGCGTGGAGACCGGCCGCCTGGCCTACGCCGGCCCCCTGGCCGCGCGCATCCGCGAGGCGGGCGTGGGGCCCCTTTCGGCGAACGAGACCCGCAACCTCACCCTGGCCGGCGATGAGCCGGTCTCCGGGTGGCTCCGCATCGACGTCCGCGGCCCGGACGGGCGGCTCTGGCTGCTCGGCAATCCCGTCTATCTGGAGCCGGCGCCGCCCGCGCCCTGAACGAAGGTCCGCCTTGCGGGTTGAGACCGGGGAGGATGCGGATGCTGGACTGCCTGGTGATCGGCGCGGGCCCCGCGGGCCTCACCGCGGCCATCTACCTGGCCCGTTTCCGTCGGGACTTCCGGGTGATCGAATCCGGCTCCAGCCGCGCGGCCTGGATCCCGCGCAGCCACAACCACCCGGGCTTCCCCGACGGCGTGCGCGGGAGGACCCTGCTGGCGCGGATGCGCCGGCAGGCGGAGACCTACGGCGCGCGCATCGACTCCGGCCGGGTCGAACAGCTCACCCGGATCGAGGACGGCTTCGAGATCGCCACGGGGGCCGAAACCCTGCGGGCCCGCGCCGTGATCCTGGCGACCGGGGTGATCGACAACGCCCCCGACATCCCGGGGCTGGAGGACGGGGTCGCCAAGGGGCTGGTGCGCATCTGCCCGATCTGCGACGGCTACGAGGTGATCGGCCAGAAGGTGGGCGTGATCGGCCGCGACGACCACTGCGCCCGCGAGGCGATCTTCATCCGCGCCACCTATTCCGACGACGTCACCTTCATCCACGTGGGCCTCGAGCCACCCGATCCCGCCCTGCGCCGGGACCTGACGGCGGCCGGCGTGGAGGTCATCGACAGCGCCATCCAGGGCGTGGTCATCGAGAAGCGCAAGATCACCGCCTTCGACTTCGGTGCGGGCGAGCCCCGGAAGTTCGACGTGGTCTATTCCGCGCTCGGCGTGACGCCGCGCGTGCAGCTGGCGGTCGAGGCGGGCGCGAAGCTGGACGACAGCGGCAGGCTGATCGTGAACGACCACCAGGAGACCTCGGTCCCCGGCCTCTATGCGGCGGGCGACGTGGTGCGCGGGCTCAACCAGATCTCCACGGCTCAGGGCGAGGCGGCCACCGCCGCCACCGACATCCACAACCGCCTGCGCGAGCGCCGCTGAGGAGTCAGCGGTCGAACTTCGTCGAGAGCACGATCGAGGAGTTGGTCCGCTCCACGCCGGGCAGCCCGCCGATCTCGTCGATCAGGGCGTCCATCTCCGCGACGCTGGGGGCGTCCACCGTGGCGACCATGTCGAAGGGGCCGCTCACCGACTGCAGGCGCCGCACGCCCGGCATCTTCCTGAGGGCCGCGGTGACCGACGAGGCCTGCTTCGGCTCGACGGTGAGCATGATGAAGGCGTGCACCCGCGCTGCTTCGTGGCGCTCGGAGAGGCGCACCGCGTAGCCGGCGATCACCCCGGACCGCTCCAGCCTGGCCAGCCGGCTCTGCACCGTGGTCCGCGACAGGCCCAGCGCCCGGGCCAGCTCGGCGACCGGCGCGCGGGCGTTCTCACGCAGCCGGGCCAGGAGGTGCTCGTCCAGATCGTCCATCGTCACTCCGCCGCCGGGGTTCGTCGACTCGCCCAGAATACCTAAACAAAGCGCCGAAGCGTCAATTGATACCGGCTGCGCCGTGACGGACCCTGGAGGCTGGATTTCTCCGGGAGGCATGCGATGCGCAAGGTGGCTGTGGTCGGGGCGGGCAAGATCGGCTCGACGGTCGTCGACCTGCTGGTGGGCTCCGGCGCCTACGAGGTGCTGGTGATCGACCAGTCGGCCGAGGCGCTGAAGGCGCTGCAGCCGCGGAGCGGCGTCGAGACCGCCGCCATGGCCATCGACGACGTGGACGCCCTCGCCCAGGCGCTGAAGGGCCGCTTCGCCGTGGTCAACTGCGCGCCGTACCACCTGACCGTGACCGTGGCCCGCGCCGCCGCCGCGGCCGGCGCCCACTATCTGGACCTGACCGAGGACGTGGCCTCGTCCCGCGTCACCCGCGAGCTGGCCCAGACCTCCGGCACCGCCTTCATCCCGCAGTGCGGCCTCGCGCCCGGCTTCATCACCATCGCCGCGTGGGACCTCTGCAAGCACTTCGACGAGCTGCACGACGTCCGTCTGCGGGTCGGCGCCCTGCCGCGCTATCCGTCCAACGCGCTGAACTACAACCTCACCTGGTCCACCGACGGGGTGATCAACGAGTACTGCGAGCCCTGCGAGGCCGTGGTGAACGGCAAGCTGCGCGAAGTGCCGGCCATGGAGGAGTGCGAGGAATTCGCCCTCGACGGCGTCACCTACGAGGCGTTCAACACTTCCGGCGGCCTGGGCACCCTGTGCGCCACCCTCGACGGCCGCGTCCGCAACCTCAACTACAAGACCATCCGCTATCCCGGTCACGCGGCCATCATGAAGGCCCTGCTCAACGACCTGAACCTGCGCAACCGCCGCGACGTGCTCAAGGACATCCTGGAGAACTCCGTCCCGGCCACCCTGCAGGACGTGGTCATCGTCTTCGTCACCGTCTCGGGGATGAAGGACGGCCGACTGATGCAGGAAACCTACGTCAACCGGATCTATGCCCAGATGGTCGGCGGCCACCTGAAGAGCGCCATCCAGATCACCACCGCGGGCGCCATCTGCGCCGTGCTGGACATGCTGGCCGACGGCAAGCTGCCGCAGCAGGGCTTCATCCGGCAGGAGGACATCCCGCTGGACGACTTCCTGGCCAACCGCTTCGGGCGGTTCTATGCCCCCGAAGACCAGATCACCTTTCGCGCCGCCGCCGAGTAAGTCCGCATGACCGTCCAGTCCAAGATCACGTCCGCCGCCGCCGACGCCGCCCAGGTGCTCGAACGCCTCGGCGTCCCCGCCGCGAAGTGGACCGGCGGCGACCGCCCGGTCCGCTCCCCCGTCACCGGCGAGGTCATCGCCCAGGTGCACGACAACACGCCCGCCCAGGTGGACGCCGCCGTCGAGGCCGCCCACCAGGCCTTCCTCGCCTGGCGCGTGGTCCCGGCCCCGCGCCGCGGCGAGCTCGTCCGCCTGCTCGGCGAGGAGCTGCGCGCCGCCAAGGCCGACCTCGCCCGCCTCGTCACCCTGGAAGCCGGCAAGGTCGTCTCCGAGGCGAACGGCGAGGTGCAGGAGATGATCGACATCTGCGACTACGCCGTCGGCCTCTCCCGCCAGCTGTTCGGCCTGGCCATCGCCACCGAGCGTCCGGACCACCGGATGATGGAAACCTGGCATCCGCTGGGCGTGGTGGGGATCATCTCGGCCTTCAACTTCCCCGTGGCCGTGTGGTCGTGGAACTCGGCGCTGGCGCTGGTCTGCGGCGACGCCTGCGTCTGGAAGCCGTCCGAGAAGACCCCGCTCACCGCGCTCGCCGTGCAGGCCCTGTTCGAGCGCGCCGTGGCGAAGTTCGGCGACGCGCCGGCCAACCTGTCGGCCGTGGTGATCGGCGGCCGGGACGTGGGCGAGCGGCTGGTGGACCACCGCAAGGTCCCGCTGGTCTCCGCCACGGGCTCCACCGCCATGGGCCGCGCCGTCGGCCCGCGCCTCGCCCACCGCTTCGCCCGCGCCCTACTCGAGCTCGGAGGCAACAATGCCGCCATCGTGGCCCCGAGCGCCGATCTGGACCTGGCGCTGCGCGGCATCGCCTTCGCCGCCATGGGCACCGCCGGCCAGCGCTGCACCACCCTGCGGCGCCTGTTCATCCACGAGAGCCACTACGACGCCTTCCTGCCGCGGCTGAAGGCGGCCTACGCCTCCGTGCCGGTGGGCGACCCCCGAGACGAGGGGACCCTGGTGGGCCCGCTGATCGACCAGGGCTCGCGCTCGCAGATGGTGCAGGCGATCAACGACGCCATCGCCGCCGGCGGTCGGGTCCATGGCGGCGAGGCCGTCGAGGTCCCGGGCTGCCCGGACGCGGCCTACGTGCGCCCCGCGCTCGTGGAGATGCCCGAGCAGGCCGACGTGGTCCGCCGCGAGACCTTCGCGCCGATCCTCTACGTCATGAAGTACAGGGACCTGGCGGAGGCTATTCGCCTGCAGAACGACGTGCCCCAGGGCCTGTCGTCCTCGATCTTCACCAACGACATGCGCGAGGCCGAGCTGTTCATCTCCGCGGCCGGCTCGGACTGCGGTATCGCCAACGTCAACATCGGCCCCTCGGGCGCCGAGATCGGCGGGGCGTTCGGCGGCGAGAAGGAGACCGGCGGCGGCCGCGAGGCGGGCTCCGATTCCTGGAAGGCCTACATGCGCCGGGCCACCAACACGCTGAACTACGGCCGCACCCTGCCGCTGGCCCAGGGCGTGAAGTTCGACGTCTGACCGGAGGGCGCCGCGCGCGTCAGGCGCGGCGCCTGTCCTCGCCGAGCGGCGCCTCGAGGAAGGTCAGCAGATCGCCGAGCGGCATGGGTCGGCCGAGCAGGTTGCCCTGCGCCTGGTCGCAGCCCATGGCCGACAACCGGGCGAAGCAGGCTTCGGTCTCCACGCCCTGAGCGGTCACCTTCATGCCCAGGCCATGCGCCAGGTCGATGGCGGAACGCACGATCAGGGCGTCGCGCTGCCGCTCGGCAAGGCCGCGCACGACCGACCTGTCGATCTTCAGCTCGTGGGCCCGGATCGCCTTCAGGTGGCCGAGCGACGACAGGCCCGCGCCGAAGTCGTCGAGCGCGAGGCCGAGGCCGGCTGCGGTGAAGCGGTCGAACGCGGCCAGCGCCAGGTCGGGGTTCTCGATGACCGCCGCCTCGGTCACCTCGAAGGTCAGCCGCCCCCGCGCCGCACTGGCCTCGGCCAGCGCGAAGTCGGCGAAGTCCCGTTCCGCCAGGGTGCGGGCGGAGATGTTGAGCGCCATCTCCACCGGGTGGCCGGCGGCGGCCAGGGTCCTCTGGTCTGCGATCGCCCGGCGCAGCGCCCAGGCGGTGAGGCTGCGGATATGGCCGGTCTCCTCGGCCATGGGCACGAAGCGGTCGGCGTGGAGCAGCCCGCGCACCGGATGGCGCCAGCGCGCCAGCGCCTCCACCCCTGTCACCCGCCGCTGCCGCAGGTCGAACTTGGGCTGGTAGTGCAGCTCCACGCCGCCGTCCTCCAGCGCCTTCGCCAGCGCCGACATCAGCGACAGGTTGGCCGCCGGGTCGCCGTAGGCCTCGGCGTCGAAGAACGCCACCGCGCGGCGGAGCCCGCGGGCCTGATCCAGTGCGATGCCGGCCTGCGCGATGTTGGCGTCGGCGTCCACGGTGGGATCCAGGGGCGCCAGCCCCAGGTGCAACGGCAGCTCCACGGCGTCGCGCCCGCCGAGGCCCAGCGGCTGCTCCAGCTCCGTCAGCAGCCGGCGTGCGTCGTCCAGCGCCGCGTCAGGACCTTGCGCCACCAGGGTGAAGCCCAGGACGTCGGGAGCGAGCCGGGAGACGCCCGAGGCCGATGTCAGCCCCGCCAGCCGCCGTCCCAGCGCCCGCACCGCGCGCGCGGCCTGGCCGTAGCCGATCGCGCCCCGCAGCTGGTCGAACCGATGGACGCCCAAGGCCGCCACATAGACCTGCCCGTGCGGCCGGTCGGCGAGACCGTGCACCACCCGCTCCAGCGCCAGCCGGTTGGGCAGGCCGCTCTCGTCGTCGTGCAGGGCCAGGTGCGTGATCCGCCGCTCGCGCTCCGCCACTGCCGCGGCCATGGCGTTGAAGCTGTCCACCAGGCCGTCCAGGGCGTCGTGGCGGACGGGCGCCAGCGAGGCGAGTTCGCCGCGCTCCAGCCGCCGCACGGCCTCTTCCAGGTCGGCAGCACGTCGGGCGACCCCGCCCAGGGTCGCCCAGCAACCGAAGCCGACCGCGGCGGCGCCCGCCAGTCCCAGGAGCGCTCCCGCCACCACCAGCGGCGCGCCGCCGACCGCCTCCGGGACCATGGTCAGGTGAACGGAAAACAGGCCCAGGGCGGCGAGAAAAAGGCCCGCGCCGAACAGGACGGCGTAGAGCGCCGCCAGCCGCCGGCTCAGCCGCTGCAGGATCATCGCCAGTCGAGGCTCACAGCCACAGGGTCCACAATGCGCCGAGCTTGACCGTAGGTTGTGAACCGGCCGTAAACCCTGTTCTTCCGAGGTGTTTGCCCTGCGGCCGGCGGACGGGCACAATCGGGCCTTTCCGACTGCCCCTTTTCGAAAGCCCGTAACTTTGACGATTTCCCCATTGGCGACCCCGGCGGCTGCGAAGCCGGCGACCGATCCCCTCGCCTCCGTCGACTCGCTCGTCGAGGGCCTGGCCTCGGTCGGCTACATCGCCTCCCGACGTATCGCGACCGCCCTGTTCATGGCCGTGAACCTGCAGAAGCCGATTCTGGTGGAAGGCTCGGCCGGCGTCGGCAAGACGGAGCTGGCGCTCTCCACCGCCGCCCTGCTCGGCCACCCGCTGATCCGCATGCAGTGCTACGAGGGCCTCGACGAGTCCAAGGCGCTCTACGAGTGGAAGTACGGCAAGCAGTTGCTCTACACCCAGATCCTGAAGGACCGCATGGGCGAGAGCCTGGCCGACGCGCCCACCATGGACGCGGCCATGGACCGGCTGCACGGCATGGGCGACCTGTTCTTCTCCGAGCCGTTCCTGGAGCCCCGGCCGCTGATGCAGGCCCTGAAGCAGGACGGCGGCTGCGTCCTGCTCATCGACGAGATCGACAAGTCCGACGAGGCCTTCGAGGCCTTCCTGCTGGAGGTGCTCTCGGCCTACCAGGTCTCGGTGCCCGAACTGGGCGTGATCAAGGCCAGGGTCCCGCCGCTGGTGTTCCTGACGTCCAACAACGTGCGCGACCTGGGCGACGCCCTGAAGCGCCGTTGCCTCCACCTGCACATACCCCTGCCGGAACCGGCGCTGGAGGAGCGGATCGTGCTCAGCCGCGTGCCGGGCATCGAGGGTCGTCTGGCCCACGACCTGGTCGCCTTCGTCCAGTCGCTGCGCACGCTCGACCTTCGCAAGGCGCCGTCGATCTCCGAGACCGTCGACTGGGCCCGCGCGCTGATCCTGCTGCACGCCGACAGCCTCGACCCGGCCATGGTCAAGGACACGCTCAATGTGATCCTGAAGTTCGAGCAGGACATAGCCCAGGTGGAGCCCCAGATCGTCGAGCTGCTGGCTCGGCGGTGAACGCCACCCTCCGCTCATCCCCGCGAAAGCGGGGACCCAGGTGTTTTGTGTTTCCGAGATTCGAATAGCACCGCCCATGCCCATGGTCCGCTCCGCAAAGAAACAAGCCCGGATCCCCGCTTCCGCGGGGATGAGCGGGTCTTGATGCAGCACACCCTCCAGGACTTCCTCCGCGCCCTGCGGGCCGCCGATGTCCGGGTTTCCCCGGCCGAGGCGATCGACGCGGCGCGCACGGTGGAGACCGTGGGGTACGCCGACCGGGAGCTGTTCAAGGACGCGCTGTGCGCCACCCTCGCGAAGTCGGAGGCCGAGGTCGTCGCCTTCGACCGCACCTTCGAGACCTTCTTCGCCCGCCAGGCCCTGGACCTGCCGCCCCCGCCGCCGGAGGGCGGCCAGGCGGACGGCGAACCGCGGCCGGCGGAGGTCTCCGAGTCACCGCTGGCCCAGGCCCTGCTGGAGGGCGACGCCGCGGCGGTGCAGCAGCAGATGGAGGAGGCCGCCCGCCGGGCCGGCGTCGCCGAGATCCGGCTCTCCACCCAGCGCAGCCGCCTCACCCGCCGCATGCTGGATGAGATGGGCCTGGCCGAGATCGAGAAGATCATCGCAGGCGCCCGCCGGTTCCCGGAGCAGCAGGGCCTCGCCGACCGTCTGGATGCCGGCCGCCGCGCCCTGGTGGCCGAGGCGCAGAAGTACGTGGAGCGCCAGCACGAACTCTACGCCGCCGGCTCCGGCCGCCAGCTGCGCGAGGAGATGCTGGCCCGCAAGGCGCTGAACGCCGAGGGCGGGATCGACCCCGTCGACCTCGCCATCATGCAGCAGCTGGTGCGCAAGATGGCCAAGCGGCTCGCCGACCGCTATTCGCGCCGCCGCCACAAGGCGATGCGCGGCCACCTGGACGTCCGCAAGACCCTGCGCCGCTCCATGGGCTACGGCGGGGTCCCCTTCGACATCGTCTGGAAGAGCCACAAGGTCGACAAGCCGTCGATCGTGGCGATCTGCGACGTCTCCAAGTCGGTGGCCGCGGCCGCCCAGTTCCTGCTGACCTTCCTCTATTCCCTGAACGAAGTGGTCGACCGGCTGGACGCCTTCGCCTTCTCGGGCCGGCTGATCCCGGTGGGCGAAATCCTGGACGACCACGCCGTCGAACAGGCGATCCTCAAGGTCCTGCAGACCATCGGCTTCCAGCAGACGGACTACGGCAAGGCCCTGGAGGACTTCTGCGACCAGCACATCGACCGGCTGGACCGCCACACCACGGTGATCTTCCTGGGCGACGGCCGCTCCAACTTCGCCGATCCGCGGCTCGACCTGATGAATCTGATCCACCAGCGCAGCCGCGCGGTGATCTGGCTGAACCCCGAGCCCGAAAGCTACTGGGGCCAGGGCGACAGCGTCATGGACCGCTACGCCCGCTACTGCCACGTGGCCAAGACCTGCAACACGCTCGAGGGCCTGGAGCGCATCATCGAGGACGTGCTGCGCACCTACATCCCGCACTAGCCGGGCCGGGCGCGGCGGATCCTGAGGTCGTCGATGATCTCCGCGTGGCGGGCGCGGGTGATCGCGTAGGGGATGAAGAGCACGGCGCCGACCAGGCAGAACACGGCTGACAACGGTCCCCAGCCGAGGATCAGGCCGGCCAGCACGTCCTCGGAGACCACCGCATCGACCTGCCGCCCTGCCTCGCGGGGGAAGCGCAGGATGTCGAGGGTCAGGCCGCCGATCAGCGAGCCCATCCCGGCCGCCGCCTTGCCGGCGAAGCCGATGCCCGAGAAGTAGAGCCCCTCGCGCCGGGCCTCGAACCGGTGCTCATGCTCGTCGGCGGCGTCGGCCATCATCGCCGGGAAGGCGATGAAGATGATCCCGGAGCCCAGGCCGACGAGCAGGTTGTTCGGGACCAGCCAGGGCAGGGCGGCCTCGCCCACCGGCGCGACCGCGCCCGAGGCGCGCAGGACCGGCAGCACGGTCCAGCCGGCCATCACCATCACGAAGCCCAGAGCCGCGGCGCTCCGCTTCTCCATGAACCGCAGCAGGAAGGGCGTCAGCGGCACGCCCAGCAGGATTCCGAACAGGTAGGCGTAGGACAGCACCTGCATCACCTCGGGCCGCAGCCGCCACACGAAGACGTTGGCGTGGTTGTTCAGCGCCTGGTGGATGCCGGCCGCGCTGGAGAACAGCAGGAGCGAGAAGAACAGGATCCGGAACGAGGGATTGCGGAAGATCTCCAGGACCTCGCCGACGATTCGGCGTCCCATCGTCTCCGGCCGGCCTTGCGGTTGGGGCAGGGCCACGGCGTAGCGCCAGACCCCCGCGCAGCAGATCAGGGCCCCCGCCAGGACCACCGCCGCGATCGTCCAGCCGAACTGGGGGTATCGCTCGGGCCGCTGCAGCCCGCCCTCGCCGGCGAAGAACACCGAATAGGCGAGCGCGGTGACGGTGACGCTGGTGACGATGCCCGCCAGCAGCCGCCAGGCGACGATCCGCGAACGGTCCACGTAGTCGTCCGACAACTCCGCCCCCAGGGCGAAGTAGGGAATGTTGTACATCGAGGCGAAGGCTCGGACCGCCATCTTGGTCAGGGTCAGCCAGAGGAACAGGGCGAAGACCGACAGGCCCGCGGGCGGACTGAACCACAGCCCCATGGTCACCATGGTGAGCGGCGCGCCGACCAGCATCACCGGCAGCCGCCGGCCGAACCGCGACCGGACGCTGTCCGACCACGAGCCGATCAGCGGGTCGAAGGCGGCGTCGAGGATCATGCTGACCGCGACGGCCAGGCCGACCAGGCTTCCGGAGAGGCCCAGCACCGCCGTGTAGTAGAAGAACACGAAGGTATTGACCGTCAGGTAGCCGCTCTCGACCACCTGCCCGAAGCTGTAGGCCAGCTTCACGCCGGCCCCCGGCTTCGCCAGGACCGGCTGCGCCGCAGCCCCCGCGCCGGTGAGCCCGGCCACGCCATCCGCCACCGCCACGACGTTCCTCCCGAGACCGTCTTGTCGTTGCGAACGACGGTATCGGACCCGGCCCCCGGGGCAATGGTGACCTTAGGTCAGCGGCGCGCGCGGCCTCACCATACGTCGACGAACGGCCGCTTCTTGCCCGGCGGCTTCGGCGGGACGGGACAGGCCTTTAGCCCGCGCACCAGCCAGGCGCGGGTCTCGGCCGGGTCGATGACGGCGTCGATCTCCACCACCGAGGCCACCGACAGCGCCTTGCCGTTCTCGTACATCCTGCCGACCAGCTTCTCGAACAGGGCCTGCCGGGCGGCGGGATCCTCCTCCGCCTCCAGCTCCTTGCGGTAGCCCAGGCGCACCGCGCCCTCCAGGCCCATGGGCCCGAACTCGGCGGTCGGCCAGGCGGCCATCATCGCCGGGGCCGAGAAGTCCCCGCCGGCCATGGCCTGGGCGCCCAGGCCGTAGCCCTTGCGCAGCACCAGGGTGAACAGCGGCACGGAGAGGCTGGTGGCGGTGACGAACAGGCGCGAGCCCCGGCGGATCGCGGCCGTCATCTCGCTATGGGGCCCGACCATGAAGCCCGGGGTGTCGCAGAGCGAAAGCACGGGCACGTCGAAGGCGTCGCAGAGCTGCAGGAAGCGGGCCCCCTTCTCCGCGCCTTCGGAATCGATCGCCCCGCCGAGATGCCGCGGGTCGTTGGCGATCAGCCCGAGCGGCCGGCCCTCGATGCGCAGGAAGCCGGTGATCATGCCGCGGCCGTAGCCGCCCCGCAGCTCCAGCCAGGTCCCCTCGTCGGCGAGCGTGCGGATCACCTCGCGGACGTTGTAGGCCCGCACCCGGTTCTCCGGGATCAGGTGGCGCAGCCGGCGCTGGTCGGCGCAGGTCCAGTCGCGGACCGCCCCCTGGAAGACGCCCAGGATCTGCTTCGCCGCCGCCGTGGCCTCCGCCTCGTCCTCCACCAGGAGGTCGAGGGCGCCGTTGGCGTAGAGCACGTCGGAGGGGCCGATCTCGTCGGGCGTGAAGACCCCCAGTCCCCCGCCCTCGATCATCGCCGGCCCTCCGAGGCCGATGTTCGAATAGCGGGTCGCGATGGTGACGTCGGCGCAGCCGAAGAACACCGCGTTGCCGGCGAAGCAGCGCCCGGAGTTGATGGCGATGCGCGGCGCGAGCCCCGAGAGCCGGGCGAAGGTGGTGAAACTGGTGGTGTCCAGCGACGAGGCCGAGAGCTGGCCGCCGTCCACGTCGCCGGGCCGTCCGCCGCCGCCCTCGGTGAACCAGACGATCGGCGCCTTCCAGTGCTCGGCGAATTCCAGGATGCGGTCGGTCTTCTTGTGGTTGAAGTGGCCCTGCGTGCCGGCCAGCACGGTGAAGTCGTAGGCCAGGCCCACGCAGCGGGCCTTGTCCTCGCCGAACAGTTCGCCGTTCACCTCGCCCACGCCGACCACGATGCCGTCGGCCGGCGTGTTGGCCCGCAGGTCGTCCAGGCTGCGCCGCCGGCGCTGGGCGGCCACGGCCATGGCCCCGACCTCGCTGAAGCTGCCGGGGTCGAACAGGTCGGCGAGGTTCTCCCGCGCCGTCCGTTGGCCGGTGCGCCGCCGTCGCGCGACAGCGTCAGGCCGGGCCTCGTCGAGCGTCAGCCGATGGCGCTCGATCACCTCGGCGAGGTCGGGGCGGATGGCGTCGAGGTCGATGGCGGCCTGCGCCTCCTCACCGGCCGCCTCGCCGCCGGTCTCCTCCAGGAAGACCACCGGATGGCCCTCGAAGACGGTGTCGCCCGCCGCCACCGTGATCTGGCGGACCACGCCCGAGGCCTGGGCCTCGACCACATGCTCCATCTTCATGGCTTCGAGAACCAGCAGGGCCTGGCCCTTGCGGACGCTCTCCCCGACCTCGGCCTGCAGGGCGATGACCGTCCCCTGCAGCGGCGCGCGCAGCGGCGTCGCGCCCACCGGACCCTCCGGCTCCCGGGCGGCAGCGGCCGGGCCGGAGCCGCGCGCGGCGGCGTCGAAATAGAGCTTCGGATGAGCCTCGGGCGGGTGGGCGAGTTCGCCCATGTGCGCCTCGATGAAGCGGGTGTGGACCTCGCCCGCGGCCACGGCCGGCAGCGCCAGCAGGTTCTGCAGGAAGGGGATGTTGGTCTGCGCCCCCTCGACCCGGAACTCGGCCAGCGCCCGGTAGGCCTTGGCCACCGCCCGCGACAGGCCGCCGGCGCCCGAGTGCACGATCAGCTTGGCCAGCAGGCTGTCGAAGCGGGCGCTCGTCGCGTAGCCGGCGTAGCCGAAGCCGTCGACGCGGACGCCCGGCCCCGACGGCGGCTCGTAGACCGCCAGCGTCCCGCCGGCGGGCTTCGCCGAGCCATCTGCGGCCATGGTCTCGAGATTGACCCGCACCTGCACCGCGTGACCCCGCGGCGCCGGGACCTGGCCCTGGGTCAGCTCGAGGTCGGCGAGGGTCCGGCCCGCGGCGATCTGGAGCTGGATCCGCACGAGGTCGAGGCCGGTGACCTCCTCGGTGACGGTGTGCTCCACCTGCAGGCGGCCGTTGCCCTCGATGAAGACCAGGTCGTCGCCGTCGATAAGGAACTCCATGGTGCCGAGTCCGCGGTAGCCGGCGGCCTCCGCCAGCGCCACGGCGTGGCTGAACAGGGCCTCCCGCTGCCAGGCCGGCAGCATGTCGGCCGGCGCGATCTCCACCACCTTCTGTCGCTGACGCTGCAGGCTGCATTCCCGGTCCCACAGGTGCGCCACGCGGGCCCCGTCGCCCACCACCTGCACCTCGATGTGCCGGGCGTGCGGCAGGAAGCGCTCCACGTAGAGGTCGCCGTTCCCGAACGCCGCCTTCGCCTCGGACTGGCAGCGCGCCCACTCGCGCTCGAGCGCCTCCACGGAATCCGCCGGGCGCATGCCGCGTCCGCCGCCGCCGGCCACCGCCTTGACCATCACCGCCCCGTGGGTGGCGAGGTAGGCCTGGGCCGCCTCCAGCGTGGTGGGGCCGTCCGTACCGGGAGAGACGGGCACGCCGCACCGCTGCGCCAGCGCCCGGGCCCGGCCCTTGTCGCCGAACAGCTCCAGCGTCTCCGGCGACGGCCCCACGAAGGTCAGGGCCGCGTCGGCGCAGGCGCGCGCGAAGGCGGCGTTCTCCGAGAGGAAGCCGTAGCCCGGATGGAGGGCGTCGCAGCCGGCGTCCTTCGCCGCCTGCACGACCTGGCCGATGTCGAGGTAGGCGGCGGGGCCCGAGCCTCTCAGCGCCACGGCCTCGTCGGCCTTCTTGACGTGCAGGGAGGCGGCGTCGTCCTCGGAGAAGACCGCCGCAGTCGCGATCCCCATCTCTGCCGCGGTGCGCGCGATGCGGACGGCGATCTCGCCGCGGTTGGCGATCAGCAGCTTCTTCACGGACGCGTCCCCTCAAACACTTGTTGGGACGCATTTGGGCCGAGGCCAGCCGGAACGCCAAGCCATAACCTCCTCCCCCCAGGCTTGGGGGAGGAGTCGTCGTCCTCAGGCCTTCAGCAGGCTCGGGTCGACGGGCAGTTCGCGGACGCGCTTGCCGGTGGCGGCGAAGATGGCGTTGGTCAGGGCCGGGATGGCCGGCGGCAGGGCCGGCTCGCCGAGGCCCGTCGGCGGATAGTCGGTGATCACCCAGTGGACCTCCACCGGGAAGGACTCGTTCATCCGCATCAGCGGGTAGGAGTCGAAGTTCCCCTCCACGGTGCGGCCGTTCTCGATGGTGATCTTCTGGTGCAGCGCCTCGGAGACGCCGTCCAGCACCGAGCCCTGCACCTGATTCACCGCGCCGTGCGGGTTGATGATCTGGCGGCCCACGTCCCCGGCCACCCAGGCCTTCTGGACCTTGGGCGTGCCGTCCGCGGCCACCTGCACCTGGATCACCTCGGCGAAGTAGCCCAGGTGGCTGTAGTGGAAGGCGATTCCCTTGCCGGTGCGGGCGGGCAGCTTCTCGCCCCACTTGGAGACCTCGGCCACCTTCTGGACCACGCCGCGCATCCGCTCGGCGTTGTATCCGGACGGGCCGTCACCGACCATCTTCTGGTCGCCCAGCAGCTTCAGGCGGAAGGCGACCGGATCCTGGCCGGCGGCATGCGCCAGCTCGTCGATGAACGACTGCATGACGAACGACAGGGCGTTCGAGCCCGGCGCCCGCAGTGGCCCGGTGGGCACGCCCAGCGGCATGGTCGAGACGTCGATCCGGCAGTTCGGCACGAACCTCGCCGGGAATTCGGTGGGCGCCATGCCGGCCGACGGCGCGAACTGCTCCCCGCCCGGTCCGAAGCTCACGAAATGGTCCTGCCAGGCGACCACATTACCCTGGGCGTCGACGCCGCCCTTCAGGAAGTGGAACCCGGCCGGGCGGTAGAAGTCGTGCCGCATGTCGTCTTCGCGGGTCCAGAGGAGCTTCACCGGAGCCCCGGTCTCCTGCGCGATCCAGGCGGCCTCGACCATGTAGTCGTTCGAGAGCCGGCGTCCGAAGCCGCCGCCGCAGCGAATCATGTGGATGGTGATGTCCTCGGGCTTGATACCGAGGGTGGTGGCCACGAGCTGCCGGCCGGGCTCGGGGTTCTGGGTCGGGGCCCAGATCTCCACCTTGCCGTCCTTCACCGCCGCCGTGCAGTTCTGCGGCTCGAGCGTCGCGTGGCTGAGGAACGGATAGGCGTAGGCGGCCTCCACCGTCTTGGCCGCGCCCTTCAACGCCGCGGCCACGTCGCCGTCGTTGCGGGCGGTGCGCTGCGGCGCGCCGGCGGCCAGTTCCGCGGCGCGCTTGGCGAAGCCCGTGCTGCCCTGCTGGGCGGTCGGGTGATCGGCCCATTGGGTCTTGAGCTGGTCGCGGCCCTTCTTCGCCGCCCACCAGGTGTCGGCCACGACGGCCACGCCCGGCAGCAGGCCCGAGAGGCTCGCGCCGCCGTCGACCACGAAGGCCTTCTTCACGCCCTTCACGCCCTGCGCCGCAGCGAGGTCCGCGGAGGCCACCTTGGCCCCGAACACCGGCGCCTTCTCGTAGGTGGCGTACAGCATCCCCGGGACCTGGACGTCGATGCCGAACAGCGGCTGGCCCGTGACGATCTTGGCCGTGTCGTACTGCGGCGTCGCGCGGCCGATGATCTTGTAGTCCTTGGGATCCTTCAGCGTCAGGCTCTTCGGATCCGGCGGCGTGAGGCCCGCGCACTGGCCGGCCAGCGAACCGTAGGTCGCCTTGCGGTTCGAGGCCTTGTGCAGGACGACGCCCGCCTGGGTGCTGCACTCCCCGGCCGGGCAGTTCCACGCCAGGGCGGCCGCCTGGATCAGCATGGCGCGCGCCACCGCGCCCACGCGGCGCTGGTCCTCCCAGTGCAGCGGGGTGGCCATGGAGCCGCCGGCGAACTGGCGGCCGTAGGTCTGCGGGTCGTTGTCCGCCTGCTCGATGCGGACCTTCTCCCAGGGGATGTCGAGCTCCTCGGCGATCAGCATGGGCAGCATGGTCTTGATGCCCTGGCCGCACTCCGGGTTCTTGTTGGTGATGGTCACCATCCCGTCGGGGGCGACCTTCACGTAGGCGTTGATCGGCTGCAGGGCCGCCCCTTGCGCCTGGGCCTTGGTGGCCACGGTGAAGGAGATGACCAGGCCGCTGGCGCTGGCCGCGGTGAGGAACTCGCGCCGTGAGGCGCCGGTGAGCTCGACGGTCATGCTCAGGCTTCCTTCTGGCCGGAGGCGCGCTTGATGGCCGCCCGGATGCGCGTGTAGGTGGCGCAGCGGCAGATGTTGCCGCTCATCGCCGCGTCGATGTCGGCGTCGCTCGGCTTCGGGTTGCGGACGAGCAGGGCCGTCGCCGACATGATCTGCCCCGGCTGGCAGTAGCCGCACTGGGCCACGTCCAGCTCGCTCCAGGCGGCCTGCACCTTCTTGCCCACGGCCGAGGACCCGACGCCTTCGATGGTGGTGACCTTGCCCTGCACAGCCGACACCGGCGTCACGCAGGAGCGGACCGGCTGGCCGTCGATGTGCACCGTGCACGCGCCGCACTGGGCGACCCCGCAGCCGTATTTGGGCCCCAGGATCCCCAGCGTGTCGCGCAGGGTCCACAGGAGCGGGGTGTCAGGGTCCACGTCAGCCGTGTGGACCTTGCCGTTTACGTTGAGCTTGAAGGCCATCCGCGCTCCTCCCTTTGGACGCGATGGTACGGCCCGCAGGGGGGCGGCGGCAAGCGGCAGAGCCTAGCCGGCGCGGGGGAACTCCACGCGGGCCTCGAAGCCGTGCTCGCGGAACGCCGTCACCACCTTGCCGCCGAACGGCGTCAGCGCCGTCTCCAGCACGCGCGAGCCGAAGCCGGGCTTCGGAGGCGGGACCACGGGTGGCCCTCCGGTCTCGCACCAGTGCAGCACGACCCGGCCCGGCGGGGCGTCGCTGCTGACGATCCGCACCCGGCCCTCGCGGACGGAAAGCCCGCCGTACTTCACGGCGTTGGTGGCCATCTCGTGCAGCAGCAGGCCGAGCGCCGCCGCCATCTGGCCGGCGATGGTCACGCCGGCGAACCCCGGCGCGATCTCGAAACGGGCCAGGCCGAAGGGCGTCAGCGCCACCTCCAGCATGTCGGCGAGCTGTACCGGCCCGCCGCCGGTGGCGGTCACCAGGTCCTGCGACTTGGCCATGGCGTCCAGCCGGGCCGTCAGCACGCCGGCGAAGTCCTCCACCGACCGGGCCGAGCGGGCGGTCTGGCCGACGATGGCCATCATCACCGTCAGCCCGTTCTTGGCCCGGTGCGCGAGCTCGCCCATCAGCAGCGCGCGGCGCTCCTCCATCATCCGGCGCTCGGTGACGTCGACCGACGTGCCCACCACCAGCCGGGTCTCGCCGTTTTCCTTCAGCACGCGTCCATGCGTCAGGATCCACCGGACGCCGCTCTCGGGGCCCGCCGTGCGGTGCTCCACCGAGAAATCGCCGCCGTCCTCCATGGTCTCCGTGGCCAGGTAGACCGCCTCCACCTTCGGGAGGTCCTCCGGGTGCACCAGCTCCATGTAGCGGCAGATGTCGAGCGGACCCGCGTCGGCGGGCAGACCGAACAGCGCCTTGTTCCGTTCCGACCAGATCACCCGGTCGCCGGCGGGATCCCATTCCCAGAAGCCCAGACCCGTCGCCTCCACCGCCATCTGCAGCCGCCGGCGCTGGTCGCGCAGTTCCTCGGCCAGCCGCCGGGTCTCCGTGATGTCGGCCTGCAATCCGTCCCAGAGGGCGACTCCGTCCGGCAGCACTCGGGGATAGGAGGCGACACGGTGCCACCGGACCTCGCCGTCGGCGCGGCGCATCTGGATCTCGATCGAGAACGGGCGCCGGGTGGCCATCGCCTCGGCCTCGGCCCGCGCGAAGGTCTCCCGGTGCTCCGGAAGGATCATGTCGTACAGGACGGACCCGTTGGCCAGCACGGCCTCGGCGGGCACGCCGTTCAGGGCGAGGCAGCTCTCCCCCACATGGATGAAGCGCCGCGTGACGCCGTCCGCCTCCACGCGGATGCGGTAGGGCATGCCGAGCGCGAGGGCTTCCGCCACCACGTCGAACGGCTGCGCCACGTCCTCGGGCCTGTGCGGCGCCTCGGCCAAGCTGGTCTCCCCCTACGGAGCCCGCAATCTGGGCGGTGCGGCGCGGGGGGACAACACCAATTGTTGTGGTTGCTTCGCCGCAGACGACGAAAACCTCAGTCCGCCGACAGCACGACCACCGCGTCAGGCAGCTCGTTGGGATTGTCGCCGAGCCTGGCGGGGAAGCGTTCGGCCAGGATGTCCGCACACAGACCGATGGCCGCCGCGAAGCCGGCCGCGGGTTCGCCCCGCTTCAGCCCTGCCGTCAGCGCCGCCATGGCGCGGTCCCAGACCTCCGGCTCCACCTGGCTGGCGATGCCCTCGTCGGCGATCAGCTCGGCCATGTGCTCGGCCATGGAGACGTAGATCAGCACGCCGGTCCGCTCGCGGGTGGCGTGCAGGCTCTTGGCCAGGAACTGCGCCTGGGCCTCGCGCCGCACGCGCTCGCGTTTCAGCCCGCGGGGCGTCAGTCGACGACGGATCGGGCCGAGGCTGACCAGCACGGCGGTGACCACGAAGAGCGCCGCCTGCAGGAGCAGGGCGCCCACGAGCGTGTTGCGGGCGACCACGTCGGCGGCCTCCGCCACCTGCGCCGCGGTCCAGTCGCCGCCGAGGTCCGGCACGCTGACGTGCACGCCGCCCAGCAGCAGCAGCGCCGGCCCGAGCAGGGCGACGCCCGCCGCCCAGGCGAGCGGGGTCTCGAAATAGTCGGAGCTGTCCTCCGCCACGACGCAGTAGATCTCGCCCGTGGTGCGGGTCTCGGCCTCGCGCACGGCCGCCTCGATGGCCGCCCGGTCGGACGGAGAGAGCAAGGGGTCCTTCGCCATCACCAGCTCCCCGAGGATCCGCCGCCGCCGAACGAGCCGCCGCCGCCGGAGAAGCCGCCGCCACCCCAGCCGCCGCCACCGTGGCGG
>NZ_DAISJG010000010.1:0-103130 GCF_036821595.1 Phenylobacterium sp.
CGGTCATGCAGGCGCTGGAGTGGTCCACCCCCGACGGCTGCGCGAGCTGCCGCCCCGCCCTCAACTACTATCTGCTCTGCGCCTGGCCCGGCGACTATCGCGACGACAAGCAGTCGCGCTTCATCAACGAGCGGGCCCACGCCAACATCCAGAAGGACGGGACCTATTCGGTCGTGCCGCGGATGTGGGGCGGCATGACCTCGGCGGCCGAGTTGCGCGCCATCGCCGACGTCGTGGACAAGTTCGCCATCCCCTCGGTCAAGGTCACCGGCGGCCAGCGGATCGACCTGCTGGGCGTCCGCAAGGACGACCTGCCCGCCGTCTGGGCCGACCTCAACGCCGCCGGCATGGTCTCGGGCCACGCCTACGCCAAGGGTCTGCGCACGGTGAAGACCTGCGTAGGCTCCGACTGGTGCCGGTTCGGGACCCAGGACTCCACCGGCCTGGGCGTCCGGCTGGAGAAGTTCATGTGGGGCTCCTGGACTCCGGCCAAGGTGAAGCTCGGCGTCTCAGGCTGCCCGCGCAACTGCGCCGAGGCGACCTGCAAGGACATCGGGGTCGTCTGCGTCGACAGCGGCTACGAGATCCACGTGGGCGGAGCGGCCGGGCTGCACATCAGGGGCACGGAGCTGCTGACCAGGGTCGCGAGCGAGGACGAGGCGGTCTGGACGATCTGCGCCGTCGCCCAGCTCTACCGGGAGCAGGCCTGGTACCTGGAGCGGATCTACAAGTGGATGGATCGCGTCGGCCTCGACGCCATCCGCGCCGAGGTCGCCGATCCCGGGCGCCGCCGCGCCCTCTACGACCGCTTCGCCTATTCGCAGCGCTTCTCCCGCATCGACCCCTGGGCCGAGCGCGTCGCAGGCCGCGACACCGAGGAATTCACCCCGCTTTCCCGCCGCATGGAGTTCGCCCCCGCATGAACGCGCTCGTGAAGGACCCGCTGACCTGGACCGACGTCGGCGCGGCCACCGACATCCCCCTGCGCGGCGCCCGCCGGGTCCCCTCCCCCGACGGCGACATCGCCGTCTTCCGGACCGGCGACGGCCGGGTCTTCGCGCTCCGCGACCGCTGTCCGCACAAGGGCGGGCCGCTCAGCCAGGGCATCGTCCACGGCCACGCCGTCACCTGCCCGCTGCACGGCCGGGCCATCGACCTGGCCAGCGGCGAGCTGATGGGGGCCGACCGTGGCCAGGGCTGCGCCCACGTGGTCCCGCTGGAGGTGCGCGACGGCCGCCTGCTCCTGGGGCGCGCCTGACGCCGATGGCCGAGATGGTGCGCACGGCATGTCCCTACTGCGGGGTCGGCTGCGGGATCTCCGCCCGGGCGAGCGGCCGCGACCTCTCCGTCGCGGGCGACCCCGCCCACCCGGCGAACCAGGGCCGGCTCTGCTCCAAGGGTTCGGCGCTCGGCGCGACGGTCGGGCTGGAGGAGCGGCTTCTGCACCCGATGATCGGTGAGCGACGGGCGTCCTGGGCCGAGGCCACCGGCCTTGTCGCCCGCCGCTTCCGCGAGACGATCGCCCGGCACGGGCCGGACTCGGTGGCCTTCTACGTCTCCGGCCAGCTGCTCACCGAGGACTACTATGCGGCCAACAAGCTGATGAAGGGGTTCATCGGCTCAGGGAACATCGACACCAACAGCCGGCTCTGCATGGCCTCGGCGGTGGTCGCTCAGAAGCTCGCCTTCGGCGCCGACCTCGTCCCCGGCTGCTACGAGGACCTGGACCTCGCCGACCTCGTGGTCCTCTCCGGCCACAACGCCGCCTGGACCCACCCGGTGCTGTTCCGCCGCCTGGAGGCCGCCCGCGCGCGAGGGCAGCGGCACGTGGTGATCGATCCCCGCCGCACCGACACGGCCGAGGGCGCCGACCTGCACCTGGCCATCGCGCCGCAGACCGACGTGCGCCTGTGGAACGGCCTGCTCGCCGACCTCGTCCGCCGCGGGGCCGTCGACCGCGCCTACGTCGCCGCTCACGTGGCGGGCTTCGCCGAGGTGGAGGCCGAACTCGCGCTGTCCGACCAGTCGCCCGCCGCCGTGGCTGCCGACTGCGGCGTGCCGCTCGCCGACCTGGAGCGGTTCTTCGCCTGGTTCGCCCGCACGCCGCGCACGGTCAGCCTGTTCTCCATGGGCGCCAACCAGTCGGCCCAGGGCGTCGCCAAGGGTTCGGCCATCCTCAACGCCCACCTCGCCACCGGCCGCATCGGCAAGCCGGGCGCCTGCCCGTTCTCGATCACCGGCCAGCCGAACGCCATGGGCGGGCGCGAGACCGGCGGCATGGCCACCACGCTCGCCGCCCACATGGATTTCGACGACGGGTCCAGGGCCCGCGTCGGCCGCTTCTGGGGCGCGCCGCGCGTCGCCGCCGCGCCGGGCCTGAAGGCCGTCGAGATGTTCGAAGCGGTCGCGGACGGCCGCATCAAGGCCGTCTGGATCATGGCCACCAATCCGGCCGTCAGCCTGCCGCAGGCCTCGCGCGTCCGCGCCGCCCTCGCCGCCTGTCCCTTCGTCGTGGTGTCGGACTGCGTGGCGGAGACCGACACCGCGGCTTTCGCCCACGTGAAGCTGCCGGCGCTGGCCTGGGGCGAGAAGGACGGCACGGTCACCAACTCCGAACGGCGCATCAGCCGCCAGCGGCGCCTCTTCGATCCCCCCGGCGAGGCCCGCGCCGACTGGCGGATTGTCGCCGACGTCGCCGTCGCCATGGGTTTCGCCGACGCCTTCTCATGGCGCTCGCCCGCCCAGGTGTTCCGCGAGTGGGCCCGCCTCTCCGCCTACGAAAACCACGACCGCGTCCTGAACCTCGGCCCGCTCGCGACCCTGACGCCGGAAGCCTATGACGTCCTGGAGCCCGTCCAGTGGCCGGTGACCGCGGCCGGCGGGACCGCCCGGCTGTTCACCGACGGCCGCTTCCAGACGCCGGACGGGCGGGCCCGGATGATCCCGGCCCCGGTGCAGGGTCCGGCCGACGCCGTGGACGGCGCCTTCCCGCTGGCGCTCAACACCGGCCGCGTCCGCGACCACTGGCACACCCTCACCCGCACGGGCCTGGCGCCCGACCTCTGCCGCCACGCGCCCGAGCCCTATGTCGAGATCCACCCCGCCGACGCCGGACCGGTGGGCGTCGTCGATGGGGCGCTGACCCGCGTGCGGACCGCCTATGGTGAGGCCGTGGCGCTCGCCCGCCTCAGTGAGCGGCAGCGACCCGGCTCGATCTTCATGCCGATGCACTGGACCGAGGCGTTCGCGCCGCACGGACGGGCCAACCCCCTCATCGCCGCCGGGCTCGACCCCCGCTCGGGCCAGCCGGAATTCAAGCACACCCCGGCCCTCGTCCGCCCCTATCGGGAAACCTGGCGGGGCTTCTTCCTGGCCCGACGGGCCTGGCGCGCGCCGGCGGGCCTCGACCTGGTCTGGCGCCGCATTCCTCAGGGCGCCTGCCAGCTGCACGAATTCGCAGGCCGCGGCGACGAGGCCGAACGCCAGCGGCTGCGCAAGGCCCTGGCGCGCGGCGCGGGCCTCGACACTCTGTGCTTCGAGGATCCGGCCGCGGGCGGTCTGCGCGAGGCGTGGATCGGCCCCGACGGACGGCTCGACCGCGTCCTGTTCTTCACCACCGCCGGCCGGCTGCCGCCGCGCGACTGGCTGGCGGAGCTGTTCGCCGCCGAGGGCCTCGATGCAGCGGCGCGCTCTGCCCTGCTGATCGGCCGCGCCCCCGGCCGGCCGGTCGAGACCGGCCCGGTGGTCTGCGCCTGCCGGGGCGTGCGCGCGGGCCGGATCGCCGCCGCAATCGCCGCCGGGGCCGTCACCCTGGACGCCGTCGCCGAGGCCACCGCCGCAGGGGCCGCCTGCGGCGCCTGTCGTCCCGAGATCGCCCGGCTGCTGCCCGCCAGGGAGGTCCGCCATGCCGCGTGAGCTTCACCCCGTCCGCCTGGTGGGCGCGGGCCCCGGACCGGCCGACCTGCTGACTGTCCGGGCGCTCCGCGCCATCGAGGGCGCCGAGGCCCTGCTCTACGATGCGCTCGTCTCCGAGGAGGTTCTGGCGCTCGCCCCCGCCGCCTGCCTGAAGATCCAGACCGGCAAGCGCGCCGGGCGCACGAGCCTGAAGCAGGAGACCATCAACCGCCTGATGCTGCGCCTCGCCCGGCGCGGGCTGAAGGTCGTGCGGCTGAAGGGCGGCGACCCGTCGATCTTCGGCCGGGTCGGCGAGGAGACCGCCTTCCTCCACGCCCATGGGCTCTCCACCGAAGTCGTGCCCGGCGTCACCGCCGCCTGCGCAGCCGCCGCCCAGTTCGGCTTCCCCCTCACCCACCGCGGCCAGGCCCGCCGCGTGGTCTTCACCACCGCCCGCCTCGAAGCTGGCGCCGTGCCGGCCGAGTGGGCCGCCGCGGCCGACCCGGAGGCCACGCTGGCCGTCTACATGGGCCGGGACACCGCCCCGGGGGTTGCGTCCGCGCTGATCGCGGCCGGCCGCTCGCCGCGGACGCCGGTCGCCATCCTGGAGAACGTCGGCGCCCCCGCGGCGCGCGCGGTGTTCGAGGGCTCGTTGCTCAGCCTCTCCAGGTCGGCCCCGCCCCTCGGAGACGGGCCCGCCCTGGTGGTCGTGGGCGAGGCGGTGGCGGCCATGACGGCCGCCGGAGCGCACTGTCCGGCTACTCGGTCTCGCGCCGGATGAACTCGTCGATCAGCTCCTTGAGCGTCCTCATCGAGGGCAGGTCCAGCAGCAGGGCGATATAGCCGCGAACCCTGCGGCCACGCAGCGAGAAGTTGATGTAGATGAACAGCACCACGCTCTTCGGCGCGCGCGGGAACAGGTCGGCGGCCCGGCCCCGGACAAGGTGCGGCACCGACACGCCGAGCGTCCGGTGCAGCATGTTGGCCATGGTGCCCAGGCAGGCCTGCAGCAGGATGTTGCCGGTCTCGCAGAGCGCTTCCGGCGCCACGTCGATCAGCTGGTCGGCCGTGGCCTCCGTGCCGGTCACGGCGCGCACCAGTTCCAGGCTGTTGCTCTCCGGGAAGATCAGCAGGGCGCGCCCCGAGACGTCGCCCTCGAACGACTGCTCCACCGCCACCAGCTGCCCGATGCGCGCGCCGCCGATCATCTCGCCGGCCTGCTCCGGGCTGACCGTGGAGATCGCGGGCACGGTAAGGACGACCTCCTCGTCGGCCATCTCGCGCAGCGCCAGCGCAGCCCGGCTAACACCCAGGTTGACCAGTTCGGCCAGGGCGTCTGTCTCGAGTTCGTTCAGTTGGGCGGAGCGGAGGTCGCTCACCGATCGCTTGGCTCCAGATCGTCGGCGGTCCCGCCCCCGACTACCGCGGTTTCCCGGATATGCTGTCGCCCTATGTCAAAAATCAACCTTCCGCTTGGCCGCTGCGCGCCAGAGTCGCGAGCGCCGTCGCGAGTTCGGCCTCGAGGAAGGGTTTGGTGAGCCGCGGCAGGTCCGGCGCGACATCCTCCAGGTCCGCATAGCCTGAGATGATCAGCACCGGCAGGCTCGGCCGCTGGGCCTGCGCCTGGCGCGCCAGCTCGGTGCCGGTCATCCCCGGCATAAGGTGGTCGGTGATGATCAGGTCGATGTGCGCGTCGTCCAGCAGCCGCAGCGCCGCGCGCGCGGAGCTGGCTTCCACCACGGCGTAGCCCAGGTCGGCCAGCATGTGCGCCGTGGAGGTGCGGATCAGGTCCTCGTCGTCGACCAGCAGCACGACGCCGGCTCCGGGCGCGACCTCCTCGGCGGCGGGCGTGGGCGTGTCGGACGCTTCGGTGCGGGCGACCGGGAGCCACATCTCCACCGTCGTGCCCACGCCCGGCGTGCTGGAGAGCTCCAGGGTCCCGCCGAGCTGGGCGGCCAGGCCGTGGATCATCGACAGGCCCAGGCCGGTGCCCTTGCCGACCCCCTTGGTGGAGAAGAACGGCTCCACGGCCCGGCTCAGCGTCTCGGGGCTCATGCCCGAGCCGGTGTCGGAAACCGCCAGGCGAACATAGCGGCCCGGCCGCAGCCGCCCTCTCGGCCCGGCCTCCGCGGCCCGGGCGCTGACCGTGAGCGTGCCGCCGTCTTCCATGGCGTCGCGCGCGTTCACCGCCAGGTTCAGCAGCGCCATCTCCAGCTGGTTGCGGTCGGCAAGCGCCGGCGGCAGGCCGTCGGGGACGTCCACGACCACCCGCACCCGCGGCCCCAGGGTGCTGGCCAGCAGGTCGGTCATGTCCTGCACCAGGCTGGTCACGTCCACCGCGGTGGCCTGCAGCGGCTGGCGCCGCGCGAAGGCCAGCAGCCGCTGCACCAGGATCCGCGCCCGCTCGGCCGACTGCAGCGCGCCCTCGATCAGGCGCAGGGCCCGGGCGTCGGTCATGCCACGCCGCTTCACCACGTCGAGCCCGCCGAGGATCGGCGTCAGCAGGTTGTTGAAGTCGTGCGCGACGCCGCCCGTGAGCTGGCCGATGGCCTCCATCTTCTGGGACTGGCGGAGCTGTTCGTGGGCGCGCTCCAGTTCCGCCGTCCGTTCCCGGACCCGCTCCTCCAGCGTCTCGTTCAGCTGCCGGAGCTGGCTCTCGGCCGCCCGGCGCTGGTTCACGTCGCGGAGGATGGCGGTGACATAGACGCGCGCATCGCTCAGCCAGCGGGACGCCGAGGCGTCCACATAGCTCGCCGAGCCGTCGCGGCGGCGCACCACCAGCTCCAGCGGCCAGGCCACCGGCCGCCCCGCGAGCACGGCGGGCCAGGCGGCCTCCCACGCGTCCGGGTTCTGCAGGAACCCGGCCAGCGGCTGCCCCACCAGCTCGTCGCGGGAATAGCCGAACTCCTGGGCGGCGGCCGGGTTGGCGAGCTGGATGAGGCCTTCGGAATCGAAGGTCAGGATCGGATCTGGCGCGCTCTCGACGACCGCGTCGTAGCGGGCGTTCTGGCGCTGGCGCAGCACGCGCTCGCGCTCGGCGGCGGTCGTGACGTCGGCGATCTGCACGACGCAGCGCTTGAACGGCTTCTCGCCCACCGGGCGCACCGCCACGTCGTGGATCAGGGCGCGTCCCGCCCGCGTCTTCAGCGGCAGGAGGCTCGGGTGCAGGGTATGGGTCAGCAGGCCGGAGGCGCCGACCTCCAGCGCCTCGTCGATCGCCGCCCCTAGCCGCCCCAGGCGTTGGTGCGGGAACAGCTCCTGCAGCGGGCGGTGCCGCGCTTCGTCGGCGCTCAGCCCGCTCGCCCAGGTCATCCAGGCGTTCCAGGCGATCACCCGGCGTTCGGCGTCAAGAACGATCAGACCGCTGTCGAGCGCGTCGAGGACCTCGGCGGTGAGGTCTCGGTCAGCCAGGAGCATGAGGCACTGCCATGTCGCCGGCGGCGCGCTCGATGAACTCAGCGAGGAGCACCTGCAGGGCCGCGAGCGAGGGCATGTCCATCAGCATGGCGATGTAGCCACGGATGTCGCGCTCCCGGACCGCGAAGTTGATGTAGAGGAACATCACCACGTCGCCGGCGGTCGGCGGCGGCTGCAGCTCGAAGAGATCCGCCCCCTCGCCCCGCAGGATTTCCGGCAGGGAGATCTTCAGGCTGCGGCGCAGCATGTTGGCGATGGTCGCCAGGCAGCCGTTGAGGATGATGTTGCCCGTCTCGGCCAGGGCCTCCTGCTCGAGCTCGATGATGTCGTCCAGCGGCAGGTCTCCGCCGGTGACGGCGCGGACCAGCTCCAGGCTGTTCTTCTCGGGGAAGATCAGCAGCGCACGGCCGGTGATGTCGCCCTCGAACACCTGATGAACGGCCACCAGCCGGCTGGCCTCACGCTCGCCCAGGATCGCTACTGCGTCGGCGCGGCTCACCAGGCGCACGTTCGGCACCGACAGCAGGACCTGTTCGCCCACCAGTTCGCGCAGGCTGGTGGCCGCGCGGCTGACGCCGATGTTCACCAGCTCGGTCAGGGCGTCGAGCTCGAGCTCGGAAAGGGTGGTCGTCTCGTCGAGGGTCACTGGCTCGGGCCCGTCATCCGCTGTTCGGCCTCGGAGATAAACGCCCGCATGGCGTCTTCGGTCAGCGGCTTCGGCAGGAAATGTGCGCCGATCTCCCGGGCGCGGGTGACGATCTCGTGCTGCAGGTTGGCCGAGATCACCGCGACCGGCATCCCCGCCTTGATGCCGAGCAGGTCGGCGGCCAGGCTGAGGCCGTCACGGCCGGGCATGTTGAAGTCCAGCAGCGCGATATCGAACGACGACTGCCGGGCCAGCGCCAGGGCCTCCTCCGCGTTGGTGGCCTCTACCCGCTCCCACTCGGGCCGCAGACTGTTGAGCGTCTTGGCGACAGCCATCCGCGCCAGCTTGCTGTCGTCTACGATCAGAACCTTGTAAGCCATTGAAATCCCCGGCTCCGGACCTCAGGGCCGGCGCGAAACCAATCTGCTGCGGACGCCACAGCGGCGCAGCTCCTTCTTAGCGCGCGTTCAGCAGCGGCTCCACCCATTGCCGCAGGAAGGCGCCGGCCGGCGGGCCAAGCACAGGCGCCTGCGCCGCCAGCAGCACCTGGACGACCGCCGCGTGGGCGCCGTCGCATCCCCTCATGTCCACGGTCGCCTCCGGATGCTCCAGCAGCGCCTGCAGCAGGGTTTCGGCGTCCTCGCCCGGGCAGACGCCGACCAGCGCCACCTCGCCGGACCCGGTGACGCGCACCGTCATTGCAGCAGCTCCGCCACGTCGAGCACGAGGAGCACGCGGCCGTCCCCCAGCAGGGTCGCGCCGGCCACGCCCGGCGCGCCGGAGAGCAGCCCGCCGATGGGCTTCAGCATCACGTCCATCCGCTCCCCCAGCCGATCGACACGCAAACCCACGATCTGGCCGGCGGCCGTGGCCACGACCACGTTCGCCTCGTCGCCCGACGCGGCGCCGGGCTGGCCCAGCACCTCGCCGAGGTCGATCAGCGGCGCGGTCCGGTCGCGCAGCACGAACGCCTGGGCCGCGCCCACCGGGACGATGCGGCCGCGCGGCACGCGCACGGTCTCGATCACCGCCTCGAGGGGGATGCCGAACACCTGGCCGCCGGCCTCCACCGTCATCACGCGGCTCATCATCACCGTGAACGGCAGCATGAAGCGCACCGTCGTCCCCTCGCCCGCGCGACTCGCGATCCGCACCCGGCCGCCCAGCCGCTCGACCGCGGTGCGCACGGCGTCCATGCCGACGCCGCGTCCCGACAGGCTGGTGACCTCGGCCGCGGTCGAGAAGCCCGGCGCGAAGACAAGGTTGACCGCCTCCTCGTCGCTCAGCGCGGCCAGGGCCTCGGGATCGGCCACGCCGCGCCGGGCGGCGACCTCGCGCACCCGGCCGACGTCGATCCCGCGCCCGTCGTCCTCCACCTCGACCACCACCTGGTCGCCGTCCCGGTGCGCGCGCAGCACGATGGTGGCGCTGGGCGGCTTGCCGGCCGCGGCGCGCTCCTCGGCCGGCTCGACGCCATGGTCCAGCGCGTTGCGGAGCACGTGGAGCAGGGGTTCGAACAGCGCCTCGACGACCGCCTTGTCGGCCTCTGTGGCGTCGCCCTCGGTGACCAGGCGCGCGGGCTTGCCGAGCCCCACCACCATCTCCCGCACCAGCCGGGGGAACCGCTGGAAGACCTGGCGCAGCGGCAGGACGCGGATGTTCAGCACGGCCCGCTGGAGTTCGCCGACCAGCCGGTCTAGCTGGGCGTGCTGCGCCTTCAGGGTCTCGGCGAGGGCCGCCGCGTCGCCGCCGGCCTGCGCCATGGCGGCGGCGTGCGCCAGCGCATTCTTCGCCACGGTCAGCTCACCGGTGAGATTCACCAGGGCGTCCACCCGCTCCACGTCCACGCGGAGGGCCCGGGCGGCCGCCTCGGGCGCGGTGCGGACCGCCAGCGCCTCGGGCTCCGCTGCCGGAAGCTCGCCCCGGAGCGCGCCGTCCAGCGTCTCGATCAGCGGCCGGGCGTCCATGGTGTCCAGTGCGCGCCCGAACGCCTGCTCGACGGCCTCGGCGTCTTCCGGCCGCCCCTCGCGGCGCAGCACGTTCGCCGCGACGCGGCCGGCCGAGGCGAGCCGCCCCGACAGGCCTTCGCCCGCCGCC
The DNA here is from genome assembly GCF_036821595.1 of Phenylobacterium sp. Classification (GTDB taxonomy): domain Bacteria; phylum Pseudomonadota; class Alphaproteobacteria; order Caulobacterales; family Caulobacteraceae; genus Phenylobacterium. The sequence goes on from NZ_DAISJG010000010.1 coordinate 10,055, forward strand.
TCGCCCAGCATGGCCGCCTGCGCCGCGAGCAGCGCCTCGGCGGTCGGCGAAAGCTCGCCTTGCGGGGTTAAGGCACGGAGCTCGATCTCGCCGGCGACGGACGCAAGCGTCCGGTCCGCAGCCTCCGGCTCGACTTCGAGAAGGACCAGGAACACCAGGCGGCAGGCGAACGGGTCGAGTTGCGCCAGCGGCGGCCAGGGCTCGGCCGGCGCGGCCTCCAGCGCCAGGATTCCGGGCAGGCGCTCAAGGACGGCGAGGGGATCGACCCCGCGGAAGAAGCTCTCCCGGTCCGGCGCGTAGCGCAGCGCCGTGCGCGCCCCCGCCGCGACGTCGCTGTGGCGGTCGAGCAACGGCGCCAGCCAGTCCTCCGCCGGCTCCGGCCTCGACAGGGCCGCAGCGGCCGGCCGCGCGAAGCGGCGGGCCACCGCCTCGGCGGCCGCGTCGGCGTCCGCGGGCAGCTCCCCGCTGGCCTGGATCGCGTCCAGCCACTGCGCCACCTGGTCGAGCGCTGTCAGGCAGTCGCCGATCAGCGCGGGCGTGACGGCCGTCTCGCCGGCCCGCGCCGCCGACAGCACGTCCTCGGCCGCGTGCAGCGCCCGCGCCATGGCGTTGAAATCGACGATGCCGGCCGCGCCCTTCAGGGTGTGGAAGCCGCGGAACGCGCCGTCCAGCCGATCCGCCTCGCGCGGGTTCTCTTCCAGGGCCAGCAGGTCGTCCGTGGCCTGCTCCACGAGTTCGCGGCACTCCACCAGGAACTGCTCGAGGAACTCGTTCATGCCGGCGGGCCGCACATCAGGGCCACGTGCTCGACAAGCGCCTCGGGCGTCAGCGGCTTCACGAGGTAGAAGTTGGCCCCGGCGGCGCGCGCAGCCGCCATGTCCTGCGCCTTCGCCTCGGTGCTCACCACCACCGCCGGAATCCCGGCCGTGGGCAGCGCCTGGCGGCGAAGCACCTTCAGGAAGCTGATGCCGTCCATCTGCGGCATGTTCACGTCGACGATCAGCAGGTCCGCCGGGCTGACCAGCAGCCGCTCCAGCGCCTCGAGGCCATTCAGCGCCTCGTCCACCTCGTAGCCCGCGCGCTCGAGCGCGTCGCGGTAGTACATTCGGACCAGGCTCGCGTCGTCGATCACCAGGATCCGGGTCTTGGCGGCGTCAGCCATGCGCCCCCTCCTCCTTCGGCCGGCGGTAGACGATGGCGTCAGCATAGCGGCTGACCTCGAACAGAGGCGAGATGCGACTCATGGACTCCGTATGGCCGAGACAGATGAAGCCGCCCGGCAGCAGATTCTCGAAGAGGTTCTCCGCCGCGATCCTTCGGGAGGTTTCATCGAAGTAGATCAGCACGTTCCGGCAGAAGATGACATCGAACCGGCCGTGCGGCCGCGTCTCCTCCGGATCGACCAGGTTCGCCGCCGTGAACCTCACCGAGCCCCGCAGGTCTTCGATGATCCGCCACCGGTCCTCCCCCACCGCCTCGAAGTAGCGGGCGACGATCTCTGGCGGCAGCCGCATCAGCGCCCGCTTGCCGAACTCGCCGGCCTCGGCCGCCTGCAACGCGCGCGTGTCGATGTCGGAGCCGACGATCTCGATGTCCCAGGCGTCCACTTCCGGCCAGTTCTCCAGCAGCCAGATGGCGATCGAATAGGGCTCCTCACCGGTGGAGCAGGGCACGGACCAGATCCGCACAGGGTCCCCGCGACGCTTGGACCGCACCCGTTCGGGCAACAGGTCTGAGGTCAGGCAGCGGAGCTGGTGGTCCTCCCGGTAGAAGTAGGTCTCGTTGACCGTGAAGGCGTTGATGAACTGCTCGACCTCGCCGCGCACGTCGCTGCGCAGGCGGGCGAAATAGCTGGCGAAGGTCGTCGCGCCCGTGGCCGCCATGCGCTCGGTCACCCGGCGCTGCACGTAGTAGCGCTTGGCCTCGGTGAAGACCATGCCGGTGCGGCGGTAGAGGAAGTCGCAGAGCCGGCGGAACTCCTCTTCGGTGACGGGGTCCGGCTCAGGCACGCGCCGGGCCGCCGATCCGCTCGGTCGCCACCTGGATCGCGAAGCGCAGGAAGGCCTCGTCGGCGAAGCGCGCGGCGCAGGCCTGCAGCGCCGGCAGCGCCTCGGGCCCGCCGCACTCGGCCAGCACGTCCACCGCCGAGGCGCAGACGTTCACGTCCGGCTCCCGCGACAGGAGATCGCCCAGCAGGCGCGTGGCCTCGCCGGACGGCAGGTGGCGCACGAGTTCGCAGGCCAGCACGCGCACGTCCACGTCGGCGTCGGTCAGCAGCGCCGGCACATGCGCCGCCGCGGACTGCGGCATGGCTCTCAAGGCGTCGAGGGCCCCGGTGCGCAGGTTGGCGTCGTCGGTGCGCAGGTGCGGCAGGACGACAGCCGCCGCCTTCGCGGTCCCGACCCGGGCGAGAGTGGTGAAGATGGCCTCCCGCACGCGCGGATCGGCCTCTGTGGCGAGCGCCGCGCCCAGGACCTCCTCCCCGCCTGGCCGGCCGCCCAGCTCTCGCGCCGCCGCCCAGCGCTCGTCGGCCGTGCCGCCCGCGAGGCGGCCGGCCGCGGCGGCGGGATCGGGCCTGACGTCCGTCTTCGGCGCGGCGTCCTTGCGGATCAGGGGCATGGCGCGAGCCCGTGCAGCCGGCCGGCGATCCTCGGCAGCGGCTCGACGAACTCGGCGCCGCCCGCCTTCACCAGCTCGCCCGGCATGCCCCACACCACCGCGGTCTCCTCCGCCTCGGCGATCGTACGCCCGCCCGCGCTGCGCAGCAGCGCCATGGCTGCGGCTCCGTCGTCGCCCATCCCGGTCATCAGCACCCCCACCAGCCGCTCCGCCGCTACCTGCTCCATGGCCGTCCGCACCAGACGGTCGGCGCTGGGACGCCACGGGTAGCCGGGCAGTCCGGGCGCCGCCATGGCCACCAGTTCGCCGGCGCGCCGGGTGACGATCACGTCGGCGTCGCCCCGGCCGATGTAGGCGGTCCCGGGCCGCAGCACCGTCGGCTCGACGACCTCCTGAACCGACAACGCACAGAGGCTGTCCAGGCGCCGCGCCAGCGGTCCGGTGAAACTGCGCGGCATGTGCTGGGCGATGACGATCGGCCATGGAAACTCGGCCGGAAGCGGCGTCAACAGGGCCTCGAGCGCCGGGGGCCCTCCGGTGGACGTGCCCACCACCACGAGCCCCGGTCCCCCGCCCGACGCCCGCCGCGTCGCCGTCACGGGCTGCGGCGGGGCCGCGCGGACACGGCGTGGCGGCGGCGGCCCGCCGATCCGGTGACGCACGCGGTCGCGCAGGCGCAGGCTGGCGGGCAGCCGGGCGCCGGCCGCGGCCCGCACCTTGGCCACCACCTCCGGTGCGAATTCGTCGAGCCGCAGGGAGACGGCGCCCGCGGGCTTGGCGACGAAGTCCACCGCGCCCAGGCGCAGGGCCTCCAGGGTCGCCTCCGCCCCCTCGGCGGTCAGGGACGAGACCATCACCACGGGACAAGGGCGCTCGATCATGATCCGGTCGAGGCAGGTGAGCCCGTCCATCGTCGGCATGTGCACGTCGAGGGTGACGACGTCGGGCGCGAAGGTCTTGAGCCGCTCCAACGCCTCGAGGCCGTCGCGCGCGACCTCCACCTCGAAGTCGGCCTCGGCTTCGAACACCCGCGCGAGCAGCTTCCGCACCAGGGCGGAGTCGTCCACCACCAGGAGGCGGATCACGGGGCGGCCTGCGCGTCCGCTTGGAAGGCGTCGAGGAGTCCACGCTCGGCGCGGGTGAGCAGCTCGGCGGGATCGAGGAGCAGGATCATCCGCCCTGCCCCCTCCAGGTTGACGACGCCGTGCACGAGCCGGGTGACCTCGCCGGCCAGGTGCGGCGCCGGCTCGATGGCGTCCTCGGCCGTGCGCAGCACCTCGGACACGCTGTCGACGATCAGGCCGGCGCGGTGGCGCTCCGTGCGCACCACCACCAGCCGGCGGCCCTCGGCGGCGTCCAGCGGCGGCATGTCGAACCGGCGGCGCTGGTCGACCACCGGCAGCACCTCGCCTCGCAGGTTGACCACCCCTTCCAGGAACTTCGGGGTCTTCGGCACGCGGGTGATCTTCTCCGGGACCCGCGCCACCTCGTCCACGACCTCGATCGGCAGGCCGAACTCGTCGTCGCCCAGCCTGAAGACCAGGACCTGGAGCTGGCGCCCCGCCGCCGCCTCGTCGGTCGCCGGCGCCTGGACCGTGCGCGCGTCCGTTCCCAGTCGCTGCATGACGTCCTCCCGGAAAAGCTGGTCGGGGCCGAGGATGGAGATGAGCCGCCGTCCGCCCTCGGCGCGGTAGATGGCCCTGATGCGGCTCTCGCCGCCGGTGCGGGCGGCCAGGATCGGCGGCGTCGGCTCCACGCAGGCGGGGTCGACCGGCACGATGGCCCGCATCCGGTCGGCCACCAGGCCCACCATCACGCCGCCCACCGCGGTCACCAGCACCTTCTCGCGCCCGTCCGTACCCGCCGCCGGCGCAAAGCCCAGCAGGCTGCGCAGCGACAGCAGCGGCAGGAGCGTCTCGCGATAGGCGGCGACGCCCAGCACCACCGCCTCCGCTTTCGGCACGGCGGCCACGGTCGTGGGGGCCGTGATCACCTCCTGAACCGTCTCGAGCGGCAGCGCGAACTCCTGGCCGGCGACGTCGAAGGTCACCAGCTTCTCGGCCGCCGCCGCAACCTCCGCGACCTCGGGCGCGAGGCGGGCCGCCGCCGCGGTCCCGGCCCGGCGCTCGGCCCGCCCGGTCTGGGCGAAGGCAGCCTCCAGCAGGCCCGCCAGGTCCAGCACCTTGGCCACGCGCCCTTGGCCTTCGGCCCGGAAGGCCCCGCGCAGCCGTTCGCCGGGCTCGGCAGCGATCTGGGCCGGCGCGGTCTCAACCCGTCCCGGCTCCACACTGACAAGAGCCTCGACGGAATCCACCGCCACGGCGATGGGCGAGGCGCCGTCCAGCACCACCGCCCGGCAGGCCGCGCCGCTCTCCGTCCCCTCGCCCAGCAGCCCGCGCAGGCTGGCCACCGGCAGCACCGCGCCGCGCAGGTTGGCCAGGCCCATCAGGCCCTTCGGCGCCTGCGGCAGGCGCGCCACGGCGGGGATGCGGATCACCTCGGCCACCTCGTCGGCGGGCAGGGCGTAGAGGCGCTCCCCCATCCGGAAGGTCAGGAAACGGAGCGCGCCGGACCCGGCCGCCGCCGCGGCGCCGGGATCAGCCATTCTGCTGCTTCAGTTCGTCCGCGAGGGAAGCGATCTCCTCGATCGCCGCGGCGAGGTCCTCGGCGCTGCGGGCCTGCTGCGTCGCGGCCGTAGCCGCCTGCCGGGCCGCGGCGCTGGCCTCCTCCGCCGCGGCGGCGATCTGGCGCGCGCCCGACGCGGTCTGCACGGCGGCGCCGAGGATGGCGTCGGACCCCGACAGGATGGTCCCGTAGGCGTCGCCCAGGGCCGCCACGTCGCCGCGCAGGGTCTCCAGCGAATCCAGCACGCCGCGGTTGTTCTGCACCTCGACCTCCGCGGCGGCGATCGCCTGCTCCAGGTCGCGCCGCAGGGCCGCGATGTGGTCGAGGACGCCGGTGACGGTCTCCTTGACCCGGCCCACGCTGGCGGCCGCGTCGCGGGCCAGCGTGCGGATGTCGCTCGACACGACCGCGAAGCCGCGGCCGGACTCCCCGGCCCGCGCCGCCTCCACCGAGCCACTCACGGCCAGCATGCTGGTCTGGACGGTAAGCAGGTTGATCTCGTCGACGATCGCGCCGATGCGGCGGCCCACCGTCTCCAGCCGGACGATGGTGTCCAGGCTCCCCCGGGCGCCGGCGAGGTTCGCCTCGACACCGGCCACCAGGCCGCTCACGGCCTCGGCCCCCTGGGCGAGCGCCGCATCGGCCGCCTGCACGCGCTCGGTGGCGACGCGGGCGTTGTCCTGCGCCTTGCGCGCACCGCTCTCGATCTGCGCCAGGGCGGCGGAGGTCTGCTGGGTGGCGGCGGCCTGCTGCTGGGAGCCGCGGCTGATCTGGTCGACCGCGGCCATGATCTGGGTCGCGGCGCTGGAGAGTTCCTGCACGGTCGCGGAGAGCTGCTCGGACGTGGCGGCGATCTGCTCGGCCGCCGCGGCGTCGGTCCGCCCCGCGCGGAGGCCTTCGGCCAGCGCCGCCAGCTGCTGGGCGGCGATCTGGCCCTGCTCCAGGGACTGGGCCTGCTGCTGGATGGCGGTCTGCGCCTCAGCCGCTCCGGCGGACTGCTCCTCGGCGGCGGTGGCCACCTGCTCCGCGCCCCGCTGGGCCTCGGTGGCGGCGCGCTCGGCCTCGAGGGCGGCGGTGAGCGTGTCCTGGCTTCCTTCGGCCATGCGGGCGAGGTCGGCGCGCACCGCGTTGAGGGACTCCACCACCGCGCCGCCCGCCTTCGCCTGCTCGGCCGCGGTGGTCGCGGCGGTCTGGACGGCGGTCACCACGCCCTGCACGTCCGCCTGGATGGCGTCCGCCAGGCCCTGCACGTCCTGGGCGCTCTTCTCCGACGTCTCGGCGAGCGCGCGGACCTCCTCGGCCACCACGGCGAACCCGCGGCCGTGGTCGCCCGCCCGCGCCGCCTCGATCGCGGCGTTCAACGCCAGGAGGTTGGTCTGGTCGGAGATCCGGCTGACGGTCCGGGTGATCTCGGCGATGTCCTGGGCGCGGCGCTCCAGTTCGGCGATGACGGCCAGCGAGGCGCCCTGGCGTTCCGCATTGCGCTCGATCGCCCGAACCGAGCCCGTGATCTGGACCGCGCCCTCGGCGATCAACACCTGCAGCGCCTCGGTGCGCCGCCGCGAGGCGTCAGCCTGGGCGCGAGCGGCGGCGAGATTTTCGACCGCCTCGCCGATGGCGGCGACCTGCTCCTGGGATCCGCCGGCCGCTTCCTCGGCGCCGGCGGCGATCTGCTCCATGGCGCGGCGCAGTTCCTCGGCGGCGGCGGAGGCTTCCGCCAGGCCGGCGGCAAGCTCCTCGGTGGCGGCGGCGACACGCTCCGAGAGCTTGTCCGGGCTCGCGCCCCGGCGCGGCGCGCGCGGCGCCTTCGCAGCCGGCGCCTCAGGCTTGGGTGGCGGCGCGGCCGCGCCGATCTTGGACGTCTTGACTAGGGCCATGGAGAACTCGAACGGACAGCGTGGCGGCCACCCTAGCCGCGCCCCGCGGGACGGTCTTCTCCTTATCGCGGATCGCAGGTCGGCGGAATGTCCCGCGCCCTAGCCGGCTGCGTACTGACGGTCCCCGAACAGGATGGAGCGGTGCTCGTCTGTGAGGCCGGCGAGGCCCCCCTCGATGGTCTCCTTGCGCACGTCCTGCCGGCCGACGTCCATTCCCCGCTGGACCGCCGGCCGCGCGCCCAGCTCGTCGGACCAGCGGGCGAGGTTGGGCAGTTCGGCGCGCCGCGCCTCGGCCTGGCGCAGGGTGTAGGGATAGGTCGCGATGTCGGCCACGCTGTACGCGTCGCCGGCAAGGTAGCGGCTCTCGGCGAGGCGGCCGTCCAGCACGCGCAGCAGGCGCTTCACCTCGTTGCCGTAGCGCTCGATGGAGTAGGGGTGCTTGTCCTTCGCATAGAAGGCGAAGTGGGCGTTCTGGCCGAACATCGGCCCCACGCCGGACATCTGGAACATCAGCCACTGATGGCAGATCGCCCGGCCCCGTGGGTCCTGCGGGATCAGCCGGCCGTGCTTCTCGCCGAGGTACCAGAGGATCGCCCCGGACTCCCACAGCACCAGCTCGCCGTCCGGACCGTCGGGGTCGACGATCACCGGCATCTTGTTGTTCGGGTTCAGGGCCAGGAATTCCGGCTTGAGCTGGTCGCCGGCCATGATGTCCACCCAGCGGTAGTCGAAGGGCAGCCCCAGTTCCTCGAGCATGATGGCGACCTTCCGGCCGTTGGGCGTCGGGCCGCCGTAGAGCGTGATCATCAGCTGGTCTCCTGGGCGGCGACGGCCGCGGCTTCACGGGTCAGGTTCTCGCTCATCCGGCGCAGGACCCGCAGGGTGGTGGCGAGGTCCTCGGGACTGACGCCCGCGCCCGCGATCTCGTTTATGCGGTAGGCCACGGGCATCAGCTCATCGCGGAGCGCCTCCGCCCGGGGGGTCAGGAAGACGTTGAGCTTCCGTCCGTCGGCCGCGTCGCGCTCCCGCCGCACCAGGCCGCTGCGGGCCATGGCGTTCAGCGTCGTGACCGTGGTGGGCTCGGTGACGTTGTTCAGCTGCGACAGTCGCTTCTGGGTCGCGCCGTTCTCCTGCCAGAGCGCGCGCAGGAAGTACCAGAACCCGGAACTCAGCCCCTGCGGCCCGAGGTAGCCGTTCAGCAGCCGGTCGAAGGCCCGGTGGCAGCGCCGCACCTGGAAGCCCAGGCTCTCGTCGGGGGAAAGGTCCACGCGGTTTCCTCCTCAGATCTTGAAGGCTTCGAAGGTCTCGGGGGCGAACAGCTCCTCGGGCTGCAGGCGGCGTTTCGAGAGCCCCTGCTCGTGGTGGTAGCGCAGGAAGGTGTCGAGGACGGCGCGGTTCTTCTGGAAGCCGTAGGGCCACCAGTCGGGCCCCAGCTCGGCCACCGCCTCCTCCACCGCCGCCACCTGCCAGGGCAGCATCGAGATCATTGCCGAGGTGACGCGCAGGTTCTCATAGGCGATGGCCTGGGCCTCGACGAAGGCCTTGAACAGCGACTGGGCGATCCAGCGGTTGGCCTCGTAGACGTCCCGGCGCAGCGCGATGACGTGCATGATCGGGAAGATGCCGGTGCGCCGGAAATAGGCCTTCTCCACCTCCACGAAGTCGGGGAACAGGCGCTTCACCTCCTCGGGGCGCGAGTAGAAGGTCGAGGGCGTGCGCGCCGTGTGCAGGGCGTCGATCTCCCCCTCCGCCAGCATCTGCGACAGCGTCCTGCCGGCCGGGATCGGCGTGACGCTGAACTGCGCCGGCAGGTCGAGCTTCAGCTTCTCGTCACGGCCGGGCTCCTCCTCGCCGCCGGTGAAGTAGCTGACGCCGGCCGGATCGACGCCGTACTCGTCGGACAGGATCCCGCGGATCCAGACCGGCGCCGTCATCTGGTATTCCGGCACTCCGACCCGCTTGCCCACGAGGTCCTTGGGCTCGCGGATCCCGCTCTTCGCCGAGACGAAGACGCAGGAATGACGGAAGAACCGCGACGGGAAGACGGGGATGGCGACGAACGCCGGGTCGTCCCGCATCAGCGACACCGCATAGGACGACAGCGACATCTCGGCGGCGTCGAACTCGCGGCCGCGCAGCATGCGGAAGAAGGTCTCCTCCACGTGCAGCGGGATCAGGTTGAGGTCGAGCCCCTCGGGCCGCACCCGGCCGTCGGCGAGCGCGCGCGTGCGGTCGTAGTCCCAGCAGGCGAGCGTCAGGCTGAGTCGGCTCATCGCGTTTCCTCCGTGACGGGGACTTCGCGTCCCTCTTGGCTGGACCTTAGCAGGGCCAGGCAGACGGCGAGATTGGCCTCGCCCCAGGCGCCGTCGTGGACGGGCGGCCGCCCCTCGACCACCGCACCCCAGACTTCGTCGATGACGCCCTGCCGCGGCACGTCCGGCGGCGGCAGGTCGAGGGTCTCGCGGGTCTCGCCATGCACCTCGACGGCGGTGGGCGTGAGGCGCAGGTCCGCCCGCTCGCAGCTCGCCAGCACGAAGCCGAAATGCTCGTGGCCCGCGGGCGTCGAGGGCTCCGGCAGCGGCCGGCTCCCATAGGCGCGCAGGCGCTTCAGCTCGGCCTCGTCGGCCCCCGCCGGCCGGCTCTGGGCTGCGGCGGCGTCGGCCGGGGCTCTCGCCTGCCCCAGCTCGCCGATCCAGCCCATCAGCGCGTCGGTCTCATAGCGGCCGTAGCCGGAATAGGTGAGGCTGGCCGTGGCCCCGTTCGCGAAGGTCAGGAGGGCCTGGTAGGCGCCCTCCGACGGCCTCTGCGGGTCCCAGACGCCGGCCTGGGCGCGGACGCTGGCCACCGGCGCGCCGGCCAGCCGGCGGACCACGTCCACCTGGTGCGCCGCCTGGCTGAACACCACGCCCCCGCCCTTCGCCGTGTCCAGCTCCTCCGGCCGCCGGGGCCGGTAGAGGAAGTCGGTGTAGGTGATCATGGTGATCATCCGCAGGCGCCCGTAGCGGCCGCCGGCGATCAGGTTCGCGGCGCGCACGACCGGCCCGTCGTACCCGTGGCTCGGGCCCACCAGCAGGGCCACCCCCGCCGCCTCGGCGGCCGCCCGCATGGCGCGGCAGGCCTCCAGGGTCAGCGCCATCGGCTTCTCCACCAGCAGGTGCTTGCCGGCCCGCGCCGCCGCCACCGCCTGGTCCGCGTGCAGCTCGTGCGGCGAGGCGATGTAGACCACCTCGACCTCCGGGTCGGCGCAGAGCTGCGCGGCGTCCGCATAGGCGCGCCCGCCGAACTCCGCCTCGAAGGCGGCGCGCGCCTCGGGGCGCGGATCGGCGGCCGCCACCAGGCGAACGCGGGCGTCCTTCAGGAACATCGGCCGGCTCAGCACGAAGCCGCGCGAGAGCCCGATGACTCCGAAGCGGAGGATGCGGTCAGCCATGCCTCTCCTGTCGCCGCCGCTGGACACCGCGGGCCCTGGGGGGTAAATTACTTCGATATCTAAGTCTTATCAACGGCGCCCTCGCAGGCGCTCCGGACAAAGCCATGAGACCTGCCGATAACGACCTGCTCTGCCGCGTGGAAGGCGAGGCCCCCATGGGCCAGATCATGCGCCAGCACTGGCTGCCCGCCTGCATGAGCGAGGAGGTCGAGGCCGACGGCGCGCCGCTGAAGAGCCGCCTGCTGGGCGTGGACCTGGTGGTGTTCCGCGACAGCCAGGGCCGGGTCGGCGTGCTGGACGAGCGCTGCCCGCACCGCGGCGCCTCGCTGGTCTACGGCCGCAACGAGGAGTGCGGCCTGCGCTGCCTCTACCACGGCTGGAAGTTCGCCGTGGACGGCGAGATCGTCGACATGAGCTCCGAGCCGGCCGATAGCCGGATGCGCAACCTGCGGGCCCGCGCCTATCCCGCCCATGAGGCCGGCGGCTTCGTGTGGTGCTGGATGGGGGATCCCGACGCGGTCCGCCCGTTCGAGACGCCCGCCTGGGCGCCGACCCCGGACACGAAGATCTCGATCGTGAAGATACACGCGGCCTGCAACTGGGCCCAGGTGCTGGAGGGCGCGATCGATTCCGCCCACTCCTCCAGCCTGCATTCGACGAACATGCCGACCGCCGAGGTCACGGGCTCCACGGCCACCGAGACCGCCTGGCTCAGGCCCTCCAACGACAAGGCGCCCCGGCTCGAGGCGGAGGTCACCGACTACGGCTTCCACTACGCGGCGATCCGCCGTCCGATCGTCGATCCGGAGACCCACGTCTACATCCGAACGACGATCTTCATCGCGCCCTTCACCGTGCTGATCCCGCCCAACGACCGCTACAACCTCGCCCAGATGCTGGTGCCGGTCGATGACGTGAACTGCATGTTCTACTGGATCGCCTGGCACCCCACGGGCGGCATCGACCAGGACGCCTGGCGCCGGTTCTGCGCAGCCACGCCCGGCGTCGACCTGAATCCCGACTGGACCAAGCGCCGCAACGCGGCCAACGCCTACGGCCAGGACCGCGCCGCCATGAAGGCCGGCGACTTCACCGGCATCGAGGGCATTCCGTTCCAGGACATGGCCATGTGGGAGAGCATGGGCCCGATCGCCGACCGTTCGGCCGACCACCTGGGCGCGTCCGACGTCGCCATCATCCAGTTCCGCCGCCAGATGGTCGCCGCCGCCAAGGCCGTGCAGAAGGGCGAGCCGGCGATCGGGACCACCTCCAGGACGCGCCAGGTCGACGTCGCTTCCTTCGAAGGCGTGGTGCCCAGGAGCGCCGACTGGCGGACGTTTGCGACCCGCAACGCCCGCCAGGCGGAGCCGGCGGAGTAGCCGCCTCCGGCTACTGCATCTTCCAGGTGAGCGTCACGCCGTAGGTCTTCGGCGGGGTGTAGGGCACGAGCACCTGCCGGTAGGGCGCGAAGGCGGTGACGTAGGTCGCCACCAGCTCGTCGGAGAGGTTCTTGCCCCACACCGCCACCTCCCACCGGTCGTCCGGCGAGGTCAGCGAGGCCCTGGCGTCCCAGTTGATGTAGCCCTGCTGCTTCTGGGTCGGGATGTTCGAGGCCTCGAAGTACATCTTCGACTGGTTGGAGTAGTCCACCCGGGCGAGCGCGGCCCACCCCGACAGGTCCGTCGAGTACTGCACGCCCAGGTTCACCTTGTCCTTCGGCGAGCGCGGCAGGCGGTTGCCGGTGAAGTTGCCGGTGGCGCCGGTGGCGAAGCTCTCGAACTTGGCGTCCAGCCAGGCGTAGCTGCCGTCGATCTGCAGGCCGCGGAACGGCCGGATGTCGAACTCCAGCTCGGCGCCCTCGATCTTGGCCGTGGCGGCGTTGCCGACCACCACGCAGCACAGCGGCACGAGTTGGCTGACCTGCAGGTCCTCGTAGTCGGTGCGGAACACCGACAGGTTCAGCCGCACCCGGTTGTCGAGCCACTGGGTCTTGGCGCCCGCCTCGTAGCTCCAGGCGAACTCGGGGTCGTAGGGCGTGGCCTGGCTCGCGCCGTTGCCGGCGATCCCCTGGAAACCGCCGCTCTTGAAGCCCCGCGCCGCCGAGGCATAGAGGAGCACGTCCTCGGTGGGTTGCCAGTCCAGCGCGAACCTCGGCGTGAACGCGTCCCACTTCTCCTGCGCCGAGACGTCGTAGTCGGCGCTCAGCGGCGGCGGCAGGCCCGGCCCGGAGACCTTGCGGCCGATGAAGTGGCCCTCCTTCTCCTCCCAGGTCATCCGCGCGCCGACCGTGGCCGTCAGCGTCGGAAGGATGTCGAAGCTCGCCTGGCCGAACAGGGCCGTGCTCGTGGCGTCCACCGTCTGCGGATAGACCGCGAGACCGGTCTGGGCCGGGGCCGGGAACTGCTGCAGCAGCCAGTGGGTGCGGCCGTTGTCCTCGTTCAGGTAGTAGAAGCCGACCTGCCCGCGCAGCCGCTCGTCCATGAGGCCGAACGCCAGCCGGACTTCCTGGCTGAACTGCTGATTCTTCTCGTGGCCGGTCTCGGTGGATTCGATCTGGTTCGGCGGATTGACCGGATTGGAGAAGAACGGCGTGACATAGTTCAGCTTCACGTCGCGCAGGCCGGTCAGGGAGGTGACCACGCCCAGGGGCGTCTCCCAGTTCACCTCGCCGCGGTAGGTCTTGACCAGCCGGCGCATTTTCCCGTCGGTCCAGGCGTTCATGACGCGCGGATCGGGATTGACGCCCACGCAGTGGACGCCGCCGCGCAAAGTGGTGTCGCAGATGTTGTCCCGCGGATTGCCCTTCTGGTCCTGGTCGGTGACGTCGAACGAGAGGATGACGTCCAGGGCGTCGGACGGCGTGAGGCGCAGGGCCAGGTGGCCGGTCCTCAGGTCCTCGTCGTTGACGTCGTTGCCGGTGGTCTCGTTGAACTCGTAGCCGTCCCGCGTCTTGATCGAGGCGCCGGCGGCCAGGAAGACGTTGTCGGCCAACGCCACGTTGCCGCGCACGTTCACCGCGCGACGGTCGTAGTTGCCGAGCTGGCCCTGGATCCGGAGCGAGGTGTCGGCCGAGGGCTTGCGGGTGACGAACTGGACGAGGCCGCCCACGGTGTTCTTGCCGAACAGGGTGCCCTGCGGCCCGCGCAGCACCTCCACCCGCTCGAGGTCGAGGGCGTCCAGGTCCGGGGTGCCGCCGCGGCCGGCGTAGACGCCGTCCACGAAGACCACCACCGAGGGGTCGCCGCCCGCGTTCTGGCTGATCCCCTGGGCCGAGCCGATGCCGCGGATGGCGAAGTTCTGCTGGATCGGGTCCACCTGGCCCATGCTGAAGCCGGGAGTCCTGAGGGCGATGTCGCCGAGGGTCTCGATGTTCGAGCGCTCGAGCGCGGCGGCGCTGAAGGCGGTGACCGCGACGGGCACCTCCTGCAGGTTCTCCTCCACCCGCTGGGCGGTGACGATCAGTTCCTCGACTTCGGCCGCCCGCTCCTGGGCGTAGGCGCTCCCCGAAACGAGCAGAGCCGCTGCAAGCGCGCCCGCGGACACGCCCGACGCATAACGCGTGGTCATCACGATAGCCTCCCCATGTCGTCCCCGTCGCCCGGTGAGGCGCGGCGTTCTTATGGTCGAGAGGCTACACCATAATACATAGAATTCTAAGCTTCTTTGCGAGGCCTAGAGCAGTTCCTCGATCTGCCTGTGCGCCGGCTTCAGCGCCAGGGCCAGGAGAAGCACGCCGACGCTGAGCGAGATGACGGTGGTCATCGCCAGCGACTTGCCCACGTCCTGCGGGCCGCCGAACACGTTCTCCGTCATCCAGGCCGTCCAGGTGGGGGCGAGCCCCAGGCCGATCATGTTGGCGATGGTCAGGTAGAGGGCCGCCACCTGCCCGCGCATCCGGTTCGGCGTCAGCGCCTGGATGGCCGCGGCCTGCAGCCCGCCGTACACGCTGCCGAAGAACAGGGCGACGATGAACAGGCCCGCCGCCACCGTGGCGGACGGCGCCAGATAAGCCCCGATGAACAGCGGCGCCTGGACCACCGCCGACCAGATCGACACGCGCAGCGGGGCGTCGTGCTTGCCGCCCTTGGCCACGCGGTCGGACAGCGCGCCGCCTGCCAGCACGCCGAGCGTTCCGAACACGCCGAATCCGACGCCGTAGAGCAGGCCCACCTGGGCCGGCTGGAAGGCGTGCACGCGCATGAAGTAGGCGGGCCCCCAGACGTTGAAGGCGTAGCCGGTGATGACGATGCCGGAGAACCCGGCGAACAGCGGCGCGAAGACGCGCCGATGAGCCCAGAGATAGGCGACCACCTCGGAGACCTTGGGCGCCACGGAGGCCGCCCCGCCCCGCTCCAGGCGCCTCGGCGGCTCCTTCACCGTCAGCAGCACCAGCAGCGCCACGAGCAGTCCCGGAAAGCCCACCACGAGGAACGGCACCTTCCAGGCCGACACTTGGCCCACGAACGGCAGCACCGGCTGGGCCGTCGTCGCCCACTGCACGACCACACCGCCGATCAGCATGGCGACGCCGCCGCCAAGCGTGACGCCGCAGGAGTAGAGGCCCATGGCGAAGCCCAGGCGCTGGGGCGTGAAGTAGTCGGGAATGATGGAATAGGCGGCCGGAGAGAGCGTCGCCTCGCCCACCCCAACGGCCATCCGCGCCGCGAACAGCCGCCAGAAGGAGTTGGCCAGGCCGCAGAAGACCGTGGCCAGGCTCCACAGCGCGATGCCGACGGCGATCAGGTTGCGCCGTCCCCGGGTGTCCACCCACCGCCCGAACGGCAGGCCCAGCAGGGTGTAGAACGCCGCGAAGGCGAAGCCCGCGAGCAGGCTGATCTGGGTCTCGGAAAGCCCCAGGTCCTCGCGGATCGGATCGATGACCAGGCTGAGCAGGGTCCGGTCGATGAACGAGAACATGTAGGCGACCATCAGGACGCCCACGACGTAGTAGCCATACGCCGAGTTGGTGGGGGCGGAGACGGCGGGGCCGTCTCCTTTCGCCCCCGCCGTCGCGCCGGCGGCCTCGCTGAGTTCCGGCGCGCTCATCGCCCTAGAACCGCTTGCTCACCCGCACGTAGCCGAGGCGGCCGCGCGGATCGTAGACGAAGCGGTCGAAGCCCTGCAGGTCGCTCGAGATGACCGAGCTGTGCGGGTACTGGTCGGTGGCGTTGATCACCCCCACCGCGATGTCGGCGTCCCAGGCGTCCAGCGACAACTGGTACTGCAGGTCCAGCGTCGCCAGGGCGTCGTACTCGTAGCCCTCGAAGGCGTTCCCGGCCGCGGTGAAGTTCTCCTCGTAGGCGGAGATGTAGTTGACCGTCGCCGTGAAGGTGTGCGGCCCCGCGGCGAACGAGCCGATCCCGGAGAGCCGGAGCTTCGGCAGGGAACGGGCGAAATTCTCGAAGTTCCGCTTGCCGGAGATGTCCTGCTTCCGCCCCGCGATCGTGGTCTCGTACTTGTTGAGGTAGGTCCCGCGCAGCGTGAGGTCGAGACGGCCGAGCTCGTACTCCTGATTGGCCGTGGCCGAGAAGTCGACGCCGTCGGCGACCACCGAGTTCTGGTTCACGAAGCTGACCCGCACCTGCTGGATCAGGCCGCGCGGGTCGCCGCCCGCCCGGGTGATCCTCGGATCGTTCGGGTTGGCGCTGACGATCGCCTGGAAGCTCTCTTTGACGATCAGGTCCTCGTAGTCGTAGCGCCAGTAGTCGAGGGTGAAGCTCAGCTGCGAGTGCGGGTTCCATATCGCGCCCAGGCCGAAGTTCTTCGCCGTCTCCGGCTCCAGCTCCGAGCCCGGCACGGTGAGGATCTGGGTGAAGAACGGGATCAGGCTCGGGTTGAACGGGTCCACCACCGCATTGTTGATCGTCGAGATCGAGGAGATCTGCGACAGCGACGGCGCCCGGAAGCTGGTCCCGGCCGAGGCGCGGATCACCAGGCTGTCGAGGGGCTCCCAGCGCAGCGCGGCCTGCGGGCTGAAGTTGCCGCCGACCCGCGAGTAGTGGTCGTAGCGGGCCTGCAGCTGCAGATCGAGGGTCTCGGCCAGCGGCACGGCCATCTCCCCGAACACCGCCCACACCTTCTGCGAGATCTCGAAGTCGGGGCCCGAGAACAGGAAGATGAAGTTGCCGGTCTGCTGGTCGCGGTCCGAGGCGAAGTCGAGGCTTTCGTGCCGGAACTGGGCCCCCACCGCGGCGGCCACCTTGCCGGCCGGCAGGTCGAACAGGTCGCCCGTCAGCACGCCCTCCACCGAGTGCATCCGCCCCTTGTACTTGCGCCAGGAGTCGGCGGTGAAATCCTCGATCACCGCCGGATCGTTGGCCAGCGCCGGATTGGTGAGCGACGAGCCGAACGGGTTGAAGAACTGGTTGTTGTTCGGCCCGCCGACCCCGTTCAGGGCGGCGTTGAACCGGTCCTTCAGCGTGTCGCGGATGTTGGTCGGCGAGTAGAGCTGCTGGGCGAAGGTGTAGGACGCGTCGTAGCGCCAGCCGTCGATGAAGCTCTCGCCCCGGGCGCCGGCCACCGCGCGCACCATGTCGGAGCGCCGCCGCTGCTCGTTCTCCGGATAGTTGATGTACATCAGCGGCCGGCCGTAGAAGACCACCGGCACCCCGAAGCCGCCGTTCGCCACCAGGTTGCCCGGGTTGTTGGCCGGAATCACCGGGAAGGTCAGGTTCGAGTACGACGGGGACGAGAACAGCTTCGCCTCGTTATGGGCGACGCCCAGCTCCGCATAGAGGGTGTGGCTGTCGTTGGGCCTGTACTCGGCGGTGGCGTAGCCGAGGATCCGCTGTTCGGGCGAGATCAGCTTGAAGGCTTCCGAGAGGTCCGAACCGCAGAGGCCCAGGTTGGTGCCCGGCACGAACGGGGTCGGGATGCCGCCCAGCCGGGCGCAGTTCGGGTCGATGGTCGGCAGGGCCGCGGTCAGCGGCCGGAAGGCCCCCGGGAAGCCGAGCGCCGAGCGAATCTTGTTGGCCGCGAACGGCCGGTCGTTCTGGGCCAGCGGCGTGCGGTAGAGGCCCTCGATCCCCGCCACGAAGTCCCAGTTGTCGCCGGACATTCCGCCGACCACGCCGAGGTTGATGTCCTCCTGGCTGTCCTTGAACGTCGACTGGTACTGGGCGCGCAGCTCCAGGCCCTCGAAGCGCTTGCGCATGACGAAGTTGGCGACGCCGGCGATGGCGTCCGAGCCGTACAGGCCCGAGCCGCCGTTCTGCAGGATCTCCACCCGGTCGACCATGATCAGCGGGATGGTGTTGATGTCGACGAAGCTCGAGCCGTCGTCGAGCGGCACGGGCGAGACCACCTGCCGGCGGCCGTTCACCAGGGTCAGCGTCGAGGCGACGCCCAGACCCCGCAGGTTGATGTTCGCCATGCCCAGCTGGTAGGGCGCGTTGGTGTTGTCCGGCGTCGAGCGGGCGCCGTTGGCCATCGGCAGGTTCTTGAACAGGTAGTCCGAGGTCAGGACCGACTGCTTCTGCAGCTCGTCGCTGCCCAGCACCGAGACCGGGTTCGGCGTGTCCTTCACGGGGCGCTGGATGTAGCTGCCGGTGACCACCACCTCGTCCACCGTGGACGGGTCCTGGGCCGCGGCCGCGCCCGCCCAGACCATCAGGGCGGCGGCCGAGGCCCCCGCCAGAACCCATTGACGATTGCGGCGGGCATGACCCCGCGAGGCGTCGACGTGCGACATCCCGGTCTCCTTCCCCTTCTGCCGGCGGCGTGGGCCGCCGGTCCTGTCCTTTGCCGGACGTCGCCGGCTGCTCCGGTCCTGGCGCGACCATCAACGACGTTGACGGTTCGGGTCGGCCGGCGGTATTATTGCTTAGATATAGAAGCTTTTTGGCCAGTGCAAAAGACGGCTTTTTTCGGTTCCCGGACGGCAGCCGGCGCGGCCCTGCCGTTTTGACATTCAGGCAGAACCGCCGCACTCAAACCGGACGATTTCCGGACGGACGGCGTGACCCCGAGCGAACAGACCCAGCCCCTCCTGCTCTCCCTGTTGCAGGCGTTCTACTGGTGCGACGAGAGCCTCCAGAACTACCTGCGCTCGCGCGGCTGGCCCGAGGTGACGCGACCCCAGTCGATGGTCATGGCCAACGTCGTGTCGGGCGTCGGGCGCCCGTCCGACATCGCCCGCAGCATGGGCGTCAGCCGCCAGGCCGTGCACACGACGATCAACCAGATGATCGAGCTGGGCATGGTGGCCCTCAAGGACGATCCGGACGACCGGCGCATGAAGCTGGTCACGCCGACGCCGTTTGGCGAAACCATGCGCCTCGACGCTCAGCGCGCGATCCGGATCATGACGGAGGAACTGTCCCAGCGGCTGGGCGCCGAGCGCGTCGCGCAGGCCGCCCAGTTGCTGGCGGAGGACTGGGGCCCGCCACTGAGTTTCGCTCAGGACTGAGCGGGCCGGGGATTTCCCGTCAACGAAATTGACGAAGTGCTGATCCGTGCTCCAACATGCGCGCCCCGCCCGGGGGCCGTGAGGAGCGCGCATGTTCAAGATGTCCTTCGCCGTCTATCGACGCCCCGAGCTGACCCGCGAGGCGTTCCTCGACTACTGGCGCAATGTGCACGCCCCCCTGGCCGTGAAGCATGCGGGCGCCCTGCGCATACGGCGCTATGTCCAGCTGCACGCCGGCGACTACGAGATCGCGCGGATGATCACCCAGTCGCGCGGTTGCCAGCCGCCCCACGACGGCGTGGTGGAGATCTGGTGGGACAGCGAGGAAGACCGCATGGCCGCCGCCGCCTCTCCGGAGGGACAGGCCGCGGCGCGCGAACTGATCGCCGACGAGCTCCGCTTCTGCGACATGAGCCGCGCGACCGTGGCCTTCGGTTATGAACATGTGATCATTGATAACTAAGCTCGGCGACCGTGAGCCCGAGAGAATAAAACGCGCGACGTCCGTAGCTTAAGCCAGGTGACGCTAAGTCATCCCGTCAACTTCATTGACAGTGTCGTCAACCTAACTGACAGTTTCCCTAAGGCGGGCGCAGACCCGCACCGGCTCCAGGCCGAGTTCATCAGGGGAAACACATGTCCAATCTGCTCAGCCGTCACCTATGCCTCACCACCGCCATCGCACTGGCGATGGCGACGCCCGTCCTGGCGCAGGAAACCGCGCTCGACGAGCTCGTGGTCACCGCGCAGAAGCGCGAACAGAACATGCAGGACGTGCCGATCTCGATGTCGGTGGTCACCGGCGAGCAGATCGCGGACTACCACCAGACCGACCTGCACGACTTGATGAACTCCGTGCCGAACGTCTACGTCCAGCGCCTGAACGCGGCCGACGTGGTCTACATCCGCGGGTTCGGCTCCGCGCCGGCCAACTTCGCCTTCGACCAGTCGGTCTCGATGTACAAGGACGGCATCTACGCCGGCCGCGGCAAGCAGTTCGAAGCGCCGTTCTTCGACATCGAGCGCGTGGAGGTCCTCCGCGGGCCGCAAGGCGCGCTGTTCGGCAAGAACACCCCGGCCGGCGCCATCAGCATCGTCACCGCCGGGCCGACCCGCACCTTCCAGGGACGCGTCGCCGGGGCCTACAACTTCGACCTCGACGGGACCGAGATCTCGGGCTTCGTCTCCGGCCCGCTGAGCGAGGCCCTGAGCGCCCGCCTGGCGGTCAAGTTCCTCGACCAGGACGGTTGGATCCACAACGTCAACACTGGCTACAACGACCCGCGCAAGAAGCAGCGCCTGGCCCGCGCCTCGCTGCGCTACGAGCCCAGCGACGCGGTCGACGTCACGGCCAAGCTCGAATATTCCGACTCCCAGGTCCGCGGCGCCAACATCGTCCTTGGCCCGCCCAACGCCGCGGGTCCGGTCACCACCGTCCGCTACTCTGACGGCAATCCCTTCGGCTATCCGGAAGCCAACAAGGTCCGATCGACCAACGGCTCGGTCGTGGCCAACTTCGACTGGCGCGATCACACGGTCACCACGGTGACGGGCTATTCACACTACGACGCCGAACGGACGAACGTCTACAGCACCGATGTCCCGGCGCTCTACTCCAACCGGATGCCCGAGGAGTTCGAGCAGGTCTCGCAGGAGGTTCGCCTGCTCTCGCCGGTCGGCCAGCGCCTGGAGTACGTGGTGGGCGCCTACGTCGACCGCAGCACCTACGACCTGGGCTACTACCTCGCCTACAACATGCTGGGCGGCACGCTCGCCGGGCGCCAGCACTCCGAGTTCGAACAGACGGCGAAGACCTACTCGCTGTTCGGCCAGGGCACCTTCAACGTCACCGAAGACCTGCGCCTGATCGGCAGCCTGCGCTGGACGCAGACCGACAAGAAGGGCGCCTACGACACCTATCTCGACGCTGGACGGCCCCAGCGGGCCATCACCTCGGCGCGCGGCAAGCTCAGCGAGGACTACCTCGATCCCTCGGTGACCGTGCAGTACGACCTCACCGACGCGATCATGTTCTACGCCGTCTACGGTCGCGGCTCGAAGTCCGGGGGCTTCGTCAGCAACTCGTTCGGGACGGTGGACTCCACCTTCATCTTCAAGCCGGAGAAATCCACGAACTACGAGGCCGGCATCAAGTCCACGCTGGACGACGGCCGGATCGTCCTGAACGTCTCCGTCTACGACACCACCTTCAAGGACCTGCAGAGCTCGATCTACGACCCGACGATCAGCGCCTTCGTGACCAAGAACGCCGCCCAGGCGTCCTCCCGCGGCGTCGAGGCGGTGTTCCTCTGGCAGCCGGTGACCAGCCTCAAGGTCACCGCGTCGGGGGCCTACCAGGACGCCAAGTACGACGACTTCCCGGGCTCCACCTGCCTGGCCAGGCAGCCGGTGACGGAATGCAATCCGGCCAACCCCGCCAGCATCGCGGCGAACAACATCGCCGGCGCCCCCCTCACCTATTCGTCCAAGTGGACGGGTAACCTGCAGATCGCCCACAAGGCGGCGCTCACCGAGGATCTCCAGCTCTCGTCTGCGATCGGGCTGGCCTACCGCTCGAAGTACTACAACGCCGACAACCAGAGCACCGTCTACGGCGTCCAGAAGGGCTACACCAAGATCGACGCGCGGCTCGCCCTCGGCCACGTCGACAGCGGCTGGGAGGTGGCCCTGGTCGGCAAGAACCTCACCGACGAGCGGACCTACAACTTCTCGTTCCTGCTGCCCGCGCCGCTTACCGCCGATCCGCGCGTGCACAAGTTCCTGGACGAGCCGCGCACCGTCCTGCTCGAGGCCTCCCTCGAGTTCTAGGCCCTCAAACGGCGTCGGGGCCCGCGCCCCGACGCCCCCCACCAGAACCGGAGACTTCCGATGGCGCTCAGCCCGGAACAGCTGGCCCAGCGCGCCGAGATCGGCGACGTCGTCCTGGGCTACGCCACGGCGATCGACAGCCGCGACTGGAACCTGCTGCGCTCGATCCTCACCGACCCGGTGCACATCGACTACAGCTCGATGGGCTCGCTCAACGACGACATGCCCGCGGAGGCGTGGGTGACGCGGCTGAAGTCGCTCTACGGCTTCGACGCCACCCTGCACATGATTTCCAACCTGACGTTCAGGGTGTCGGGCGAGACGGCGGTCTGCACCTCCTACGTCAACGCCATGCACTTCCTGAACGACGCCGGCCGCGAGTACGGCGCGCACGCCTGCGGCGTCTATGTCCACGAGCTGGTCCGCAAGGACAGCGCCTGGAAGATCCGCAAGTGCACCTTCCGCCTCGCCGGTCGTCAGAGCGGCGACGCAGCTTTCGAGGCGGCCTTCGTCCGGGCGCGCGAACTCGCCCCCGCCCGCACCCCCGAGGGGCAATGACCGTCGCGGCCGTCACGGACCGGGCCGTGGACGCAGACCGCCGGTGGGCGCTCGCGCTGATGCTCGCGATCTCGACGCTGGCCTTCGTCGACCGCACGATCCTCAACACGGTCGGCCAGGCCATCAAGGACGACCTGCGGATCAGCGACCTGCAGCTCGGCCTGCTTGGCGGGGCGGCCTTCGCCCTGCTCTACGGCGTGCTCGCCCTGCCGGTCGCGAGGCTGGCGGAGCGGCACAGCCGGGTCACCATCATCAGCGTCTCGGTCGCCTGCTGGTCGATCATGACCGCGCTGTGCGGGCTGGCGGGCTCGTTCAGCCAGCTGCTCGTGGCGCGGATCGGGGTAGGCGTCGGCGAAGCCGGCGCCACCGCGCCGGTGCACTCCCTGCTCGGCGACTACTACCCACCCCGGAAGCGCGCCTCCGCCATCGGCATCCTCGGCCT
Source organism: Phenylobacterium sp. (assembly GCF_036821595.1). GTDB lineage: Bacteria > Pseudomonadota > Alphaproteobacteria > Caulobacterales > Caulobacteraceae > Phenylobacterium. Next base: position 32,842 of record NZ_DAISJG010000010.1, read on the forward strand.
GGCCACGCCGCTCGGGCTGGTCGTCGGCGGGATTGGCGGCGCCGTCCTCGCCCAGGCCTACGGCTGGCGCATGGCGCTGCTCATGGTGGGCCTGCCGGGCCTGGTCCTGGCCGTCCTCACCCGTCTCACGGTGAAGGAGCCGGCGCGGGGCCACGCCGAGGGCGCCACCGACACCGAAGTGCCCCCCTTCTCCGCGGTGGTCCGCCGCCTCGCTGCCAGCCGCACCTTCCGCCATGTGCTGGTCGCAGCGATCCTGACAAACTTCATCGGGGCGAGCGTGATCAGCTTCATGCACCCCTATTTCGTGCGCGCCTTCCAGCTCAGCTACACCGACGCCGCCTACCTCTTCGCCCTGATCAACGGCATCTCCGTCACTGGCGGATACCTCTTCAGCGGCCTGCTGACCGACCGCCTGGTGAAGCGCGACCTGCGCTTCTACGGCTGGCTGCCCGCCGCCTGCATGTTCATATCGGCGCCCGGATACCTGATCGGCTTCGCCCAGACGGAAGTCTGGGTGGCGGTCGTGGCGCTGATGCTCCCGGGACTGTTCTGCGCCGCTTGGTACGCGCCGACGTTCGCCATCACCCAGAACCTCGTGACGCCCCGGATGCGGGCCTCGGCGATCGCCCTCCTCGGCCTCTCGACGAGCCTCATCGGCATGATGCTGGGCCCGGTCGCCACCGGCGCCCTGAGCGACGCCTTCGCCGCCCGCAGCTTCGGCCCGGGCTACGCCGGGGCCTGCCGCGGCGGCCCTACGGCCACGGGACCCGCCTGCGAGGCGGCGTCGGTCGACGGGGTGCGCTTCGCCCTCATGGCGGTGGTCCTGCTCTTCTTCTGGGCCGGGACCCATTTCCTGCTGGCGGCGCGCCACGCGAGGCGCGAACTTGCGTCCGGCGTCGCCCCCGCCACCATCAACGAAGTTGACGGTTTGCAGGCTAAGGGCGTATGATTGCTTAAATACCGAAGTATTGGCTAAGCTCCGGCTGCGGGGCTTGGCGGCGCCGCAGAGCCGCTCGGCTGAGCGGCGTCAGACGGCGAAAGACGTGGAGGACGTCATGGCGAACAGGAACACCGAATTCGAGATCCGGGGAGTGAACCACCTGGCTCTGGTCTGCAAGGACATGGCCGAGACGGTGAAGTTCTACCGCGACGTGCTGGGGATGCCGCTGATCAAGACCCTCGACCTGCCGCGGGACCTGGGCCAGCACTTCTTCTTCGACATCGGCAACGGCGACAGCCTGGCCTTCTTCTGGTTCAAGGACGCCCCGCCGGCCGAGCCCGGCCGCTCGTCGCCGGCGAACCTGCCCACCCAGGGGAACATCGCGTCCGCGCACGGCTCGATGAACCACATCGCCTTCGACGTGCCGGCCGAGAAGTTCGACGAGTACGTCCAGCGGCTGAAGGACAAGGGGATCGCGGTCTCGAAGATCCTCAACCACGACAACTCGCCCAGCGCCTCCAGCGAGGAGGTCACCGACGACGTCTTCGTGCGCTCGATCTACTTCTTCGATCCGGACGGCGTCTGCCTGGAGTTCGCCTCCTGGGTCGGCAAGCCGTTCGACGAGGACGACGTGGCGCACGCGCCGATGACCGCCGACGGCGTGCGCGACGAGACCGTCGTCGTGCCGCTCGCCAAGCGGCGGAAGCTGCAACCGGCCGAGTAGGGCCGGACACGACCACCACCGGGAGGACGACCATGGACGAGGCCGCCGTGCGCGCCTTCGCCAAGCGGTTCTTCGACGCCATCGAACAGGGCGACGTGGACACCGTGCGCGACAGCTACACGCCCGACGTGGGCATCTGGCACAACTTCGATGACAAGGTGCAGACCCGCGAGGAGAACGTCGCCACGCTCCAGGGCATGGTCGGGCGCATCAGCGACCGGGTCTACGACGACCGGCGGCTCGAGGTCTTCCCCGGCGGCTTCGTGCAGCAGCACGTGCTGCGCGGGACGCGCAAGGACGGCAGCCGGGTGAGCCTGCCCGCGGCCATCATCTGCCGCATGCGCGAGGGGAAGATCGCCCGGCTCGATGAGTATCTGGACTCCGCCCACGTCGCCCTCTTCCGCCAGACCTTCTGACGCCGGCCGGGTTGAGGCTGGACCGCATTTCGTTAGATATCTAATGGATGGACATGGACCATCCGCGGGAGGAGATCGCAGGCTGGCTGCGCGACGCAGGTCTGGCCGGCCCTGACGAGCGGCCGCCGGTCACGCCGTTGGCGGGCGGCGTCTCCAGCGACGTCTTCCGGGTCGATCTGGGGAGCGGGCCCGTCTGCGTGAAGCGGGCGCTGGCCCGCCTGAAGGTCGCCGCCGACTGGCGCGCGCCGGTGGAGCGCTCCGCCAACGAGGCCGCCTGGCTGCGGGCGGTGGGGCCGCTGGGCGGGCCGATCGTCCCCGAGGTCCTTGCGGAAGACACGGCGCGGCACCTGTTCGCCATGACCTGGTTCGAGCCCGCCACGCACCCGGTCTGGAAGGTCGAACTGGCCGCCGGCCGCGTCGATCCGGGCTTCGCCGCTGCGGTCGGGCGCGCGCTCGCCACAGCCCACGCCCGGACGGCGGACTCCCCGGAGCTGGCGCGGACCTTCGCCACCGACGCCATGTTCGTGAGCCTGCGGATCGAGCCCTACCTGGCCCACACCGCGGCCGCCCACCCCGGGCTCGCCGGCCGTCTCTCGGAAATCGCGGAGACCACGCTCGGCACGCGGCGCGCCCTGGTCCACGGCGACGTCAGCCCCAAGAACATCCTCGCCGGCCCGGACGGCCCGGTGTTCCTCGACGCCGAGTGCGCCTGGTACGGCGACCCGGCCTTCGACATCGCCTTCTGCGCCAATCACCTGCTGCTCAAGGCCGTGTGGAAGCCGCAGCACGCACCGGCCTACGCCGCGGCCTTCGAGGCCCTCGTCCGCGCCTACCTGGACGGCGTCGCCTGGGAGCCGCCTGAGGCGTTGGAGGCCCGCGCCGCCCCGCTGCTGGCCGGACTCCTGCTCGCCCGCGTCGACGGCAAGTCGCCGGTGGAATACCTGACGGCGGAGACCGACAGGGCCCGGGTGCGCGGCGCCGCGACCGCCCTCCTGTCGCTGCCCGCCCCCCGCTTCGCCGACGCGGCCCGCGAGATCCACGACCGACGGGAAGCCCCATGAAGCACGAGATCGCCACCGTCCGCGGCCGCCAGATCTGGGACAGCCGCGGCCGGCCCACCGTGGAGGCCGAAATCACCCTGGCGGGCGGGGCGACCGGCCGCGCCTGCGCGCCGGCCGGCGCCTCGCGCGGCGCCCACGAGGCCATCGACCTGCGCGACGGGGGCGACCGGTTCGGCGGCTTCGGGGTCGACCGCGCCGTGGCCGCGGTGAACGGCGAGGTCGCCCACGCCCTGGCGGGCCGCGACGTCCGGGACCAGGCCGGTCTCGACGCCGTGCTGGCCGGCCTGGATGGGACGCCGAACTTCGCCCGCCTGGGCGCCAACGCCGCCGTCGCCGTCTCCCTGGCCGCCCTGCACGCCGCCGCCGCCGCCAAGGGTCGGCCGCTGTGGCGTCACCTGGCGGAGGGCCGGCCGGTCCGCATCCCCCTTCCCGAGGTGCAGATCTTCGGCGGCGGCGCCCATGCCGGCCGGCGCACCGACGTGCAGGACTTCATGGTCATGTGCCCCCGCGCGCCCACCGTCCGCCGCGCCTTCGAGATCACCGCCGACGTCTACCGCGCCGCCGGCGCGATCATGGAACAGACCGGGAGGCTGGCCGGCGTCGCCGACGAGGGCGGCTGGTGGCCTATGTTCGCCTCCAACGAGGAGGCGCTGGAGACCCTGGCGCAGGCGATCGACCGCAGCGGCCACCGGGCTGGCGAGGACGTCTTCATCTCCCTCGACGTGGCCGCCAACGAGCTCGCCCATGGCGACGGCTACCGCCTGCCGCTGGACGGCGCCGAACTCACCTCCGAGGCCATGGTCGAGAGGGTGGCCGGCTGGGCCGCGCGCTTCCCGATCCTCTCCATCGAGGATCCTGTCGGCCAGGACGACACGGCCGGCATGGCGCTGGCCACGGAGCGTCTGGGCGAGCGCGTGCAGATCATCGGCGACGACTTCCTGGTCACGAACGCGGAGCGGGTCCGCCGCGCCGCCGACGCCGGCGCCTGCAACGCCGTGCTGGTGAAGGTGAACCAGGCCGGCACGGTGACGAAGGCCAAGGCCGCCCTGGACGCCGCCCGCGCGCTGGGCTGGGCGGCCATCGTCTCGGCCCGCTCCGGCGAGACCGAGGACGTGTCCATCACCCACCTCTCGGTCGGCTGGGACGCCGGCCAGCTCAAGGTCGGCTCCTTCACCCGCTCCGAACGGATGGCCAAGTGGAACGAGCTGCTTCGCATCGAGGAGCAGATGGGCGATGACGCGGTCTACGCCGGCGCGGGCGCCCTGCCCGCGTCCGTCGGCCGAGGGATCCCCGAGAGGCAGGAATGAAGGCCGTCCTCCACTACCGCGCCAGCGAGGGGTTCCAGGCCGAGCTCGCCCGCCAGGCGGCCGGCGCGGGCGTCGAGACCGCCATCGTGGACGAGACCGACGACGCGGCCTTCGCCCGGGAGTTCGCCGACGCCGAGGTGATGCTCCACGTGCTCAAGCCCGTCACCGCCCACATGATGGACCAGGCGCCGCGCCTGAAGCTGATCCAGAAGCTTGGCGTCGGCGTGAACACCATCGACCTGGCCTCGGCCCGCGAGCGCGGCATCGCCGTCGCCAACATGCCGGGCGTCAACAGCCAGGCCGTGGCGGAGATGACGCTCGCCCTGATGCTCGCCGTGCTCCGCCGGGTGACCTATTTCGATCCGCTGGTGCGGGCCGGCGACGGCTGGAGGCCGGACCTGGCCGTGCTCGACACCGTGGGCGAGATCGCCGGCCGCACCGTCGGCTTCGTGGGCTACGGCGAGGTCCCGAAGCGGCTGGCCCCGGCGCTGCAGGCGCTCGGGGCGCAGGTGATCTACACCGCCCGGGCGGAGAAGCCCGACGCCGTCGGCCGCTTCTGCGAACTGGGGGAGGTCGTGGAGCGCGCGGACATCCTCTCCCTGCACATCCCCCTCACCGAGGACACCCGCGGCGTGATCGACGGCCTGGCGCTCTGGCGTATGAAGCGGGGCGCCATCCTCATCAACACCGCCCGCGGTGAGTTGGTGGACCAGCAGGCGCTCTGCGAGGCGCTGACCGCCGGCCAGCTCGGCGGCGCGGGCCTCGACGTGTTCAACGGCGAGCCGGTGGACCCGGCCGACCCGCTGCTCGGCCTGCCAAATGTCGTGCTCGCCCCGCACGTGGCCTGGCTTACGCCCGAGACCCTGGCCCGCAGCCTGGTGGTCGCCTTCGACAACTGCCGCCGGCTGCGCGACGGCGTCCCGCTCCTGAACCAGGTGGTGTGAATTGACCGTCGTCCTCGTCACCGGCCAGCTCCTCACCGACGAAGTCTGGGCTCCGCAGGCGCCGGCCCTGCGGGAGCGCCACGAGGTGGTGTTCGCCGACCACACCCGGGACGACACCATAGGCGGGATGGCCGAGCGCCTGCTGGCCGCCGCGCCGGAGCGCTTCGACCTCGTCGCCCAGGCCATGGGCGGCTTCGTCGCCTTCGAGGTGATGCGCCGCCAGCCCGAACGCGTGACGAGCCTCGCCCTCCTGGCCACCCTCGCGCCGAACGATGGGCCCGCCCAGACCGAGCGGCGGCAGGGCTACATCCGCTTGGTGGAGTCCGGCAGGTTCGACGACGTGGTGGAGGAACGCATCCCCATCCTCGTCCATCCCGCCCGCCGCGAGGACGAGCCCCTGCTCTCCGTGGTGCGCAGGATGGCGGCGGAGACCGGCGCGGAGACCTTCCTGCGCCAGCAGCGGGCGATCATGGCTCGCGCCGACAGCCGCCCCACGCTCGCCGGGATCGCCTGTCCCACCCTGGTCCTCTGGGGCCGCCAGGACGGCATCACCACAGAGGGCCACCAGAGCGAGATCGTCTCCGGAATCCCCGGCGCGCGGCTCGAGGTGGTGGAGGACTGCGGCCACCTGGCCACCCTGGAGAAGCCCGTGACGGTCACCCAACTGCTCACGGACTGGCTGGCTGGATAGCGCCAGCGCCGGCCGGCCCGCCGGCGTCTCGACGTCCGCGAACATATCCGCCTAAGCTCCTCGCTCGGGGGGAGCAGAACTGATGGGCCGCATTCTCAGGATCGTCCTCGTCGCCGTCCTGGCGTTGATCGTCTGGACGGCGGGCGTCGTCGCGGCTGCGCTGGAAGGCTGGGGCCGGCGGCCGCTGGCGCCTGCAGGGGACGCGCGAGCCTTCGCGACGGCGGCGATCGCCCAGGCCGACGCGGCCCGCCCCGGCAACCTCGCCCTGGTCCTCCTCGACGACGGGCGGGTCCTCGACACGCACTTCACCTCCACCGGCGAGCCGGTCGATGGCGACACCCTGTTCCAGGTCGCCTCCCTGAGCAAATGGGTGACCGCGTGGGGCGTGATGAGGCTTGTGGAGGCCGGCAAGCTCGACCTCGACGCGCCCGTGTCGACCTACCTGACCCGCTGGTCCCTGCCCGCGAGCGACTTCGACAACGGCAAGGTGACGGTCCGCCGCCTGCTCAGCCACACGGCGGGCCTCACGGACGGCCTGGGCTACGGTGGTTTCCCGCCCGGCCGGCCGGTGCAGACGATCGAGCAGTCCCTCACCCGCGCCGCCGACGCCTCGCCCGGCCATGACGGGATCGTCCGGGTCGGCGCGGAGCCGGGAAGCCGGTTCGAATACTCCGGCGGCGGCTACACCCTGCTCCAGCTCGTCATAGAGGAGGTCTCCGGCCGCCCCTTCGACGCCTACATGAAGCAGGACGTGTTCCGGCCGCTCGGCATGACGAGATCGACCTTCGATATCGATACGGCTCCGCCCGGCAACGTCGCGGCTTCCTATGACGCCCACGGGCGGCCCGCCACGCTCTACCGCTTCACCGGCCTGGCCGCGGCTTCGCTCTACACCTCGGCCGCCGACATGACGCGCTTCCTGCAGGCCCACCTGCCGGGGCCGAACGGCGAGCCCCCCGGTTGGGGCGTCCTCAAGCCCGAGACGCTGGAAGCCATGCGCCGGCCCGAGGCCCGGCAGATGGGCGCCGACATCTGGGGCCTCGGGACGATGCTGTACGCGCCGAACAACGCCGGCGGCTTCATCATCGGCCACGACGGCAACAACGAGCCGGAGATCAACACGGCGGCGCGGATCGACCCGAACACAGGGGACGGGATCGTGGTGCTCGAGACCGGGGCGCCGCTGCTCGCCACGCGGCTGGGCGGCGAGTGGATCTTCTGGCGAACCGGCAATGTGGACTTCACGACCCTGCTCATGGAGGCCGGCGACCTGCTCAAGCGCCTGGCGGCCGGGTGGACCGTCATCGTGCTGGCGGGCGCAGTCGCCGCGTGGCGGTGGCGGCGCCCCAGGGCCAAGGCCGTCGCGCCCTGAGGCGGGCCGCTAGCCGGCGGCCAGTTCGCCGCGCACGATGCGGGCCCCGTCGACCATGGCCTTGAGTTTGCCGAAGGCGACCTCGCGGGGGTGGTACTTCATCCCGCAGTCGGGGGCGATCACCAGCCGCTCGGCGTCCACGTAAGGCAGGGCCTCGCGGATGCGTTCGGCCACCAGCTCGGGCGTCTCGATGGCCGGATCGTTGAGGTCGATGACCCCGTACATGATCCGCTTCGACGGCAGCTCCGCCAGGATCGCCGGGTCGAGCCGCGGCTGCGCCGCCTCGATGGAGATGATGTCCACGCTGGAGCGGTCCAGCTCGGCCAGGAACTCGTAGGCCTTCGGCTTCTCCGCGCCCTGGTGGACGTGGGCGTAGCCGAAGCAGACGTGCAGGGCGGTGATCCCCTTCACGCCGTCGAGCGCCCGCTCGATGGCCTCGATGGCGTAGCCGCGGGCCTGCTCGGGCCGCGCCTGCAGGTAGGGCTCGTCGAGTTGGACCACGTCGACGCCGGCGGCGAACAGGTCGTGGACCTCCTCGTTCACCGCCGCGGCGTAGGCCATCGCCATGGCCGCGTCGTCCGGATAGTGGTCGTTCTGCGCCTGCTGGGTCATGGTGAAGGGGCCCGGCAGGGTGATCTTCACCCAGCCGCCGGCGCGTTCCTTCAGGAACCGGGCGTCCTGCGCCTCGATCGGCCCGCGGCGGCGGATCGGACCCGCGACCCGCGGCACCGGATTGGCTTTGCCGGTACGGTCGATGGCCGTGCCCGGCTGGTCGATGTCGATCCCCTCCAGCGCCGTCGCCAGCCGGTTGGAGTAGCTCTCCCGCCGCATCTCGCCGTCGCCGACGATGTCGATCCCCGCCAGCTTCTGGTCGCTGATGGCCACCAGGGTCGCGGCCTCCTGGGCGTCGGCCAGCATCGGCTCGGGGATGCGCCACAGCTCCCGCGCGCGGACCCTGGGCGGCAGGCGGCTCTTCAGCCCCTCGCGGTCGATCAGCCACTCGGGCTGCGGATAGCTCCCCACGATCGTGGTCGGCAGCAGCGGCAGGCCAGCGAGCTTTTCCAAAGGTCCCCCTCAGGCGATTACTTAGAATTCTACACTTTGCTAGGAGGGGCGCGGAAGAGTGTCAATCGGGCCATTCTCCCGCCCACGTTGATCCTCGACGCTTCAGGTGCGAAGGATGCGGCATGGACAAGGCGACCGCGGCGGACTTCTACGCCGACCCGAACAATTCCATCGGCTACCTCAGCCGCATCGCCTTCCGCAGCTTCTCGCGGGCGCTGGAGAGGCGCACCCTGCCCCACGGCGTGACCGCCGGCCAGTGGCGCTTCCTGCGCGTGCTTTGGCGCGAGGACGGTCTCACCCAGCGCGAACTCTCCCGGCGTGTCGGCATGCGTGAGCCGACCACCGTAACCGCCCTGAAAAGCCTGGAGAAAAGCGGCTTCGTCCGACGTCGGCAGAGCGAGGACGACCGGCGCAAGATCCACGTCTTCCTCACGCCCGCGGCGAAGAAGCTGCAGGCCGTCCTCGCCCCCTGCGTCGCCGAGGTGAACGGGATCGCCCTGCGCGGCCTCAGCCCCGACGAGGTCGCCACCCTGCGCCGCCTGCTGCAGCACGTCGGCCGCAACCTCGCGCCCGAGGTGGACGCGCCGCCCACCGACGCCTCCGCCTGAGCCGTTGGCGGCGGCTTCCCGATCAGATAGATATCTAAGCAATTAGAAGCGACCGGGAGAGGATCATGGCCGGGGTGAAGCTGCTTGCCTTCGCGGGCAGCACGCGGGAGGGCTCGCTGAACCAGCGCCTGCTGGACGTGGCGGCGGAGATGGCCCGCGCCGAGGGCGCCGAGGTGACCTCCATCCGTCTCAGGGACTTCGACCTGCCGTTGTACGATGGCGACCTGGAGGCCAGCGCCTTCCCGCCTGCCGCGGACGAGCTCCGCCGGCTGTTCATCGAGCACGACGGCTTCCTGATCGCCTCGCCGGAGTACAACGGCTCGGTCTCGGGCGCCCTGAAGAACGCCATAGACTGGGTCTCGCGCCCGCGGCCGGGCGAGAGCCTCGTGGCGCTCCCCGCCTTCCGCGGCAAGGTGGCGGGGATCATGTCCGCCTCCATCGGCCCGTTCGGCGGCCTGCGCGGCCTCCTGGCGCTGCGCCAGATCCTCGGCACCATCCAGACGCTCGTGGCGACCGAACAGGTGCTCGTGCCGCTGGCGGAGAAGGCTTTCGACGGCGCCGAGCTCATCGAGCCGCTGCCGAAACAGCTCCTGCCCTTGATGGTGAAGCGAGTGATCTTCCTCGCCGAACGGCTCAGGCCCTAGCCTTCGGGCAGGGCGATCGAGTCCGCCTCCTGAGTGAGCCGGTCGCAGGTGGCGAAATCGCGCCGGCGGAACGCCGCGGCGGCGGCCCTGCGCAGCAGCAGGTGGGCGGCGCCAGGATGTCGCCCTCGCAGCTTCGCCGCCCAGAGCTGAGTCAGATCGTCGTCCACCCGGATCTCGTCGGCGCGATCCTGGATCATCCGGGCCGCCTCGGGCAGCGCTGGCCAGTCCATCAGGAACTGCAGCCCGCGCTGGAAGTCCTCGTGGGCCGCCGCCCGCTCGAAGGCGCGCCCCTCCGCCTCCACGTCGTCGAAGCCGCTGAGCCGGCGGGTGAACGCCTTCGCCCGCTCCGCCGACAGGGTGCGCTCGAATGACTCCCACCGCGCAGCCTGCGCCGCCGCCCCCTGCCCGGACCGGTCGAGGTATTCGATCCAGGCCGTCTCCCAGTCGTAGTCGGGCTCCGCCGGGCGGGCTCTCGCGCCCGTCCAGCCTCGTGCGGGCGGCTTGGCGGCCGCCGCCTCCAGCACCCGCCCCGCCTCCTCGATGCGCTCCGCGCGCAGCAGGCGCTCGGCGACCTCGGCGGCGACCGGCGGCGTCCGCAGCGCCTCGGCGGTGAAGGTGGAGCGATAGGCGTCCGCATCGCCGGCGGCGTCGGCGAGCCCCCGGATGACCGGCAGCCAGGCCGCCGTCGCGCCGGCGCGCGCGCTCAGGCTCCGCAGCGCGGCCTGCGCCAGCCCCGGCGGCGCGCCCTCCAGCGCCAGGGGCAGCCACGCCGTCCAGCCGCCCGGATTGCGCGTCACCGCCGAGGCCAGCGCCTCGGCGGCCGCCGTCCCGTCGGCTTCCCGGAGCAGCGCCCCGATGTCGCCCGCCGCCCGCTCGAACACCGCCGCCATCGAGCCGTCACGGTCCCGGACCCGCAGGTTCACCCGGGACGCCACCTCCATGAACAGCCACAGCCGCTCCAGCGCCGCGGGCCGGTCCAGCGGCGCCAGCCGGCCGGCGATCAGGTCGCGCAGCGCGTCGAGGTCGCGGATGAAGGTCGCGCGCTGACGCCAGGACACCTTCGAGCGGCTGGTCTCCAGCGAGCCCAGCCGCTTGTCGATCTCGAGCGCGAGGTGCTCCGCGCCCTGGGCGGCGGCCAGTTCCATCCGCAGGCGCCGCTTCAGCTCCGGCCGGGTGTTGGCCACACCGACCAGGATCTCGGCCAGCCGCTCGGCGCCGAGCCCGGCCAGGTTCTCGGCGTTGACCCTCTTCAGGCTGGCGACGGTGGGACGTTTCACGCCGCTCAGTGCGCGCCCTTCCGCGCGTGCCACAGGTGGAGGGCGCCGGCGATGACTCCGCCGATCACCAGCCCGACGACGGCCGAGGCCGCCGCGGTGACCAGCCAGCCGGTGATCGCGCCGACACCCGGAACCGCCGATGCGCCGTGGGCAAGCTGGTCCACGATCCCCGGGATCGGGGTCAGATGGAACTCGTGCAGGCCGTGCACGATGATCCCGCCGCCGACCCACAGCATCGCCGCCGTGCCGACGGTGGAGAGGAAGGCGAGCGCCGTCGGCATGCCCCGCACCAGGCCCTCACCCACCCTTTTCGACAGCGTGCCTGGCCGCCGGCACATGTGCAGGCCGATGTCGTCCATCTTCACGATCAGCCCCACGACCCCGTAGACGCCGACGGTGATCAGCAGGCCCACCAGGGCCAGGGACGCGGCCTGGATCGGGAAGGGTCGGTCGGCGACCGTGGCCAGCGAGATGGCCATGATCTCGCCCGAGAGGATCAGGTCGGTGCGGATGGCCCCCTGCACCTTCTCCTTCTCGAGTTCCTCGGAGCTCAGCGCCAGCTCGCCGGGCTCGTCGCCGACCTCCTCGCCCTTCACCGCCTCGACGATCTTCTCCATGGCCTCGAAGCAGAGGTAGGCGCCGCCGGCCATCAGGATCGGCGTCACCGCCCAGGGCGCGAAGGCGGCGAGCAGCAGGGCGCCCGGCAGCAGGAAGAAGAACTTGTTCTTCAGCGAACCCAGCGCGATCTTCCAGACGATCGGCAGCTCGCGCTCGGGGGTGAATCCCATGGCGTAGCCGGGGGTCACGGCGGTGTCGTCCACCACCACCCCGGCGGCCTTGGCCCCCGCCTTGCCGGCGGCGCCGGCCACGTCGTCCAGGGACGCCGCCGCGAGCTTCGCGATGGCGGCGACATCGTCCAGCAGGGCGACTAGGCCGGTGGCCATTCAGAGCTCCTCGTTTGGAAGGGAACCCTGCTCGCTAAGGGCTCCAGGCCCGGCGGTAAAGCCTGCTTCTCGGCTCGGGTTCCTAGCCGCCGCGGACCTCCACCCCCTCGCCGGCCATCGCATCGTCCTCGACGATGCGGATCACGGCCTCGGCGATGGCCTCGGGCGGCAGAGCGACGTTGCTGGCCAGGATCGGAGCCATCCAGTCGGCCAGCTCGCCGTCCCCGGTGGTCTTGAGGATCGGCGTGTCCACCAGCCCCGGCAGCACGGCGTTGACCCGCACGTTGCAGGCGTCCCTCAGCGGCAGGCACGACTTCGAGAAGGCCAGCACGCCGGCCTTGGTCGCCGTGTAGAGCCAGTCGCGGAAGCCGGTGTGCAGCGCGGCCCCCGACGAGGTGTTGATCACCACGCCCCCACCGCGGCCACGCATCTGCCGCACGGCGAACTGCGTCCCGAAGATCACGGCCTTCAGGTTCAGGTCGACGATGGCGTGGATCCGCTCGGCGCTGGTCTCCGGGAACAGCTCCAGCCCCACCACCATGCCCGCGTTGTTGAACACGATGTCCAGGCCGCCACGCGCCTCGGCCTCGGCGAACACTCCCTCCAGCCGCGCGAAATCGGTCACGTCGAAGGCGCGTACGATCCCGTCGCAGCCGAGTTCGGTCAGACGCTGCGCCGTCTGCCCCGCCCCGGCCTCGTCGCGATCCAGCAGCCAGACCCGCGCCGCGCCGCGCTCGGCGAGCATGACGGCGGTCGACCGCCCGATACCCGAGCCCGCGCCGGTGACCAGGGCGGTCCTGCCGCGGATGTTCATCGCACAGGCTCCACCGGGAACGGCAGCGCATAGCCCTGCATCCGCTGGCGGATCAGCTTCTTGTCGATCTTGCCGGTCGCGCCGAGCGGGATGTCGTCCACGAAGAGCACGTCGTCGGGCGTCCACCACCTGGCGATCTTGCCCTCGAGGAACTGGAGGAACTCCTCCTTGGTGGCGGTCCGGCCGGGCTTCAGCTTGACCAGCAGGATCGGCCGTTCGTCCCACTTGGGATGCGCCACGCCGATCACCGCGCACAGCTCGGCGGCCGGATGGCCGACGGCGATGTTCTCCACCTCGATGGAGCTGATCCACTCGCCCCCGGACTTGATCACGTCCTTCGCCCGGTCGGTGATCTGCATGTAGCCTTCGGGATCGATGGTCGAGACGTCGCCGGTGTCGAAGAATCCGTCCTCGTCCAGCACCCGGCCGCCCTCGGCCTTGAAGTAGCCGGCCGCGATGGTCGGCCCCTTGATCATCAGCCGGCCGAAGGTCCGCCCGTCGTGCGGCAGGGTGTTCCCGGCGTCGTCGGCGAGCTTCAGGTCGAGGCCGCAGAGCAGCCGGCCCTGCTTCAGCTTGTAGGGCACCTGCTCCTCGAAGGGGAGCCTCGCCACCTCCGCGTCCGGAACCGAGACGGTGGCCAGCGGCGAGGTCTCGGTCATCCCCCACCCCTGGATCACGTCGATCCCGTAGTCGTCGTGGAAGGTGCGGATCAGGCTCTCCGGCACGGCCGAGCCGCCGATGGTCACCCGCTGCAGCGTGGAGAGCCGGCCCCCGGTCTCCTTCAGATGGGTCAGCAGCATCTGCCAGACGGTGGGCACGGCGGCCGAGTAGGTGACGCCCTCCGTCTCGAGGAGTTCATGGATCGAGGCGCCGTCCATCCGCTGGCCGGGCAGGACCAGCTTCGCCCCCACCGCCGGCGCCGAGTAGACCACGCCCCAGGCGTTGGCGTGGTACATCGGCACCACCAGCAGCACCGTGTCCCGCGCCGAGAGCGCCAGCGCGTCGGCCTGCAGGGTCATCATGCAGTGCAGGTAGTTCGACCGGTGCCCGTAGAGCACGCCCTTCGGATTGCCGGTCGTGCCCGAGGTGTAGCAGAGCCCCGCCGCCGTCCGCTCGTCGAACCCGCCCCAGGCGCAGTCCGGGGAATGCGGCGCGATCCAGGCGTCGAACGCCTCGTCCAGGTAGATCACCTTCTCCACGGTCGGGCACTGCGGCAGGATCTGGTCGATCAGCGGCTTGCAGGCTAGGTCCGCCAGGATCAGCCGGTCCTCGGCATGGTTGACGATGTAGGCGATCTGCTCGGGAAACAGGCGGGGGTTGAGGGTGTGCAGCACCGCCCCGATTCCGATCGTCCCGTACCAGGCCTCGAAGTGGCGGTAGCCGTTCCAGCCCATGGTGGCGACGCGGTCGCCCAGGCCGATCCCCTCGGCCCTCAGCGCGTTGGACACCTGCCGGGCCCGCGCATGCGCCTCGGCGTAGGTCGTGCGAGTGACCCGTCCCTCGGCGTCGCGGCTGACGATCTCGCGCCCGCCGTGCCAGCGTGCGGCGTGGTCGATGATCCGGTCCAGCGTGAGCGGGATGTCCTGCATCAGGTCTTGCATGACGCCACGTCGCCTCTATTGCTTAGATACCGAACTATAAGACCAGGGGGAGAGACGATGGAAGGCTTGAGCGAGCTGCTGACGAAGGTGGACACCCAGTTCCTGGGCTTCCCCTCGCCGACCGCGCCGCGGATCATGGCCGGCGGGCACCCCTGCCAGGGCATCTACTGGACGCCGAAGGGCCAGAAGCCCAAGGCGGCGTTCATCGCCACCCACTACAACGTGGACTTCTCCGAGCACTACATCGCTCCCTACATCGCCGGGCGCGGCTTCGGCTTCCTGGGCTGGAACACCCGCTACCGCGGCTTCGAGGACCAGTTCCTGCTGGAGCACGCCATCCTGGACATCGGGGTCGGCATGCGCTGGCTGCGTGACCAGGGCGTGGAGACGATCATCATCCTGGGCAATTCCGGCGGCGGCTCGCTGATGGGCGCCTACCAGGGCGAGGCGATCAGCCCCACCATGACCGAACTCCTGCCTGAGGCCGCCCGGGAGGCCTACGCCTCCCTGCCCAAGGCCGACCTCTACGTCTCCCTGAACGCCCACCAGGGTCGTCCCGAGGTGCTGACCGACTGGATGGACGCCTCGGTGGTGGACGAATTCGACCCCGTGCCCACCGACCCGGAGCTCGACCCGTTCAGCGAGGCGAACAAGCCGCCCTATTCCCCTGAGTTCATTGCGAAATACCGGGCCGCCCAGAAGGCGCGAAATCAGCGCATCACCGACTGGGCCAAGGCCGAGCTGAAGCGGCTGAACGAGGCCGGCACCCCCGACCGCCTGTTCCCGATGTTCCGCTGCTGGGGCGACCTCCGCATGATGGACGGGACCATCGACCCGTCCGACCGGCCGACGCCCATGTGCTACCGTGGCCATCCGGCGGTGGCCAACCGCACGCCCTCCATCGGCCGGGCCAACAATCTGAAGACCTGGCTCTCCATGTGGAGCCTCGAGACCTCCAAGTGCCAGGGTAAGCCGCACCTGCAGAAGTTCGAGTTGCCGTCGCTGGTGGTCCAGGGCATGGCCGACACCGGCGTCTTCCCGCAGGACGCCCGCGACATCCACGCCTTCATCGGCTCGAAGGACAAGACCCTCGAGCTGATCCCCGGCGCCCACTACTTCGAGGACAGCCCCGAGGTCCGCAACACCGCCGCATCGCTGGTCTGCGACTGGGCCCGTGCAAGATTCTGAGGAGGACGAACCCATGCCCCGCCTGAGACAGGTCCCGCGCGCCGAGGCGTCGCCGAACGTTCTGAAGTACTACGACCGCCTGTTCGGCGAGCGCGACCCGGTGGCCGAGCCCGGCACCGCCACCGGCACGCCGGGCGACTGGTGGACGGTGTTCGCGCTCTCCCCGCCGGTGTTCGACCACGCCACCTCCCATTTCGGGATGTTCGGCATGTTCACCGACAGGAGCGTCTCCAAGCTCGACCCCAAGATCCGCGAGCTGGGCATCCTGCGGGCCGGCTACGTGGCCGGCAGCCAGTTCGTCTTCTCCCAGCACTGCAAGGCCGCGCGCCGCAACGGGCTGGACGAGGCGAAGATCGCCGCCATCCCCGACTGGCAGGTCTCGGACGTCTACAGCAAGGACGAGCGCGCCCTGCTGGCCTACGCGGACTGCCTCGTGCTGGAGCGCGGCCGGACGCCCGACGGGGTGTTCGCGGCGGTGAAGCAGGTCCTATCGGACGAGGACATCCTGGAGTTCACCTACCACGTGTGCGGCTACGTCACCCACGCGATCATGTGCAAGGCGCTGAAGCTCGAATACGACAACGTCGAGGAGCGCATCCGCGAGGTGCCGGTCCCCGGCGAGGGCGAGCTGGTCTCCGACTGGGCCGGCCAGGCCTGGAGCCGTCAGGAGAGCTGACGCCCCTCCGCGTCGAACCGCAGCGGCTCGCCCCAGTCCGCCAGCAGGCCGGGGCGCAGCTGCGCGACCTTGCGCGCGCCGATCCGGCGCTCCAGCTCCTCGACCATGGTCCGCATGGCCGCCTGGGCGTCGCGGCGCATGCCCTCGCCCACCGGCGTCAGCTCGACCAGCTTGTTGCGGCGGTTGTCGGGGTCGTCGACCAGCTCGAGCACCCCCTTCTCCACCATCTGGCCCACGGTGACGTGGATCGCTTGGCGGCTCACGCCGAGCCGCCGGGCGATGTCGGAGGGCCGGTGCAGGCCCAGCGCCAGGTTGGCCATCAGCATCGACTGCGGCCGGGTGATCTCCGGCCAGCCGCGGGCCCGCAGGTAGTTCTGCAACCCCTCGTCGAACCAGTAGAAGGCGCTGATCAGCTCCAGGATCAGGTGCGGCGGACCGCTGACGTCGTCGCTCAAGCTCTGCCTCAGTCGAGCGCGAAGACGCGGTAGCGCACGCCCTTCGCCGTCCGGTGGCCATAGCCCACAGCCACCGTGGCGTTCAGCCAGCCGTACGGGCCGTCGGCCACCTCGAACACCGGCTGGATGCGGAAGTAGTAGCGTGCGGGATCCATCGCCTCGACCTTGGCCGGATCGCGGAAGTCCGGCAACGCCTCGGCCGGAATGACCAGCCGCCCGGAGTAGGTGACGTAGATCAGCGTCCCGTCGTCTGCGCGCCACGCCGAACGCACGTCGATCAGGGTGACGGCGTTCCCCGCCCCGTCCTGGCCCAGTTCGGACCAGTCGCCGCCGCCCGGCAGCACCTCGCCGCTCACCCGCGGGCCCCGGAAGGTCCCGCCGGCGATGTAGCTGACCCGCCGGTTGCGCCACGGCGAGCGGCCGAGCGGCACGGGCGCGTCGTCCACGAGGCTGATGTCCACGTCGCAGAGCAGCCGCGCCGCGAGGGCCTCCGGTCCCGGATTCGCCATGCTTTCCCCTCCAGTTGCTTAGGAGTCTACACATTGGCTTGAAGCTGGAAACCCGTCAGGGCCGCAAGAAGCAGCTTGATTCCTTATCAACGTTCAGTTTGGCTTGACGTCGATCAAGGAGGCCGTGCGCGCTTCGCCGAAAGTGGCGGGAACGACAGGGCCCAGGGAGGCAGGAATGAACGCGAGTCCACTCGCCACCACCGCTGCGGCGGCCGAGCATTTCGACGTGCTGATCGTGGGCGCCGGCATCTCCGGCGTCGGCGCGGCCTATCACATGACGCAGCAGTGCCCGGCCAAGAGCTTCGTGGTGCTGGAGGCGCTGGAGAGCTTCGGCGGCACCTGGCTCACCCACAAGTACCCGGGCATCCGCTCCGACAGCGACCTCTACACCTTCGGCTACCGCTTCAAGCCCTGGGTCGGCCCGCCCATCGCCACGGCCGAGGAGATCCTCAGCTACATGGGCGAGGTGATCGAGGACAACGACCTCGCCCCGCACATCCGCTACCGCCACAAGATCCTCGACGCGAGCTGGTCCAGCGAGACCAACCTCTGGACGGTCGACGCCGTGCGCGAGGACACCGGCGAGCGCGTGGCCTTCACCACCAACTTCCTGTGGATGTGCCAGGGCTACTACCGCCAGTCGGCCGGCTACACGCCGGAGTGGCCGGGCATGGCCGACTTCAAGGGCCGGATCATCCACCCACAGACCTGGCCGGACGACCCGCAGCTCGACGGCAAGAAGGTGGTGGTGATCGGCTCGGGCGCCACGGCCGCGACCCTGATCCCCAACATCGCCGACGCCTGCGCCCACGTGACCATGCTGCAGCGCTCGCCGACCTATTTCGTGCCGGGCCGCAACGCCATCGAACTCGCCGACCAGCTCCGCGAGCTGGACGTCGAGGAGGCGTGGATCCACGAGATCGTGCGCCGCAAGATCCTGCACGACCAGGCCGCCTTCACCCAGCGCAGCTTCCACGAGCCCGAGGTGGTCAAGCAGGAGCTGCTGGCCGGCGTCAGCGCCTTCGTGGGCCCTGAGGTCACCGCCGAGCACTTCACGCCGCGCTACCGGCCCTGGCGCCAGCGCATCGCCTTCGTCCCCGACGGCGACATCTTCCGCGCCGTGGGCGCGGGCAAGGCCTCGGTGGTCACCGACGAGATCGACCGCTTCGTCGAGAACGGCATCCTGCTGAAGTCCGGCAAGGTGCTGGAGGCCGACGTGGTGATCACCGCCACCGGCTTCGACCTCAACGTCCTGGGCGACATCGCCTTCACCGTGGACGGCAGGCCGCTCGATTTCTCCCAGAGCGTCACCTACCGCGGGATGATGTTCACCGGCGTGCCGAACCTCGTCTGGGTGTTCGGCTATTTCCGGGCCAGCTGGACGCTCCGCGCCGACCTGATCGCCGACTTCGTCTGCCGCCTGCTCGGCCACATGGACCGGAAGGGGGCGAAGAAGGTCATGGTGGCCCTGCGGCCCGAGGACAGGGACATGCCGCTCCTGCCCTGGATCGACCCGGAGAACTTCAACCCGGGCTACCTGATGCGCGGCCTGCACCTCCTGCCCAGGCGCGGCGACAAGCCTGAATGGCAGCACACCCAGGACTACTGGGCGGAGAAGGACGAGCTGCCGGCCATCGACCTGGACGAGGCCTGCTTCGTCTACGAGGGCGCGCCGGCCCGCACGCCTGTCGCCGCGGAATAGGCCCCAGGCGAACGCGCCCTAGCCGCGCCAGGCCTCCCAGAGGAGTTGGCCGCCGACGAGGATCATGAGCACGTAGATCAGGGTGTAGAACCGCTCGGCCTCCACCCGCCGCACCAGCCAGACGCCGGCGAAGGTGGTGGCGATGGCCAGCGGCGTGAGCGCCGCGGCGGTGAGCAGGTTCTCGCGCGTGAACTGGCCGAGCGCGGCGTAGGCCGGGACCTTCAGCCAGTTGATGGTCGCGAAGAAGATCGCCGTGGTGCCGATCAGCGCCGGCGGCGGCAGGTTCTTCGGCAGGACGTACATCTGGAACGGCGGCCCGCCGGCGTGGGCGATCTGGCTGGTGAACCCGGCCGCCACCCCGAACAGCGAGCCGACCCAGGCCGGCGAGTTGGCGGGCGCGGCGATCCGCCCGCCGCGCGACGCCCACAGCCGCTGCACGGCGAACAGGATCGAGATCGCCCCCAGCACCGCCAGGATCGCCTCCGCCGACACCTTCGCCGCCAGCAGGTACCCCGCGACGATCCCGACCAGCGCGCCCGGGATCATCGCCAGGAGGATCTTCGGGTCCCAGTCGCGCCGGAAGGCCCAGACGCTGACGGCGTCCTGGACGATCAGGATCGGCAGCAGGATGGCGGCGGCCTGCACCGGCGAGATCGCCAGCGCCAGCAACGGCATGGACATGGCGCCCACGCCCGAAAACCCGCCCTTGGCGAGCCCCATCAGCGCCACGGCCGGGATCGCCAGCAGGTAGAAGACCGGATCGGTGAGCATCGCCCCCGGCCTAGCGGGCGCCGCGCCATGCGGCAACGCCGGCGCCGTTTCCGGGCGCCCAGGCGTTCTGGGGACGGCCGCAGAATTTCGGCGGCGCGGTTTGTCCTACCCCGGCGGTAGAGATGCGGCTGCGCCCCAGCGGCAGGAAGGATCGCCCATGGCTTCGGCCCGCTCGTCCCGGTTCATCGGCGGCTTCGGCTGGCAGGTGCTCGCCGGCATGGCCGTGGGCCTCGCGCTCGGACTCCTGGCCCGCAGCCTGGGGGCGGAAGAGGGCGAGCCCGGCTTCGCGCTCGCCGAGACGCTGCGCATCGTGGGCTCCAGCTTCATCCAGCTGCTGCGCGCCCTGGTGCCGCCCCTGGTGTTCACCGCCATCGTCGCCAGCATCGCCAACCTGCGCGAGCTGCAGAATGCCGCCGGCCTCGTCTGGCGCACCCTCCTGTGGTTCGCGATCACCGCCCTGATCGCGGTGGCCATCGGCATCGCCCTCGGCCTCGTGCTGCAGCCCGGCCTGCACGCGGGCGTCTCCGCCGCCGACGCCGAGGCCCCCTCCGCCACCGGCGGCTGGCTGGACTTCCTGACCGGCCTGGTGCCGGCGAACTTTCTGGGCCTGACGGCCTCCACCAAGCTCGCCGACGGCTCGGCCACCACCAGCGTCTCGTTCAACGTCCTGCAGATCCTGGTCATCTCGCTGGTGATCGGCGCCGCCGCCCTCAAGGCCGGCCAGGCCGGCCGCGCGTTCCTGGCGTTCAACGCCTCGGCCCTCGCCGTGGTGCGCAAGGTGCTCTGGTGGGTGATCCGCCTGACCCCCATCGGCACGGTGGGCCTCCTGGGCACGGCGGTCGCGAAGTACGGCTGGGATGCGCTGGGCCAGCTCGGCCAGTTCGCCCTGGCCGTCTACCTCGGTCTCGCGCTGGTGCTGCTGGTGGTCTACCCGGCCCTGCTGGCGGTCCACGGGCTGAACCCCATCCGCTTCTTCCGCGCCGCCTGGCCGGCCATCCAGCTGGGCTTCGTCTCGCGCTCGTCCATCGGCACCCTGCCGGTCACCGAGACTGTCACGGAGTCCGGCCTCGGCGTGCCCCGCGCCTACGCCGCCTTCGCCGTGCCGCTCGGCGCCACCACCAAGATGGACGGCTGCGCGGCCATCTACCCGGCCATCTCGGCGATCTTCGTGGCCCAGTTCTTCGGCCTGCCGCTGGGCCTCACCGACTACCTGCTGATCGTCTTCGTCTCGGTGATCGGATCGGCGGCCACCGCCGGCCTGACCGGGGCCACGGTCATGCTGACCCTCACGCTCTCGACGCTCGGCCTGCCGCTGGAGGGCGCCGGCCTGCTGCTCGCCATCGACCCGATCCTCGACATGGGCCGCACGGCGGTGAACGTCGCCGGCCAGGCGCTCGTCCCCACCATCGTCGCCCGACGGCAGGGCCTGCTCGACCAGGCCGTCTACGAAGGCCGCCGCGAGCCCGACGACGCCGTCGCCGGGGCGGAGCCGGTGCTGCAGGCCTAGAAGAAGGGCCCAGGGAGCCTGACGCGCCCTGGGCCCTGCGGCGGCCAGAAGAGGAAGGAAGGGCCGCCAGGTTCGTCAGCCGTCGGTGCTGTCAGGCGGCGTCGTAGATCTCCACCACCGTCTTGCCGCCGAGCAGCGGCGCCATGCGCGGCCGGTTGGCCAGCATGTGCGGCGCGGCGCGGTGGGCCTCCAGCGCCGCCTCGTCGTCGTAGATCTCCATGACGATGTAGCCGCCGGGCTCGGCGCGGTCGCGGAACAGCCGGTAGAGCCGGTTGGCCGGCTCGTTCGCCCTGACCTGCTCCGCCTGCTCGGCGAACAGAGCTTCGAAGGCCTGCTCCTGCCCCGGCGCGATCTTCACGCGCGCGATCACTCCGATGGTCATCGAACTCTCCGTCTCTGGAAGGGGGTCAGCGCGTCGGCCCGGCCGGTTCGGGGATCTCCACCACCCGCTCGGGCACGTCGTCGTACTCGAGGCGCAGCGCCTTCGTCGCCGTGGCGTGGAGCTGGTACATGTTGATCACATAGGTGAGCATCAGGATCTGGTCGTCCGGCAGCCCCGCGCGCAGCCGCCCGAACACCTCGTCGTGCACCCGCCCGCCCTCGAGGATCGTCCCGTCCACATAGGCGAGCACGGCCCGCTCCAGCGGTGTGAAGACCTCGGCGACGGTCCAGTAGGGGACGGCCTCGATCTTGGCCTCCGGGACGCCCGCCCGCCTGGCCGCCTTGCAGTGCTGCGAGAAGACGAACTGGCTGCCCCGGGCGTAGCCGGTGCGCACGATGGCGAGCTCGCGCAGCTGGGCGTCCAGGGCCGCGTCGCGCATCGGATAGGCGCTGAACGCCTTCAGGATGCCCGGCACATTGGCCCAGACCGTCCACCAGTCGCCCGGCGTGCCGGTGGCGGTGCCGGGCTCGGCCACCGGGTCGCGGCCGCCGAACATCTGCTCGTAGAACGGCAGGACCTCGGGCGAGGCTTCCGCACGGGAGACTTGCTTCAGTCGCGGCATCGTCGAGCTCCGGGAAGGGTCACGGCCGCCGCCTCACGCAGCCGCCGGGGCGGCGTAGAGCTGGGCGGCCCGCGCCAGGCTGTCGCGGAAGCCCGCGCGGCCGAGCGCCAGGATGGTCACCACGATCGGCGTGATCACCGCGCTGGCGGTTGCGAGCGACAGGCCCACCGCCATCTCGTCGCGGTAGACGTAGTCGGTGAGCAGGGCGACCACCGTCGGCCCCGACGCCACGCCCAGGATGTTGGCGATGAAGTAGTAGAGAGCCACCAGCTGGCCCCGGAGCTGGTTCGGCGCCACCGCCTGCAGGGCGGTGATGATCAGCGACACCGGGAAGCTGGACAGGAAGGTCGAGCAGAAGATCAGCGCCAGCGACAGCTCCGCGGTGGGCGCGAACATGGCCGAGATGAAGAACACCGCCGTGGCCGAGAGCGAGATCATCGGCAGGACGAAGTAGGCGTCGGCCACGCCCTTCGATTCCATCCATTCCGCGATCCGGCCGCCCGCCAGCACGCCCGCGCAGCCCATCACCGCCAGGATGGCGCCATAGACGTAGCCGATGTCCTGCGGCGCCCAGCCGTGCACGCGGATGAAGAAGGTGGGCGCCCAGGCGACCGTGCCAAACCCGAGCATCGAGCTGATCGAGAAGGCCGTGAAGTGGGCCAGGAACATCCGCCGGTTCGCGCCAAGGAAGCCGAGGAGCTGGGACCGGTCGGCCTTGCCGCCGGCGGCCGGCGCCTTCGCCACGCCGCGGCGGGCCGGCTCGCGGACGAAGGACATCGGGATCAGCACCAGGAGCCCGCCCAGCCCGACGATCAGGAAGGTCATCTGCCAGGGTCGCAGCGGGCCGACGAAGGGAATGTCCAGCGGCGGCAGGCCGGAGACGATCTGGATCGCGAAGCCGCCGACCACCAGCGCCAGGCCCGCGCCCACGTACTGGGAGCCGGTGTAGAAGCTGATCGCCCGCGCCAGCCGCTCGCGCGGGAAGTAGTCGCTGATCGTCGACAGCGCCGAGGGCCCGAGCGAGGCCTCCCCCACCCCCACCGAGATCCGCGCCAGGAACAGCTGGGTGAAGTTCTGCGCCAGGCCGCAGGCTGTGGTCGCCAGGCCCCAGAACACCGCCCCGGCCATGATGATCCGCTTGCGGTTCGAGCGGTCCGCCAGCCGGCCGAACAGCAGGCCGAAGATCACGTAGAAAATGACGAAGGCGGCGCCCGCCAGCAGGCTCACCTGGGTGTCCGTGAGCTGGAAGTCGCGCTTGATGGGCGTGAACAGCAGGGTGAGGATCTGCCGCTCCACGTAGGAGACCATGTTGACCAGGGAGAGCGCCCCCACCACGAACCAGGCGTAGGCCCGGTTCGGGAAGGGCGCAGGCGCCGTCAGGCCCGCTGCAGGGGCCGCCGCGTCGGACATGCTCATCGGGATTCCGTCAGGCGGGCGCGCGGGTCTTGCGCGGCACGCGCTCGCCCTGGGCGTTGAGGGGATCGTGGCGGATGTCCTGCGGCCCGTAGGCGCGCGTCAGGGCCGCCAGCTCCATGTGGATGCCGTTCGGGTCCCGGAAGTACATGGAGCGGATCCAGGTCTTGTCAGACACCGTCTCGGACGAGTGGTTCTCCCCGTCGTCGTGGTTGAGCACGCGCAGCGCCACGCCCCTCTTCCGCAGCCGGTCGGCGTATTCGTCGAACTTCTCCAGCGGGATCGACACCGCCAGGTGGTTCATCGACGCGTGCGCCGTCTGCGAGCCGACCTTCTGGTAGTCGGGGTGCATGGAGGCGATCCCCGGCGCATAGGCCGGCGCGTTGGGGAACCAGAAGAAGGCGATGGTGTCGCCGCCTCCGCAGTCGAAGAAGAAGTGCTGCCCCCGCCCGTTCGGCAGGTCGATCGTCTTCACGAGCGGCATCTCCAGCACGTTCTCGTAGAAGTCCACCGTCTCGGCCATGTCCCGGCAGACCAGGGCCACGTGGTTCACGCCGCAGTAGCGCATCGGTTCTTCGGCCATGTCGTCCTCCTTCGCGCCGCGGCGCGCTACTCGCCCAGGACCATCCGCAACTCGACGCCATAGGTCCGGGGCTCGGCGAAATAGAGCTGGGTGAGCACGCCGGCGGTCGGCACCACCGACAGCCGGTGGGCCACGTCGCCCAGGTTCTTGCCCCACAGGGTCGCCTGCCAACGGCCCGAGGGGGCCTCGTAGGTCAGGCTGGCGTCCCAGATGTGGTAGGCCTTCTGGAAGCCCTGGGGCGCGTTCAGCGTGTCGGTGAAGTGGGCGTCTTCGTAGGACCAGGCGACGAAGGGCGAGACGCGTCCGCCGCCCGCCAGATCGATGTCGTAGGTGGCGTCGATGCGGCTGGTCCAGTCCGGCACCCGCGTCGGCTCCAGGTAGCAGGCGCCCTTCTGCGAGCGGTCGATGGTCCCGCCGCAGGGGTTGGTGGCGCTGGCCGGACGGCCCGTCAGGTTGGCGACGAAGCTGGTGTACTCCGCGTCGAGGTAGCCCACCGAGGCCGTGAGGGTGAGGTTCGGGACCGGCAGCACCGTCAGCTCGACCTCGACGCCCCGGGCGCGCTCGTCGGCGTTGTTGGCCACCACCTGCTCCTCGCCCGTGCCGCTGGCGGCGGGGCGGAAGATCGACACCTGCAGGTCCTCGTACTTGTTCCAGAAGGCGGCGAGGTTCAGCCGCAGCCGGCGGTCCCACCAGTCGGACTTCAGCCCGACCTCCCAGGCCTTGGCCTTCTCCGGATCGAACGGGCCGATGGCCGAGGCCGTGGCCGCGCGAGAGTTGAAGCCGCCGCTCTTGAAGCCCGTGGAATAGCTTCCGTAGAGCATGGCGTCGTCGCTGATCTGGTAGTTGGCGCCGAGGTGGTAGGTGAAGTCGGACCACTCCTCCGCCGCGCGGAGCGGCGGCCGCGGGAACTGGGCGACGGGCACCTGCAGGAAGCGGGTGAAGTCCTTCTCCTGCCAGGTGTAGCGGCCGCCGGCGGTCAGGGTGAGCTGCTCGGTGAGGCTGAAGTCGAACTGGGCGAAGCCCGCCGCCGTCTTGTCCTTCTGCTCGGCCCCCTCCTGGGTGACCGCGGCCAGGAAGAAGATTTGGGTCGTGTCCCAGTCGGTCTGGCCGGCGTAGCCCCCGGCGACCCACTGCAGCGGCCCGTCCGTGGCCGACTCGATCCGCACCTCCTGCGAGAGCTGCTTGTGACGCTTGGTGGCCAGGGTCTCGAAGAACGCCAGGTCGGTGACGTCGAAGTCGCTGTAGGAGAGGTTGGAGCTGCGCACGATCCCGCTGATCGAGACGATACGGTAGCCCTGCCCCTCATAGGTGGCGTTGAGGGTCCCGGCCCAGGTGTCCTGGTAGTCGCCGCTCGGGAAGTTGCGCATGGCCACGAACGGATCGGTCGGCCCGCCCGGGAAGCCGAAGCCGGGCCGGCCGGCGCGCGACAGGGCGTCGGTCGGGAACGAGGCGTTCACCCCGCCCACGGAGTCGCTGCGGTCCTTCACATAGGCCGCGCTCAGGTTGAGGGTCAGCTCGTCGGTCGGCCGCCACTTCACCGCCCCGCGAAGCGCCTTCACATTGTCCCCCGCCAGCCATTCCTCCGAAGGGTTCAGCCCGTTCGGCGCCCGGTAGAGGTTGTGCATGTAGCCGTCGGAATACTGGCTGGTGGCCGAGATCCTGAACGACAGCTGGTCGTTCACCGGCAGGTCGGCGGCCATGGAGACGTCCGCACGCCCGAAGTTGCCGACGCGGCCGAGCGCGCTGAAGGTGTGGTGGTCGGCCGGCTGCTTGGTGGTGATGTTGACCACGCCGCCGGTGGTGTTCTTGCCGAACAGGGTGCCCTGCGGCCCGCGCAGCAGCTCCACCTGCTGGATGTCGAAGGTGCTCTGCAGCGCGCCGATGTTGCGGGTGAAGAACACCCCGTCCACGGCGATGCCGACGCTGGGGTCGATGGCCTGGTCGACGCCCTGGTAGCCGATGCCCCGGGAGTAGGCGACCGAGGCGTTGCGGTGGATCGCCCCGACGCCCTCGATGGTGAAGTTCGGCGCGGCCCGGGTGAAGTCCGAGAGGTCCTGGACGACCATCTTCTCGATCTGGCCCTCGGTGATGGCCGTCACCGCGACGGGGGTCTCCTGCAGCGACTCCGCCCGCATCCGGGCGGTCACCACCACCTCCTCCAGCTCCCCGCCGGCGGCGGTCGTCTGCGCCTGGGCCAGGCCCGGGATCGCGGCCCCGCCGACCAGCGCGGCCAGGGAAGCAGTGCTCAGCAAAGCCCTGATGTTCATCGTTCCATTCCCCCCTGCGGACCGGGTGTCCCGGCCCTTATCTCGTTGGGGAGAATGCTAGGCGGGGGCCATGGCGGGGGCCAAACCAGAAAAATTTGGATTCTAAGCAAATTGGATTTGTCGTAGCTCTTTGGGCCATGAGCCACGTCGAGCTTCGGGTCCGCTCATGAGGCGTCTGCCGCCCCTGACCGCGCTGCGCGCCTTCGAGGCCGTGGGCCGGCTGGGCAACGCCCGGGAGGCGGCCGAGGAGCTCAACGTCACCCCCGCCGCCGTCAGCCACCAGATCCGGGCGCTGGAGGACCACCTGGGCGTGGAGCTCTTCGCCCGCACGGCGCGCGTCCTGCAGCTCACCCGCCAGGGCGCGGAGTTCCTGAGTTCCGTGACCGCCGCCTTCGACCTGCTGCACGCCGGCGCCGACCGGCTGAGCCACGAATGCGGGCGCGAGCGGCTGGTGGTGAACAGCCTGCCCTCCTTCGCGTCCAACTTCCTGGTGCCCCGGCTGTCCCAGTTCCACGCCGACCATCCGCAGATCGAGATCGAGGTGAACACCGCCGGGAAGTTCGGCGAGCCCTTGGACCTGCGCCACATCGGCGCCGACGTGGCGATCCGCGGCGGCCTGCACGAGGGCGCCTGGCCCGGCCTGTCGGCCGAGCGGCTGGTGCCGGAAGTGATGTTCCCGGTCTGCGCCCCGTCGCTGATGCGGGGCCCCAACGCCATCCGTACGCCCGAGGACCTGGCCCGCCAGACCCTGATCACCGTCTCGCGCACGCCGGAGGGCTGGCCGGAGTGGCTGCAGGCGGCGTCGGACGCCGGCTGGAGCCTGCAGGAGGTGGACGCTCGCCACGGCCCCCGCTTCGACACCGTCCAGCTCGCGCTGACCGCCGCCGTCGAGGGGATGGGCGTGGCGATCGGCCGTCGGCCGCTGGTCGACGACTACCTGGAGTCCGGCCTGCTCGTGGCCCCCTTCTCCATCGAGGTGACCAGCCGCATCGCCTACTGGCTGGTCTATCCGCCGGCCGCGGCCCGCATGGACCGTCTGCAGGCGTTCCGCGCCTGGCTGCGGGCCGAGCTCAGGCTGCCGGCGGCGCCGCTCCCCGCCTGAGCCCCGCCAATTATTTTGAGCCGCCCGGCAAATCTTTTTGGCTGGAGCTTCCGCCGCGTCGTCCGCTACCGATCCGGGGACGGCAGGCGAAGCCCCCTGAAGGGCTCAAGAGACCGCCGCGGGACAGGGAGACGGGCGTGGGCGCCAAGACGCTGACCAAGGCATCCATCACGGCCGAAGCGGCCGAGCAACTGCTGCGCGCCGCGGAGGCCAAGGCGCGCGAGATCGGCGTCCCCATGGTGATCGCCGTGGTCGACGAGTCCGGTATCCTGAAGGCCTTCTCCCGCATGGACGGGGCCGCCCTGCTCAGCGTGCAGATCGCCCAGGACAAGGCCTACACCGCCGTCTCGTTCGGGATCCCGACCCACGGCTGGTTCGACTTCATCAAGGACGACCCGCCGCTGCTGCACGGCATCGTCAACACGCCGCGCCTGGTGGTGTTCGGCGGCGGCTATCCGGTGCAGGTGGACGGCGCCGTGGTGGGCGGCCTCGGCGTCAGCGGCGGCCACTATCACCAGGACATGCAGGTGGCCGAGGCGGCCCTCGCCGCGTTCGGCTGATCCGACCTCAGGTTGCTTGCGCCGGACGCCGGATGCCGCAGACTGCGCAGGCGCGGGCGGAGGTGAGCATGCGGCCGGCCAATCCGAAGTTTGACCTGAGGGGCGTCAACCACGTGGCTCTGGTGGCCCGGGACATGGCCGCCACGGTGCGCTTCTACCGCGACCTCCTGGGCATGCCGCTGGTCAAGACGCTGGAGCTGCCGGGGGGCAAGGGTCAGCACTTCTTCTTCGACGTCGGCGGCGGCGCGACCATCGCCTTCTTCTGGTTTCCGGACGCCCCGGCGGCGCAGCCGGGCGTCGTCCAGGCGCCTCGCGGCGGCGGCGTCTCGGCGCACGGCTCCATGAATCACCTGGCGATCAGCGTGGCGCCGGAGGACCTCGACCTCTACCGCGAGCGCCTGCGCGAGGCCGGCGTCGAGGTGAGCGACGTCGTCGAGCACCGGGACGCCGAGCCCCCGCCCGGCCAGGATCCCGTCTTCATCCGCTCGATCTACTTCCACGACCCCGACGGCGTCCGTCTCGAGTTCGCCGCCTGGGCTCGCGCCCTAACCCCCGCCGACGCCCGCCTCAGCCCGGCGGGCGCCTGAGAGGTGAACCGGCGGTCGGGACGGACCCGACCGCCCTGCGGATCACTCGCCGCCGGCGGCGAGGCGGTCCATCTGGATGGCCTGGGCGTCGGAGATCCGGCCGGAGGTGGTCGTGCCGCCGACCGTGGCGGCGACCGGGGTGGCGAAGGCGGTGGCGGCCAGCGCGCCGTCGCCGGTCGGCGCCGGGAACAGCAGCGGGTTCTCGACCATGATCCGGGCCAGGCGCCGCGCCGATTCCTCGGACACATTGTACCGGCGCACGGGGATGTCCGGATTTGCCATCGGCCGGCCGGACTTCATGGTCACGTACTGCCCGTCGTCGACCAGCGTGCGATAGATGGCTACCGCCTCCGGCAGGCGGCCGGTCGCCTCATAGCCCGCCGCGAGGTTGAACCGCTTGCCGACGCTCGGACGGGAGTCGGCCGCGCGCTCGAACAGGCGGGCCGCGAACGCATGGCCGGTGAAGAAGGTGTCGATGAGGGAGCCGATGCCCCAGACGCCGGAGCTGGCGCTGTCCAGGGCGAGGTAGGCGGCCATCCGGGCGATAGTGGCCTTCGAGGCGCCCGCCTGCACGGCCTCGTAGAGCAGGAGCCCGCCGGCCCCCACGGAATAGATCGTCCCCGCCCCCGGGACCCAGGACAGGACCCCGTCGAGACCGAGGCCGAACGGTCCCACTCCGACCACGCGGTCGGACAGCTTGCGGATGCGTTCGGCGGAACGCCAGGCGCGGTGCGCGCGGTCGCGGGCGGGGTCGTCCATGGCCTTGGAACGCGCCGCCCCGCGCCCGGGCTCCCTTCGGAGGTCCGGGCGCGGAACGGACGCCGCTTCCCTAGAACGTCTTGCGGACGCTCACGTACCAGTAGCGGCTGTAGGGCTGGTAGAGCTCGCCCAGGTAGCCGTCCACCGCCAGCGGCGGCTTCTCGTCGGTGATGTTGCGCACGCCCACCCGGAGGCGGGTGTCGCTCGCCCAGCCGTCCAGGAACTCGTACTGGGCGAACAGGTTGGCGGTGATCTGGCTGTCCACCACCCAGGGCACGCCGCCCGCGTCGCGGATGTCGGTGTCGTCCACGTCGTCGATGAACTGGGTGAAGGCCCCCAGCGTCACCTGCTCGTAGCGCCAGGTCGCCGAGGCCGACCACTTCCACTCCGGCCGGCCGTTCTGCCGGATCAGGTCGCCGCCGCCGGTGATCGTGGTCCCCGCGTTGATCGTGCCCTCGTCACGCGCCGCCAGCAGGGCGGCGATGTCGGGGGACGGCTGGCGGTAGAACTTCATCAGGTAGGCGGCGTTGAAGTTGACGTCGAAGCTGCCGTAGCGGTCGGTGTCCAGGCCCCAGATCACGCCGATGTCGAGCCCGCGGGCCTCCTGCGGCAGCAGGTTCTGGTACTGGTCGTTGACGTAGAGCACCGACCCCACGGGATCGAGCCCCGTGCCCTGGAAGTTGGCGATGTCGTCGGCGGTCGGCGTGGCCCGGATCACGTTCGGGTTCGACCGGCCCTGCGTCCGCTCCAGGTAGTCCAGGATGAGCGCATTGCCCTCGCCGAACAGGCCGACGATGCCCTCCTGCTTCACCCGCCAGTAGTCGAGGGTGAAGGTGAAGCGGCCGAGCTCCGGCGGCACGAAGTGCGGCTGGAACACGATGCCGGCCGTCCAGGTCTCGCTCTCCTCCGGCTTCAGGTCCTGGTTGCCGGCCCGGCGCGCCGTCGTGGACTGCGAGCGCGAGCAGTCGGAGAAGCTGGCGATCCGGCCCGCGCGCAGGTCCGCCTCGCAGCGGATCCAGTCGGTCCGGGTGTTGGAGCGGGTGACCAGCGTGGCGTTGATCTGCTCGAGGTTCGGGGCCTTGAAGCCCTGGGCCCAGGAGCCGCGCAGGCGGAAGCCGTCGAAGATGTCCCACGCGCCGGCGACCTTCGGCTTGGCCACGTCGCCCACGTCGGAGAAGTCCTCGTAGCGTCCGGCGAGCTGGAACTCGAGGTTGTGCACGAACGGCACGTCCATCTCCGGCGAGACGACCGGGATCGCCAGCTCCGCATAGGCCGACAGCACCTTGCGCTTGCCTTTGGTGTCAGGCGACGGCGAGGAGCCGATCAGGTCGTTGCCGTAGACGATGCCCGTCACCGAGTCGGTGAAGGTGATCGTCCCGTCCAGCCGCGCGTCGCGGTCGTCCTGCTGGGTCTCACGGCGCCACTCGAGGCCCGCGGCGAAGCCCAGGTCCCCGCCCGGCAGGGCGAAGAGGTCGGCCTTGGAGACCTTCAGGTCGGCCAGGGTCAGCGAGCTCGTCGAGATCCGCTCGGTCTTGATCCGGATCGCGTCGATCGCCGCCTGGCTGGAGGGCGAGGCGTCGCCGACGCTCGGGTTGGCCGGGTCGCCGCCGCTGAACGGGTTGTAGGCGTCGGGCGTGGAGAGCGCGAGCTGCCGCTGGAGCAGGGTGGCGCTGATCCCGTCCGAGATGTCCTCCGCCTTGGCGTGGCTGTAGAGCAGGCCGCTCTCCCACTTGAAGCCGGCCACGTCGCCGCGCAGGCCGCCGAGGAAGCGGGTCTGCGTCAGGTTCACGTCGACGATGTTCGGGCCCGCGTCGACGAAGCTGTAGCCGCGCAGCGTCACCGCCAGCCCGCCGGCCGGAGCGTTGATGCCCGCGAGACGGTTCGGGTTCGCCTGGCCGTTCGCGAACACGGTCGGGCCGAACGGATTCCAGTAGTTGGAGGCCGGGATGACCAGCGGCAGCGAGCTGAGCGTCGCCGTCGGCCCCTGCACGCTGGTGGTGCTGGCGTTGTAGTAGCCCACCTCACCGAACGCGGTCACCGCGTCGGTCAGCTCCCAGTTGCCGGTCAGGAAGCCGTTGAAGCGCTCCGTCTCGGGCATGACCGAGGTGTTGAAGGTCGCCGCGTCGTAGCGCAGGTCACGGTCCGCGCCGCTGGTCGCGGGCGCGGCGTCGTCCAGGCACACCCCGGCGCCGATCGTCGCCGTGCAGCCGGCGCTGGTCGTGGGCTGGGTGTGGAAGGCGCCGGCCGTGGAGGTGATCAGCCGCGTGCCGATGCGCACGGGGACGTTGCCCACCGTCTGCAGCGAGGCCCAGGGCATGGTGGTCGCGCGGCTGTCGAGGCCCGCCGCGCCGTCGAAGCGGGTGCCCGCGAACAGCGGCCGCTTGTCGGACGACGAGGTGTAGTCCTGGTCCCAGGCGTTCAGGCTGTTCCGCTTGGTGTAGTTCAGGAACAGGCTGACGTTGCCGCGGTCGTAGTTCTTGCCCGCCAGGACGTTGAACTCGGTCTCGGTCAGGTGCGTGCCCTCGGCGGAGCCGTACTTCGCCTCGACCTGCAGGCCGTCGTAGTTGTCCAGCAGCACGGTGTTGACGACGCCGGCCACGGCGTCGGAGCCGTAGAGGGCGGCCGCGCCGTCGCGCAGCACTTCCAGGCGCTTCAGGCCCGACACCGGGATGGCGTTGGTGTTGTAGGTCAGCACCGGCACCAGGTTCTCGTCGGCCCGGCTGGTCGGGTGGGCCACCACGCGGCGGCCGTTCAGCAGGACGAGCGTGTTGCCGACGCCCAGGTTGCGCAGGTTCACCGAGCCCACGTCGCCGCGCGCCGAGTTCGACGAGTTCGGCAGGTAGGCGGAGTTGAAGCTCACGTCGCCCATCTGCGGGATCGAGCGGAACAGGTCGTCGCCGGACGTGGCGGCGATGTTCTCGATCTGCTCCTGGCCCACCACCGTCACCGGCAGGGCCGCCGTGACCTTGGAGCCTTCGATCTGGCTGCCGACGACGACGATCTCGTCGACCGCGGTCTCCTCGGCCGTCTGGGCCGCGGCCTGTCCGGCCATGGCGACGCCGCAGAGCACGGTGGTGCCCAGCATCAGGCTGCGCAGCGAAATTCCGATATTCATTCAGGTACCCCCTCGTTTTTTCAGTCCGGTCGCCGCGGGACGGTCTGCGCCGTCTCCCCCGCGGGAGTCTTCAGATGTGCGGCTCCCTGACCGCTTAGTAGAAACTCACGTTGTCGAGTTCGAGCCAGAGCTTGCGGCCGCCCTCGCGGGTCCCGCCCACCTCGACCTCGACGACATCGGTCCCCGTCCACGGCCCCTTGCCTGCGCCACGCCCGGGCGCGCGGGCCAGGCTGCTGAACGGAACCTCGACGGTGGTCCAGGCGGGACCGGCCTTCACCTCGGCGGCCCAGCGGCCGTTCAGGGTGTTGAGCATGACCTTGTAGGGCCCGCCGTCGCCGCGCAGCTCCAGCCGCACGCCCTTGAAGGCGGAGACGTTCGCCGGCTGCACCGAGCCGCGGGTCAGCGGCAGGATCACCGCGGCCTGGGGCTCGGACTCCACGGCCATCCGGGCGGCGAGCGCCAGCGCCTTGCCGCCGCCGGCGCGGTCGATCACCTGGCTCACCTGCACGGTGCGGTCGATGCCGCCGTCCATGTCGTCGGTGCGCAGGGTGTCGAGGCTGGTGCGGCCGTCGCCCCGCTCGAAGTCGTCGACCAGCGCCTTCACCGGAACCGCCGGCATGGCGGTCTCGGAATTGGCCTTCGGCAGCGTCACGCCCGGGCCGTGCACCGGCCGCCCGTTGATGAACACGCGCACCGTCTTGCGCACGTCGGAGATCTCCGCCCAGGGGCGGCCCGCCACCAGCACCAGGTCGGCGCGCTTGCCCGCCTCGATCGTGCCGCGGTCGTCGATCAGACCCAGCACCCGGGCGCTGTTCGCCGTGCCGGCCATCAGCGCCTGGGTCGGCGTCAGGCCCGCCTGCACCAGCAGCTCCATCTCCCGCAGGGTGGAGACGCCGTGCGGCGTGTTGGGCATGCCGGCGTCGGTGCCCAGCGCGATCGGCACGCCGCCGTCGGAGAGCGCCTTCACGTTCTTCAGCGCATAGCCGAACTTGCGCACCGACTGCTGGAAGCGCGGATCCTGCGGGTTCTCCGGCGGCTTCTGGCCGGGCTTCACCGGCTCGTAGACGGCGAGCGTCGGGGCGTAGACCGTGCCGGCCTCCCGCAGCGCCGCCACGGTCTCGCCGTCGATCTCGCGGTCCTGCAGGCTGTGGGCGATGAAATCCACCTTGGCGCGCGCCGCCACCGCCCCGCGGTCGACGGTCACCGTGTGGGTGCCGACCTTCAGGCCGTTCTTGTGCGCCTCGTCCACCAGGGCGGCGAGCGTGCCGACGTCCATGCTGGTGTTGTCCGGCGCCGTGCCGTAGCGCCAGCCGTCGGCGAAGGCCTTGATGACGTCGGGCTTGTAGGGGACCAGCTCGCGGATCGCCTGGCGGGCGGCCTCCGGCGTGTTCACCCACTTGGTCGTGTTCTGGTCGGCCCAGTCGGCCCCGTGGCCGCCGGGCGTCGAGGTCCGCGCCGTCATGTTCACGTGCGGCGCATAGAGGGTCGACAGCCACTGCCGGCGCGGCGCCCAGCTCTCCGGGGACTGGTGGAAGTCGTTCACAGTGGTGACGCCGGCGGCGACGTAGGCGCTGGCGATCTGCGGGGTCGTCGCCGGCGCGCCGTTGGGCGTCCAGTGGGTGTGCACGTCGAAGAAGCCGGGCAGCAGCGCCAGCCCCTTGGCGTCGACCACCCTGGCGCCGCGCGGCGCGCGGACCTTGGGCCCGACGGCGGCGATGCGTCCGTCGCGGATCACGACGTTGGCGATCCTCGGCGCGGTGCCGGTGGCGTCGAACACCGTCGCGCCGATGATCGCGGTGACCTCGCCGGGAGCCTGCGCCTGGGCCGCCGAACCCAGGACGACACCCATGGCTATCACGCCTGCGGCCTGCGCAACTTTCGTCCAACGCGACATCGAAAATCCCCCGACTCCCCGGCCCTCGCGGTCCGGACGGGGTTCATTCACTCCAGCGGAGCGGCCTTCGCAAGCCGCGGAGGGATAAATCCTGCCCTGGTGCGACAATTCCGCCCCACACGGTCCCGCGCCGGCAGCGGCGCCTCCAGGCGGGCGACCCGGGTTCGCGGACCGGCGTCAGCCCCAGAGCGCCGCCGGCGGCGACTCGATGAGCGAGCCGGTGATGGCGAGGCCGGGCTCCCGGTCCCGGGCCAGCAGCAGCGGCCCGTCCAGGTCCACGAAGCGCGCGCCCTGGGCGACGACCATGGCCGGCGCCATGGCGAGCGAGGTGGCGACCATGCAGCCGACCATCACCTCCAGCCCGAGGGCGCGGGCCTCCGCGGCGGTGGCCAGGGCCTCGGTGAGGCCGCCGGCCTTGTCCAGCTTGATGTTCACGCAGGCATAGCGGCGGACGCAGTCGGCGAGCTCGGCGCGGGTGTGCAGGCTCTCGTCGGCGCACAGCGGCACAGGACTCCCCCAGCCTTCCAGCGCGGCGTCCTCGCCGGCCGGGAGGGGCTGTTCGAGGAGTTGCACGTCCAGGCGCGCAAGCTCGGGCGCCAGCCGCTTCAGGTCCTCGAAGGTGAGAGCCTCGTTGGCGTCGACGATCAGGCGGGTGCGCGGGGCCGCCCCGCGCACGGCTTCCACCCGGTCGAGGTCGTCCGCGCCGCCGATCTTCAGCTTCAGCATGGGCCGTCGGGTCTCCCGGCGCGCCGCCTCGGCCATGGCCTCCGGCGTGTCCAGGCTGAGCGTGTAGCAGGTCTTCACCGGATCCAGCCGCGACCGGCCGGCGAGCTCCCAGGCTCGCACGCCCGCCTGCTTGGCGGCGAGGTCCCAGAGCGCGCAGTCCAGCGCGTTGCGGGCTGCGCCGGGCGGCAGCAGCTCCTGCAGCGCCGCACGGTCGGCGCCCGCCTCGATCGCGGCGCGGGCGCTTTCGATCTCCGTCAGCACGCCCGCCATCTCCTCGCCGTAGCGGGCGTAGGGCACGGCCTCGCCGCGGCCCAGGTGCAGGCCCTCGGCGACCTCGGCGACCACCACATGCGCCTCGGTCTTGGCCCCGCGGGCGATGACGAAGGCCTCGCGGAGCGGCCAGCGCTCCTCGCGGACGGCGAGACGCCTCAGGCCATGTCCCCCACGGCCGCGTCGAGCAGGAGGTAGAGCCGGCCCGCCTCGCTGCCGAGCAGTTCGGCCATCAGGAAGCCCTCCGGATCGCGCACCACCGCGTCGTCCACCAGACCCTGGTAGCGGCGGATATAGGCCGTCACCTGGCCGCGCAGCGCCTCGTCGGTGAACAGGCGCCGCACGATCCGGCGCGTGGCGGCCGGCGCCAGGCGCTTCACGACCTGGCGCGCACCGTCGAGGTCGCCGACCTGCACCGCGGCCGAGATCTCGTCGATGCGCGGCCTGGGCAGCAGCTTCTCGGGATCGACGCCCATCTTGGCCAGCTCGGTGCCGAGCGTCTGCTCCAGCGCCTCGCCCTCGGCGGCTCCGCCGTCGATGGAGGACAGCAGGTCCTTCCAGGTCCAGCCCTCGCCGTCCCCCTCGGCCTTGGGCTCCGGCGCCGGGCGGCCGGCGGCGGCCTCGAACACCTGGCTGAATTCCTCGTCCGTCGCCGTCGGCGTGAGCTTCAGGCGGGGCCGCAGGCCCAGCCGGGCGGCGAGCGGCGTTCCGGGAGCCTTCTCGGCCTCCGGCTCGGCCTTCGCCCGGCCCTTCGCCGGCTTCGGCGCCGGCTCGGCGATCTCGTCGAGCACCAGGTCCTCCGGCGGAGCGGCCTCGGCGACGGGCTCGGGCTCCGCGGCGGGGGGCTCGGGCTCAGGCGCGGGAGCCGGCTCGGGCGTCCGGGTGCGGACGGGCCGCGGCGTCGGCGTGAAGGCCGCCGAGGCGGAGAAGGTCGGCGGCGGGGCCGCGGGCCGCGACGGCGGCGCGGGCGCGAGCGGCGCGGGCGGGGTCGCCGCCACCGAGCCCATCAGGCGCACGGCTTCGCTCAGCATCTCGAAGTTGCGGCGGACGCGCTCCTGGAAGGCGGCGTCGATCGCCTGCGCCTCCTCGGCGGTGCGGCGCGCGGCCTCCATCAGCTCGTCCATGCCCTGGACCACGGTCTCGCGGACCTGGTCGGCCTGGCCGCGGGCGGCGGCGGGCAGGCGCTTGGCCCGGTCCTCCACCTCGCCCAGCATGGCGCCCAGTTCGGCCAGGGTCGCCCGCGCGGCGGCGGCGCCCTCGTCCAGCTTCCGGGCAGTCGCGACACCGGCCTGCTCGACCATCTGCGACGACTGCTCGACGAGCGCGCGCGCCTCGGCGAGGCGGGCCTCGAACACCTGGTTGGCCTTCTGGCCGGCGGTGAAGGCGGCCTCGGAGAGTTGGTCCACCTGCTCCCGGGCGGTGGCGGCGTGGCTGGCGGCGGCCTCGCGGGTCTCCTCGGCGGCCTTGGCGAGGGCGTCGATGGCGGCGCGGGTCTGCGCCTCGAGCTGGGCGCGCTGCTCGGCGGCGGCCTGGGAGACGGCGTCCAGCGACTGCAGCGTTGACTGGCCGAACTCCTCGCGCTCGGCGCGGGCGGTCTCGGCGAGGTCGCGGAACTGCTCGGCCGCGTCGGCCATCAGCGCCTTCAGGGTCTCGCTGCCGCGGGTCGCCCGCTCGCTCATCTCGGCGGCCGAAAGGCGGGCCTGGCTGATGAACTCCGACAGGGTGTCTGCGTGGGTCTGCGCCTCGGCGGCGAAGCCCTCATGGTCGGCGCGCAGGGCCTGGGACAGGGTGATCAGCGCGGCGCGATGGTCGGAGAGCCCGCCCTCCACGGCCTTGATCTGATCGGCGACGCCGGCGCCGGCGGTCTCCAGCCGGGCGATGTGGCGGGTCAGGTCCTCGCCGGCGGTGCGCGCCGCGTCGCCCACCTCCCCGGCCGCGGCGGCCAGGTCCGCGGCGCGGGCGGCGAGCACGGCCTCGGCCTCGCGCAGCTGGGTCTCGGCGACGTCGGCCGCCTCGGCGACCATGCGGGCCTGGTTGCCGATCGCCTCGGTGACCTTGGCGGCGCGGGCGTCCAGGGTCTCGGCGAGCTCGGCCTCCGACGCCTTCAGCCGGTTTCCGGCGTCGTCGGCGGCCTCGACGACCCGGCGCGCCTGGCTGCCGATCGTCTCGCTCATCTGGGCGGTGCGGCCGTCCAGGGCCTCGGCGAGTTCGGCCTCGGCGGCCTTCAGCCGCGCGCCGGCGGCGTCCGTCGCCTCCACCACGCGGCGGGCCTGCGCGCCGATCACGTCGGCCACCTGGGCGGCGCGGGCGTCGAGGCTCTCGGCGAGCGCGCCGATCTCCGTGCGCTCCTTGCCGAGCGTCCCGGCGAGGTCCTGGGCTGTCCGCACCGAAGTCCGGGTGGCGTCGGTGAGCTTCAGCGTCTCCTCGGCCATGGCCTGCCGCAGCGCCAGCAGGGTCTCGCGGGCCTGGTCGGCGGCCAGCCCTGCGGCGGCGATCTCGTCGCGGACGCCCTGCACCACGTGGCCGGCGCGGGCCGCAGCGCTCAGCGCCGGCGCCAGCATGTCCTCGGCCATGGCCTTGGCGCGCTTCGCCTCGGCCGCCAGCTTCTGCCCCTGGCGGATCATGTAGGCGGCGCCCCAGACGAAGGCGGCCGGGCCGATCGCCAGAAGGGCGAAGACGGCGAGCCCGAAGACGTCCTCGGTCAGCGGCGCGACATTGTTGCGGTAGCCCACCGCGAACGCGATCGGGGCGAGCGCCCAGAGCACGGAGACGGCGAGCGCGGTCAGGTAGATCGGCCAGGCCGGCGGGGCGCGGACCTCGGCCGGCGCGGGGCCGTCGCCGAGCGGCTGCGGCCGGCGGGCCGGCGTCCGGGCCGGGCTGGCCGCCACCTCGGCGCGCGCCGGCGGCGGCTCCAGCGGCGGGACGGGGTCGGTGACCGGCGCGGCGAGCGGCTCGGCCACGGCCTCGCGCGCAGGCTCGGCGTTCGCCGCCAGCCTGGCCTCGTCGCCGGAAGCTCCGAAATCCGTCGGCGCCCGCCGTCCCCGGATCCTCATGCGCGGCCGTCCCCTTCCGTTCGAGCCCCGCGGGACCCGTCGCGAAGGATTACCCGCCGGCCGCGCGGACGCAAACAGCGGCCTGTGGAAAACCTCGGGTCAGCTATGGATTGTCGCGGCCGCGCAAGGGCTTGCGCGGGACGTCTTCAGGCCCGGATGACAGTCGCGGACTGCTGCTGGCGGCGGGTCTCGGGGCAGTCGGAGAGCTTCTCGGCGCGCGCCTTGCGCGGGGTGCGGGCGATCACCCGCTCCACCGGGGCCTGCGGCTTCTCCACCTGCAACGGCTCCACCGAGACGCCGAAATGCGAGAACGCGACAGCGGAGGAGTGCATCACCACGGCGGCGACCATGTCCGTCAATGTCGACATCGGTACCTCCCCGCCACGATGCGATTCCGTCGACCCTGGTTATACGGGAAGCGTTACCGGAGTGCGACCACCGGACGCATGAAATTTTGGAAAGGTTGCCGCCGTTCAGGTACGCCTTTGCCGCGTCTTGACTTCAGGCGGCAAGCTGTTCCCGGAAGCTGGCGCCCTCGTGGGACAGGAGCCACTTCTTGCGCGGCAGGCCGCCGCCGTAGCCGGTCAGCGAGCCGTTGGTCCCGATCACCCGGTGGCAGGGCACGACGACGGCGACCGGATTGGCGCCGTTCGCCAGGCCGACCGCGCGCACGGCGCTCGGCCGGCCGATCCGTTCAGCGAGGCCGCGGTAGCTGAGGGTCTCGCCGGCCGGGATGGTGCACAGCGCCTCCCAGACCTTCAGCTGGAACGCCGTCCCGGACGCTTTCCACGGCGCCCGGTCGAGCGCGCGGGCGTCGCCGGCGAAATAGGCCTCGAAGGCCGGCCGCAGCGGCGAGCGGCCCTCCGCGAGCCGCGCCTTCGGATAGTGGCGGCCGATCCAGGCCAGCATCCTCGGCTCGTAGTCGGTCCAGTTGAAGGCGCGGAGCACGCCGTCCTCGTCCGTGACCACGAGCGCGGTCCCGACCGGCGTCGGCAAGCGGTCCAGGGTGAGCGTTTCAGGCTGCGCGTTTCGCATCGGTCTTGGTCCTCTTGATCTGTTGCGGCTGGACCGCGTCGGCGGCCCAGAGGTGTTGGGCGGCGTAGGCCCGCCAGGGCCGCCACGCCTGGGATCGGGCGAGCAGCTCCTGGGCGGTCGGTCGCCGCCCCTCGTCGTCGGTGAGCGCCCGCATCAGGGCGATGTCGGCGTGCGGGAAGGCGTCGGGCTCCCGGAGCTCCCGCAGCGCGATGTACTGCGCCGTCCACTCGCCCACCCCCGGCAGGGCGGAGAGGGCGGCGATTGCGCTCTCCAGGTCCGCCCGCGGCGTGAAGATCGTCGGGTCCTCCGCGACAGTCCGGGCGAGCGCCTCGAGCGCCGCGCCGCGCGCCCGGGGCATGCCGAGCGCGGCGATGTCCCGACCCGCCAGCCGGTCCGGCGTCGGGAACACGCGGGAGAGGCCGAGGGCTGCGGCGGCCGGGTCGTCGATCCGCTCTCCGTAAGCCTCCACCAGCTTCGCCGCGAGGCTGCGGGCGGCGGTGACCGTGATCTGCTGCCCGAGGATCGCCCGGACGGCGAGCTCGAAGCCGTCCCAGGCGCCGGGGGCGCGCAGGCCCGGCCGCGCCGCGACGAGCGGCGCCAGCGCCGGATCCTGGCTGAGGTGCGCCCCGATCAGCGCCGGGTCGGCGGTCAGGTCGAACACCCGGCGGACCCGGGCGATCACCGCCGGCAGGGCCTGGACCTTCGGGAAGCGGATTTCCGCCACCAGGAAGTCGCCGGACCCCGGGGTCACGACGACCACGCCACGGACGCGGTCCACCGCGAGCGTGCGGGCGTAGCGGCGCGGCTGCACGACCTCCACGCCGGGGATGGCCCGGGCGCTCAGGAAGCCGATGACGCCGTCCCAGTCGTAGGGGGCGCGGTAGGGCAGCCGCACGGTGATGCCGCCCGCCGCGGCGCTCGCCTCCGGCGCCTGGCTGCGGCGCAGCACGCCCGGCGGCCGGCCGAACAGCTGCTGGAACGTCTCGTTGAACCGCCGCACGCTGCCGAAGCCGGACGCCAGCGCGACCTCGCCCATCGGCAGTTGGGTCTCGTGGATCAGCTGCTTGGCGAGCAGCACGCGGCGGGTCTGGGCGACCGCCACCGGGGATGCGCCGAGGTGCTGCCTGAACAGCCGCCGGAGCTGCCGGTCGCCGACGCCGAGCCGGTCGGCGAGCGCCTCCACGTCGCCGGCGTCCATCGCCCCGGCCTCGATCAGGGCGAGCGCCCGGCTGACGGTGTTGGACGTGCCGCGCCAGGCGCCGAGGTCCGGCGAGGATTCCGGCCGGCAGCGCAGGCAGGGGCGGAAGCCCGCCTCCTGGGCCGCCGCGGCGGTCGGGAAGAAGGTCATGTTCTCCGCCTTCGGCGTCCTGGCCGGACAGATCGGGCGGCAGTAGATGCCGGTCGTCTTCACGCCCGCGAAGATCCGGCCGTCGAACCGGGGGTCCCGGGTCAGGAAGGCGCGGCGGCAGGCTTCGAAATCCATGTCCATGTCGGGCAGGATGCGCGTCGCCACGCCGCAAGTCTCGCGGTTTTCGGACATTTATGGGCAGGTATTGGCGGTTTTCGGACGGCGAAGCGCCATGCCTCCGGCGCATTTCTGCAACGCGCGGATACGCAGGCGACACACCGGGGCCAAGCTTGTGTGATCCCTTCCGCCGCTCGCGAGTTTCTGCGCCCGAGGGCATGCCCGCGGCGCCGGCGCCCAAGTCACCGAGGAGAGTAGAGAGAGTGATCGAGCTGAAGACGCCCGGCGCGGGCGCGCGCCTGCGCCTGTCCCTCCTGACCTGCGCCGCCGCCGCTGCCTTGGCCGGCCCCGCGTTCGCCCAGGCCACGGCTCCCGCCGAGTCCTACGCCGACGAGGACGTGGACGCCGTCGTCGAGGAGCTCGTCGTCGTCGCCGAGACCCGCGAGCAGCGCGGCGCCGTCGTCGGCGACATCCCGCCGGAGATCCAGCTCGGGCCCCGCGAGATCCGCGCGCTCGGCGTCAGCTCCGTCGCCGAGCTGCTCGACGCGCTCGCCCCTCAGACCGGCAGCGGACGCGGCCGCGGCGGCGGCCGGCCGATCACCCTCGTCAACGGCCAGCGCATCTCCTCCTTCTCCGAGATCCGCGACCTGCCGCCGGAAGCGATCCTGCGCGTCGACATCCTGCCCGAAGAGGTCGCGCTGAAGTACGGCTACCGGGCCGACCAGCGGGTCGTGAACTTCGTCCTGCGCCCCCGCTTCCGGGCGCTGACGACCGAGGCCGGCGCGCGCGTCGCCACGGCGGGCGGCCGCGAAACCTTCGACGCCAACGTCAACGCGCTCCGCATCCAGCGCGACACCCGCCTGCAGGTCGACCTGAAGGCCGCCCGCTCGACGCCGCTGTTCGAGAGCGAGCGCGACATCCGCCCGGCCGACGACCTCGTCGCCGGCGCGCCGGACGAGGCGCCCTACCGGACGCTGCTCGGCGAATCCAGCCAGGCCTCGCTGAACGCCGTGCTGACCCGCCCGCTCGCCGAGGGCGTCTCCGGAACCCTGAACGGCCGCCTGGAGATGACCGAGAGCGAAGGCCGGCTGGGTCTCGCCGCCGGCGGCCTCGTCCTGCCGCCCGCCAATCCGTTCGGGCTCGACGTGCTGACCCGCCAGGGCGACACCTGGAGCGCGCACCTCGGCGCCGCCGCCAACGGGGCGGTGTCCGGCTGGCGCTGGTCTGTCACCGCCAACGCCGACCGCAGCGAGACCCGCACGGTCACCGAGCGGGCGATCGACGCGGACACCCTCGCCTACCGAGCGCCCGACCGGGCCCGCTCCGTCGTCACCTCCGCCGACGCCGAGGGCCTCGTGAACGGCTCCCTGTTCGAGCTGCCGGCCGGCCAGGTGACGACCGCCTTCACGCTCGGCCTGGAGACGCGCCAGTTCGAGAGCGAGTCCATCCGCCGGGGCGTCCGGCGCGACGCCGACCTCTCCCGCGACATCGCCCGCGCCCAGGCCAACCTCGACATCCCCCTCACCCGCCGGGACGTGTTCCTCGGCGCCGTCGGCAACCTGTCGGCGAACCTCAACGCCGCGGTGGAGGAGCTGTCGGACTTCGGCACGCTGACGACCGTCGGCGCCGGGATCAACTGGTCGCCGCTCGAGGACCTGCGGATCATCGCCTCGGTCACCGAGGAGGACGGCGCGCCGACGATCCAGCAGCTCGGCGATCCCGAGATCGAGACCGAGAACGTCCGGGTCTTCGACTACCTCACCGGCACGACGGTGGAGGTCACCCGCGCCGAGGGCGGCAATCCGTTCCTGCTGGCTGACAACCGGCGCGTCATGAAGCTCGGCGTCAACTGGAAGCCGCTGGATGACCACGACCTGACCCTCCGGGCGGACTACGTCCGCACCCGGATCCGGGACGTGATCGCGTCCTTCCCGACGGCGACCGCGGAGATCGAGCGGGCCTTTCCCGACCGGTTCACCCGCGAGGCCGGGGAGCTCGTCCGTATCGACAGCCGGCCGGTGAACTTCGAGCGGCAGGACCGCGAGGAGGTGCGCTGGGGCTTCCACTACTCCAAGCCGCTCGGCCCGACCCGGCCGCCCGGCGGCGTCCCCCGCCAGCGCGCCGCCCAGGGCGAGGGCAGCCAGGCTCCGGCCGGTCCCCGGGCCGGGGGCGACGGCCCGCGGCGCGGCCCCGGCGGCGGTGGCGGGTTCCGGGGCGGCGGGCGTGGCGCCGGCGCCCTGCAACTCGCCGTCTTCCACACCGTGCGCCTGCAGGAGGAGATCTTCATCCGGCCCGGCGTGCCCGTCCTCGACCTGCTCGACGGCTCGGCGGTCGGCGCCGGTGGCGGCCAGCCCCGTCACGAGGTGGAAGCCCAGGCCGGCGTGTCCAGGAACGGCCTCGGCGCGCGGGTGACCGCCCGCTGGCAGAGCGGCACCGAGGTGGACGGCGCCCGGTTCGGCGGCCAGGACCTGGAGTTCTCCGACCTCGCCACCGTCAACGTCCGGCTGTTCGCCGACCTCGGCCAGCAGCCCTGGGCGCGCGGCCGGCCGTGGCTGCGCGGCGCGCGGGCGACCCTGTCCGTGGACAACCTGTTCGACGCGCGGCTCGACGTCCGCGACGCCGACGGGGTGACGCCGGTCAGCTACCAGCCGGACCTCGTCGACCCGCTGGGCCGGACGGTCCGGATCAGCTTCCGCAAGCTGTTCTTCTGAGGGCTGCGCCGTTCAGGGACCTGAAGCCCAGGTGAACGACCGGGGCGCAGCTCCGTTCAGCGAGGCTGTGCGAGGGTGGCTGCAACTGAGGAGATCGCCATGAAGAAAGCCCTTCTGATCGCCGCCGCCGCCGCGATGACCTTTGCTGGCGCCGCGGCGTCCGCCCAGCCCTACGGCTACGGCGGCTATGGCCGCTACGAGCGCGATTCCGATCGCGACGGGCGTCCGGACCGTCGGGAATGGAACCGCGACCGCGACCGCGACGGCCGCCCCGACCAGTATGACCGCTATGACAACCGTCGCGGCAACGCCTACGGCCACCGCTCGAGCCGCTGGCGCACGGGCCAGCGGTACC
Source organism: Phenylobacterium sp. (assembly GCF_036821595.1). Lineage (GTDB taxonomy): Bacteria > Pseudomonadota > Alphaproteobacteria > Caulobacterales > Caulobacteraceae > Phenylobacterium. The sequence goes on from NZ_DAISJG010000010.1 coordinate 76,957, forward strand.
CGTACTACAACAACCGCGGCTACTACATCAGCGACTACCACCGCTACCGCCTGCCGCCGCCGCGCCCGGGCTACCGCTACTACCGCTCGGACAACGGCGACATCGTCATGGCGGCCATCGCCACGGGCATCATCGGCCTGATCATCGCCGACGCCCTGAACGACAACAACCATCGCGACTACCGCTACGACGGCTACGGCCGCCGCTGGTAGGCGCGCCCGGACCGCGGCGGCCTCCCCCGCCGCGGTCCGTTCGCTTTCCCGCGCCGCCTCGGCGTACTATGCCGCCTCGGGGCTGACCTTGGAGGCGACGTGGCGCGGCAGGGGGTGAAGCGGAAGGCCGGGACCGAGGCGCCGCCGCGCGGCATGCCCGCACAGCCGAAGGCGCGCACCCGCACCAACGACCCGGACCGGACCCGCGCCGACATCCTGGAGGTCGCCACCCACGAGTTCTCCGAGAAGGGCCTCTCCGGCGCCCGGATCGACGAGATCGCCGAGCGCACCCGCACCTCGAAACGGATGATCTACTACTATTTCGAGAGCAAGGAGGGCCTGTACCGGGCCGTCCTCGAGGACTGCTACCGCCGCATCCGCGACATCGAGGCCGCCCAGGACCTGGCGGGCCGCCCGCCGCTGGAGGCGCTGGCCCGGCACGTGCGGTTCACCTTCGACCACCAGCTCACCAACACCGACTTCGTCCGCCTCGTCATGGTGGAGAACATCCACAAGGGCGAGCACATCGCCCGGCTCTCCCGGACGCAGCAGGAGGGCATGGCCGCCATCGACACCCTGCGCTCCATCGTGGAGCGTGGGATCCGCGAAGGGGTCATGCGCCGCGACCTCGATCCGGTCGACCTGCACATGTCGATCAGCGCCCTGTGCTTCTTCAACGTCGCCAACCGGCATACCTTCTCCACCATCTTCAAGGTCGACATGGCCTCGCCCGGCGCCACGGCCGCGCGCCGGGAATCGGTGACGGAGATGATCCTGCGGTACGTGGCGCCGTAACGGCGGCGCTTGCCGAACTATCCAGTTTGTACATTCTTGCGTCAGCGGCCGGCGGAGATCGGCGAACCAGGGAGAACGCCCCGTGAAAGTGGTCATGGCCGGGCAAGGCGCCTTCGGGATCAAGCACCTGGAGGCGATGCAGAAGATCGACGGCGTGGAGGTCGTGAGCCTCGCCGGCGGCAGCCCGGACTCCACCCGAGAGGTCGCCGAGCGGTTCGCCATCCCCCACTGGACCACCGACCTCGCCGAGGCCCTGGCCCAGCCCGGGGTCGAGGCCGCGATCCTCGCCACGCCCACCCAGATGCACGCCGCCCAGGCCATCCAGTGCCTGGAGGCCGGCAAGCATGTGCAGGTCGAGATCCCGATGGCCGACAACCTGGCGGACGCCGAGCGCCTGGCCGAGGTGGCGAAGCGCTCCGGCCTGGTCGCCATGGCCGGCCACACCCGGCGGTTCAACCCGTCCCACCAGTGGATCCACCGGCGCATCCGGGCCGGCGAGCTGAAGGTCCAGCAGATGGACGTGCAGACCTACTTCTTCCGCCGGAAGAACCTGAACGCGCTCGGCCAGCCGCGCTCCTGGACCGACCACCTCCTCTGGCACCACGCGGCCCACACCGTCGACCTGTTCAGCTACCAGACCGGCGAGCCGATCTCCGTCGCCCGCGGCGTCCAGGGGCCGATGCATCCCGAGCTCGGCATCGCCATGGACATGTCGATCCAGATGAAGGTCGCCTCCGGCGCCATCTGCACGCTCAGCCTATCGTTCAACAACGACGGGCCGCTCGGCACCTTCTTCCGCTACATCTGCGACAACGGCACCTACATCGCCCGATACGACGACCTGGTGGACGGCAAGGAACAGCCGATCGACGTCTCGCAGGTGGACGTGTCCATGAACGGCATCGAACTGCAGGACCGGGAGTTCTTCGCCGCCATCCGCGAGGGCCGCGAGCCCAACGCCTCCGTCGCCCAGGTGCTGCCCGCCTACCGCACCCTCGACGTCATCGAGAAGAGCCTCCTCTGATGGCCCTCGTCGTCCGCAACATCCCCCGAGCCGACCCATCGGTCATCGACGCCCTCGCCGGCCAGGGCGTGGCTACCGTCCACGAGGCCCAGGGCCGCAAGGGACTGCTCGCCAGCTACATGCGCCCGATCTACCGGCCGGCCGCCATCGCCGGCTCGGCGGTCACCTGCTCGGTCGCGCCGGGCGACAACTGGATGATTCACGTGGCCGTGGAGCAGTGCCAGGCCGGCGACGTGCTGGTGGTCGCCCCCACCTCCCCCTGCGAGGACGGCTATTTCGGCGACCTCCTGGCCACCTCCCTGAAGGCCCGCGGCGTGCGCGGCCTGGTCATCGACGCCGGCGTGCGCGACGTGGCGGTGCTGACCGAGATGGGCTTCCCGGTCTGGTCGAAGGCGATCTTCGCCCAGGGCACGGTCAAGGAGACGCTCGGCGACGTGAACCTGCCGCTGGTCTGCGCCGGCGCCCTGATCAACCCCGGCGACGTGATCGTGGCGGACGACGACGGGGTCTGCGTGGTCCGCCGCGCGGAGGCCGGAGCCGTCGCCGAGGCCGCCCGCAAGCGCGAGGCCAACGAGGGCGACAAGCGCGCCCGCTTCGAGGCCGGCGAACTCGGCCTCGACATCTACGGCATGCGCGAGCGGCTCGCCGAAAAGGGCCTGCGCTACGTGGACGAGGCGCCGGAAGGCTGAGCCCATGACCCAGACGGCGATCCCCTGCACGGTCATGCGCGGCGGCACCTCCAAGGGCCTCTACTTCCGCAGCCAGGACCTGCCGGCGGATGTCGCGACCCGCGACGCCGTCCTGCTGGCCGCCATGGGCTCCCCCGACCCGCGCCAGATCGACGGTCTGGGCGGGGCCCACCCGCTGACCAGCAAGATCGCCGTGGTCGGCCGGTCCACCCATCCGGACGCCGACGTGGATTACCTGTTCCTGCAGGCGGTGGTGGACGAGCCGCGCATCGACGCGGGCCAGAACTGCGGCAACCTGCTGGCCGGGGTCGGCCCCTTCGCCATCGAGGAGGGACTGGTGGCGGCGCAGGACGGCGTCACCACCGTCCGCATCAATATGCTCAACACCAAGAGCCTCGCCGCCGCCGCCATCCAGACCCCTGGAGGCCGGGTGCGCTACGACGGCGAGGCCCGCATCGACGGCGTGCCGGGGACCGCCGCGCCCATCCCCATCGACTTCCTCGACGTGGCGGGCTCGTCCTGCGGCGCGCTGCTGCCGACCGGCAACGCCCGCGACGTGGTCGACGGCATCGCGCTCACCGCCATCGACAACGGCATGCCCGTGGTCGTCATGCGAGCCGCAGACTTCGGCAAGACCGGCTACGAGACGCCGGAAGAGCTGGAGGCCGACGCCGAGCTGAAGGCCCGGGTCGAGGCGATCCGGCTGCAGATCGGCCCGCGCATGAACCTCGGCGACGTGGCGAAGAAGACCGTGCCGAAGATGTGCCTGATCGCCCCGGCCCAGCACGGCGGCGCGGTCTGCACCCGCAACTTCATCCCGCACCGGGTCCACGAGGCGATCGGCGTCTTCGGCGCCGTCAGCGTCGCCACCGCCTGCGTCCTGCCGGGCTCGGTCGCCGACGGCGTGGCCCAGGTTGCCGACCCCGGCTCCATTGATGTGGAGCACCCCACCGGCTTCTTCACCGTCGCCATGGAGACGGCGATGGAGGAGGGCGGGCTGAAGGTCCGCCGCGCCGCCCTGCTGCGCACCGCGCGGCGCCTGATGCGCGGCGAGGTCTATGTGCCGAAAGCCGTCTGGGGCGGCCGATGACCAACCTGACCCGCATCGCCCTGATCGGCTTCGGCGAAGTGGGCCAGACGCTCGCCGAGGATCTGGCCGGCAAGGCTGATCTCGCCGCCTGGGATATCGGCTTTCCCGATCCGGACTCGATCCCCTCCCGCGCCCTGCCCCGCTTCCAGGTTCGGGCGGCCGAAAGCGCCGCCGGCGCGGTCCGCGGCGCCCAGCTGGTCGTCAGCGCGGTGACCGCCGCCCGGGACCTCGAAGCTGCGCGGTCCGTCGGCGAAGGCCTGGAGCCGGGCGCCTTCTTCCTCGATCTCAATTCCTGCTCGCCGGGCCAGAAGACCGCCTCGGCCGAGGCGATCCACGCGGCCGGCGGCCGTTATGTCGAGGCCGCGGTGATGAGCCCGATCGGGCCGAAGCGCATCGCCTCGCCCATGCTGCTGGGCGGTCCGCACGCCCGCGCCTTCCTCCAGGCCGCCGACGGCCTCGGCTTCGCCGGCGCGCAGGCCTATTCCGAGGTGATCGGCCAGGCCGCGGCGACCAAGCTCTGCCGCTCGGTGATGATCAAGGGCGTCGAGGCCCTGCTCACCGAGTCCCTGCTCGCCGCGCGCCACTACGGCGTCGAGCAGGTGGTGCTGGACAGCCTGTCCGATCTCCTGCCCCTGCCGGACTGGAACCGCACCGCCCAGTACATGATCTCCCGCTCGCTGGAGCACGGGACCCGTCGCGCCGAGGAGATGCGCGAGGCGGCGCGCACGGTCGCCGAGGCGCAGGTCCCGCCGCTGATGAGCCGGGCCATCGCCGAGCGCCAGGACTGGGCGGCCGGTCACCGCAGCGCCCTGTCCGACGACCTCGCCGCCATGCTCGACGCCATCAACAGGGACCTCGGCCGATGATCATCGACTGCCACGGCCACTACACCACCGCGCCCGCGCCGCACGACGCCTGGCGCGACGCCCAGAAGGCCGCCTTCAAGGCCGGCGGCGACATCGATCCCGCCTATCCCGAAATCTCCGACGACGAGATCCGCGAGACCATCGAGAAGAACCAGCTGCGCCTGATCCGCGAACGCGGCGCGGACATGACCATCTTCTCGCCGCGCGCCTCGACCATGGCCCACCACATCGGCGACGAGGCGGTCAGCCAGGCCTGGACCCGGCGCTGCAACGATCTGATCAAGCGGGTGGTCGACCTGTTCCCCGAGACCTTCGTCGGCGTCTGCCAGCTGCCGCAGTCGCCGGGCGCCCCGATCGCCAACTCCATCGCCGAGCTGGAGCGCTGCGTCACCGAACTGGGCTTCGTCGGCTGCAACCTGAACCCCGACCCGTCCGGCGGCCACTGGACGAGCGACCCGCTGACCGCGCGCTCCTGGTATCCGTTCTTCGAGAAGATGGTCGAGCTGGACGTGCCGGCCATGGTCCACGTCTCGGGGTCCTGCAACCACAACTTCCACGCCACCGGCGCCCACTACATCAATGCCGACACCACCGCCTTCATGCAGTTCCTCGAGGGCGACCTCTTCCGGGACTTCCCGACCCTGCGGTTCATCATCCCGCACGGCGGCGGCGCCGTGCCCTACCACTGGGGCCGCTACCGGGGCCTGGCCGACATGCTGAAGCGGCCGCCGCTGCGGGAGCACGTGATGAGGAACGTGTTCTTCGACACCTGCGTCTACCACCAGCCGGGCATCGACCTGCTGTTCCGGGTGATCGACGTCGACAACATCCTGTTCGGGTCGGAGATGGTCGGCGCGGTACGCGGGATCGATCCGGAGACCGGCCACTTCTTCGACGACACCAAGCGCTACATCGACGCCCTGCCGATCTCCGACGCCGACAAGCGCAAGGTGTTCGAGGGCAATGCGCGGCGGGTCTATCCGCGGCTCGACGCCATCCTGAAGGCCCAAGGCCGATGAGCGTCGCCGACAGGCCCCAGGTCATGGATCCGGACTGGCTGGTCTGGCATCGGAGCCCAAGGAAGCCGGCCTATGTCCCGCCGCCGGGCGCGGTGGACGCCCACTGCCACGTGTTCGGGCCGGCCGCCGAGTTCCCTTTCGCACCGGAGCGGAAGTACACGCCCTGCGACGCCTCCAAGGCCCAGCTCTTTGCGCTGCGCGACCACCTGGGCTTCAGCCGAAACGTGATCGTCCAGGCCACCTGCCATGGGAAGGACAACCGGGCGACGGTCGACGCGGTGCGCGCATCCAACGGCATGGCGCGCGGCGTCGCCACGGTCGGCGAGGAGATCACCGAGGCGGAGCTCGCCGAGCTCCACGAGGCCGGCGTCCGCGGCGTGCGGTTCAACTTCCTGCGCCGGCTGGCCGACTTCACCCCGCACGAGGTGCTGCGCCGCATCGCCGGCAAGGTGGCGCCCTTCGGCTGGCACGTGGTGGTCTATTTCGAGGCCCCGGACCTGGCCGAGCTGAAGCCGCTGTTCTCGTCGCTGCCGACCAGGGTCGTCGTCGACCACATGGGCCGCCCGGACGTGAAGCTCGGGACGGACCACCCGCAGTGGCGCGCCTTCGTCGACTGGATGGGCGAGGACGAGGACGTCTGGTCCAAGGTCTCCTGCCCCGAGCGGCTCAGCCTCGCGGGACCGCCCTACGACGACGTGGTCCCGTTCCAGCGCGAGATCGTCGAGACCTTCCCCGACCGCGTGCTCTGGGGCACCGACTGGCCGCACCCGAACCTCAAGGGCCACATGGTCGACGACGGCGTGCTGGTGGACCAGATCCCCAAGTTCGCGGTGACCGAGGACCTGCGGCGCCGGCTCCTCGTGGACAACCCCATGCGCCTCTACTGGGCCGACTGAGATGACCGAGAAGCCCTATCACGACATCCCCGGCACCACCGTCTTCGACGCCGAGCAGTCCCGGCGCGGCTTCCACCTCAACCAGTTCTGCATGTCGCTGATGAAGGCGGAGAACCGGGCGGCCTTCAAGGCCGACGAGCGCGGCTATCTCGACCGCTGGCCGATGACGGAAGAGCAGAAGGACGCCGTCCTCCGGCGCGACTGGAACGGCATGATCGCGCTCGGCGGCAACATCTACTTCACCTCCAAGATCGCCGCGGCCGACGGCCTCTCCTTCCAGCAGATCGCCGCGATCATGAGCGGGGTCACCCAGCCGGAATACGCCGAGATGATGCTGAAGGGCGGCCGCTCCATCGAAGGCAACCGCTCGAAGAAGGAGCCGCGCTAGTGGCCAGGATCACCGCCGGCGTCGCCACCAGCCACGTGCCCGCCATCGGCGCCGCCCTCGACAACGGCAAGGCCGGCGAGCCCTACTGGCAGCCGGTGTTCGCCGGCTACGAAGCCTCCAAGGCCTGGATCGCCCGGGAGAAGCCGGACGTCGTCATCCTGGTCTACAACGACCACGCCTCGGCCTTCTCGCTGGAGCTGATCCCCACCTTCGCCATCGGCTGCGCGGACGAGTTCCAGCCGGCCGACGAGGGCTGGGGCCCCAGGCCCGTGCCCGTGGTGAAGGGCCATCCGGAGCTCGCCTGGCACCTGGCCGAGAGCCTGATCCTCGACGAGTTCGACATGACCATCGTCAACCGGATGGACGTCGACCACGGCCTCACCGTGCCGCTGTCGCTGATGTTCGGCCAGCCCGAAGCCTGGCCCTGCAAGGTCATCCCGCTGGCGGTGAACGTGGTCCAGTACCCGCCGCCCACCGGCAACCGCTGCTTCAACCTGGGCAGGGCGATCCGGAAGGCCGTCGAGAGCTTCCCCGAGGATCTCAAGGTGGTGGTCTTCGGCACCGGCGGGATGAGCCACCAGCTTCAGGGCCCCCGCGCCGGCCTGATCAACCGCGAGTTCGACAACGCCTTCCTCGATCGGCTGATTGATGATCCAGTGGGCCAGTCGAAGGTCCCGCACATCGACTATGTGCGCGAGGCCGGCTCCGAGGGGATCGAACTGGTCATGTGGCTGATCATGCGGGGCGCCCTGCACGAGCAGGTGCGGGTGGCCCACCGCTTCTACCATGTGCCCGCCTCCAATACGGCGGTGGGACACCTGATCCTCGAGAACGCCTAGGCCCGTGCACAGCGACCGCACCCAGGTCGCCATCATCGGCGCGGGGCCCGCGGGGCTCCTGCTGCAGCAGTTGCTGCGCCTGGGCGGCGTGGAGAGCATCGTCCTCGAACGCCAGACCCGCGCCCACGTCGAGGCCCGCGTCCGCGCAGGCGTCCTCGAGCCCGGTACGGTCGCCCTGCTGGAGAAGGCCGGCGTCGCCGACCGCCTCCACAGGGAAGGCCTCACCCACGACGGCGTTGAACTGGCGGTGGACGGCCGCCGCTTCCGCATCGACCTGCGCGACCTCACCGGGGCCGGCGTCACCGTCTACGGCCAGACCGAGATCACCCACGACCTGTTCGCCGCCGCCGACGCCCACCTCTCCCCGGTCGTCTACGAGGCCGAGCACGTGCTGCTGCACGACCTCGACGGCGAGCGGCCCTACGTCACCTGGCAGAAGCACGGCGTCGACCACCGCATCGACTGCGACCACGTCGCCGGCTGCGACGGCCAGCACGGCGCGGCCCGCGCCGCCCTGCCGACCGGCGTCACCCGCCTCTACGAGCGTCACGGCAGCGCCGCCTGGCTGGGCGTCCTCGCGGACGTGCCGCCCTGCGCCGCCGAGCTGATCTATGCGGAGAGCGCCCGCGGCTTCGCGCTCGCCTCCATGCGCTCGCCGACCCGCAGCCGCTACTACCTGCAGGTCGACGCTCACGAAACTCTGGAGGACTGGCCCGAGGCGCGGTTCTGGGAGGAGCTGGCCCGCCGGCTGGGTCCCGACGCGGCCGCCCACCTGACGCCGGACTACGCGCTCGAGCGCTCGATCGTGCCCCTGCGCAGCCATGTCATCGAGCCGATGCAGTGGGGCCGGCTGTTCCTGGCCGGCGACGCCGCCCACGTCGTCCCGCCCACTGGCGCGAAGGGCCTTAACCTCGCCGCCGCCGACGTGGGCCTGCTGGCCGAGGCGCTGATCGCCCAGCACAAGCACGGCGACGGGGCCCTGCTCGCCGCCTATTCCGGCCAGGCGCTGGCGCGGGCCTGGAAGGCGGTGCGCTTTTCCTGGTGGTTCACGGACCTGACCCACCGGACGGCCGGCGCCGATCCCTTCGACGGGCGTCTGCAGCGCGCGGAACTCGACCAGCTCCGGACGTCGCGCGCCGCCCAGACCTTGTTCGCCGAGAACTACGTGGGCCGCTTCTAATCCAAAGCGTCAGCCTTCGGCTTGAGGGCCATGAGGGCCAGGAAGCTGATCAGGGCCGCGGCGCTGAGGTAGAAGCCGACGAAGGTCAGTCCGCCGCGGTCGGCCAGCGCCTGGGCCGCCATCGGGGTCAGCCCGCCGCCCAGGATGCCCCCGACGTTGAACGCCACCGACACGCCCGTGTAGCGCACCCGCGCCGGGAACAGGCTGGGCAGGAAGGCGCCAAGCGGTCCGTAGACCAGCCCCATCATGACGAGGCCGAGCGACAGGAAGGCCCAGATCAGGAACAGGGAGCCCGAGCCCAGCATCGGCCCGAGCAGCAGGCCGGTCCCCACCGTCAGGATGCAGCCGGCCATCAGCACGCGGCGCGGCGTGGTGGCGTCGGCCCAGTAGCCCGCGAACACGATCCCGGCCGCCATGAAGCCGATGGCCCCGAGCTGCACGCCCAGGAAGGTCTCGCGGCCATAGCCCAGCCGGGTCGTGCCATAGCCGAGGGCGAACGCCGTGGTCAGGTAGAAGATCGCGAAACAGGCCACCACCGCGAAGGTCCCGCCCAGGGTCGCGAGCGCGTGGCGGCGGAACAGCTCGGCGAAGGGGACCTGCGGCGGCGGGGCCGCCTTCAGCGCCGCCGCGAACGCCGGCGTCTCGGTGAGCTTCAGCCGCACCCACAGGCCCACGCCGACCAGCACGACGCTCAGCAGGAACGGAATCCGCCAGCCCCAGGCCATGAACTGGGCGGGGCTCAGCAGGGCCCCGAGGATCAGGAACAGGCCGTTGGCGGCGATGAACCCCACCGGCGCGCCGAGCTGCGGGAACATGCCGAACCGCGCCCGCCAGCCCGGCGGGGCGTTCTCCACCGCCAGCAGGGCCGCCCCGCCCCACTCGCCGCCCAGGCCGAAGCCCTGGCCGAAGCGCAGCACGCATAGGAGGAACGGCGCGAGCCAGCCCGCCATCTCGTAGGTCGGGAGGAAGGCGATGGCGACCGTCGAGCCGCCCATCAGCAGCAGGGAGGCCACCAGGGTCGACTTGCGCCCGATGCGGTCGCCGAAGTGGCCGAAGAAGGCCGCGCCCATCGGCCGGGCGAAGAAGGCGAGCGCGAAGGTGGCGTAGGCGCTCATCAGCTGGGCCGAGGCCGAGGCCTGCGGGAAGAACAGATGGCCGAACACCAGCGAGGCCGCGGTGGCGTAGATGTAGAAGTCGTAGAACTCGACCGCCGTCCCGACCAGGCTCGCCGTCAGGATCCGCCGGTGAGACGCGCCGCCAGGCGCCGCCGCTATCGCCATCTGCCCCTCCCCCAAGGTCCTCCCCGCTTGGCGGCAGGAAGGCCGCGGGTCAAGGCGCGTCAGCGGATGGGCGGCGTCTCGGCATCCGCCTCCGGCTCCTCCAGCGTCTCGGAAGGCTCCGGCCCGGAGGCCTGCAAAACCTGCGGCTCGGGCGGCGGCGGGGCGCGCCCGGCCGGGATCGGCTGCATCGGCAGGCGCTTGACCGCCGTCGTCATGACGCCCTTCCACAGCTCCGCCGGCGCGCCGCCGCCGGTGATCCGGCCCATGGGCGCGTTGTCGTCCCGGCCGATCCAGGCGCAGGTGGCGAAACCCCCGGTGTAGCCGCAGAACCAGGCGTCCTTGTAGTCGGAGGTGGTGCCGGTCTTGCCGGCGAGATCATAGCCGGGGATGGCCGCCCGCTGGCCGGTGCCGGTGGCGATCACCGCCCGCAGCATGCGGTTCAGGTTGCTCAGCGCCGGATTGGCCGTGACCGGCGTCCAGGTCGGCGGGCTGCGCTGGTAGAGCAGCTTGCCGGCCGGCGTGCGGATGCGCTCGATGCCATAGGCCTGCACCCGATGGCCGCCGTTGGCGAACACCGCATAGGCCTGGGTCATCTCCAGGGGCGTCACCAGGCTAGTGCCGAGCGCCATGGCCGGATCGGTGTTGACGGTGGAGGCGACGCCCAGCCGGCGGGCGGTCTGCGCGATCGCCGGCCGCCCCACCAGGTCGGCGGTGCGCGCGGCCACGGTGTTCACCGAGGAGGCCACGGCGCGCTCCAGGGTGATCGGCCCCAGGAAGCCCTCGTCGTAGTTCTGCGGGCTCCAGGCGCCGATCGTCACCGGCTCGTCCACCACCGGCATCTCCGGCGTCCAGCCGGCCTCCAGCGCGGTCAGGTAGACGAACGGCTTCCAGGCCGAGCCCGCCTGGCGCTTGGCGACCGCTGCGCGGTTGTAGGGCGCCTTGGCGTAGTCGAGGCCGCCGACCATGGCCCGCACCCGGCCCGCGCCGTCCACCGACACCACCGCCGCCTGGGCGGACGGCGCGCTGGCGCCCACCACCCGGCGCGCGGCGCTGGCCGCGGCGCGCTCGAGCTGGGCGTCGAGCGTGGTCTCGATCACCAGGTCCTGCTTGGGATTGCCGACCAGCCGGCGGGTCTCGCCGTCCAGCCAGTCGATGAAGTACTGGGCGGGCGCGTTCGGCGCGGTCTGCCAGACCGTCGGCTTCTTCGCCGCCGCCTGGGACCGCTGCGCCGGTGTGATCGCGCCGGTCTCGACCATGATGTCCATGACCAGCTTCGCCCGGCTCCAGCTCGCCTCGGCCTGCTCCACGGGGTGGTAGTTGACCGGCGACTTCAGGACCCCGGCCAGCATGGCGGACTCGGCGATGGTCAGCTTCGCCGCCGGCTTGTTGAAGTAGCGCTGGGCCGCGGCCTCCAGGCCGTAGGCGCCGGAGCCGAAGTAGACCCGGCTCAGGTACATGCCGAGGATCTGGCGCTTGCTGTAGGTCCGCTCCAGCTGCACGGCGTAGAGCACCTCGGTCGCCTTGCGCTCGAGCGTACGGTCCTGGTTGAGGTAGAGGTGGCGCGCCAGCTGCTGGGTGATGGTCGAGGCGCCCTGCGTCGCCCGCCCCTCGCCCGCCGCCACCACGATGGCCCGGGCGATGCCGCGGGGGTCGAAGCCGGTATGCTCCCAGAACCTGCGGTCCTCGATGGCCACGAAGGCCGCGGGCACGTGGGTCGGCAGCTTCGCCAGGTCCACGGGCGGCGCGAAACGGCCGCCGCGCACCCCAATCACCGCGCCGGTGCGGTCCACATAGGTGATCTGGGCCTCGCGCCGGATCGGCGGCAGGACGGGCAGCTCGGGCGCGGCGAGCGACGGTCCGGCGGCCAGGACCGAGGCGGAGGCAAGCAGGCTAAGCACGCGGACAGGCTCTCCAGAGCGGCGCTCCCTCAAGCGCCGGTCGACACGCGCCCCCTTCTCGCCGGGGACGCGACGCCGGCCAACATAATTCGCGGTAATGCAGCCCTCGGCCACGCGGTGTGCAGTCGCGGTGGAGACGCCGCGGGCAAAAAGAAAGGCCGCGCGGTCCCGCGCGGCCGAAGTCTAGGGAGGAAACGCCCCTAACGGGACGCCCAAGGAGTGGCCCGGACCGGGGGCGCGCCGCAAGCGCGTCGCGCCGATCCGGGGAGAGGATTCTGCAGGCGCCCAGAAAAGCGGCGCCGGCGCCCGCCGCCCCTGTGCTCCAGGTCACAGCGGCCTCTGCGAAAAACGCATACCGGCTCTGCATGGCCGCTCATTGAAGCTCGGCCATGAAGGCTCATATGAGCCCTGTCGCCAGCCCCAAGACCCCGATCGCCGCCATGCCGAACCCCGCCCCCCACAGGAGACATTCGCCGAACCGCCAGAGGCTGATCGGCCGCACCGTGATGTGGTCGCTCGCAGCCTGCGTCGTCGTGCTGAAGCTGACCCTGCCGGTGTTCTGACGCGGCTACCTGGTCCCGTACATCCGGTCGCCCGCGTCGCCGAGCCCGGGCAGGATGTAGCCGTGGTCGTTGAGCCGCTCGTCCACCGCGGCCGTCCAGACCTTCACCTCCGGATGGTGGCCGTGGAAGTTCGAGATCCCCTCGGGCGAGGCCAGCAGGCAGGCCATGCGGATGTCCCGGGCGCCCGCCTCCTTCAGCCGGTCCATGGCCGCGATGGCGGTGTTGCCGGTGGCCAGCATCGGGTCGACCACGATCACCAGCCGGTCGGCGAGGTCGGCCGGGGCCTTGAAGTAGTACTCCACGCAGCCGAGGGTGACGGGATCGCGGTAGAGGCCCACGTGCGCCACGCGCGCGGCGGGAACCAGCTCCAGCATCCCCTCCAGCATGCCCATGCCCGAGCGGAGGATGGCGGCGAACACCAGCTTCTTGCCGGCCAGGGTCGGCGCGCTCATCGGCATGAGCGGCGTCTCGATCTGCACCGTCTCCAGCGGCAGGTCGCGGGTGACCTCGTAGCAGACCAGGCTGCCGATCTCCTTCAGGAGCTGGCGGAAGCTCTTGGTCGAGGTGTCCTTCTTCCGCATCAGGGTGAGCTTGTGCCTGACCAGCGGATGGTCGACGACCGTGACGCCCTTCATCTTCGCCCCCATCAGAATACCGTCCCGTCGCTGAGGATCTTCAGCGGCGGCCCGCCGTCGGCGCGCAGCTCGCGCGCGATCCGTCGCCCCGCGGCCCACGATCCGCCCTCCAGCACCCGCGCCAGCGGGAAGGCCTCGGCGCTCACGCCCAGGCGCTCCCGCACCAGGGGCGCCAGCCGGTCCAGCAGGGCGACGGTGAGCGCGCGCCAGCCGACGACCAGCGGGCCATCGACAGGGTGCTCGCGGGCGAGATCGGCGGGATCCTTCAGCACCAGGACGCCCAAGTCCACGAACAGGCCGCCGTTGCGGTATTCGGCGAGCCCCGTGAGGCCGTCGATGTCCGTCACCTCGATGCCGGCCCACTGCAGCGGCTCGATCAGCGAATAGCTCATCCACTGGCTGAGCTTGTGGATGGGCACGAAGCCCTCCACCGCCGGGTGGCGCCAGCAGTCGCCGAGCGGAATGCCGCCCAGCGCGAGGCGGCCGGGCCAGATCGGGCCCAGCTCGGCCAGCAGCACCTCCAGGATCACCGGCGCGGGCAGCTTCCCGGCCTCCGCCCGGCCGGCCATCAGGTCGAACAGGCGCGCCGGCCTGCCGACCGTCTCGCCCAGCCGGCGCAACAGTGCCGCGCGGCCTTCGACGCCCACCAGCGGATTGTCGTCCGAGACCTGGAAGGCCTCGGCCACCGCCGCCGCGTCGACCGCCGAAAGGTCGTCGAGCGCGCCGGACTCCCACATCCGCAGCGAGGCGACGCCCAGCCCTTCCGACCGCGCCAGCTCGGCGCCGGTCGCGTCGCGGTAGCGCCAGGCCGGACCCGCGCCGGCGTCCAGCAGCACCGACGGGATCACCAGGTCGAACGCCGCCCGCCCGAGGTCGGTCGGGTCGGACGGTTTCTTCGCCTCCGCCCACAGGTCGCGGCCGTTCGCCGTGAAATGCCGCCACCGCGCATGGAACGGCACGCGCAGGTCCGGATAGTTCGCCCGCACAGTCTCGGCCGTCAGGTCGGCGGCGGCGTCCAGGCGCGCCAGCTCCACCCGCCACTCGGCGAGCCCGTCGGTCAGCGCGAGGTCCAGCAGCTCACGGGCGCGCGCGCGGACGGCGGCGGCGGAGAGGAGGTGTTTCGCCACTTCGCGCTCATCCCCGCGAAAGCGGGGACCCAGGCTTGTTGTGTTCATTCCGGACACGCCGGCGCTCCTTGAAGAAAGACACCTGGGTCCCCGCCTTCGCGGGGATGAGCGGTGTTGGGGGGCGTCGCCTCAGAACTTGTCCAGGTCGCGCCCGACCACCTTCGTCAGGTCGTCCTGCGACGGCGGGCCTTCGGGGGTGAAGTAGCCGGCGGCCTTCTTGGCCTCCATCTCGACGCTGGCGTCCGGCGGGACCAGCCAGTCGGGAATGGGCACCCGCTCGCCGATCTCGATGCCGCCGTGCACGAGGGCGTCGTACTTCATGTTGGACATCGAGACGAACCGGTCGATCCGCCGGATCCCCAGCCAGTGGATGATGTCGGGCATCATCTGCTGGAAGCGGGCGTCCTGGACCCCGGCCACGCACTCCGTCCGCTCGAAATAGGTCGCCGCCTGGTCGCCGCCCGGCTGGCGCTTGCGCGCGTTGTAGACCAGGAACTTGGTCACCTCGCCGAGCGCCCGGCCCTCCTTGCGGTTGTAGACGATCAGGCCCGTGCCGCCGGTCTGGGCGCTCTGCACGCACTCCTCGATCCCGTGCGTCAGATACGGCCGGCAGGTGCAGATGTCGGAGCCGAAGACGTCGGAGCCGTTGCACTCGTCATGCACCCGGCAGGTGAGGCTCACCCGCCTGTCGCCGAGCTTCGCCGGGTCGCCGAAGATGTAGAGGGTGATGCCGCCGATCGGCGGCAGGAAGACCTGGATGTCCGGCCGGGTCACCAACTCCGGATACATGCCGCCGGTCTGCTCGAAGAGGGTGCGCCGCAGGGTCTGCTCGTCCACCTCGAACCGCTCGGCGATGCCGGGCAGCCACCAGACCGGATCGATCGCCGCCTTGGTCACCGAGACGTCGCCGCCCTCGTGCACCACCTCGCCGTCGACCTTCAGCCGGCCCTTGGCGATGGCCTCGTGGATCTCCGGCAGGTCGATGCGCGCCTTGGTGATGGCGATCGTCGGGCGGATGTCGACGCCCTCGGCCAGCTCCGGCGCGAAGTCCTCGGCGACCCGGTGGCCCCAGGGATCGAGGCTGACGATCCTGCCGGCCTCGCTCCACTGCGGATGCGGCCCGATCTCCACCACCGGATGGGTGTTGGTGAGCTCCGGCCGGGCCAGCGGGTTCATCGCCCCGGCCGAGATGGCCAGCGCCCGGTAGACCGAATAGGCGCCGCCGTGGGCGCCGACGGCGTTGCGGTCGGAGCCGGCGTTGGCGGTGGCCACCACCGGGCCGCGCGCGCGGGCGGTGGCGGCGTCCCAGTGGATCGGGAAGCGGCTCGGCGCGCCCGCGCCGGGGTGCGAGGTGAGCCGGATGTGGGATGTCCTGTTGCCGGACATGTGTCTGAAGAACCTCCAGAATCGGGAAGGCCCCGCGCCGGTTCGCCGGCGCGGGGCCTTTGAGAGCGAACTGTGATCCTACGCTCCCGAGTTGGCAAGAAATCCTGAACGCCGGTCGGCGGACCGGCCCGGCCGTTGCCTTTCGCCGCGCGCATGCGCATCACGCTCGGGTGAGCAATCTCCAGGCCTTCCGCGCGAGCCTCCTGCACATGCTGGACGACCCGTCCGTCGCCGGCGAGGCGGTGGTCGCCTGGCACGAGGACGGCCTGCTGCTCGTCGAAGACGGCCACGTCGCCGCCTCCGGGGCGTGGGACGACCTCGCCGACGGCCTGCCCGAGGGCACGCCGGTCGAGGCCCTGCCCGGCCGGATCATCGCCCCCGGCTTCATCGACGCCCACATCCACTACCCGCAGACCGACGTGGTCGCCGCCTGGGGCGCGCGCCTGCTGGACTGGCTGGCCTCCCACACCTTCCCGGTGGAGCAGGCCTTCGAGGACCGGGCCCACGCCGACGCCGCCGCGGCCTTCTTCCTGGACGAGCTGCTGCGCAACGGCACCACCAGCGCCCTGGTGTTCGGCACGGTCCACCGTACCTCCGTGGACGCCCTCTTCGAGGCGGCGCTGGCCCGCAACATGCGGCTGATCGGCGGCAAGGTGCTGATGGACCGCCACGCCCCGCCGGCGCTCTGCGACACGGTGGAGACCGGCCGGGCGGACTCCGAGGCCCTGATCCGCGCCTGGCGCGGCCGCGGCCGGCTGGGCTATGCGGTGACGCCCCGGTTCGCGGTCACCTCGTCCGACGCCCAGCTCGCCATGGCCGGCGAACTCGCCGCCGCCCACCCGGACATCCTCGTCCACACCCACATGAGCGAGAACCTCGAGGAGATCGCCACCGTCCAGGGCCTGTTCCCGGAGCACGGCAGCTATCTCGGCGTCTACGACCGCTTCGGCCTCGTCACCCCGCGCTCGGTCTTCGCCCACTGCGTCCACACCGAGGCCGCCGACCTCCGCCGCCTCGCCGCGGCCGGCGCCTCGGCGGCCTTCTGCCCGTCCTCGAACCTGATGCTGGGCTCCGGCCTCTTCTCCCTGAACCAGGCCTGCGCCTGCGGCGCCCGCGTGGCGCTCGGGACCGACATCGGCGCCGGCGCCAGCTTCTCCCTGCTCCACGTCATGGGCGAGGCCTACAAGGTCGGCCAGTTGCAGCACGAGGCCCTGGACCCGCTGCACGC
The DNA here is from genome assembly GCF_036821595.1 of Phenylobacterium sp. Lineage (GTDB taxonomy): Bacteria > Pseudomonadota > Alphaproteobacteria > Caulobacterales > Caulobacteraceae > Phenylobacterium. The sequence continues at coordinate 94,072 of NZ_DAISJG010000010.1, forward strand.
CTTCTATCTCGCCACCCTGGCCGGCGCCCGGGCGCTGCGGATCGACCACCGCGTCGGCAATCTGACGCCTGGCAAGGAGGCCGACTTCGTGGTCCTCGACCCTTCGGCCACGCCCCTGCTCGCCCGGCGGGCCGGCGCGGCGCGGTCGCTGCGCGACAAGCTCTTCGCCCTGTCCATCCTCGGCGACGACCGGGTGATCGAGCGCACCTACCTCATGGGCCGGCTGGCGCACGCCCGCGATGGCGGTAAGGATTAGGCCATGAGCGATCTTTCCGCCTTCATCCGCGGCCTGCCGAAGGCCGAGCTCCACCTGCACATCGAGGGCAGCCTCGAACCCGAGCTGATGTTCGAACTGGCCCGGCGCAACCGGATCGCCCTGCCCTTCGGGTCGGTGGAGGAGGTGCGCGCGGCCTACGCCTTCTCCAACCTCCAGGACTTCCTCGACATCTACTACCAGGGCGCCCGGGTCCTGCTGACGGAAGAGGACTTCAGGGACCTGGCGCTCGCCTACTTCCGCCGCGTCGCCGCCGACGGTTGCCGCCACGTCGAACTGTTCTTCGATCCCCAGACCCACACCGACCGGGGCGTCCCCTTCGCCGTCGTCGCCGACGGCCTGCTGGCCGGCATGGCGCAGGCGGAACGCGACCTCGGGATCACCTCGAAGCTGATCCTCTGCTACCTGCGCCACCTGCCCGAGGAGGCCGCCTTCGAGACCCTGAGGCAGGCCGAGCCCTACCTCGACCGGATCGCCGGGGTCGGCCTGGATTCCTCCGAGGTCGGCCACCCGCCGTCGAAGTTCGCCCGCGTGTTCCAGGCCTCCCGCGAGCGCGGGCTGAAGCTCGTCGCCCACGCCGGCGAGGAAGGCCCGCCCCAGTACGTGTGGGAGGCGCTCGACCTCCTGCACGTGGACCGCATCGACCACGGCAACCGCAGCCTGGAGGATCCCAGGCTCGTCGAGCGCCTGGTCCGCGAGGGCATGACGCTCACCGTCTGCCCGCTGTCCAACCTCAAGCTCTGCGTCGTGGACGACCTGGCCGCCCATCCGCTGAAGCGGATGCTGGCGCTGGGCCTCCACGCCACGATCAACTCCGACGACCCGGCCTATTTCGGCGGCTATCTCGGCGAGAACTGGCTGCAGGCCGCCGGCGCGGTGGGCCTGACCCGCGACGAACTCGTCACCCTGGCGAGGAACAGCTTCACCGGCGCCTTCCTGGAGCCCGACGAGAAGCAGCGCCACCTCGCCGCGCTCGACGCCTACGTGGCGCAGGCCTGAGGTGCTGGAGCGCCTCTTCCAGCTCTCCGAGCGCGGCACGACCGTCCGCACCGAGGTGCTCGCCGGCCTCACCACCTTCCTGACCATGGCCTACATCGTGCTGGTCAACCCGGCGATCCTGGGCCAGGCCGACATGCCGGTGGCGGGCGTCGCGGCGGCGACCTGCCTGGCCGCCGCCGTCGGCTGCTTCCTCATGGGGCTGCTGGCCAACTACCCCATCGCGCTGGCGCCCGGCATGGGGCTCAACGCCTACTTCGCCTTCACCGTCGTCGGCGCCATGGGCGTGCCCTGGCAGACGGCGCTCGGACTGGTGTTCATCTCCGGCGTCGCCTTCCTGGTGCTTACCTTCGCGGGCGTGCGCCAGCTCATCGTCAACGCCATCCCGCGCAGCCTGTTCGCCGCCATCGCCGCCGGCATCGGCCTGTTCATCGCCTTCATCGGCCTGCGCAGCGCCGGCATCGTCACCGCCAATCCGGGCACCCTCGTGGGCCTGGGCGACATCAGGAGCCCGACCGCCCTGCTCGCCATCCTGGGCCTCGTCATCGTCGCCGCCCTGCAGGTGCTGAAGGTGCGCGGCGGCATACTGATCGGCATCGTCGTGACCGCCCTGCTCGGCTGGGCGCTCGGCCTCGCCCAGTGGAACCCGCAGCCCTACAGCGTCGAGGCCATGACCTCGACGGCCTTCCAGCTCGACATCCCCGCGGCCCTCGGGATCGGCGGCCACGGCTTCGGCCTCGCCCTGCTGGAGATCCTGTTCGTCTTCCTGTTCGTCGACCTGTTCGACAACGTCGGCACCCTGGTCGCCGTCTCCAAGCGCGCCGGCCTGATGGCGCCCGACGGCTCGATTCCGCGCCTGAACCGCATCCTCGTGGCCGACGCCAGCGCCACCGTCGTGGGCTCGCTCGCCGGCACCAGCACCGTGGTCAGCTACATCGAGAGCGCCTCCGGCGTCTCGGTCGGCGGCCGCACAGGCCTGACCGCCGTCGTGGTCGGCCTCCTGTTCCTCGCCACCCTGTTCGTGGCGCCGTGGGCCCAGCTCGTGCCCGCCGCCGCCACCGCCCCGGCCCTGATCCTGGTCGGCGCGATGATGATGGCCCCGCTCGCGGAGATCGACTGGGAGGACCCCGTCGTCGGCGTCCCCGCCTTCCTGACCCTCGTCACCATCCCGCTGACCTTCTCCATCGCCAATGGCCTGGCCTTCGGCGTGCTGGCCTACGCGGCGCTCAAGCTGGTCGCCCGCCGCACGACGCCGGGCGACTGGCTGCTCTATGCGCTGGCCGCCCTGTTCCTCGCCCGCTTCGCCTACATGTCGGCCGGCTAGGCCCATACGAAAACGGCCCCCGCTTGCGCGAGGGCCGCTTCGTTTCAGATGCCTGTCTCTCGGGTCAGACGCGCTCGATGATGATCGCAGGCGCCATGCCGCCGGCGGCGCACATGGTGACCAGTCCGCGCTTCAGGTCGCGGCGCTCGAGCTCGTCGAGGATCGTGCCGATCAGGATCGAGCCGGTGGCGCCGATCGGGTGGCCGAGCGCCATGGCCCCGCCGTTGACGTTGACCTTCTCCCGGTCGAGTTCGAGGTCGCGGATGAACTTCTCGGCCACCACGGCGAAGGCCTCGTTGATCTCCCACAGGTCGATGTCGTCGGGGGTCAGGCCGGCCTTCTTCAGCACCTTCTTCGCCGCCGGCACCGGTGCGTTCAGCATCAGGGTCGGGCTGTCGCCGACGTTGGCGGTGGCGACGATGCGGGCCCGGGCCTTCAGGCCGTGCGTCTTCGCGTACTCCGGCGAGGCCAGCAGCACGGCCGCCGCGCCGTCGACGACGCCGGACGAATTGCCCGCGTGGTGGAAGTGCCGGATCTCCAGGTCCGGATAGACCTGGTTGATGAGCCCGGCGAGCGTCATCCCCTGTTCGTTCAGCGGCGCACGGGCCATGGCCTCGAACGAGGGCTTCAGCGCCGCCAGCCCTTCCAGCGTCGTCTGCGGCCGCGGGAACTCCTCGCGGTCCAGCGCCACCGAGCCGTCCTCGCGGTAGACGGCGACCAGCGAGCGGTCGAAGCGGCCCTCCCGGATCGCCTTGTCGGCGCGCTGCTGGCTCACATAGGCGAGCTCGTCCAGCGCCTCGCGGGAGATGCCCTCCATGGTCGCGATGGCGTCGGCGCAGACGCCCTGGTGCGACTGCGGATGCTTGGCGCGCAGCCGGGTGTTGCCGCTGTCGATCAGCGCCGGGCCGCCGTCGGGGCCCTGCATGCTGGCGGTGGCCGCGGTGTAGCTCATCATCTCGGTGCCGCCGGCGATCACCAGGTCTTCCATGCCCGACATGATCTGCGCCGCGGCGAGGTTCACCGCCGTGATGCCCGAGCCGCAGAACCGGTCCAGCGTCACGCCCGAGGCGCGGGTGTCGTAGCCGGCGTCCAGGGCCGCCATCCGGCCCAGGTCGCCGCCCTGCTTGCCGCGCTGGGACGAGGTGCCCCAGATGATGTCGTCCACCTCTGCGGTGTTGAGGTTGTTTCGCTGGGCGAGCGCCGCCAGGACGGTGGCCCCCAGGTGCTGCGGGTGGTGCTCGGCGAGCGCCCCCTTGCCGACCTTGCCGATGCCGCGGGGCGTGCGGCAGGCGTCGATGATCAGGGCTTCGGACATGATGCTTCCTTCGATGACGCTCAGGCGGACTGGGTGCTGTCGGGCAGCCCCAGGATCCGCTTGGAGATGATGTTGTTCTGGATCTCGGACGAGCCGCCGTAGATCGACATGGCCTTGCCCCACAGCCAGCTGCGGACGGCCTCGACCTCCTCGGCGGAGAAGGCGTCGCCCTCCCAGCCCAGGCCCTGGTGGCCCATGATCTCGAGCAGCAGTTCGGCGCGGGTCTGGGCGACGCTGGTGGCGGAGTTCTTCAGCACCGAGGCGGCGTTGGTCGCCCCGTTGCCCTTCGATTCCGCCATCGCCCGGGCCAGCGTCAGGTTGTGCGCGCGGGCGTCCATCAGATGCCGGTTGATGCGGACCCGCAGTTCGCCGTCGGCGATGCGGCCCCGCTCGTCCACGCCCACATAGCGCTTGGCGATGTCCTCAATCGCCGCGGCCCGGCCGCCGCCGGAGGCCTGGGTCTGGCTCGCGCGCTCATGTTGCAGCAGGCGCTTGCCGACCGTCCAGCCCTCGTTGAGCTTGCCCAGCACCGCGTCCTTCGGGGCCACGGCGTCGGTGAAGAAGGTCTCGCAGAACGGCGAGGCCCCGCTGATCAGCGAGATCGGCCGCGGCTCGATTCCGGGCTGGTGCATGTCGATCAGCATGAAGGTGATGCCCTCGTGCTTCTTCGCCGAAGGATCGGTCCGCACGAGCGCGCCGCACCAGTCGGACCACTGGGCCCCGCTGGTCCAGGTCTTCTGGCCGTTGATCTTCCAGTGGTCGCCGGCGTCCTCGCAGCGCATCTGCAGGCTGGCGAGGTCGGAGCCGGCGTTGGGCTCCGAGTACCCGACGCACCAGCGCACGTCGCCGCGCACGATCGGCGGGATGTGCTTCTTCTTCTGCTCCTCGGTGCCGTAGTCGAGGATGGTGGGGCCGATCATCGTCACGCCCATGCCGAAGGTCAGCGGGTTGAACGCCCCGGCCCGGCCCATCTCCTGCTGCAGCACGCGCGCCTGGGCGGTGGACAGGCCGCCGCCGCCGTACTCGGTCGGCCAGGTGGGCGTGCCCCAGCCCTTGGCCCCGATCCGCTCCTTCCAGAGCGCCAGGTCGCCGGTGGGCTTCAGCCCTTCCATCATCGCCATGGCGAGGCCCGCCTGGCCCTTCAGGCTCTTGGGGAAGTTCTCGTCGAGCCAGGCGCGGGCCTCCGCCCGGAACCCCTCCAGCTCCACGTCGCCGCCGAAATCCGCCATTCGGTCTCTCCGTCCGGTCTCTCAAATCAGAACTGGGGCCACCATAACCCGATGTCGGGGCGCCGTTAGGGCGCCCTCCCGCCCTAGGGGAAGGCCGCGCGGATGCTATGCCGCAGGCCAAGGTCTTAGGAGGAGGAACCGCCAGATGAAACTCGACAGCTCCGTCGCCGCCGTGGTCACCGGCGGCGCGTCCGGTCTGGGCCGAGCCACCGCCGCCGCCCTGCGCGACCTCGGCGTGAAGGTGGCGATCTTCGACCTCAACCGCGAGAACGGCGCGAAGACCGCCGAGGCGATCGGCGCCCTCTTCTGCGAGGTCAACGTCATGGACGAGGCCTCCGTCGACGCGGGCTTCGCCAAGGCCCGCGCGGCCCACGGCCAGGAGCGCGTCCTGGTGAACTGCGCCGGCGGCGGCCGCGGCGGCAAGACCATCGCCCGCGACAGGCAGACCGGCGAGATAAAGCCGTTCAACGTCGCCGACTTCGAGTGGGTGCTCGGCCTGAACACCGTCGGCACCTTCCGCTGCATCGTGAAGAGCGCGGCGGGCATGGCGACCCTGGAGCCCAACGTCGACGGGGAGCGCGGGGCCATCGTCAACACCGGCTCGGTGGCCGCCGAGGAGGGCCAGGTGGGCCAGGTCGCCTATTCCGCGGCCAAGGCGGCGATCAAGGGCATGACCCTGACCATCGCGCGCGACCTCTCCAGCGAAGGCATCCGGATCAACACCATCCTGCCGGGCATCATGGCGACGCCGCCGATGCTGGGCGTGAAGGACCGCGCCCCGCAGATCTTCGAGGGCCTGACCCGCTCCGTGCCCTTCCCCCGGCGCCTCGGCCATCCGGAGGAATACGCCGACCTGGCGCTCACCATGCTGCGCAACGGCTATTTCAACGGCGAGACCGTGCGATTGGACGGCGCGATCCGCATGCCGCCGCGCTAGTCTGCGGCCATGAGCACGCCTCTCCTTCCTCCCTTCGCCGACGGCGGCGCCGCCGTCGTCACCGGCGCGGCCAGCGGCATCGGCCTGGCCGCCGCCCGCCGGTTCGCCGCCATGGGCATGCCCGTCGTGCTCGCCGACCTCTCCGGCGAGAAGCTGCGCGCCGCCGAGACCTCGATCCGCGAGGCGGGCGGCCGCGTCGCCGCCGTGCCCACCGACGTGGCCAAGGCCTCCGACCTGCAGCGGCTGCGGGACCTCACCCTCCAGCACTTCGGTCACGTGGGCGTGCTGATGAACAACGCCGGCGTGGGCCTGAACCCCGGCGGGACCTGGCAGAACCTCGACGCCTGGCGCAGCCTCATGGAGGTGAACCTGTGGGGCGTCATCAACGGGGTGCAGGCCTTCCTGCCGGCCATGGTGGACGCCCGCCGCCCGGCCTTCGTGATCAACACCGGCTCCAAGCAGGGCGTCACCACCCCGCCCGGCAACGCCGCCTACAACGTCTCCAAGGCCGCCCTGAAGGCCTACACCGAGGCCCTGCAGCACGAGCTGCGCAACACCGCGGAGTGCCCGATCAGCGCCCACCTGCTGATCCCCGGCTTCACCTTCACCGGCATCACCGGGGCGAAGCAGAAGCCGCCGGCCGCCTGGACCGCCGACCAGGTGGTCGACTTCATGCTGGAGAGCCTGGGGCGCGGCGACTTCTACATCCTGTGCCCCGACAACGACGTCGACCGGGCGACGGACGAGAAACGGATGGCCTGGTCCATGGGCGACCTGATCGAGAACCGCCCGGCCCTGTCGCGCTGGCACCCGGACTGGAAGGCCCGCTTCGAGGCCTTCATGGCCGGCCGGCCCTCCGGCTAGGCGCCGCCGTCCACCCGCACGATCGCGCCCGTGGTGAAGGACGACATGGGACTGGCCAGGTAGAGGGCGGTGGTCACCACCTCCTCCGGCCGGCCGGGACGGCCCAGCGCATTGTCCGCCCGCTCCCGCGCCTGCGGGCTCCAGGCCTTGGAGATGTCGGTGAGGAACGGCCCGGCCGAGATGGTGTTGACCCGGACCTCCGGCCCGTACTCGCGCGCCATGGAGACGGTCATGGCGTTCAGCGCCGCCTTGGCGCCGGAATAGGGCACCACGCCCGGCAGCGGCATCAGCGCGCCTGACGACGAGACGTTGATGATCACCCCGCCGCCGGCCTGCTTCATCCGGTGCGCCACCTGGCTCGCGAGCCGGAACGGCCCCTTGAAGTTCAGGCCCACGACGCTGTCGAACAGCTGCTCGGTGACTTCGTGGCTCGGCACGGCGGGGGACATTCCGGCATTGTTCACCAGGATGTCGATGCGGCCGAACCCGGCGTAGGCGGCCTCGATCAGCGCGTCGATCTGGTCCCATTTGGCCGCGTGGACGGAGACCGCCAGCGCCCGGCGGCCCAGGCCACGGATCTCCTCGGCGACCGCTTCGCAGGCCTCCAGCTTACGGCTCGCCACCACCACATCCGCGCCGGCCCGCGCGAAGGCGCGGACCATCTCGAGCCCCAGCCCCCGGCTGCCGCCGGTGACCAGAGCCACCTTCCCGCTGAGATCGAAGAGCCCGGCGTCCATGCGCCCATCATGGCCGCAACGCCCGCGTTGGAAAGCCTGACGCCGCGGCGCCCGCCGCCGCGCACATACGAAAACGGCCCCCGCAAGCGCGAGGGCCGTGTTCGATCTTGGGTGCGGGGACAGGATTTGAACCTGTGACCTTCAGGTTATGAGCCTGACGAGCTACCGGGCTGCTCCACCCCGCGGCAAAGCCGGTACTTGGATGATCGTGATTGAAGGGTTTGGACCACACATCCGTTTGGTAGACCTGGCGGCGACCTACTCTCCCGCGCCTTAAGACGAAGTACCATCGGCCCAGAGGGGCTTAACGACCGAGTTCGGAATGGGATCGGGTGGGGACCCCCCGGCATAGCCACCAGGTCAACGAAACGGATGTGGTGAAGACATCGTCTGGAAAGCTCAAATCAGAGCTTCATGAGTTTTGATAAGAACGATCAAGCCGATCGAGCGATTAGTACCAGTAAGCTCCATGCCTCGCGGCACTTCCACACCTGGCCTATCAACGTGGTGGTCTACCACGGCTCTCAGCGAAGCCTTGTTTTGAGGTTAGTTTCCCGCTTAGATGCTTTCAGCGGTTATCTATTCCACACTTAGCTACCCTGCTGCGCGGCTGGCGCCACGACAGGTCCACCAGAGGTGTGTCCATCCCGGTCCTCTCGTACTAGGGACAGATCCTCTCAAGCTTCGTACACCCACGGCAGATAGGGACCAAACTGTCTCACGACGTTCTGAACCCAGCTCACGTACCACTTTAATCGGCGAACAGCCGAACCCTTGGGACCTGCTCCAGCCCCAGGATGTGATGAGCCGACATCGAGGTGCCAAACTTTGCCGTCGCTGTGGACGCTTGGGCAAAATCAGCCTGTTATCCCTAGAGTACCTTTTATCCGTTGAGCGATGGCCCTTCCACGCAGAACCACCGGATCACTATGGCCGACTTTCGTCTCTGATCGACTTGTCAGTCTCTCAGTCAGGCGGGCTTATGCCATTGCACTCGACGAGCGATTTCCGACCGCTCTGAGCCCACCATCGCGCGCCTCCGTTACACTTTGGGAGGCGACCGCCCCAGTCAAACTGCCCGCCACGCCATGTCCCGGACCCGGATAACGGGCCGCGGTTAGACGTCAGCAACAACAAGGGTGGTATTTCAAGGATGGCTCCACCGAAGCTGGCGCCCCGGTTTCATAGCCTCCCACCTATCCTACACATGTTGCTGCTAACGCCAAGGCGAAGCTGCAGTAAAGGTTCATAGGGTCTTTCCGTCTGACCGCGGGAACCCCGCATCTTCACGGGGAATTCAATTTCGCTGAGCCTATGCTGGAGACAGTGGGGAAGTCGTTACGCCATTCGTGCAGGTCGGAACTTACCCGACAAGGAATTTCG
>NZ_DAISJG010000011.1:0-99009 GCF_036821595.1 Phenylobacterium sp.
CACGCCCCGTCCTCCAGTATGGAGAGCCAGCGTCCATGTCCCTGATCGAGAAACTGCCCCTGATGAGCGACGAGGAGGTGATGAACCTGCTCGCCAACGCCCGTCGCCTGCAAACCCAGGGGGACGACAAGCAGCAAGCCGCCGCGGCCGAGCTCCTTCCCGCGCTCGAGGAAGTCGCCGCTGAGCGCCGCGCCGCGCGCCAGGAGGCCATCCAGGCCAAACGCGCTGCCGCCCGCCGACCCAAGAAGGCCGCCGCCTGACGGCCCGCGCCGGGGCGTGACGGGCGGGCCAAGCTGCGCCATCGTCGGCGCATGAAGCCCGTTCTCATCATCGCCCTGGCGCTTGCGGCCGGTCCAGCCGCCGCCCAGCCTGCCGCCGTCTCCAAGCCGATCTCCGCCCAGCAGAAGACCTTGTCGGGCCAGCCGATCACCCTGCCCCAGGGGCCGGTGGAGGTGACCTTCTCCGAGACCATCGTGCCGGTGGGCGGAGCCATCGCGCCGCACAAGCACCCCTATCCACGCTACGCCTATGTCGTCTCGGGACGGCTGAAGGTCACCAACCTGGTCACCGGAACCGCGGCGGAGGTGAAGGCCGGCGACCTCGCGATCGACGCCATCGACCAGTGGCACGAGGCTGCCGTCGTGGGAGACGAGCCCGTCCGCATGCTGGTGATCGACCAGGCGCCGCCGGGGTTCGTGAACACAGTCAGGCGGGACTAGGTCCGCAGGACCCGTCGCGTTTCAGGCCTTGCCCCGGCGCAGCCGAGCAGGCAGCTTCGCCGTCCGTCCTCCGCATCTGCGAGATCTCCTTGGCCACCGCCTCAGACACGCTTGCGCCCCTGATGGCGCGGATCGCGGCGGGCGACCGGGCGGCCCTGCGACAACTTTACGACGCCACCTCCGCGAAGCTTTTGGGCGTCTGCCTGCGTATCCTCTCCGACCGGGAGGAGTCCGAGGACGTGCTGCAGGAGGTCTATGTCACGATCTGGCGCCGGGCCGACCGCTTCGAGGCGGCGCGGGCCAGCGTCATGACCTGGATCTCGACCATCGCCCGCAACCGCGCCATCGACCGCCTGCGCGCCCGCGGCCCCCTGGCCTACGCGGAGCCGGTAGAGGGCCTGGAACTCGCCGACGGCCAGGCCAGCGTCGAGGCCCTGCTGGAGGCCGGCGACGACGCCGCCCGGCTGCAGGGCTGTCTATCCGAACTCGACGACCGCACCCAGGGGGTGATCCGCACCGCCTTCTTCGAGGGCGTCACCTACGAGGCCCTGGCCCGCCGGATGGACGCGCCGCTGGGCACGGTGAAGAGCTGGATCCGCCGCGGTCTCGCCAGGCTCAAGGGGTGCCTCGAGCGATGAGCGACGCGCCGGACCTTTCCGAAGCCGAAGTCCTGGCCGCCGAGCATGCGCTGGGCGTCCTGGCCGGCCGCGAGCGCGCCGAGGCCGAGGCGCGCATGGCCCGCGAGTCCGAATTCGCGGCCCTGGTCGACGCCTGGCGCGAGCGCCTGCAGCCGCTGGTCGACGCCGTGCCCGAGGTGGCGCCCAGGCCGGCGGTCTGGGCCGCCATCGAGCGCAGCCTGCCGGCCAACGATGACAGCGCCGGCGCCGTCCGCCGCCTGCGGTTCTGGCGCGGGGCGACAGTGGGGTCCCTCGGGCTGGCGGCGGCCAGCCTGGCCGCGGTGGTGGTCCTCGCCAACCGGCCGCCCGCGGCCGCGCCGCCGGAGCCGATGGCGCCGATGCTCAACGCCAACCTGGCGGGCCAGCCGGGGGCCCAGCCGCTGTTCGTCGCGGCCTACGACCCCATGCGCAAGGCGCTGATCGTCACCTCCCTGGTGCCGCCGGGCGCCGATCCGCTGCACGTCCACCAGCTCTGGCTGATCCCGCAGGACGGCAAGCCGCGCTCGCTGGGGATGGTGGAGCCGGGGACGTCGAAGACCATGGCCATGCCCAAGCCGATAGAGGAGCTGGTGGCCGAGGGCGCCCAACTGGCCGTCTCCGTGGAGCCTCCCGGCGGCTCGACCAACCCCGAGGGCCCGTCGGGCCCGATCGCCGCGCGCGGCCTGCTCGCCAAGATCTGACGGCGCCGTCGGCCTTGGCGGCCTGGGCCGGCGCGTGATGAAGATGGGGCATGCAGACGCCCTCGCTCACCCGCCGCGCCCTGACCGCCGCCGGCTTCGCCCTTCTCGCGACCCCGGCCGCCGCGGCCAGCGCCGCCGACGCCCGCTTCGCCCGGCTCGCCGCCCGCTACATCGACGCCCTCGCAAGGCTCTCGCCGATCGGCGCGACCACGCTCGGCGACCACCGCTTCGACGCCGAGGTGGACGACGTCTCCGCCGCAGGGCGGGCCAGGCGGCGGGCGGCGACCCAGGAGCTCCTGCAGGCGGCCGAGGCGATTCCCGCGGCCGAACTCAGCCGCGACAACCAGGTGGACCTGGCCCTGCTGAAGAACCAACTGCGCTACGACCTCTGGACCGACGAGGTGCTGCAGCCCTGGGCCTGGGATCCGCTGATCTACAACAGCGCCGCTGGCGGGGCGCTCTATAGCCTGATGGCCCGCGAATTCGCCCCGCGGCCGCAGCGGCTGCGCTCGGCCATCGCCCGGATGGAGAAGCTGCCGGGCCTGCTGGCCCAGACCCGCGCCGAGCTTGTCCCGGCCCGCGTGCCGCTGATCCACGCCGAAACGGTGTCGCGTCAGAACCCCGGGGTGATCTCCATCGTGGAGACCATGATCGCTAGCGACCTCTCGGGCCTCACGCCGGCGGAGCAGGCGCGGTTCCGGGCGGCGGAGGCCGGCCTGCGGGCGGCGGTGTCCGAGCATCAGGCCTGGATCGACAAGGCGCTGGTCCCGCAGGCCAGGGGCGACTTCCGGCTGGGCGCGAAGCTCTACGACCAGAAGCTGGCCTTCGCCCTGATGTCCCCGATGTCGCGCGCCGAGATCCGGGCGGCGGGCGAGGCCGCGCTGAAGGCCGCGCGGGCGGAGATGTACGCGCTTTCGAAGACGATCCTCGGCGCGAACGCCCCGGCCGGCGACGAGCAGAAGGTGATCGAGGCGGCGCTGGAGCTCTCCTACCGCGACCACGCCCCGCGCAACGGGGTCGTCGAGATGGCCCGCGGCTCCATCGACCAGGCCACCCGCTTCGTGCGGGAGAAGGACCTGATCACCCTGCCGGACGCGCCGGTGGACATCATCCTCATGCCGGAGTTCCAGCAGGGCGTGGCGGTGGCCTACTGCGACAGCCCGGGGCCGCTGGAGCGGCATCTGAAGACCTTCTACGCCATCTCGCCGATCCCCAAGGACTGGAGCGAGGAGCGGGCGGAGAGCTTCCTGCGCGAATACAACCGCCGCATGATCCACGACATGAACGTGCACGAGGCCATGCCCGGGCACTTCGTGCAGATCTGGCACTCCAACCGGCACCCCTCGACCCTGCGGGCGGTGCTGGGCTCAGGTCCGTTCGTGGAGGGCTGGGGCGTCTACGCCGAGGACCTGATGGCCAGGGAGGGGTTCCTCGCCGACGACCCGCTGTTCCGGCTCACCCAGCTGAAGATGCGGGTGCGCTCGATCACCAACGCCATCCTCGACCAAATGGTCCACGTGGACGGGGCGGACGAGGGCGAGGTGATGCGGTTCCTCACCGTCACCGCCTTCCAGCAGGAGCGGGAGGCGGCCGGCAAGTGGACCCGCGCCCGGGTGAGCTCGGCCCAGCTGCCCAGCTACTTCGTGGGGGTGGTCGAGCACGACGCGCTGCGCGCCGAGGCCCAGCGCCGCGCGGGTTCAGGCTTCAGCCTGAAGCGCTACCACGATCAGGTGCTGTCGTACGGATCGCCGCCGGTGCGCTATGCGCGGGCGTTGATGTTCGACGAGCCGATCGCCGAGGCTTGAGCCTCAGCCCTTCGCCTTGTCCATGTTCTCGGCGAACCGCTCGAAGAGGTAGAGGCTGTCGGTGGGGCCCGGCGAGGCCTCCGGGTGGTGCTGGACGCTGAACACCGGGCGGTCCTTGAGCGCGATGCCGGCGTTGGTGCCGTCGAACAGGCTGACGTGGGTCTCGACGACCGGGGCGGGCAGGGTGTCCCGGTCCACGGTGAAGCCGTGGTTCATGGACACGATCTCCACCTTGCCGGTGGTCAGGTCCTTCACCGGGTGGTTCGCGCCGTGGTGGCCCTGGTCCATCTTCACGGTCTTGGCGCCGAGCGCCAGCGACAGCATCTGGTGGCCCAGGCAGATGCCGAACACCGGCGTGCCGCTGTCGACGATCTTCTGGATTTCCGGCACGGCGTACTCACCGGTCGCGGCCGGATCGCCGGGGCCGTTGGAGAGCAGCACGCCGTCGGGCTTGCGCGCCAGGATCGCCTCGGCGCTGGTGCTGGCCGGCACCACGGTCGCGCGGGCGCCGACCGAGGTGAGCGCGCGCAGGATGTTGCGCTTCACGCCGTAGTCGATGACGACGACCTCGTACTTCGGCGTCTCCGCGGCCTTGGCGTAGCCCTCGGGCCAGCTCCACAGGCCCTCGTCGTAGACGAAGGGCTGCAGGCAGGAGGCGTCCTTGGCAAGGTCGAGGCCGACCAGGCCGTTCCAGGCGCGGGCCCGCTCCACCAGGGCGTCGAGGTCGAACACGCCGGTCGGGCTGTGGGCGATCACGCCGTGCGGCATGCCCGTCTCGCGGATCTTGCGGGTCAGCGCGCGGGTGTCGACGCCGGCGAGGCCCACCACGCCGCGGCGCTCCATCCAGGTCTCGAGATCGGTGTCGGCGCGCCAGTTGGCGGGCCGCGTGGGCACATCGCGGAAGATCGCGCCGCGGGCCGCGGTCTCGGCCGAGCCGGACATCTGCTCGATGTCCTGGACGTTGGTCCCGACGTTGCCGACGTGCGGGAAGGTGAAGGCCACGATCTGGGCCATGTAGGAGGGGTCCGTGAGGATCTCCTGGTAGCCGGTCATGGCGGTGTTGAAGCAGACCTCGCCCACCGCCTCGCCGACGGCGCCGACGCCGATCCCCTGGAGGATGGTCCCGTCGGCCAGGGCGAGAACGCCGGTGACGCCAGGCAGCAGGTCGCGGGTCATCGGCAGGCTCCTTGTGGGCAAACGGCCGCGTAGGTAGTGACTCGCACCGGTACGGTCAATCAGGCGGGGACCCTATGGCGCACATCGACCCGGAACGCGAGGCCTGGGAGGTCTTCAAGTCGCTGCCGCGCGACCAGCCGATCCAGATGCTCAACCTGATCCGGCTGAAGCCGAAGGCGGAGTATCCGCCGGGCCATCCGGACCATGGCAAGGATCTGAGCGGCCTCGACGCCTACCGCGCCTACGGCCGGACCACGGCGCACATCTTCAAGCGGCTGGGCGGTCGACAGGTGTGGGCCGGCAAGCCGCAGGTGATGGTGACGGGGCCGCAGTCCGAGGCCTGGGACCTGGCGTTCATCGCCGAATACCCCAACGCCGACGCCTTCATCGCCATGGTGCGCGACCCGGAATACCGCGAGCTGGTGGCGCACCGCACGGCCGGCGTCGCCGACTCCCGGCTCCTGCGGCTGGCGCCGGTGGAGCCGGGCGAAGGGTTCGGAGAATAGCGGCAGGAAAGGTGGGAAACTTGTCATTCCCGCCAGACTCTCCGTCTGGCATTGCAGCAACGACGGGAGGTTCCTGATGCTCGCCCTGCGCCCCAACTGCGAATGCTGCGACCGCGACCTGCCGCCGGAGAGCGCCGAGGCGCGGATCTGCACGTTCGAGTGCACCTTCTGCGCCGACTGCGTGGAGAACCGGCTTGAGGGGATCTGTCCCAACTGCGGCGGAAACCTCGTGCCGCGGCCGATCCGGCCGGCGCGCCTGGTTGGCAAGTTCCCGGCGTCGGCCGAGCGGGTGCTGAAGCCGCACAAGGCCTGCGCGGCCTAGGCGAGGCGGCCGGGCTCGCTTAAGAGCGCGGCCATGCGCATCACCACGGTCGGCCTCGATGCCGACGACACGCTCTGGCACAACGAGACCCTGTTCCGGCTGACCCAGGACCGGTTCCGCGCGCTGATGGCCGACGTGGCGGAGCCCGAGGTGCTGGACGCCCGGCTGGCCGAGATCGAGCGGCGCAACCTCAGGCTCTACGGCTACGGCGTGAAGGGCTTCACCCTCTCCATGCTGGAGACGGTGATGGAGCTGACCGGCGGGGAGCCGCCTGGCCGCATCATCGCCGACATCCTGGCTGCGGGCCGCGAGATGCTGAACGAGCCGGTGGAGCCGCTGCCCGGCGTCGACCAGGCCCTGGCCGAGTTGTCGGAGAGCTACCGCCTCGTGCTGATCACCAAGGGCGACCTGCTGCACCAGGAGCAGAAGCTGGCGGCCTCGGGCCTGGGCGACCTGTTCGTGGCCGTGGAGATCGTCTCGGAGAAGGACGCGGCGACCTACGAGCGGGTGTTCGCCCGGCACGGCACCGGCGCGGCCGAGGCGGTGATGTGCGGCAACTCCATGCGCTCCGACATCCTGCCGGCGCTGGAGGCCGGCGCGTTCGCGGCGCACGTGCCCTATCCGCTCACCTGGGCCCACGAGATGGCCGACGCGCCGGAAGGCCACCCCAGGTTCTGCGAACTGGCGACCATCCGCGACCTGCCCGGCTGGATCCGCTCGCTGGCCTGATGTCACAGACCTGAGCCGCGCTCCGTCCTGGGTTCGAAGAGGGCGGAGGAGGGCAGGGATGTCCCGGATCATCGCAGGGGTGCTGGCGGCGGTCTTCACGGCCAATGCGCTGGCCATGCTGTTCGCGAGCTGGTGGTGGTACGGGGCGGTTCCCGGCGTCACCGCCACCGGGCCGTACAACCCGCATTTCGTCAGGGATATCGGCGCGGCCTACCTGGTGACCGCAGCCGGGCTCGGCTGGTTCGCCTGGCGTCCGGCGCAGGGGTGGCCGGCGCTGGCGATCGGCGCGGGCTTCCTGACGCTGCACGCCGCGGTCCACGCCTACGACGCCGCCTGCGGGACCACGCCGCTGTCCGACGTCCTGCGCGACCTCGCCGGCGTCTACCTGCCGGCCCTCCTGACGCTCGCCATCGCGCTCACCACACCGAAGGAGACCTCCCCATGCTGAAAGCCATCCTCTCGCGCCAGATCGACGCCTTCGAGCGGGCCTGGGGCTATGACACCAGCTACATGCGCCACGTGCTGCGGGCGGCGCCCATGAGCTTCCTGAAGTTCAGCTTCGTGGCCCGGATGACCGACCACCGGGCGGCGCCGGCCGAGGCGCTGGCGGCGGCGGGGCTGGTGGGCACCCTGCACGAGGACTGCGGGCCCTGCGTCCAGATCGGCGTCGACATGGCCACGGCCGGCGGCGCGCGGCCGGAGGTGCTGCGGGCGATCCTGGCCGGCGACGAGGCGGCGATGAGCGACGAGGCCAGGCTGGCCTGGCGGTTCGCCCGGGCGAGCCTCGCCCGCGACCTGGAGGCGGTGGAGCCGCTGCGCGAGGAGATCGTCCGGCGCTGGGGCGACAGGGGGCTCGTGGCCGTGTCCCTCGCCCTGACCACGGCCAGGATGTACCCGACGCTCAAGTACGCCCTGGGTTACGGCAAGGCCTGCTCGAAGGTGACGGTGGGCGGCGTGGCCGCGCCGGTCGCGCACCTGCCGCTGGGGGCGTAGGCTCGCGGCCATGGACGCGGTGCTCACCGACGCCTTCGAGGCCCAGCGGCCGCGGCTGAAGCGGCTGGCCTACCGGATGCTGGGCTCCGTCTCGGAGGCCGAGGACGCGGTGCAGGACGCCTGGCTGCGCTGGACCCGGGCGGCCGAGGGCGTGACCGACCCGGCGGCCTGGCTGGTGGGGACCACCACGCGGCTGTGCATCGACCGGCTGCGGGCGGCGAAGGCGGAGCGGGCGGCCTACCGCGGCCCCTGGCTGCCCGAGCCGCTGATCGAGCCGCTGGAGGACCCGGTGGAGCGGGCCGAGGACGTGTCCGTCGCCTTCCTGCTGGCCCTGGAGCGGCTCTCGCCGCTGGAGCGGGCGGTGTTCCTGCTGCACGACGTGTTCGACGAGGACTATGCGGCCGTGGCCGAGACGCTCGGCCGGACCGAGGGCGCGGTGCGCCAGCTGGCCAGCCGGGCGCGGGAGCATGTGCGCGACGCCCGGCCGAGGTTCTCCGTGGACCGGCAGAAGGCGCTGGAGCTCGCCCAGGCCTTCGTGGCCGCCGCCGCCGGGCAGGACATGCAGGCGCTGGCGTCGCTGCTGGCCCGGGACGCGATCATGGTCACCGACGGCGGCGGCAAGCGGAAGGCGGCGCTCCGGGTGATGGTCGGCCGCGACGACATCATCCGGCTGCTGGAGGGCATCGCCTGGCGGACGGGCGGCCTTCCCGGCGTGGAGCGGTTCGAGACCGTGCGGGTCAACGGCCTGCCGGGGCTGGTGCTGCACCTGTCGGACGGCCCGGAGACCCTGGCCTTCGAACCCGGCGAGGATGGGCTGATCGCGGCGATCTACGCGGTGCGCAACCCGGAGAAGCTGGCGCACCTGACGGCGGGCGCGAGCGACGGAAGCTGACACGTCTTCGCGTACGCGCGCATGCGTAGAGGGCGCACGAGGGGGAATGGACGATGGGAAAGACCGCGTCCGGCAAGGGTGCGGTCGCTCCGGCGGAAAGTCCAAGATTCGGTGTGTGAATCTTGGGGCCCGGCCCTGCTACAATCCGCGCCGTGCGCTTCGACGAACGCTTCCTCGACGAGATCAAATCCCGCCTTCGCCCGTCCGACGTGATCGGCAAGACGGTGAAGCTGCGCAAGCAGGGGCGCGAGTACGTTGGCCTGTCGCCCTTCACCAAGGAGAAGACCCCGTCGTTCTACGTCAACGACGACAAGGGCCAGTTCTTCGACTTCTCGTCGGGCAAGACGGGCGACCTGATCACCTTCCTGCAGGAGACCCAGCGGCTGTCGTTCACCGAGGCCGTGGAGGTGCTGGCGGCGGAGGCGGGCGTGCCGCTGCCGGCCGTCGATCCGCGCGCCGTCGAGGTGGAGAAGAAGCGCCAGGGGCTCTCGGACTGGCTGGAGCTGGCGGCGCAGTGGTTCGAGGCCGAGCTGCGCCGGCCCGCGGGGCGCGACGCGCGGGCCTACCTGGAGAAGCGCGGGCTGCCGGAGACGGAGTGGGCGAGGTTCCGGCTGGGCTTCTCGCCGCCGGGACGGACCGCGCTGAAGGACTATCTGGTCACGAAGGGGGCTCGCCCGGCCGAGCTGGTCGAGGCCGGCCTGCTCATCGCGCCGGAGGAGGGGGGCAGCCCCTACGACCGGTTCCGCGACCGGATCATCTTCCCGATCGCCGACCAGCGGGGCCGCGTGGTCTCGTTCGGCGGCCGGGCGATGGATCCGCAGGCCCGCGCCAAGTACCTGAACGGCCCGGAGACGAGCGTCTTCCACAAGGGCCACAATCTCTACGGCCTGCACGAGGCCCGGAAGATCCTGGCGGCGGCGCCCGCGGGCGAGCAGCCGCCGCTGGTGGTGGTGGAAGGCTACATGGACGTGATCGCCTGCCTGCGGGCGGGCGTGCCGGCGGTGGCGCCCATGGGCACGGCGCTGGGCGAGGACCAGATGGAGATCCTCTGGCGCCACCATCCCGAGCCCACACTCTCCTTCGACGGCGACCGCGCGGGCCGGCAGGCCGCGGCGCGGACGATGGACCGGGCGCTTCCGCTGCTGAAGCCCGGCAAGAGCTTCAAGTTCGCCATCGTGGAGGGCGGCAAGGATCCCGACGAGGTGCTGCGCGAGCAAGGGCCGGCGGCGCTGAAGCAGCAGCTGTCCGACACCACCGCCTTTGCCGACGCCCTGTTCATCCGCGAGCGCGACCTGGAGCCGCTGGACACGCCGGAGCGGCGGGCCGGCTTCAAGGCGAGGCTGCGGCAGGCGGCGAACGCCATCGCCGACAAGGACCTGCAACAGGCCTATCGCGATGCGCTGCTGGAGAAATACGACGCCCTCTTCGCCGCCGTCCGGGCCGAGCGGCCGCGGGACCAGCGACAGGGGGAGGGGCGGCGGGGACCGTGGAACGGCCAGAAGGGCGGCAAGCCCTGGATCGAGCCCTCCACGCCGCAGGGCAAGGCTGCGGCGAAACGCCTCGCCCATGCCTTCGAACCGGTGGTCGCCGCGTTAGCCCACTATGCGGTGCAGGATCCGGCCGTTCTGGACGACCATCTGGAGGAGACCTTCACCGCCGGCGGGTTCGGAAATCCGGAGCTGGCGAAATTGACGAAGGAAATCATTCGGCTCCGCCTGGAAGCAGAGCACCTTGACACGGGCGCCCTACAACGCCATCTGGCCTCGTGCGGATTTAGCGCGCTGTTGACAGACATCGATCGGGCCGCTGCGACTTCGGGCGCGCCCATACTCAAAGATGATGTCTCCCTCGATGCGCGGAGATCCCAGTGGTCGCGTGGCTTCGCCGCCCTTGCACGGGTGGCGGCGCTCGATGACGCCATCGGGGCTGCGAAGGGAAACCTCCGCGGGCGTTCCGACATGGCGTCTTTGGAGCGTCTCAAGGGCGAGCGTGACGCACTGAAGCGCGCGATCAGAACGGGAACGATTTGGACGGACGACGGGTCGTAGAGTCGCACGCGGCTTAACGAACCGAACGCCGCCACCATTTTTTTGATCGGCCCGGGCCTTGCAGGAGGCGCGGCAGCCGATCTCGGAGATTTCGATGAGCACCAACACGGCCGAAGCGGAAACCCCCGAAACGACCGGCGGCGATGGGCCGCTGCTCGACCTGACGGACGCCGCGGTCAAGAAGTTCATCAAGCAGGCCAAGGCCCGCGGCTACGTCACGATGGACGAGCTGAACAAGGTGCTCCCGTCGGAGGAAGTCACCTCGGAGGCCATCGAGGACACGCTGGCCATGCTGTCCGAGATGGGCGTCAACGTCGTCGAGGCGGAAGAGGACGCCGAAGGCGGCGAAGTCGCCGTCCGCGAGGAAAGCGCCGTCGTCGAGACGACCAAGGAGCCGGCCTACGACCGGACCGACGACCCGGTTCGGATGTACCTGCGCGAGATGGGCTCGGTGGAGCTGCTCTCCCGCGAGGGCGAGATCGCCATCGCCAAGCGCATCGAGGCCGGCCGCGACACCATGATCCGCGGCCTGTGCGAGTCCGCGCTGACCTTCGAGGCCATCATGGTGTGGCGCGAGGAGCTCGGCTCGGGCCGCATCCTGCTGCGCGAGGTGATCGACCTCGAACAGACCTACGGCGGCCAGAACCAGGGCGCCGACGCCCTGCCGGTGGAAGCCACCACCGAGGCGGCCGAGGAGAAGGAAGAGGCCGAGGCCGCCGAAGGCGCCGCCGAGGGCGAGGGCGACGACGACTTCGACGACGGCGCCGGCCCGACCATCAGCGCGATGGAAGCCGAGCTGCGCGACGGCGTCATGGCCACCCTCGACGCCATCGCCGCCGAGTTCGAGAGCTTCCGCCTGCTGCAGGAGAAGCTGGTCGCCCAGCGCCTGAAGGGCCAGGACCTGTCGGACGCCGACCGCAAGACCTATGCGGCGGCGACCAGCACCATCGTCCAGCACCTCAAGACGCTGAAGCTGAACAACAACCGCATCGAGGCGCTGGTCGAGCAGCTCTATGCGATCAACAAGCGCCTGATGGGCCTGGAGGGCCGGCTGCTGCGGCTGGCCGACAGCTACGGCATCAGCCGCACCGAGTTCCTGAAGGCCTACTTCGGCCAGGAGATGCGCCCGGACTGGGGCGACCAGGTGAAGGCGCTGGGCGTCCGCTGGACCAAGTTCGCAGAGAACGACGCCAGCCAGATCGGCGAGATCCGCCAGGAGATCGCCGCGCTGGCCATGGAAACCGGCGTACCGATCGACGACTACCGCCGCATCGTCCAGACCGTGCAGAAGGGCGAGCGCGAGGCCCGGCAGGCGAAGAAGGAAATGGTCGAGGCCAACCTGCGCCTCGTGATCTCCATCGCCAAGAAGTACACCAACCGCGGCCTGCAGTTCCTGGACCTGATCCAGGAGGGCAACATCGGCCTGATGAAGGCGGTGGACAAGTTCGAGTACCGCCGCGGCTACAAGTTCTCCACCTACGCCACCTGGTGGATCCGGCAGGCGATCACCCGCTCGATCGCCGACCAGGCCCGGACCATCCGCATCCCGGTGCACATGATCGAGACGATCAACAAGATCGTCCGCACCTCGCGCCAGATGCTGCACGAGATCGGCCGCGAGCCGACCCCGGAGGAGCTGGCCGAGAAGCTGGCCATGCCGCTGGAGAAGGTGCGCAAGGTCCTGAAGATCGCCAAGGAGCCGATCAGCCTCGAGACCCCGATCGGCGACGAGGAGGACAGCCACCTGGGCGACTTCATCGAGGACAAGAACGCCGTCCTGCCGATCGATGCGGCCATCCAGTCGAACCTGCGCGAGACCACGACCCGGGTGCTGGCGTCGCTGACGCCGCGCGAGGAGCGGGTGCTGCGCATGCGCTTCGGCATCGGCATGAACACCGACCACACCCTCGAGGAGGTCGGCCAGCAGTTCAGCGTGACCCGCGAGCGGATCCGCCAGATCGAGGCCAAGGCGCTGCGCAAGCTGAAGCACCCGTCGCGGTCCAGGAAGCTGAGAAGCTTCCTCGACAGTTGATGCCGGTCGCCGTCGGACGGAGCCTCTCGAGCCATGGCCGACGGCGAAACCACGCTGAAGCTTGAAGTCACGCTCAGCGAGAGCGCTCCGCCACCTGCGGGAGCGGGCGGAGAGTCTTGGCGTCCCGGTCTCCACGGTGGCGTCCAGGCTGCTTGAACTGCAGATGTTCGACTAGGACTGGCCGCGAAGCGGTGAAGGTCGTCTTCAGCGCCAGGGCGCGTCGCGAGCCTCTGGCGCAGGCCGACTGGCTCGCGGAGCGAGCTCCCGCGGCGGCGCTGGGCGCGGCCGACCAATTCGACGCCGCGATCGAGCTTCTGCGCGACTTTCCGCTTGCGGCGCCCCTGACGGATGAGCATCACCGCGAACTGACCGTGCCGTTCGGCCGCGTCGGACCTACCTTGGTGACGATCGTGCGGGTGCTTCAGGGGCGTCAGCGGCGCTAATCGGGAATATTCATGCGTACCAGCTTCTTCGCCGCAGTGGCGGCACTCGCGTTTTGCCTGGGCTCCACCGCCGCCGCCCAGCCCGCGCCGCCGCTGTCGGACGCCGCGCGGCGGGTGCAGGCGCACATGGAGTTCCTGGCCAGCGACCTGCTGGAGGGGCGCGAGGCAGGTTCGCGGGGCTACGACATCGCCGCCGACTATGTGGCCGCCCAGTTCAAGCAGCTCGGCCTGGCGCCGGCGGGCGACGCCGGCTCCTATTTTCAGCGGGTGCCGATGGTCGCCTACCGGCCGGTGGACCAGGGCAGCCTGGTCCTGAAGCGGGGCGGGGCGGCGACGCCGCTGGTGTTCGGCGAGGACTATGTGGTCGGCCGCAATCCGCTGGCCGCCGAGACGAAGCTGTCGGCCCCGATGGTGTTCGCGGGCTACGGCGTGGTGGCGCCCGAGCACGGCCGGGACGACTACGCCGGGCTCGACGTGCGCGGGAAGATCGTGGTGGCGCTGGACGGGGCGCCCAAGGCCATCCAGACCGAGGAGCGGGCCCACTACCGCAGCGGCCGGGTGAAGCGGGCCGAGGCGGCCAGGCGCGGCGCGGTGGGCTTCCTGACGGTGAACACGCCGGAGGGCGAGAAGCTGCGCCCCTTCGCGCAGGGGGCCAAGCGCTGGCGCAGCTGGAGCATGACGTGGCAGGAGAAGGGCGGGCAGCCCTATGTGGTCGCCCCCGAGGTCCTGTCGCTGGGCGACATCAGCGTAGCGGGCGCCGCCAAGCTGTTCGCCGGCGCGCCGGCCAGCCTGGAGCAGATCTACGCCGCCGCGGAGACGCCGACGGCCGAGGTTCCGCGCTTCGCCCTGCCGGCCGTGCTGGAGACCAGTTACCGCACCGAGACCAAGCCCGTGGAGAGCCGCAACGTCGCCGCGATGCTGGAAGGCTCGGACCCGAAGCTGAGGTCGGAGGTGGTGGTGCTGTCCGCGCACCTGGACCACGTGGGCGTCGCCAACGGGACCGAGGGCGACCGGATCCACAACGGCGCGCTGGATAACGCCGGCGGGGTGGCGACCACGCTGGAGGTGGCCCGCATGGCGGTGGAGACGAAGAAGCGCCCGAAGCGCTCCATGCTGTTCCTGATGGTGACGGCCGAGGAGAAGGGCCTGGTGGGCGCGGAATACTTCGCCCGCAACCCGACCGTGCCGCTGTCCTCGCTGGTGGCCAACGTCAACCTGGACATGCCGATCCTGACCTACGACTTCACCGACGTCGTGGCGTTCGGGGCGGAGCGCTCCGCGATCGGGCCGGCGGTGCGACGGGCGGCGGGGCGGATGGGCGTGGCCCTGTCCGGCGACCCGATGCCCGACGAAGGGCTGTTCACCCGCTCGGACCACTACCGGTTCGTCGAGGTGGGGGTGCCGTCGGTGTTCCTGATGACCGGCTTCGGCAACGGCGGCGAGGCGAAGTTCCGCCGCTTCCTGAAGGACTGCTACCACAAGGCCTGCGACGACCTCTCCCAGCCGATCGACTACGAGGCCGGGGCCAAGTTCGCCCGCATCAACTACGAGATCACCCGCGAACTCACCGACGCGCGGGTGCGACCGACCTGGAACAGCGGCGACTTCTTCGGCGGACGGTTCGCCAACCCGACCGGGACGCGGGCCGCGGCGCCGTAAACCGGGCGGCGCCGTCACGCCGGATCAAGCAACTGGCGCGCCCAGTCATGGCCGCGGCGGCCGGCGAAGGCGAGGCTGGCGGGGTGTCCAGCCTAGCGCCAGCCGTAGTTGAAGCTGACCGAGATCCGTTCGGTCTTCGCCTGGTTGGCGGGGACCTCGTGGCGCAGCCAGCTCTCCCACAGGAAGACCGTGCCCGGCTGGGGCGCCAGGTAGACGAAGCTGCGCTGGGCCTCGGGGGCGTCGGCCCGGCGCGGCGGGGCGGCCATCATCATCGGCAGGCGCGGGTCCTCCAGCTTGAGCGCGCTCGCGCCGGGCGGGGTGCGTACGTAGACGGTCCCGGAGATGACGCTGTGCGGGTGGATGTGGCCGGTGTGGCCGGCGCCCGGCTTCAGGATGTTGACCCACAGGCTGTCGAGCCGCAGCCGCCCGGCGCCCAGGTCGTAGGCGAGGTCCGCGGCGAAGGCCGCGGCGTGGCGGTCGAGCTTCCTCTTCAAGTCGGCGAAGACGCTGGCCCGGCGGGGCAGGTCGTCGAGCGAGGCGTAGGAGGTGTAGCCGCCGTAGGCGTGCTCGCGGCACCAGCGCCGGCCGGCCTGGTCCTCGTCCGCCAGCATGCGGCAGGCAGCCTCCAATTCGGCATTGAAATTTTCGAACATTCGGTCTGTGGTAAGCGAGGCTTCGTAGACCGGAGTCGGGAAGAGGAGACGCAGGGCCATGCGGCGGCGCTAGTCGCCCACGGCCCGAATGTCAAAGGCCGGCGCGCTGGCGCCGTCGGTGAACCTTGGTTAGAGTCATTTCAAAATACGGTCCCGCGAGAGCAATGCCGGGACCTGGGGGAGCGGAACAGATGATCAGGACTGTGGCGGCGCTGGCCTTGGCGAGCGTGGTGATGGCCGGGCAGGCGGAAGCCCAGACGCGGCGCGCGGCGCCGGCGGCGGCGGCCTACAAGGCCCCCCGCGGCCCCGACAAGATCCACCCCGACCTGAACGGCGTCTGGCAGGTGATGAACACCGCCGGCTGGGACATCGAGCCCCACGCGGCGCGCGCCGCGCTGCAGTTCCGCCCGGGCCCGGTGACGCCGGTCCCGGCCAAGGAGGTGGTGGCGCTGGGCGCGGTGGGCGCGGTGCCGGCCGGCCTGGGCGTCGTCGAGGGCGGCGAGATCCCGTACACGGACGAGGCCCGCAAAATCCGCGACGAGAACCGCGCCGACTACCTGAAGCGCGATCCGGAGGTGAAGTGCTACCTGCCCGGCGTGCCGCGGGCCAACTACATGCACCTGCCGTTCCAGATCTTCCAGTCCGACAAGTCGATGCTGATCGCCTACGAGTACGCGGGCGCGGTGCGCAACATCCTGTTCGACGATCCCGGCCCGCCGCCGGTGGACAGCTGGATGGGCCAGTCGGTGGCCAAGTGGGAGGGCGACACCCTGGTCGTCACCGTCACCGGCCAGCTGGACCGCACCTGGTTCGACCGCGCGGGCAACCACCACTCGGCCGAGATGGTGGTCGTGGAGCGCTGGACGCCGACCAGCCCGAGCACCATGCGCTACGAGGCGACGATCACCGACCCGTCGACCTTCACCCGGCCGTGGAAGATGAGCATGAACCTCTACAAGCGGGTCGGCGAGGACGCCCGGCTGCAGCAGTTCAAGTGCGTCGAGTTCGTCGAGGAGCTGATGTACGGCCACCTGCGGAAAGAGCCGCTGAAGTGATAGGATTTCCGCAGGGCGAGACCCCGCGGGACGCGTGAGCATTTTGAAGTCATCATCCGGCGCTGGAGGCGCACCATGAATTTCCGTCGCTTTGTTCTCCCCACCCTGATCGCCGCCGCCGTGGCCGGCGCGGGCGTCGTCGGCGTCCAGCAGGCGCAGGCGCACCACGCCTTCGCCGCGGAGTTCGACGGCAAGGCCCCCGTGCTGCTGCGCGGCAAGGTCACGAAGGTGGAGTGGATCAACCCGCACGCCTGGGTGCACCTGGCGGCCGTCACGCCCGACGGCAAGACCCAGGCCTGGATGGTCGAGGGCGGCACGCCCAACACCCTGCTGCGCTCGGGCATCGACCGCAATTCGCTCAAGCCCGGCACCGAGATCGTGGTCCGCGGCTACCAGTCCAAGGACAAGGCCTGCACGCCGGTCTGCAAGGCCAACGGCCGCGACGTGACCTTCCCGGACGGCCGCAAGCTGTTCATGGGCTCCTCGGGCACCGGCGCGCCGAAGGACGGCTCGGACCCCACCGACCGGCGCTAGGCCCGGCCGAACGACGCAACGAGGCCCCGGAGGCGACTCCGGGGCCTTTTCGCTGCGCGTCAGTTCTTCGGCAGCGGCGTTTCGGCCTCGACAGGTCCGACGACGAACTTGGCGTGGCAGGCGACGCAGGTCTGGTAGAGCGCCGCGCCGGTCTCGAAGGCGGCGGCCTTGTCCATCCGCATGGCCGCGTCCTTGGCGGCCAGCGCCTTGACGGTCATGTCACGGGCGTAGGCGTTCCACTCGGCCACCGGCTCGCGGGGGCGGCCGGGCAGCATCAGCAGGTTGCCGGCCTCGGCCACCGTGGCGGCGCCGTCCTCGACCACCTTCCAGCCCTCCGGCGTGGTCGGCGAGAGGTCGCGCTCGCCCTGCTCGGTGACCTCGGTGCCGGAGCCGCGCCAGAAGGCGAAGGCGGCCGGGTCGATGACGTGGAGCATCAGCTCGGCCATGTCCATGCGGGTGTCGTAGGCGGGCTGCGCCTCCCGGTTCGAGCAGGCGGCGAGCGCGAGCGCGCAGGCGGCGAGCGGCAGCAGTCGGCGCATGAGATCTGTTCCCCCGAAGACGGGCGCGTGGACCGCGCTCCGGCGGGGATTTTGCGCCCTGGCGGCGCTGCGGTCCAGCCTAGCGGCGGTCGGAACGTACCTGAATTTCGAGAAGCGAGCGCCACATCTCGTCGGCGAACCTCACGACCTGCACATTGGCGGTGAAGGCGTGCTTCGCCTCGACCATCTCCACGGTCTCGCGGACCATGTCGACGGATGGGTCGGCGCCCAGCCGCGCCACCTTGTGGGCCGAGGCGGCGAAGCGGTTTCCGGCGGTCATCAGGCCCACGCGGGCGGTGGCGAGCACGTCCATGGACGCAAGGATGGCCCGGACGCGGTTAAGGCATCGCGTGGAGAGATGGTGAACGCCAGGGCCCCGCGTCCTGCGCTATGCTGGCGGCCAGCAAGGAGGCTCTGCATGAGACCCTGGATCATCGGCCTGGCCGCCGCGCTCGCCTGCGGCGCCGCCCAGGCCCAGCCGGCCGGCCAGAACCCGCCGCGCACCACCATCCTGTGCCTGGAGCCCAGCGGGCGCAGCATCCCCGCGATCTGCCACGTGCCGGCCAGCCGGCTCGACCCGTCCGAGTTCATCTGCCAGTGCTTCGGCGGCGGGATGCGGACCGTGGTCCCGATCTGCCCCGACGGCGTCGACCCGCCGCCCGAAAGCGCCGCCCTGGAGCGGGCGCGTCGGGACGGGGTGAGGAAGGGCAGCCTGGTCGGCGCGACCTTCCAGGGCAGGCCGATCTGCGTCGCGCCCCGTGGGATGGGGCGCTAGGCCGGCCGCCTACCCGGCAAGCGCGCCGTAGACCAACTGCTGGAACATGGGCAGGGCCATGCGGCCGGTTGGGCGGTCCTGGTTGGCCATCTGGGTGACCGCCTCGGGGCCGAGCGGCATGGAATCCTGGATCAGGTAGATGGCCACCAGGTCGTTCTCCGGATCGGCCTGCCACCAGGTGCCGAAGGCGCCCGGCCAGCCGAACGAGCCTTCCGCGCCGGCGCCGAAGAAGCCCAGGTTGGCCGGGTCGAGGATCATGGAGACGCCGAGGCCGAAGCCCTGGGCGGTCCAGAACGGCATGCCGAGGAAGGGGATCTGCCGTTGGGCCTCGGTGAGGCGGTTCCTGGTCATCAGCTCGACGGTCTCGGGCTTCAGGAGGCGGACGCCGTCCACCTCGCCCTTGCCCAGCAGCATGCGCGCGAACTTCAGGTAGTCGTCGGCCTTGGAGATCAGGCCGCCGCCGCCGGCCTCGAAGGCCTCGGGCGCGTCCGCGTGCGGGAAGGAGACGTCCTTCAGCCCGCCGGGGTCCAGCCGGTAGAGCCGGGCCAGCCGGTCGCGCTTCTCCGGCGCCAGCCAGAAGCCGGTCTCGGTCATGCCGAGCGGGCCGAAGATCCGCTGCTGGAGCACCTCGCCCAGCGGCTTGCCTTCGATGCGCGCGACCAGGAAGCCCAGCACCTCGGTGGCGTGACTGTAGTGGAAGCGCTCGCCCGGCGGGTAGGAGAGGGGCAGGGACCCCAGCGCCGCCATCCACTGGTCGGGGGTAAGCGGCGTGCCGAGCGGCGGACCCAGCCGCGCCTCGTGGGCGTGGGCGATCGGGCCCTGGGAGGTGAAGGCGTAGGCGAGGCCCGAGCGGTGGGTGAAGAGGTCCTCCACCGTGATGTCGCGCGGGGCGGGATAGGTGTCCTCCACCGGCCCGGTGGCGTCCTTCAGCACCTGCATGTCCGAGAACTCGGGCAGCCACTTCGTGATCGGGTCCTCGAGGCGGAGCTTGCCCTCCTCCATGAGCATGAGGGCGGCGACCGAGGTCACCGGCTTGGTCATGGAGGCGATGCGGAAGAGGGTGTCGCGCTCCATCGGCTTGCCGCCGGCGATGTCGCGACGGCCCACCGTGTTGACCTGGGCGACCTCGCCCTTGCGCCACAGCAGGGTGACCGCGCCCGACAGCGAGCCCTGGTCCACGAACCCCTGCAGAGCGGCGGGGATCTGCGCCAGTCCTTCCGGCCTGAATCCGCCCGGAGCCTCGTCGCCGTACATCCGCATCCTCCCTGATCGCTGTTCAGGCGAGCATGCGCAGGGGTGACGCGGGGGCGTCAAGCGCCTCCGGCCCGGCGGCGCGCCGGACCCTCGCGTGCTGCGCCGCAGCGGGGGAGGGGGTGAAGACGGCGCGCGGACGCCGCGACCAGCCCCCCGGTCCGTGCCCAACGCCTTGTGGGCGCTGGGATAGCGTTATCAGCGGGAGATTTCGCTTCCGCAGCGTCAGCGCTGCTGCGTCGCGGCATTGAACCGCCGCGCCGTCATGCGTATATGGCCGGCGTCGGGGAAAGACTGGGCGTCGCCGCAGTCGCATCCCGGCAGCCAGAAGAGGACGCTCCGCGCCCATGCTGCTCACCCTGATGAAGGCCAAGCTGCACCGCGCAACGGTGACCCAGGCCGACCTGGACTACGAGGGCTCCATCGCCATCGACCGGGACCTGCTGGACGCCTCCGGCATCCTGCCGCACGAGCAGGTGGACGTGCTGAACATCACCACCGGCGCGCGGTTCACCACCTACGCCATCGAGGCGCCGCGCGGCTCGAAGGTGATCGGCGTGAACGGCGCCGCCGCGCGCCTGGTCCAGAAGGGCGACAAGGTCATCGTCGTGACCTATGGCATGCTGCCGGCCGAGGAGGCCCGCAACTATGCCCCGACTGTCGTGTTGCTGGACGATGGCAACGAGATCAAGAAGGCCGCCTGAGGCCGTCTTCGCCCCGACCCGGGCCGCCGCCCTGGCGGCCCTGCTGCTGACCGCCGCCTGCGCGCCCGGCGCCCCCCAGGGGACCGACAAGGCGGCGCTGGACGAGGCGGTGTCCCGCGCCGTGGGCGACCCCAACACCTGCGTGATGATCGCCGAGCGCGACAGCGGCAAGGTCGTCTACCGCTACAACACCGCCACCACCTGCGCGCGCACCCTGCCGGCCTGCGACGGCCCCGGCGAGCGCACGCTGAAGGACCTGCTCGAGCAGACCGTGAAGGATGGCGAGGCGCGCAACCTCTCCTGCGACACCGCCGCCGACGGCTCGCGCGGCGTCAGCTGGTCGGCCGGCCCGGTGCCGGGCCGGCCCCTGGTCTACGCCGCGGTCATGGAGGGAAACCGGGTGTTCCCCGGCCTGATGATGACCGACCGGCTCTCGCGCGCCTGGACGAAAGCCGGCCTGAGCCCCGCGGCGCCCTAGCGGCCCAGCTCGTAGAGGCCGGTGACGTCCACCCGCACCTTCAGTTCGCCCGGCGAGACGGCGGTGTCGGCCGACTCCTTGCGGAACGAGGCCATGGCGGCCATCGGCATGGGCGGCGGGACCGGGTAGGAGGCCGCGCCCTCAGACAGGGTGACCAGCCGCACCACGCGATGGCCGGTGGCGCGGGCATAGAGGTCGGCCTTGGCGGCCAGCGCCTTCACGGCCTGCTCGCGGGCGGCGTTCTCAGCGGCGGTGGGATCGTCGAGGCCGAAGCTGATTCCGTGCACCTGGTTGGCGCCGGCGTTCACTGTGGCGTCCACCGCCTGACCCAGCCGCTTCAGGTCGCGAACCTTCACCGTCACCTGGTTCGACGCCTGGTAGCCGATCAGCTTCGGCGGCAGGTTCTCCACGTACTGGTAGCGGGGCGACAGGTTGAGGTTCGAGGTCTGGATGTCGCGCTCGGCGATGCCGCCGCGCTTCAGCGCCGCCAGCACGGCGTTCATGCGCGTGGCGTTGGCCTGCATGGCGGCCTGGGCAGTGTCGCCCTCGGTCATGACCCCCAGCGAAATGGTGGCCATGTCGGGCGCGATCTCGGTCTCGCCGTAGGCGGCCAGGTTGAGGGTGGTGGCGCGGAACATGCTCTCGGCGGCCGGCGGCGCGGCCTGGGCCAGCGCCTGGGGCGCGGCGGCCGTGGCGAAGAGG
This sequence comes from Phenylobacterium sp., assembly GCF_036821595.1. Lineage (GTDB taxonomy): Bacteria > Pseudomonadota > Alphaproteobacteria > Caulobacterales > Caulobacteraceae > Phenylobacterium. Next base: position 21,373 of record NZ_DAISJG010000011.1, read on the forward strand.
GCGGCGAGCGCCGCGGCGCGGATCAGGGTCTTCATCGAAGTCTCCGGCAGTGGGACAGGCCCCAGGGTCGCAAGCTCAAGCTGAACGCAGCCTTTAAGCCCCGTGCAGCCCATGGTAACCGCCGGGACAGTGCGCTGCAGGGGCCTGTAGCTCAATGGTTAGAGCCGGCCGCTCATAACGGTCTGGTTGCAGGTTCGAGTCCTGCCGGGCCCACCAGCGCATGTTTCCAATTGCACGATATCTCCCGAATTACCGCGAAAAATCGCAGCAAAGTCAATGCGATAATCTGCGACGGTTTTCGAAATTTCCGTACGCAGTTCGGCCAAATACGAGACTATGTGTTGGTACTTCTGTTGGTACCGACCTGAGCGCTCGAGCGTAGTACCAACAGATGCGCCTCGACGATCGACAGATCCGAAAGCTGGAGCCGGCGGCCAAGCCCCGGAAATATGCGGACGGCGACGGGCTCTATCTGCACGTCATGCCTTCCGGCGCGAAGCTCTGGCGCTTCGCGTATCGCTACCAGGGACGACAGAAGCTACTCGCCCTGGGCGCTTATCCGGAGGTCACGCTGGAGGCGGCGCGAGACGCGCGGCTCGAGGCGAGGCGGCTGCTGCGGCAGAGCGAAGACCCAGCTGCGCTGCGCCGGGCCGAGAAGCGCGAGGCAAAGCTCGCGGCGGCGAACACCTTCGCGGCCGTGGCCGAGGAGTGGTTCGAGAACAACCAGCCAAAGTGGGTGGACACCTACTCCAGCCGTCTGCGGTCGCGGCTGGACGCGGACCTGCTGCCCCGCCTGGGCGCGCGGCCCATCGCCGAGATCCTGCCGATAGAGGTGCTGGAGGTGGTGCGGGCGATCGAGCGCCGGGGCGCCGTCGAGATGGCGCGCCGCGTGCTGCAGATGGCCAGCGGCATCTTCCGGTACGGTGTGGCCACGTCGCGCTGCCTGCGCGATCCCACGGTCGATCTGCGGGGAGCCTTGCGGGCCAGAGGCGCCGTGAAGCACCGCGCAGCCCTGCCGGCGGCCGAGCTGCCGGAGTTCCTGGCGCGGCTGGAGGCCTACTACGGCGACCCTGTGACCCGGCTGGCGCTGAAGTTCCTGATCCTCACCTTCGTGCGCACCTCCGAGCTGCGCTTTGCGCAGTGGACCGAGTTCGAGGGCGTGGGCGGCCCCGACGCGCTCTGGCGGATTCCGGCCGAGCGGATGAAAATGCGCCGGCCGCACCTAGTGCCGCTCGCCCCGCAGGCCGTGGCTGTGCTGCGCGAACTGAAGCGGTTCAGCGGGCGCAGCCCCTTCGTGCTGCCGGCGCCGACCAACCTGGGTGTGATCTCCGAGAACACCATGATCTTCGCCCTGTACCGGTTGGGCTATCACGGCCGCGCCACCGTGCATGGCTTCCGCTCGATGGCGTCGACGGTGCTCAACGAGCACCAGTTCAATAGGGACTGGATCGAGGCCCAGCTCGCCCACGTCGATGACAGTGTGCGCGGCATCTACAACGCCGCCGAATGGCTGCCAGGCCGACGGAGGATGATGCTCTGGTGGGCGGACTTCGTGGATGACGCGCGAGAGCGGGGACGGAGCTACTCGGACGCTGTGCCGGTGGCCGATCCCTTCGCGGGTCTCGACACCCTTCGCCTTCCTCCGCCCCCGCGACGTCCACGCCTAGCAGCGTCCTAGCCTCGGCCGTGGGGCCGGCAGGCGGCCCGGGAGGGGAGCTCAGCCAGGGTCCAGGGTTCGCGCGGCCCCCAGCGGAAGGTTGGCGGCGGCAATCGACCACCTCGAGCAGGTCGGAGCTCTCGCTACTGGGCTCATTCCGGCCAGTAGAGGCGCATTGGGTTGGCCACCAACAGTCGGTGTTGATGCTCTTCGTTCGGGGCGATCCGCGGGATCATGTTCACCAGCGCGCCGTCATCGGGCATGTGGCCGACCATGCTGAGATTCGGATGGGGCCAATCGGTGCCCCAAAGAACTCGATCCGGAAAGCGCTCGATCACGCGCTGAGCAAAGGCGACGACGTCGTCATAGCTTGGCGGTCCTGACCTGGAGAGACGTTCCGGGCAAGTGACCTTCGACCAGACATTGGGGTTCTCTTCCATGAAGCGCAGGAAGAGGCCAAATTCTGGCCCGTCGACGGATTTGGTGACATCGGGGCGGCCCATGTGATCGACCACGACCGTCGTAGGCAGCGACGTGAAGAAGTCCCACTTCTCGGCCAGGTCCGGGGCCTCGAAATAGATCACTACATGCCAGCCGAGCTTGGCGATCTTCTCGATGATCCTGCGGTAGTAGGCGTCTGGCTTGGGATCGGCGAGGCGCTTGACGTAGTTGAAGCGCACGCCGCGAACGCCGGCTTCGTGCATCCGAGCCAGTTCGTCGTCGCTGATATCGGGGGCAACCGAAGCCACCCCCCGCGCCCGGTCGTGGGAATGGACCAGCGCATCGATCATGGCCCGGTTGTCGGTTCCGTGGGCGGTCGCCTGGACGACGACATTGCGGGAAAAGCCAAGATGATCGCGAAGGGCGTAAAGCTGGTCGCGACCCGCGTCGCACGGGGTGTATTTGCGCTCGGGCGCATAGGGGAATTGCTCGCCCGGACCAAAGACATGGCAGTGTGCGTCAACCGCGCCGGGCGGCGGAACGAAGCCCGGCTTGGAAGGGCTGGGATCAAAGCACAGCCAGTCGGCATCCATCGTGAAGGTCTTGGCCACTATCGGCCCTGGGCCTTCAGGATGGCGTCGAGCCGCGGATAGACCCGCCGCGCATTGCCCTCGAACACCTTGCGCTTGTCGGCGTCGGAGATCGGCAGGGCGTCGATGTAGCGCTTGGTGTCGTCGAAGAAGTGGCCGGTCTCCGGATCGATCCCGCGTACCGCGCCGACCATCTCCGACCCGAACAGGATGTTGTCGACGTCGATCACCCGGAACAGCAGGTCGATGCCCGGCTGGTGGTAGACGCAGGTGTCGAAGAACACGTTCCTCATCACGTGCTCCCGCAGCGGCGGCCGCTTCAGCATGTCGGCCAGGCCCCGGTAGCGGCCCCAGTGGTAGGGCACGGCGCCGCCGCCGTGCGGGATGATGAACCGCAGGGTCGGGAAGTCCCGGAAGAGGTCGCCCTCGAGGAACTGCATGAAGGCGGTGGTGTCGGCATTGATGTAGTGGGCGCCGGTGGCGTGGAAGTTGTGGTTGCAGGACCCCGAGACGTGGACCATGGCCGGCACGTCCAGCTCGACCATCTTCTCGAAGAACGGATACCAGGAGCGCGCGGTCAGCGGGTCGCTCGTCCAGTGGCCGCCGGACGGGTCGGGGTTCAGGTTGCAGCCGACGAAGCCCAGTTCGGTGACGCAGCGCTCCAGCTCGGCGATGGAGTTGGCGATCGGGGCGCCCGGCGACTGCGGCAGCTGGCAGACGCCGACGAAGGTCTCGGGGAACAGGTCGACCACCCGCTTGATCAGATCGTTGCAGCGCCGGGTCCAGGCCTGGCTGACCGCCTCGTCGCCGATGTGGTGGGCCATGGTCGAGGCGCGCGGCGAGAAGATGGTCATGTCCGCGCCGCGTTCGCGGATCAGGCGCAGCTGGTTCTTCTCGATGGTCTCGCGGATCTCGTCGTCGGAGATTTCGGGATAGGCGGGATCGATGTCGCCGCCGGCCTTGAAGGCGGCCTTCTGGGCGTCGCGCCAGGCGTCGTGCGGCGCGGGCGCGGTGGTGTAGTGGCCGTGGCAGTCGATGATCATGAAGCTTCCTTCCCCTGCGCGGCGAGGGGGGCGCGCGCCTCAGCTTCAAGGGTGTCGGGCAGGGGCGGGGCGGGATTTCCGACACGCCGCTGCGCGGCCGGCCTCGCCGAACCGATGAACGCGAAGACGGGCTCATTGATCATGGCGGTGACCTAATCCCCACCCATGCCAAGTGTTAAATTGGTTTGCCTGACCAGCTATTGAGTTTGTGGATGTTTGGTCTTGGCGACCTGCGCCTTCAATTCATCGAGGAAAGCCTGCTGCAGCCGGGTGGGCTGCCAGTCCTGGCGCAGAGTTAGGCCGATGCTTCGTTCCGATCCGCTTATGGGGCCGCCGACACGGGTCAGCAGGCCAGCCCGCTCCTCAATGCGGAACTGGTCGGGCGAAAGCACGGTCAGCCAGTCGTCGGCCAGCAGGAGACCGCGGATGGCGATCACCGATCCGCATTCCACAGCCACGGGCGGGGGCGCGACGCCGGCGGTCTCGAACATGGCCCGCCAGCGTGCATGTAGCGGCGCGCCCGGCGAGGCCATCACCCAGCGATGGGCGGCCAGTTGGTCGATGGTGGCGCCGCCCCCGGACAACGGATGGCCGGTGCGACACACGACATGGAGCCGATCGTCGAACAGGGGGTGCTGGACGACCTTGGGTGCGAGAAGCGGATCGCGCAGCGCCCCAATGAGGCAGTCGATCTCCCCGTTGCACAGACCCGCCAGCAGCTCTGCGTACGGCCCCTCGACCACTCTGACCCGGGCCAGGGGAAACGCCCGGGCGAACCGCGCCAAGGTGGCAGGCAGCAGGGCCGCGCGCGCCAGAGGCATGGCGCCGACCACCACGCGGCCGGCGCCGCCGGCCGAGAGCGCCTCGATCTCGTCCAGGGCCGACTGCAGTTCGGAGATCGCCAGGCGGGCGGGGCGCAGGAAGCGGCGCGCGGCCGGGGTGGCGCGCACCATGCGGCCCTCACGCGACAGCAGCGCCACGCCCAGCATCATTTCCAGGTCACGGACGGCGTTGTGCAGGGCCGGTTGCGACACGCCCGTGGCGGCGGCCGCGGCGGCGTAGCCGCCCATGCGGTCGACCGCCGTCACGGCGCGGAGCTGAGTCATGGTCAGATGGCGGGCGACCGGACCCAGGGCGGGCAGTCGTTTTACGCGCCGGGCCTGGCGCGAAGCGTCGTCGAGCAGGGCCACGGCCCGCTCGACCCGGCCCGCCAGGATCGCGCCCGCCGGCGTCGCGGACGCGCCGCCCGCATGGCGGTCGAACAGCCGCCGCCCGATCCTGGCCTCCAGCTTGCCCAACCCCTGGGTGAGGGCGGGCTGAGACAGATTGACGGCCAGGGCCGCCGCGCTGATCCCGCCCATCCCCGCTACTGCGGCGGCGGCTTCCAGGTGGCGCAGATTGAGGTCAAACGGCGAGATCATCCAGGCGACCTATAATCAAATCCTATGGCGCTGTCGGCAAATCGACTTTGCACGCTCGACGCGCCGGGATGATCTCTCGGCGGCAGCGGGAGAGTGGAATGGCGATCGTGAACACCAGGGTCGAACGCGCCGACGCGGCCGTCATCGACGGACTGGCCCGGACCGGCGTCGCGACGGTCCACGAGTCCCAGGGGCGCACCGGCCTGTTGGGTCATCGGCTACGGCCGATCTATTCAGGCGCGCGCATCGCGGGCTCGGCGGTCACCATTTCGGCCCCGCCCGGCGACAACTGGATGATCCACGTCGCCGTCGAACAGCTCCAGCCCGGCGACGTCCTCGTCCTGGCTCCGACATCGCCGTGCCTGGACGGCTATTTCGGCGAACTGCTGGCCACCTCGGCCCAGGCCCGCGGATGCCGAGGCCTGGTCATCGACGCCGGCGTACGCGACGTGCGGGATCTGACCGAGATGAGATTCCCGGTCTGGTCCCGCGCCGTGTTCGCCCAAGGCACCGTCAAGGAGACACTGGGCTCCGTGAATGTGGCGATCGTCTGCGCCGGGGGGCTGGTCAACGCCGGCGACGTCATCGTCGCCGATGACGACGGGGTCTGCGTGGTGCCCCGCCTCCGCGCCGCCGAGGTGCTCAAAGCCAGCGAGGTGCGGGAAGCCAACGAGGCCGCCAAGCGCGCCCGACTGGCGGACGGCGAACTGGGTCTGGACATCTACGCCATGCGTGAGCGCCTGGCGGCGAAGGGTCTGAAATATGTCTGACGGCGCCGGATCGGGCGTCCGCGCCATGTGGATGCGCGGGGGCGCTTCCAAGGGAGGCTACTTCCTGGCCGAGGACCTGCCCCCCGAGGTCGCCGCGCGCGACGCCTTTCTGCTGCGCGTGATGGGCTCACCCGATCCTCACCAGATCGACGGCCTGGGGGCCGGCGATCCGCTGACCTCCAAGGTCGCTGTGGTTCGCAAGTCCGGGAGGCCCGGGGTGGACGTCGACTATCTGTTCCTGCAGGTCTTCGTCGACGAGCCGATCGTCACCGACACCCAGAACTGCGGCAACATCCTCGCCGGCGTCGGTCCCTTCGCCATCGAGCGGGGCCTGGTCGCGCCGACCGGGGACCTGACCTCGGTGACCATCTTCATGGAGAACACCAGCCAGGTGGCGGTGGCCTCGGTCGAGACGCCGAACGGCCGAGTGCGCTACGATGGTGATGTCAGGATCGACGGCGTGCCGGGCGCGGCCGCCGGCATCCCGCTGGCCTTCCGCGACACGGCCGGTTCGGTCTGTGGCGCGCTGCTGCCGACGGGCCGCGCCGTTGACATGATCGACGGCGTGGCCTGCACCCTGATCGACAACGGCATGCCCTGCGTCCTGCTCTTGGCCGAGGACGTGGGCGCGACGGGTTATGAGAGCCGCGAAACCCTCGACGCGGACAACGCCCTGAAGTCGCGGATCGAAACCATTCGCCTGATCGCCGGCCCACTGATGAACCTTGGCGACGTCGCCGAGAAGTCGGTGCCTAAGATGATGCTGGTGGCGCCGGCGCGTCACGGTGGCGCGATCACCGTTCGCTCCTTCATTCCCAAGCGCGCCCACGCCTCGATCGGAGTGTTCGGCGCGGTCAGCGTGGCCAGCGCCTGCCTCATCGCTGGCTCGCCGGCAGCGCGGGTCGCCACGGTGAGCGGCGTCTCGCCCTACCGCCTTTCCATCGAACATGCGTCGGGCGCCACCATTTGCGTGGTCGAGGCGGAGAAGGGGCAGGTCACCGGCGCCGCCATGGTTCGAACGGCGCGGAAGCTGTTCGACGGCCTGGTGTTCGGCTGAAGCCCCTTCGCCTGGACAGCGCGAGCCGGGAAGACTCCGGAGGCGGCGCGCGGCTCCGGCTTCAGGAACCGCTTTCGGCCGACAGCTCAACCGGCGCGTTTCCCTCGCGGCCGGCTGTCTCTTGGGCGGGATACAGACGTCTTCCAGGCCTTCGCCTATGTGCAGGGCGTGGGCTCGGGATCGTGGATCTCGAGCGGGTTCGCCAGGACCGCGGCCGACACAACATCAAGTCCAAAAGAACGGGGGGATCATGCGCGATCACGTCAATCTTAGCCTGCTGACCTTGGCGATGGGCAGCATCGCAATACCCGCTGCGGCGCAAGAGGCCGCAGCGGTCGCCCCACAGGATTCCCCACCGGGCCAGAGCGCCAGCTCGGGAGACCAGTCGGCTGAGAGTTCAGCGGTTGAAGAGATCGTCGTCACCGGCAGCCGACTGTCCGCTTCCGGCTTCACCCAGCCAACCCCCGTTACGGTGATCGGCGCGGATTTGGTGCGGCAGCGCGCCAGCGCCAACCTGGCTGAGACGCTGACCGAACTGCCAGCGTTTCGCAATTCCAACGGGTCCAACCAATCGCAGCGCACCAGCACCAACATCACGGGTGCGCAGAACACCGTCGATCTTCGCGGGTTGGGCCCCGCGCGCACCCTCGTCTTGGTGAATGGCCGTCGCCACGTCCCGACGAACGCGACGGGGACCGTCGACCTGTCGATGATCCCCTCCAGCTTGGTTGAGCGCGTCGACATCGTGACGGGCGGCGCTTCCGCCGCCTATGGCTCCGACGCGGTTGCGGGCGTCGCTAACGTGGTGCTGAAGGAGCGGACCAACGGAGTCGAAGTCGGTGTCCTGGGCGGGATTTCCGGCGAGGGGGACAACCGCGAGTTCCAGGCCAATCTGGCCTATGGCAAGAATTTCGCCGACGGACGGGGCCGGTTCCTCCTTGGCGGTGAATACGCCAAAAGCAAAGGCATCGGCACGATCTACAGCCGCGACTGGGGCCAGGTCGAGCCCGGCAACAGCGCCACGCCGATCTCCTTCGGCGCCAATCGGCCGGCCGGAACGCCCGCGTTCGGATTTCTGCCCAATGTAGAATATGCGACGCTGACCAAAGGAAGCGTCATCAACGCGGCGCGCACTGCGACCGGCGCAGCGGTAACCTCACTCAACCAGATCGCCTTCAACCCAGACGGGTCGCTCTACACACTCGTGCGCGGCACGGTCTACAGCTCGCTCATGGCCGGGGTGACCACCAACTATGGAGCGACCCCGCTCAGCAACTATCCGCTGCGCGTGCCGCAGGACCGCGCGGTGTTCTTTGGCAGCGCCGGCTACGACCTCGCCGAGAATGTCGAGATCTTCGGCGAAGCCGAATACGGCAGGTTCAAGATCAACACCTTCTCCAACTTCCACCAGTCGGCGCGTTTCACAATTCTCAGCACCAACCCGTTCATCCCGGCCGAGTTGCGCCCGCGTCTCGCCGCAGCCAATGTAGCGGAATTCGACATCGGCCGGCTGGATAGCGATTGGGGCGGGCTGGCGTTGCGCGGCGAAATCGAGTCGCAGCGTTTTGTGGGCGGCCTCCGCGGCAAGGTGTTCGGCGATTGGGCGTGGGAGATCTACGCGCAGGATGGCCAGACCGATCTCCACGACGAACGCTTCGCCGCCAGGGAGGCGAACCTGTCGGCCGCCGTCTACGCGGTCACCGACGCAAACGGCCAGGTGGTTTGCGGGCCGCTGGCCACGAACCCGAACTTCGCCCCCAACCGCCTGACTGCTCTCGTCAAACCTGCCAACGTCCTGCCCGGGTGCGTGCCGTTCAACCCGTTCGGGCAGCAGAACAGCCAGGCGGCGATCGACTACGTTACCGGCACGGAATACACCGACACGAAGATCACGCAGCGCGTCTACGCCGCCACCCTCGCGGGATCGCCCTTCTCGAACTGGGCCGGCCCGATCGAACTCGCCGTCGGGGGTGAGATCCGGAAAGAGAGCATCGACAACGTCGCCGACCCCCTGCAGGTCCAGGGCATCTATCAGTCCGGCAACCAGCGCAACTGGAGCGGCAGCACCTCGGTGAAGGAGGGCTTCGTCGAGGTCGGCGCGCCCCTGGCGCGCGACGTCAGATTCGTCAAGGCGCTCGACTTGAACGGCGCGGTGCGCCGCACGGACTACCGCCTGTCGGGGGCGGTCACCACCTGGAAGGTCGGGGCGACGTGGGACGTCTCGGACGAACTGCGGTTCCGGGCCACCAGGTCGCGCGACATCCGGGCGCCGAGCCTCAGCGAACTCTTCCTGCAAAGCGGCACGGTCGCGTCCGGGACGACCATCACCAACCCGTTCAATGGCGTGAGCGGCAGGCTGCCCACGACCTCGAACGGCTTCACCGGGTTGCGGCCCGAGAGCGCCAACACCCTCACCGCCGGCGTCGTTTGGCAGGCCCCGGACACCTTCTTGCCGGGGCTGCGGGTGTCGGTGGACTACTACAGCATCAAGGTCGATGACCTGATCTCGACCGTATCCGGAAGCTTGATCAGCACGGTTGGCACCCAGATCCTGCAACGGTGCTTCGCGGGGCAGCAGGACTCCTGCGCGCTGATCACCTTCGACAATACCGCGTATGGGATCGCGAACGTCAACCTGACCAACTACAATCAGGCGTCGCTCGAGACCGACGGCATCGACTTTGAAGCGTCCTACCGTGCTCCCGTCGGCAGCGGCAACCTGACCGTGCGGGCTCTTGCCAACAACACGCGGCACTTCAAGCGCGTCGACAACCCGGCGGCCGATGGCCCCGCGATCGACTATGCGGGCACAAGCGTTCTGGGGGGATCGCCGAAGTGGACCGGCAATCTGTTCGTCAGTTACCGGCAGGGCGGCTTCGATGCGGGCGTTCAGGTCAAGGCGTTCACCGGCATCAAGTACAGCCCTGATTACGTCGGCCCCGACGAGGACGAGTACGATCCGGCCGCCCCAAACAGCATCAACATCAGCCGTTTCCCCGCCATGGCGTACCTGAATCTGAACGCGTCCTACGAGTTTGACGTGGGAGATCACCGCATGCAGGTGTTCGGCATCGTCAACAACGCGCTCAACAGCGATCCGCCGGTGCTCGCGACCGCCGCCTTGAATAGCGGGGGTAACCCCTACGATTTCGTCGGCGTGAACTTCCGGGCTGGGTTCCGGATCAACTGGTGATCCTTCCGAACCACCGCGGCGGGCGGCGTCGTCGCCCGCCGCGGTGTGGCTCACCTACGCTCTGACGCAACGCGGTCGTGTCGATCGCGGTCAGCGAAACCAGGCCGGGACTGCCGCTGACTCACACGGAGCGGGCCGTCGACGAGGCCACGAAGGGATCTGATTAATGTCCGTCTTGCCCGATGAGACCCACGCGTCTCAACTGACGAGCTGGGTCGAGGGCGCCGATGGGCACCCGGACTTTCCGATCCAGAACCTGCCCTTGTGCATCTTCTCGACCGCCGAAAGCCCCCCGCGGGCCGGCGTCGCGATCGGACCGATGCTTCTGGATCTTGCCGCTGTGGCGGACGCAGGGCTCGTCGGCGGTGAAGATGCGCGGATCCTGCGGACCGCTGCGGGAAGGACGCTGAACAGCTTCTTCGCGATGTCGGCCGCGCAGCGGCTGAGGTTCCGTCACATCCTCTCGCAGCTGCTGTGCGCGGGCGCAGATCCGCCCCCCATGCTGCGCGAGGCGGTTGTCGACGCCGCTACGGCAAGGCTGCACCTGCCCGTCGATGTCGGCGACTACAGCGATTTCTTCGCGGGAATTCACCACGCGGCCACGGCCGGCAGGATGTTCCGCCCGGACAATCCGCTCTTGCCCAACTACAAGCACGTGCCGATCGCCTATCACGGCCGCAGTTCGTCGGTTTGCGTATCGGGCCATCCCGTCGTGCGACCCGTGGGTCAGCGCGCGGCGCACGGGGCCACCGAGCCGGACTATGGCGCCAGCAACCGCCTAGATTACGAGCTGGAGCTCGCGATCTGGGTCCGCGGCGGGAATGCGCTGGGAACAACGATTCCGATCGAACGGGCGGGCGCGGAGATTGTCGGCTTCGGCCTCCTCAACGACTGGTCCGCGCGGGACATACAGGCGTGGGAAACGCAGCCGCTCGGCCCGTTTCTGGGCAAGAACTTCCTGACGACGGTGTCTCCGTTCGTCGTGACGGCGGAGGCGCTGGCGCCATTCCGCTCGCCGCAGCCTCCGCGGGCACAGGGCGATCCCGCTCCGCTCCCGTATCTCCAGGACGCGGAGGATCAATCCCATGGGGCCTTCGACATTCAGCTCGAGGTCTTGCTGCGCACAGCGGAGATGCGCCGGTCCGGCCTGGCGCCGCACCGGCTGGCCCGCAGCAGCGGCCTGGACCTGTACTGGACGCCCGCCCAGATGATCGCCCATCACAGTTCGAACGGCTGCAACCTGCGGCCGGGCGACCTGTTCGGCTCTGGCACCGTCTCCGGTCCCGGGCCCGACGGGCATGGCAGCTTGCTGGAACTGACGTCAGGCGGCCGCAACCCCGCCGTACTTCCGAACGGCGAAACGCGCACCTTCCTGGAGGACGGGGACGAGGTCATTCTCACGGGATGGTGCGAGCGGGAGGGTTTCGCGCGCATCGGCCTGGGCGAAGCCAAGGGCCTGGTGGTGACTCGGGGCTGAACCGGTCGGTGTTTGGGAGGCATCGCCCCAACGGCGTGCCGCCTCCGCCCGGCCACACCCAACCGCCGCCGCGCGCCTACTTCGCTTTTCGGCGATCCAGGCCGTTCTGATGCAGGAACTCCGCCAGGAGGTCGGCGACCGCTGCGTTGTTGAGATCGGCGAAGGGGATATGCGTGTTGCCGTGCAGGCCCCTTGCGGGGAGGTGCAGCAGCTCCGCCTTTCCGCCCCGCGCATTCACCAGCCGAACAAACGCCTCGGACTGCTTGTAGGCGGCGCTCCAGGTCGCCGACTTCTCGATGTTGTCACCCCAGACCAGCTGGATGGGTATGCGGGTGAGCTTCTGGAATTCGGCGTCACTCACATATGCGGGCCCGTATGGACCCGGCGCGACGCCGCGATTTTCGCTTTCGGGCAGCACGAAACCAGGGTTCTCATACGCCACGATCGCGGCGGCCATATCCGACTTGATGGCGGTCAGCATCGCGCGCAGACCGCCCGCCGAATTGGTCACCAGGACGGAGGGGCCGATGCGCGCAAGCGCTTCAGCGGCCGCGTCGCTTTCGAGCTGCGCGTTGGCCACCGTATCGAACTCGTCATAGCGGGCGCGCATCGCCTGCTGCAGAGCCGTCGGGTCGTCCGTTGGAAACTGCACGCCGGCGAACCACTGGCCCGGCGCATCGCCAAAGCGCCAGGCGATGAAACTGCCTTCGTCGCGGCCAGGCACGGCGCGGTACGTGTAATCTTCGCACCCGTAGTTCGCGCGCCCCACGCGCGGGCCGTCCCAGACATAGACGGGGAAGCCGCGGCGCAGGAAGATGTCCCGATAGCCTTCACCGCCGTCCCAGCGCCGCTCCCAGACCGCCGCGCTCGAACTGTGCCACAGGAACAAGGACGTCGAGCGCGGCCTGGACGGAATCTGGAATTCGACGTGGCCATGATCGCAGGAGAGTGACTTAGCCCCTTCGCGCCGCACGGCTCCGCCGGCTTCGAACGAGCCCTGGCGATCGAGCACGATTGGTGGTGAGTCGCCTCTCAGCGGTCCCGCGGCGGAGACGCCGGACGCCGCGAAGAGAGCCAGAGGTAGCGTCGCTCCGGCGAGGGAGGCGGAGATTTTCATGCTGTCCCGGCGTCGAGACGAATCAGGCCACGGGCCACTTCTTCCATTGTGCGCAGACTATCAGGTCACCGCGCGACGGTCTGTCCCCACTCCAGGGGACAACCGGGTTCGGCTCCGGCGGTCTAGTGCATTATGAGATGTGCAAGCTGGAAGGCCGTGGAGATCTGAAGCCGCTGGAATGCGCGCTTGCGATAGGTCTGCACCGAACCGATGCCGATACCGAGATCGAGCGCTGTGGCTTCGGAGGTCATCCCGAGCGCCGTACGCGCGCAGACTTGGCGTTCCCTCGGCGTCAGGGCTGGAAACTTGTCTTGAAACCGATCCTCAAGCACCTGCGTGCTCACCGTGTCGGGCCGCGCCGCGGACCTCAGCTTGCTCGCCTGGCGCGCCGCCAGAGGCAGCAGCAACAGGCTCAGGTTCGCCAGGTCGCTCAGCTCGACATCGCTGAAGGCGCCCGATGGCGCGCGCCGGGCCACGTTCATGATCAGCCACCGGTCCGCCACCCGGTGGACGAACGACACCCGTTCGACGATCGCCGCCTCTTCGAAGAACGGCCGACGATACTCCGCCTCGTCTATGTCCTCAGGACCGACTCGAAGCACGACGATGGGGCCGCCCTCGGTCGCGGCCTCGATAGCCTGGGCGACGGGATCGCGGCGGAAGTAGTGATCCATGTAATCGCCGATCCGGTCGGCGAGCACGCTCTCCGTCTTGTGGGCGATGAGGTTCGGGCGCCCGGCCGGTTTGGCGCGTTCCGATACGTAGAAGCGGTCGATGGGCGCAATTGAGCTGATGGCGCGGTCCATGCGCTGTTCAGGGGCGTCTGCATCCAGAGCCCCGATGAATTCGCGGTAGGCGTCGATGACGCCTCCGGTGAGGGTCGCTTGGTCGAGATGCCTTATCTGCAAGTCGCTTACTCCCCAACAAGGCCTTTGCGGCTTCTGAATCTGCGGCTTCGCCGGCGAGGCAAGAGGCGTGTCCCCCGCCCGGTAGACAGACGATATGCGACTTCCGCGCTATCCCGCCAGCAAGTTACGGCAGGGGATCCAGATGGACACGAAGAAGAAGGTTATCGTCGTCGCGGCGATCAACGGCGGCATGCAGCACGATCGCGAAGGCGCGAAGGTGCCGATCACGCCCGCCGAGATCGCCGAGGACGCCTATCAGGTGTGGAAGGCAGGCGCTTCCGTGGTCCACGTTCATGCGCGTGACTCGGAGGGCAAGAACTCGGGCGACAAGAAGATCTACGCCGAGATCATCGAGCGCATCCGCGACAAGTGCGACATCCTCGTCCAAACCACGAACGGCATCGGCATCCGCTACGATAAGGCCACGGGTGGCTACATCTGGCCGAAGGACGAAGAGCGCCTTGGCTTGCTGGACCTGCAGCCTCGTCAGGACTTGTTCGGTATCGCCTGCGCGTCCGGTGATTTCTACAATCCCGAGGGCGGCTACATGGTCGAGACGCCCTATGTGAACTCGCTCGAACTCGTCACCCAGACGATGAAGACCGTGCTCGCCATGGGTTCGATCGTCGAGTGGGAGGTGCCGCATGCCGCGGTGCTGCACAGGATGCTCCGCGTCGCAGCGAAGGGCGCGTTCGACCCGATGTCGTCTCGGCTCTGGATCCTGCACGGCTCGGGGTTCGGCAATAGCCCGCCGCTCGCCCCGCACATCATCTTCTCGGTGCAGGAGGGGCGTCGCCTCTACCCCAACTCGCTCTGGGGAACGACCGCGACCGGCAAGGATCAGTTCTGGGTGTGCAATCTTGGCCTTTCGATGAACTGTGATTCGGTCCGCGTGGGCTTCGAGGACAATATCTATCTCCCCAATGGCAATGCAGCGAAGACGAACGCGGACCTTGTCGACGCGATCGTCAACATCGCCGCCATCTGGGGGCGTGAACCCGCTACGACAGCGGAGGCTCGCAAGACCTTCCAATTGCAGCCCGTCCCCGCGCCCGGGTCGAACACAGCGACCGCTGGAGCGTAGGGGCTGACATGGTGAGCGAGCCGCGGGACATGCCCAACCGACCGGTGGAGATCGGTCGCGCCATCGATGAGAAATCCTGGGGGGGCTATCAGACCTGGGTTGTCGCGCTGGTCTCGCTCGCCGTGGTGATGGATGGACTGGACAACCGGCTGCTCCCGCTGGCCATCCCGGTCCTGATCAAGGAATGGGGCGTTACGCGCGACGCGTTCGCGCTGGCCACGTCGCTCGGACTGCTGGGCATGGTGCTTGGCACCATGGTCGGTGGGTTGCTCGGCGACAAATGGGGCCGGCGGCCGACAATCATTGGCAGTGTCCTGCTCTTCGGCGTCGCCACCCTCGCCAACGCATTCGTCAACCACGTTGCTTCGATGACAGCGATGCGCCTCGTCGCGGGGCTGGGCCTGGGCGCCCTGATGCCCGCCGCCGCGGCGATGTTCGCCGAGTTCTCGCCGACGCGTCGCCGCGCTCTGGTCGTCACGCTTGGCATGGTCTGTGTCCCGCTGGGCGGCACGCTTTCCGGCGTGCTGGGCGCCGCGGTGCTACCGACATGGGGCTGGCGGTCACTGTTCGTGGTCGGCGGCTTGGCGGCGATCCTGATTGGCCTGATCCAGCTCTTCGCCCTGCCCGAATCGCCCCGCTATCTCTTGCGCGGCTCAGCCACGCGCGATCAGCTCATGGCGCTGCTCCGTCGAATGGGGCATCGCTTGGATGACGACGTCCAAATCACGGGCGACGCCGCCGGAACGGCTGGCGGCGCGAAGGCGAGCGTGTTGCAGCTCTTCAGCAAGGAATATGTTCGCGACACACTGGGTCTGTGTTTCGCGTTCTTCGCGATCTTCATCTGCCTTTACATGGAATCCCAGTGGATGCCGACCATCCTCTCGGAGGCGGGCTACAGCCTGCAGGTCGCCAGCATCGCCTCCGGCAGCCTTGCCTTTGGCGGCATGTTCGCCAGCATCCTGGGCGTCGCGGCGGTAGCGCGTTTTGGCTCGCGGGTCGGGCTGATGGGCATGGCCGCCGCCGGCGTCCTGGTTACGCTGGCGCTCACCCAATATCCGACCGACCCATCGCGGAGCGCGGCGCCGCTTCTAATCCTGCTGACGATCACGGGGTTTCTGGTCGGTGGATTGCAGATCATGATCTATTCCGTGGCGACCCACGTTTACCCGACGTCGCTCCGCGCAACGGGAATAGGCACGGCGGTCGGCTTCGGGCGGGTCGGGTCCGTGATCAGTCCATTCATCGCAACGGCGGCGCTGGGCGCTGGCGGTTGGGGTACATTCTTCGTGTCCTTGGCAGTGGGCCTGTCGATCACCTTTGCTGCGCTTGGAGTCATCAGCCGGCATACGCCCCCGCCTAGGCGCCGCGCGGCTCAATAGGGGGTTCGGCCTGTCGCGAACCTTAGGTTTGCGCTGGAGCCAATGTCATCGGGCCGGCAGATGACGATGGCGGCGTGGAGACGGCGCCTAGCGAGGCGGCGGACGGCCCTCTTCGAGCTTGCTCGTCGGTCGCTGGACGGGATCTCGCTTCGACCTCTGCCGAGAATGGATGCGGGCCCGCCAGGGTCTGCGGGCGGCGCATCGCCGGCGCGGTCCTCGTCCGCCAGTTGGAGCCTCCACCCACGATACCCCCTGTTCCGGAGCGTGGACCAAGACGGCGCCTCTCACTCGATAGGCTGATCGGTCTCGACGCCCAAGACGCGCCGGCCTAGCGAGGTCGGGCGCGCGCCTCGTCGTAGACGGTGCGGTCGATCAGCCTGGCCAGCTCGTCGCGGGAGCGCGGCGCGCGCTGCTGTAGCGCAGCCAGCCAAATCTCCTCGTCGACCATGACGTCGAGCATGTCGTCAGGGAAGTTGGCGGTGAAGGCGTGATGCCTCCACGACGCGGCCACCTCCTCGAGCGAATATCCGCCGGCTGCCGCAACAAGCTCCTGGGCGCGGCGGGGATCACGGTTCATAGCATCGGTGGTGTCGATCAGTTCCCGAACGAATTGGACGATCTGCGCGCGTTTCGCCGGATCGCTCAGGGTGGCCGCAGTCGTGTTGAGGTTGAAAAGCTCGCGATAGACGCCTTGACCTGGGAGCTCGACGGCGTCGGACCCGAGCGCGCGCATCGCGTTCTCACTGTGCGGCTCCCAGATCGAGATCGCGTCCACCTCGCCGTTCTTCAGAGCATCGACCATCGCCTTGTATGGCATGACATCTACGACGGTGACGTCCGCGAAGGTCATGCCCCCACGCGCCAGCATGAGATGGAGGAAGTAGCCCGAAGAGGATTGGATCGAGGTCGCAATACGCTTGCCCCTGAGATCGGCGACCGTCGAAATGCCTGCCGATCTGCGGCCGACGATCCGATACATTCCTTCCGCGACCGTGAGGATGATCCGAAGATCCGCGCGTTCGACCGGCGCGCGTAGGACCTGAGTCTCGGCATTGGTGGCGAGATCAGGCGGGTTACCTGTGCCGATGAGCGTTGCGATGCCCCCTTGTTGCACCTTGGCGCCAACCGGGTAGAGCCGTTCCACGGTAAGGTGAACCGGTCCCACTTCCACGACGCCAAGAGCGCCGTGCACGGCGAGCGGCGGCAGCATCACTTTGTCGCGCGATGTGGAGCAGCCCGAGAGAAGCAGCGCCGAGGTCGCCAGAACAATTGCAGCCGTCGTCCGCTGTGAACGTCGCATTCTCTTCCTCCGCTTCCAGCTAGAGTCGCAGCCCTGTCCGCTTCCGCCGAGCCTCCGGTCATCTCCAGCTTCCATTCCGGTCACAAACCTAGTCGCTTCGGAACGTAACAGGCGCCCCAACTTCGGGGCGGAGGCCCAGCGTCTTTCAGGTGCGGTCCCGGCCGAGCCCGCCCCAATGGGCGGCGGCGTTCACAACCGGCCCTGGCCCAAGGGCTTCGATGCATCCACGGCTGCGTCCGTCCGCCGAACCCCAATATCAGGCGACAAGATCCGGGTCTGTCTCCACGGCGGGATACAAGCGCAGGCCCCGCTGAACGCCGCGGCCGTAGGGCCGGGTGGACTGTCAAGTGTAGTCAGGCCAAGTCAATCTACGTTCGCTCATGGCCAATCTCGAGGCGTCGCCGCCGTACGTCGGAGGAGGATCGGCCATAAGGGTGGTTACGGTCGCGAGGTCGTGCGGACCGCCTTTGCGAGGGAGCATCGGCCAAGCGAAATAGATTCGAGCGCGGCAATCGACCCGCTGTCGACTTGGGCCTGACCCTTGCCTGTGGCCGAAAGCGCTTGCGGGCCGGCTTCACTGATCGGCCCATCCATTGGCGCGATGGCATCACGCTCCTAGCCGTTGGTGAACGACACTCGGCTGTCGGCAGGTGGACGTCGGCTGCTCCCGGGTCCGGCCTCACGGCCTCTCTCTGGCTGGATCTGTCCAGGGCGCGGACGCCCGCGCAACGTGGTCACGTCCTCCGCTCCGCTTCGGGCCCTGCGGGCTGCGCGGCCTCCTTGCGCCTCCGGCCTGGGATCGCCGTCGAGGCCGCAATCGGGCGGCCCGGCAGGCAGACAGGAGACTTCACATGGCCACCATCGGCGCCTTCACCAAGCAAGCGGACGGCTCCTACGCCGGCGCGATCAAGACACTCACCCTGAACGTCAAGGCCGCGGCTTTCCGGCCCAACGAGGCCAAGGCCGACGACAAGGCCCCGGACTTCCGGATCTTCGCCGGCTCCACCGAGTTCGGCGCGGCCTGGAAGAAGACCAGCCGCGAGAACCGGGACTACCTCTCGTGCAAGCTCGACGACCCCAGCTTCCCGGTCCCGCTCTACGCGAGCCTGGTGGACGCTGACGAGGGCTACGTCCTCATCTGGTCCCGCAGCCGCAGCACCGACTGATCTCCCGCCGGCGGCGCCTTCGGGCGCCGCCGGTTCATTCCTCGCGGGTGACGAAGGGCGCGGCCTTGCGGCCGCGCCTTTCGCTGTGCTGCGCCTCAGGCCCAGACCCTGTTCAGGATCTGGGCGGCGATGGCCGCCTTGTCGGCGGGGAGGAACCGTCCGTAGTGCTGGGCGACCATCTCCGGGGTGTCCTGGATGGCGTAGCTCGCCTGCTCATAGGACCCGGTCTGCTTCAGGATATGGGTGGCGAGGACGTCCCTCACGCAGTGGGGCCCGTGGGGCAGCAGCCCCGCGACCGCACCCCGACCGGTGTAGGGATTGAAGATGCCGTAGCGCTGGATCGCGGTCCGCCACGCCTCGTAGAAGGTGGCCTGGTTGTAGGCCGCATCGCTGCTGGAGCGCTTCGCCGACTTCACGAACAGCGTGCCGGGGTCCTGGGCGGGTCCGATCAGCCGCGGCCGGTGCGTGGCGAGGTACTGCTCCAGGGCCTCGTACAGACCGGCGAGGTCAGGAAGCACTAGGCGGAACGGCTGCCGCCCGAAGAACGACGAGTGGGCGTTCTTGAAGGCGTTCAGGGGCACGAAGACTTCCCATCCGCCGTCGCGGTCGCTCCAGCGGAGTTCGCCCCGCAGCAGATCGGTGAGCTGCCGCTCTGTCCGCGGCGGCTGTCCTCGGGGCGTGACCAGCAGCTGGCGCAGGTTCTTCTGGCGGAACCCCAGATGCAGGCCGAGCCGGATCATCAGGAAGGCCCTCGACGCCTCCGCCGCGGCGACGGGATAGCGGCGGGGGCAGGGGGCCCGCCGCAGCACCTCGTCTGCGATCTTCCGGTACTCGGCGACGGGGCTGTCGGCTTCCAGGACGGGCAGGATGGGCTCGAAGGGATCGTGGTGGACGCGCGCCACGCGCTCCACCTCCTTCACCCGCGCCAGGGCGTAGCGGTAGAGGGTCGCGCAGGCGCCGCTCCAGTCGGACTGCGCCCTCTCGACGTCGGCGTCGCTGACCAGATGCGGCACCGGGCGGAGGTGGCCCGCCATGTGGCCCGACTGAGTGAGCCATCCGGTCTCCGGGTGGGTGAAGGCCGCGGCGTTCGCGAGCATGTCGGCCTCCCACCGCGTGTAGAAGCCGCGCCGGGTCTCACGCCAGCGCAGGTACCAGTCCCAGACGCGGGGAAACACGAGCAGCGACAGGGAGAGGGTTGCCATCGGCGCGCCCAGGCCGCGGACGGCTCCGGCCGCCGGCGCGTGGAGGGCGCCCAGCATCAGCCCCAGGTGATCCGTCTTCTGGCGCGCGGTGACAGCGCTCCAGACGCCGCGCCGCTTGAAGCCGATCCCGGTGAGCGTCGCGGTCTTGAAGCCGAGGAGCTCACGCATCTCCTGCATGAGGAGGTCCGAGGCGACCAGATCCCGGCCGCGCGGACCCGTCCGCAGGCGCGGTCCGTCCGGCGCGTCGACGAGCCCGGGGAAGCGGATCGCGAACCGGTGCTGCAGGGCCTTCGCCTGATAGGTCCGATAGTCGGTCGAGCCCGAGATGATCACGCGGCGGACCCAGGCCAGGGTCTCAGCCTGGTCGCCGGGCGGCCGATCGCGGAAGTCGTCCGGCAGGTGCCAGGCCAGTCGGCGCGCCTCCTTGCGGTCGAGCACGCCCTCCAGCCGGTCCTTCACCGCCCGCGCCGAGATCGGCAGCTTCGACGCGAAGTAGTCCTCGGGGAGCCGCCAGCGCCGTTCGAGCAGGTTGAGGATCTCCAGCGATCTCGCGTGCGAAGGGGCCTTGGTGCTGAGCCGCCAGCTTCGCAGGGTCGTGGTGTCTACCCGTATCCCCTTGGCGAGCAGCGCCCGGGAGAGCCCGTACGGTGTGTCGCCGTGCCGACGCATGTGCAGGTCCAGCGCCGCGTGAAACTCGGGAGGGTCGTCCCAAGTCTCGCTGCTGGGCCTTGGGAATTCGGTAGGGGCTTTCAGCTTGGAGCCCCGGCGCTTCGGATTGGCGGAGGTCCTCGAGGCTCGGGCCGGGACCTCCGCCTCCGCTCCGTCCGCACCTGGCCGGCTCTCTCGTCGCATCCGCCCCTCCTCGTGAAGGCGGCGTCTTCGGTCCTGACACCGGAGACCTGAAGCCGCGCTCGCCCGGTGAGACGCGTGACGACGCCATCCACCCTGGGGGCGGAGCGGCTCACGGATGATCTGCATACGTCCGTCGAGAACGCGACGGGGCACAACACCCGCATATGGCAAGATAAAGGGCGCGGGACCTGAGGGTCCTTAGCGCCTGTGGGTGTTGAGGAATTCGCGGGACCTATGGCGAGCCCTGGTCCCGCGCCGGACGAAAACACCAGCAACATCAACGGCGATCGCGGGACCATCCGCTGACACGCCGCTTCGTTCACGAAGGGGAAGAGGCTTTCGCGACACGCCGAGCCCGCGCCGGCCGGTGGGAGCGGGTCAGGGCTGCGGCCGCCATGCCGCATCGCGCAGCGGCGGCGAAGCCGGCCTTGACGCGCTCGCAGAGCCGGCCGGCACGCTCGCGCGACGAGCGGAAGCTCAGGTGCGCTCTTTCGGCTCAATCTGCAGGAGGAGGGCGGGTTCGATATCTAGCGCTAGGGCGAGCCTGCCGAGCGCCTTCACGCTCGGGTTCCTCTGGCCGCGCTCCAGGTCGCTGACGTACGAGCGATCCATATCGGCCCGGGCGGCGAGCTCTTCTTGGGTCAGCCCGCGTTGACGTCGCCACGCCTTCACGTTCCTCCCCAGGAGCTTGACCACGTCCATCGCCGTAGGTGGCGCGAACCGCAGCCGTTGATCTGTAGGCTAATCGTGTCATTTTGCGGGCTCACGGTACGGCTCCAAGCGCATGTTCCGCCTGAAGACTCGATCAACTACCCCTCCGCTTCGAGCGGACGAGCCGTCGCTGGAGCTGCTTTATCGACGGCACTTCTCTTGGCTGCTCCGCGCGGTCAGGCGGAGGTTCGGGAGCGAACAGGCAGAAGATCTGGTCCAGGAGACGTACGCGCGCGTCGCGGCATCTCAGCAGAGAGGGATCGAGAACCCCAAGGCCTACCTGATGCAGGTCGCCACCCGGATCGCGATCGATCAGGAGCGCCGGCGTGTCGTCCGCAGCGATCTGCTCGGTCCCTCGAACGGTATCAGCGACGTAGCCGACGGAGCCGCCCAGGCCGAACTGCTCCTGCTCAAGCAGGTCATCCTGGGGCTGCCTCCGCACCTCAGAGAGACCTTCCTGTTGAGCAGAGTGGCGGGTCTCACCTACGAGGAGATCGCGACCCGCCTTGGAATCGCCGTGAAAACAGTCGAGTGGCGGATGACGAAGGCACTCAGAGTTCTTAGCCGCGATCTTGAACTTGACCGCCGGTCTTGACGTTTTGCGGAATACTTGGAACGGTGGATAGGGGGATCTCGCCGAACCTAGCCGCTGCTGGTCCGCTAGCCTGATTGGCGGTAAGTTCGAGCGCGGAGTGAAGTGAGCTCGGCGAGCCGGGTTGATTAGCATGAGCCGGACCCAGAGCGCCCCCTGCAACGAAGGCGAGGGACAGGTTCTCTCCAAGGTCGAGATTTCGTCAGGAGGCGAGTCGATTGTCTTGCCGGTGGGAGGACGTTGTCGAGTGCCTAGTCTCCATGAACCTATAGGCCTTCACCTACAACAAGCGCGCTATTCGGCTTTGGCCGCCCAGGGGCAGGGATGAATTGTGCGCGCCATCGAGCGCGCCCTATCCCGCCGGGGCGAGGCGATTGGGATCAATGGGAGCGGCGCCCAGCGCCGCGCCGGTTTGCTCGACGACATGTTCGAACAGGAGGCGGGCTGCCGCGCGACGCTCCGTGCCCATTCGCGGTCCTAGACGTCCTACGGAAGATGGTGCCTCTCCGGCAGCGGAAAGCCGCTGAACTGATGGTAGGCCACAGCAACTTCGGCAAACTGGTATCAGCAGCGCTGCTTGCCGCAACCCAGAGCTTGCGGAGAGCAGACAAAGGCGCAGGGACGCAGAGACCAGAGACATCACCCGGAACCAAGCGGCCAGGCTGGAGCGTGAGCGCGCAGACCTTCAGGTGCAGATCAAGGCGGTGGAGGAGGCCTACAGTGTCGGTAACTTGCATCTCGCCGTCGCAAGCTCAGCTCGCCAGAGTGCTCGACAATGCCGAGGCGCAGGGTGGCTGGCGCCCCAAGCAGGGGCATTTGGGGCGAGCTCAGGCAAGGCCCGCAGTGTTGCACAAACTCCGGCCAGTCGTCGTAAGCTGTCCCCGAGACGTTCGGACTGAGCAGGAGGGGGACGCTGTCTGAGAGCGAGGTGCTAATACGCCGCGAAGAGGTCGTGCGAATCCATCTGGATCGACTGGAGGAGCTGCTAGCGGCTCCCCGGCCAGGCCCTTCAGAAGCCGTGCAGGCGAGCCTCTCCCTTCGGCTTCTTGCCGATGGCGCGCTGAATCAGGTCGCGCACGCGCGAGGCAGGGCGCTGAAAGTCGATGCGCCCGACCTGAGCGGCGTCCCTGTGGAGACGGCCCTACTCGTCTCCTGCGGCGGCTACGTTCTGGGCGGGCAGGCGATGAACGCTCACTACACCTACCGTGAACCAGGTTCGAACAGCCCCTATCGAGCCCAGTACGAACGCCAGCTTGCCGCGTCGCCAACGCAGCTTCCATTCACCAGTCACAAATTCGGCCGCTTCCTGCGCGCGCCGTGTATGGCGCTCCTCGGGCGGCCCCTTTGTCGCGAAGAGGTACTGAGGTACGTCGCCAACCGGTGTGGCGGCGCGCATCACTCTGACGACACGGTGGCGTTTAAAGAGATCGAGCACCTGCTCACGGACCTCGGCCAAGCCTTGACGGCTATGAGGACCGGCCTATCGGCGGTCTTCGCTGAGACCTTAGGGACGGCCTGGTTCATCCTGCAATCTGCCGATGTCCGAGCGTTACGGCAGGAGCTGCAAGGGGCGAGAGGCGAAACTTGATGGGCGCTAGCTTCGGCTAGTCGCTAGCCTAGGTTGCGTTCGTCGTGGCAGTCTCTGGCCACGCGCGCTCGGATAACAGGACGGGCTCAGGTCGCCGGGGGGATTATGCAGACTTTCAATACGCTCTGCCGTGGGCGCTATTACATCATTCCAGAGAACCAACGCGGCTTCAGCTGGACGGTCCGAGAGTTCGACGACCTCGTCAATGACCTGACTTTGACCGGTAATCACTCCCATTACATGGGTCCCCTGATTGTATCTCGCACCGATACGGATGATTTCAACGACGATAACTTCGAGCCCACGATCGAATACACTCTTGAAGATGGGCAGCAACGGGTCACAACCCTCTTCATCCTTGCGAATGAAATCCGACTTCGTCTGAAGGCGCTTGCAGGGGCCGAAACGCTGGACAGCCAGGACCTGGAAAGGCTGATCTTCTACAAGCTCGGCACGCTCCGTCGCAGGTTGCAGAACCGGAACCCTGCACTCGACCAATACCTCTCATACGTGCTGACCGGAGCACCGGCGCCGCCGGCAGATCGGACGCCGCCCATGCGGGCGATGGATGCGGTCAAGCGGCGGGCGCAAGAGTTCGTAGCCGAGCTCGACGAAGCGGCCCTGGTCGTCTGGAAGGCGAGGGTGCAAAATCAGGCGAAGCTGATCCTGGTCGATCTCGCCAGTGAGAACATCAACCGCTACTTGGCCTTTGACGCCATAAACTCACGCGGCCTGCCGCTAAGCGAGTTCGATAAGGTCAAGAACTTCTGCATCTTGGTGAGCTCCACGCGCTTACTTGGCATCCAAGCGGATGACGCGTGGTATGCCGCAATAAGCCGACTGGATGCTGCCGGCCTTACGAGCCGAGGCGACGAAGCCAGCTTCATCACGGAACTTTACAATACCTTCCACAATGAGTCTGTCAGCCAGCAAGGGGTGCACGACGCGTTCGTAAAGCGCTATCGCGCGCTGCTCTCTGCCTCAGACCCTGTGCTGGAGGCGGACTTCCGGCTCTTCATCGAGCTCTGGGAGCCCTATGCCCGGTCGTTTGGATTTATCGCCTCACGCAATCGACGCCTTTACTATGGGACGCTTTGCACCAACGTGGCAGGCACATGGCTAGATCGCCTCGACAACATGGATCTGGCGACGATCACACGACCGATGCTGGTCGCGTCGCACATGCGCATGAGTGGCGCTGACTTCGAGGCCGTGGCGCGCGCATGCGAGATCTATACGTTCAGGGTTTATGGCGTGGTGCGGCGGCGGAAGGATCGCAACGGCGCGACGCACACGGAAATTGCCAACGCGGTACTCCGGTCGAACCGAACATCAGCCTGGGTTCAGCAGAGCCTCTGCGCGCTCCTCGAGCGTGACGCCCCGATGAGGCTCGTTCTCAACAATCTGGCGAACGGAGAGCCAAAGTACGCCTACGACTCGCGGATGCCGGGCTGGAGCCTCTGCTATTACTTCCTTTACGAGTACGAGATTGCGAACTCGCCGACGGGCGTTGCTCCGCTGCCTTGGGCGACCTCGGTGGAGCAAAAGGCAAACACGCAGGAGCACATCCTTCCGCAGTCACACCGAGATGGAGGATGGTGGCAGGCGCACTGGCCGGACGAAGCCCGCGCTGACAAGTTCAAGCATCGCCTCGGCAACCTGGTGCTAACTTCCAACAATGCCGCTTTGGCGCGAAAGCCGATCGACCAGAAGCTCGATGGTCCGGGCGCGCATTATTATAACGCTCCCAATGCAACCAACTCCGAAAAGCGCATCCGACTATTCACTACTGGCGGCGACTGGACGGAGAGCAGCATCCTGCAGCGTGAGATCGAACTACTGGAATTTGCGGCGGGGCGCTGGGCGGTGCCCTGCTGCATCGACAACGGCACTTTGAATCTGCCCGATGAGTTCGTTGATGAACACGACCAACCGGTGTCGATCACGATCAATGAGGTGAATTGCGTGCCGCTGCCGACGGCCCCAGCCGCAGGACCAGCTGACGAAGCAACTGACGAAGATTAGACGCAGCGCTTTTTCAGGTCACGCCTGTGGTAAGACCCAAGAGCTATCGCGCAGGAGCAGGTTGTCGCTGCGCTACTAGGGCTTCGATTCCGCAGCGAAGGCTGGCTGGCCCTGCCTGATGTGCGAAATAGGTAAGGAAGATGGATCTGAGCGTCCGGAGCGACCGTGAGATCGCGCAATGGATCTTCAATTACGAAGAGAAGAGTGCCACGGACCAGCCGCTGTACCACCGGTTGCTAGAGGAGCGCGCCCGCCGCGGGGCGCTCAAGAACAAGCTCGACATCGAGACGTCGCTCGCCGGTCTGCGGGAGGCGGCGGTGAAGCAGGGGTGCACCACCTACGGCGCTCTCGCCGCCGCGAGCAACGTACCGTGGGCGACGGCTCACCGCGCAATGAGCGGCGCGGGCGGCCACCTGGATCAGCTACTTGACGTCTGTCACGCGCGAGGCCTGCCGCTGCTGACCGCTCTCTGCGTGAACCAAGGCGGTCTCGAGACAGGAGAATTGGATCTCTACGCCCTGCGAGGCTTCTGCGCCGGGGCCCGTCGACTTGGCTACAAGTTTGCCGATGATCTCACCTTTCACCATGAGCAGCGGGACGCAAGCTGGGCCTGGGGGCGCACACTACCGGGCTGAAGCTTACAATTTGGGGAGGTCGAGGCGGGTTCGCTGTGGGCCTGATAAACCTCGACTGGCACGATCGCCTGGGCGCAGAGCCTCCCGAAGGTCTGGTGAATTGCCGGACCTCGAAGCCTGCGCGGGGTGACGGGTCCAATTTTCTGCCAGGCGGAAGCCGTAGCCTTAGGCGAGCAAGGTCCATCCGTCGCGGTATGCCGAGCGCCAGGCGTGGAAGGCGGCGCCGGAGATGGAGCGGCCGCCCGGACGATCGATCTTGTCCTTGATCATCATGCTGTTCTGGGACGCTGCGAGCGCTTCATCGCCGCCGTAGTAGTGGAGGTGCGCGTCAAGCGCGGTGTGTCGGGCGGAACCCGGGACGACCCACACCTCATAGGCGCCGGCAGCAATGTCCGTTTCTTGTCGCCCGCCGGGGGGCATGAAGATGATGATGACATCTTCATCTCGGAGGTCCCGGAAGACCGTCGGGGCGCCAAGCCGGATGTGACGCTTCGCGCGCGCATGCTTGACGCTGACCATCACCTCACGGTCCTCGCGGCTGGCCTTCAGGTCATAGAGCCGGTGATTGCGTGTGACCGCGTTGAGGTTGGTCACGGCCCAGCCGAGCTCGGTGAGCAGGCGTGCAGCCTCCGCCTCGGCGAGATCGCCGATCGCAGCGGTGTCATTCCGTCGAGCCATCGGGTCTCTCCCCTCCCACTTACGCCGCCGCCTTGGATTTTGCCTGCGCCACCGGCTTCGCGGCGTTGGCCACCCCCTGACTCGAGGTGGGCGCTGCCGAGTAGGAGAGCGGGCGCAGGTCGCATGCTTCTGAGAGGTCGCCGGTGAGTCGGTAAACTTGCGGCCTGTCACTGAAGTTGAAGATCCGTAAGAGGACGTAGGCGGCCCCAAGCTGTTGCGACGCGCGGATCTCGTTGGCGGAGACCACGAAGGGCGAGTTGATGCCCTGGTTCGTCGTTTTCACTTCGACGTAGAGCGGCGACCCATCGCTTGCCGAACATTCGATGTCGTAGCCTAGACCGTCGCCGATCGTCTCAGAGACCCAGGCCACCTTCTCGGCAAGGTCGGCGCGCCCTTTGTCCCTCAGGTCCTTCTTGAGGAACTCCACCGCCCATTCTTCTCCGGCGCGCCCAAGGGCGCGATTGCGCTCATCTTGGGCGGCGAAATCCACCTTGCAGCCGCGCCGGTCGCGTCGAACGTCGCCCAGCTTCGCCGCGGGAGGCGGCGGAACCTCGAGATCCTGAGCATCGGGGATCTGCAGTGGCGCGGCCGGCAGGCCGCCGAAGCTGTCAGGGTGGTCGTCGAGCCAATCCGTCACCACAGCGGTGAGCAGCGTCTGCTTGTTCCCGAGCGCCGGAAAGCCCCTCAACACGGGGAGGCCAAGGCCCTCCACGATAGCGCTGATGTTGCTGAGCTTGCGGCCGATTGCGCCTTCATTGCGCCGCGGCGCCAGCCGCGCTAGCGCCTGTTGAAGATAGCTTCGGCGCTCATAGCCCTTCCGCTGCTGGGACGCCCACATCGCAAAGTACAGCTCGACGATGAATTCGACCTCTTCAACGCTCCAATCATTCGGGTCTCGAGCTACCCCATCGACGTCAAAGCCCAGCCGCGAGAGATGCCGCGCCGCGCCAGACTCGCCGCCCGAGAGATCGTGTGGGGTGAGCGCGCCGACTTCGGGAAATTGAAAGCGGAAGGCGATGCCCACGATCGCCTTGCTCGGGTATTCGTGACCCTCGTACCTCGCCACGTAACCCCGCGACGGTCCAAAGCGGTACGTAGCCCTTAACTGCTTTTCAGTGACCCGCCTGCATTCGGCCATAGCAGCGAACACCGCCTTGCGGCTCGTAAGCCGCCTGTAATTCCGGTCCGCCGAGCCGCCGCCCGCGGGCGTTCGCGAGGGCCGACTGGCGGTTCCGTCACGAACGGGCCGTACACCCGTCTCCTCGCGAAAGCGGATGTACTGCCGCAGCCTCACTCGAACGTTCGGGTCGAGTTCGTGCCGTTTGCCTCCTCGGCGGAGCACGAAGTTTCTCCCATCCGGTCCAGTGCGACCCGGCGCGTCGGCGATTTCGGCCTCTAGGGCTCGCAGCTCGGCAAGCGTCAGGCTGCGGATCTGGAATGCTTTCTCCAAGCGCGTGGCTGTGGAGACATAGGACGAGAGGGCGGCGCCCTCTTGCTGCAGCTCCGTCCGCACCCACTCGCGGAAACGCTGGTCTGGCATTCAATCCCCCCGGATCGCTTCTCGGACGAGTTCCCGGACTTCGCCGTCTCGCCCTTTCGCGTGCACCTTAAAGCCAAGCCCGCCCGACTGCGAAGCGAGCAGGCCGGGCATCTGACGCGCAAGATCTCGCACCACCTCTTCTACGCGGCGAAGGCCTTGAGCCTCGCTGTTCAGCCACCGATTGAAGAACATGACGTCGAGGAGGGAGGAGTCGACGAAGTCCACCTCCTGTCGATAGCCGGCCACCCAGCGCAGCTGCGGGCACCGATCGAAGGCGCGTCGGGCCAGGCGCCGTCGGCCTGCAAAGCATGCGCCCAAGTAGAGGCCGCGCAGCGAAGGGCCGCACGCGGCGAGAAGGTCCGCAAGTCTGTTCGGCGAGAGCCGCTCCCCGCTATGAAAGACCAGCTCTCCCGTTTCGTCGCCGTGGCAGCCGAGGTAGAGGACCTGCGCCCGCTCTCGGCTCGTGAGGCGCGCAGCAACCTCTTCCAGGCCGGCCGGAGACGCCGCCATCTCGTATTCGAAGCCGTCTGGGCCCATGCCGTAGGCGGCGCAGAGGTTCTCGAACATGGGGCGGACCGACAGGTTGCACCGTCGCGCCCAGCGGCTCTCGACGACGGCGATCCGTGTCCATTTGGCCCGCTCTTCCGCGGTGCGACCTGGATGAAATGGCAGGATATTGCTGGGGAGCCGACGATGCGGGGCGCTTTGGGTCATGAGGCTAAGCTGATGGCCGACTACGTCAGGATCGGACGTGTCGTTGCGGTCGTTGCGATCGGAGCGCCATCTTGAGGGCGGCGGCTACACAAGCCTTGCCAACCGAAGGTGAGGAGGCTCAGGAGGAATGGACCGAACGCCTGAAGCTTCTGCGGCGGAGGTCGGCAAGCGCGTGGGCGAGGCTCGCTACCTGCATCGTGATGGGTTGAACGAGCTCTCGCCCAAGGATCGTCGTCGCATTTTGGACGCAGAGGACGTCTGCGGCGCTAGCAACTGGAACGTGGTCAAACTGCGCGGTGAGGGCGCGGTTTCGCTGCTCACCTACGAGGATTTTGAGCGGCCATTTCCTCGATTGCTCGAGAGCCTGACCGTTGACCTCGAACAGACGCGGGTGACCCGGCGCAGCTACTGGGATCGCGCGAACCCGCCGGTTCTGCATCGCAAAGAGCTGCTGCTGCCGCGCGATGATCCCCGGCGTCCCCGCTATGCCGCGCTTACGGCGCAGCTCGAAGCCCGTGGCTTGCTGCAGGCGAGCCGGCGCATTGGCACCCTGCGCGGGTGGCAGAGCCGGCTGGCGGCCGCCGGCATCTCGGTTGTCGGTCATGATGTTCGGGCGGCTAGCTCGGAACCGCCGCCGGTGATCTATCGCCATCGGGCGGCGATCGCCCGCGACGGCCTGTCGGCGCCGGTTCAAGCGCTGATCGAGCGCGGCGTTCTGACGTCAGAGACCTCGGTCTTCGACTATGGCTGCGGCCTGGGATCTGATGTCGCAGGCCTGCGCCGGCTCGGGATCTCCGCGAACGGGTGGGATCCATACTTCGCGCCGGACGCTCCCCGCGTGGCCGCCGACGTGGTCAATCTCGGCTTCGTGCTGAACGTGATCGAGTGCGCCGAGGAACGTCGTGAAGCGCTGAGCGCCGCTTATGGTCTCGCCCGACGCTGCCTGGCCGTGGCCGTGATCAGCGCGTCCAGCGCGAGAATGGAAATGTGCCGCCCGTACCGCGACGGGTTCGTGACCTCGCGCGGAACGTTCCAGAAGTACTTCACCTGGCGCGAGCTGAAGGACCTGATCGAGAGCGCGCTTGGGTCCGAGGCGCACGCCGTCGGGCCTCGCATGTTCTTCGTCTTCAAGGACGCCCTGGCGGAGCAGGCGTTTCTACTCGCCAGGATCACGCGCGTGGCGGCCGCCGGGGACCTGCAGGTTAGGGCTAAGAGCGAGGTGGCGAAGGCGCGCCTCGAGTCCTTGCGTCCTGAGTTTCTGGGCCTGCAGGAGCTCATCGAGCAACTTGGACGATGGCCCGCGGACGACGAGATCGCAGCCGACCTGCAGGCTGGCCTTATCGCCAAGGCGGGATCGATCAGGCGCGCTCTGCAGCTCGCTCGGGACGTTATAGACCTGCAGCACGTCGAAGCGGCCGCCAAACGCCGACGCGACGACCTTTGCGTCTACTTCGCCCTGAACGCCTTCGATGGCCGGGCGCCCTACAAGCGCTTGCCCCCCAGCCTGCAGCGCGACGTTCGAGCGCTCTTCGGCGACTACGTGAGCGCCTTGGCCGCGGGACGGGAGCTCCTCTTCAGCGCGGGACAGTCAGAGCGGATCGAGAGCGCCATCGAGGACGTCGCAGGCGCGGGGCTGGGCTTCATCGAAGCGGAAGAGGGCTTCTGGGCTCATGCCGCCTTGATCGAACGGTTGCCGTCGACTCTGCGCGTGCTGGTCGGTTGTGCGGAGCGCTGCAATGGCGGCTTGGGCTCGGCGCACGTGGTGAAGATCCACCTGCGCAGCCGCAAGGTGTCGCTGCTCCGCTATCCGGGGTTCGACACCTCGCCGATCCCGAGGCTGAAAACGCGCGTGAAGATCGATCTTGCCCGGCGCGGCGTGCGGGAGTTCGATCACTGGGGAGAGGATCAACGGCTCCTCTTCAAGTCGCAGCTGATGGCCCCTGATCAACCCGGGTATGCGGAACAGGCGGCGTTCGACGAGGGGCTGCGGCGCAAGGGTTTGGACCGGCTCGGCTTGCGGGCGACCAGCCAGGAGCTGCGCGCCGCCCTGCAGCCGGCTACGGGCGCCGCGCCCTGAGCCCCGCCAGATCAAGTCTCCGCGGCACAGGCCGGAGCCGCGATCGGTCTACATGGACAATGGATCCTGCCATCTCCGGCCCGACGCTCACGTGTATCGGACGATCGTCGCCGTAGATGTAGAGACGGTCGAAGGGCAGGGCGGAGGCGATGTAGTCCGCTAGGCTCCACGCGGATACGCCTGGCGCGGAGAGGTCGACCGCCTGGCCTCCCCGGGGGCAGATGAGCGCGCCTGATGCGCGCCGCTCGTAGCCGGCGTGCTGGTCAAGCGCAGGCGCGACGCCTGCTCGGATCTGGCGGATCAGCTTGGCGCCCGCGAAGCCATAGGTCAGCCGAGGCGCGCCAAACTCGGCAAGGACTGGCTCGAGGATCTGCTCGCACAGCCGCCGAATCGCCGCGTATGTCGCCGCTTCCTGAGGCACATTCTCGACCTGGGTGCGCCGCCAGGCTTCCGAGCACGTGCAGAAATCACGAAAGGTGAAGTGCTCGCTCGCCGCCGTGTCGAGCGCTGGAGGCGGCGGGTCAGGCGGCCGCACGCCGCTCTTCGACCTTTCGTGCGAGCCCGCCGATCGAGCGGATGCTGCGGTCCGCCGCTAGATAACCAAGGCCCCGATGCAGATGCAGCCGGAACTGCTCGGCGAGCGTGGCGTCGTCCAGGCGGAGGCCGTCACGCGCGCAGCGCTGCTTCACGAGCGCAAGATAGAGCTCGTGATGCGGTCCGCCGAACACCCGCCAGGCGATCTCCACAGCGGCTTCACCCTTGAACAGCCTGAGCGGCGGCCTGGTGGGCTCGGCGAGGGAGGCGCAGAGCGCCCAACGGCAAAGTACGTTCCAGTGCTCAATGCCGGTGTGACGTTTCAGGCGGATAAGCTGCTCGCGGCCTTGCTCGTCGATGCGGACCGTTTCGATCGCCACTATGCGGCCTCCAGGGTGTCGGCTTCAGCGAACGCATAGCCGGGCCGCACCTGGCTGCCCCGCAGCTCGGCATCGTAGCTGATGGTGAAACTGCGGGAGAGCCAGGGTTCCAGCTGAGCATAAAGCTTGCCGTCAATCTCCTCGTCCGTCGAAAGCAGGATCACCTGCTTGCCGGCGCGGCCGAAGTAGCGCTCCACAAGCCGTCCCCGGTGCTTGGAGTCGAGTCTGCCGAGCGGCGTGTCGATGACTGTGGGGGCCGCCTGACCCGAGGCCTTGGCCAATGCCCAGAGCAGGGCCACGGCGAAGAGCTGGCGCTCGCCCGCCGAGAGCTGCTCGGGCGGGATGGCGTCCCAGCCGCCCCCCCGCAGCTCAATCGCGAAGGTCTCAGGATTGATGCGGACATCGACGATGAGATCGTCCTTGCGCAGGAGTTCCCGAAGCGCTTCCAGGATCAGGGTCTCGATGCGATGGACGTGGTGGCGCACCACCTCGCGGCGGAACCGCTCCAGGGTGCTGCGGGCCCGACTGGCGTGCTCGATCGTCCGTTGGGCGTCCTCAGCCTGCAGCCTGTGCTGCACGTGCCGGTCGAGGGTGCCCTGGTATGCGGCGCGGGCGGCAGCCACGGCGCGCTGACAGCCTTCATCCTCGCGGGCGGCGTCGGCGAGTTCGTCCTCCGCCGCGTTGAAAGCGGCTTCCGCTTGCTCGACGGCCGCCAGCGCCGGCGCGATCGCCTCTGGCGCAGGGATCGACGCCAGCTTGCGCTCGAGCGTGTCCATTTGGCTTTCAAGCGCCTCCAGTTCCTCTAGGAGTTCATCGCGCGTTCGAGCCGACGCCGACAGGCTGTCGGTGAGCAGCAGATCAAGCTGGCCGAGCGCCAGCGGGGGCAGGTTCAGATAGGCTGAAGCCGAGGCGATCTCCATCAGCACCGCCCGATCCTGTTCGAAGTAGGAGGTGACCCGCTCGAGCAAGGCCGGATCCGCCCCCAATCCGCCAATCAGATCGAGGGTCCTTTGATCTCGATCGTCCAGGTGGCGCAGGACTGTCCGTGTCTCTTGCGCCGAGACCTCGCGCGTCGCCTGCTCGGCCACCTCGGCGAGTAAACCTGGGATGAGCAGCAGAGGCGCACAGTCTGCAGCCCAGGCCCTGAGGGACTTCTCTAGGCCCTCGATGGCGTTGCCGACCTGCGTTCTCGCCTCGCTGATCGACTCCCGCGATCGGAACAGCTCGCCGCCTTCTGACGCGAAGGCCTGGCGAGCTCGCTCGAGCTGAGCCTCTCGACGGTCGCGCAGCTTCTTCGCGGCGCCTCGCTTGGCATAGGCGACCTGAGCGGCGTCTTCGGCCGCGTGAACCGCCGCTTCCGCCGCAGCAATCGCGTCGCGAGCGACCTTGTTGACGGCCGCCGCCTTCTTGCGGCGCTCCAGGACTTCCAGGTCGACGGTCAGCCGCTCCACAATGTCCAGGCCGAGCAGGGCGTTGACGGCGGTGGCGATCACCTCGGCGGAGCGGTGCAGGTCGGCGAACTGTTCGATGCGTTCACCATCGAAGAAGAACAGCGGCGCAATCCGCGGCGGCAGCATGTCTTCGACGAACTCGCCCCATTGCTCCGTGAGCACGCGGTCGAACTTGCCATCGACGACGACCTCGAAGACCTCCTTCAAGGCGGTCTTCTGTACGGACCAGGCCCGGCGGATGACGAACACCTGCTCTTGTCCGGCGACGACACGGCGGAACTTGGCCTGGACCTCGGCGCCCTCTTCGGCGGGAACGGCGCGGTTTATGGCGCGCCGCAGGTAGTCCTCGTAGCTCCCGCCGCCGCGGAGATGGCTCAGCGCCTGACGCCCGAAGAACGCCAGCTGCAAGCCTTCCAGGAAGGTCGTCTTACCGGACCCGTTCTGGGCGCCCACCAGGATGATGGGCCGCTCC
The DNA here is from genome assembly GCF_036821595.1 of Phenylobacterium sp. Lineage (GTDB taxonomy): Bacteria > Pseudomonadota > Alphaproteobacteria > Caulobacterales > Caulobacteraceae > Phenylobacterium. Next base: position 55,427 of record NZ_DAISJG010000011.1, read on the forward strand.
GGACCCTCGGGGGTGAGATTGAACTGCTGCCGCCCGCGATAGACGCCGAAGTTGTGCAGGACGAGCTCGTCAAGGATCACGACTCGTCTCCTGCGCTCAGTTGGATCAAGACTGCGGTCGCTGCGCTGGTGACGTTACCGCCCTCCGCGCCGACCTCATCAAGCAGGTTGTCCAGGGTGCGGCGCCGAACCGCCCGTTCGGTAGCGTCCTCGACACTCTCGTAGAAGCTCCGCCGGAGGGCGTCCTCTAGCCGGTCGTACAGCTTCGCCCGACGAGCCGCCGTGCGGTAGCTCCGCTCGACCTCGAGCATTTCCCGCACCAACTCGAAGTGCATCTGGTCGCCGCCGGCCACCTGCTTCAGCAGGTTCATCTCGGCGGGCCCGAATGGCTGGCCGTCGTCGAGCTTGCGCGCGGGGAACGGCTTGCCCGTCACCTCTTCGAAGACGTGTGGGAGCCGATCCTCAAGTTCGTACTTCTCCACGACCCAGATCCGTCGGATCTCGTGCAGCTCCTCGAGGGTGACGAGGTCCAGGTCGCGCACCTCGGGTGGCGCCTTCGGATGGTTGCGGACGACCTCTTGCGCCTGCAGCAGGCGGCGCAGCCAGTCTTCTCGAGAGGCCTGGGTGTAGGGTCCGGGAATGGGCTTGTCGGCTTGAGTGAAGAGCTGGACGTGACCGCCCATCCGGCGGAAATCCCGCTTCTCGTGATCTGGCTCGTCGAGCAGGTTCCGCAGCTCCAGCAGCGGCGCCATCCACTCCTTTTCCTCGTCGTTCTGGATCATCGCCGACATCGACTTGTCCTGGGTGACGAGGGTGCAGACCCAGCAGCCAAAGCGGCTGTCGCCGCAGCTCGGGGTGGAGGTGTCGAGCACGATGGGACATTCCGCATCGGCGGACGCCCCTTGGTACATGTTCAAGAGCGCCTTGTTGTCGTAGCCCCAGGGGTTCTTCACCTGCATGAGGAACAGCCAGACGTCGTCATTAGACCAATCGGCGATGGGGCTATAGACGAAGGCGTTCGGCAGCGAACTGTGTGCGCTCAGGTTTTCACGCACCTTGCCCGTCTCATTGGCGTTCATCCGCGCCGCCCGGACCGTGCTCTCCGCCTTGCGAGTCCCAAGTACAACGATGGCTTCGCCGTTCTGTCGCACCACGTCGCCGATGAAGGTGTCCGCAGGCCGGATCTTCATTCGCTCCGTGCACCAACGGAACTTTGGCCGCGGCGCCGGATAGCCGCGTCCAATCAGGTTAACCCAGAAGGTGTTCTGGATGTCAGGCGTCAGCTTGTGCGGGTAGATCGGCAGGCCCAACTCGGCGGCGGCCCGACCCATGATCGCATGGGACCGGTCGACCCATGCGGCCACCACCGGGTTCTCGACGAGGGTGTCCGTCGAGATCACATGAACGTCTTTGCGCGCAGCCCCCTTGGGCAGCTGGGCCAGGGCAAGCCAGACGAGCTGAAGGACGGCCGTCGAATCCTTGCCCCCGCTGTAGCCCACCACCCACGGGATCTCGTCGGCGAGGTAGGTCTCCTGGATCCTTTGCAGCAGCTCGGCGAGGGTGGGGCGGAAGCCGTTCTCGGTGAAGGCCGAGCGGCGCGCTGGCTTATCCGTCTCGCTCATAATCCCCCCGGAGGAATGCGTCCTCGGTCCGTTGCTCTTCCGGCGAGAGCTCCAGACCGAGACGCTGCTTGATGTAGCTCGCCGTCAAAATCACGTTCTGGGTCGCCTTGGACAGGCGACCTCTCACCACAGCCCGGCCTGACCAGTCCGGGTTGCTACGGGACCAATCGATGTCCGCCAGCTGCGACAGATGCGGACGCCACTCCGCGTGCGTTCGAATGAGCGTCGCGCCCACCCGACCAAGGGCGTGCAGCACCACGCCGTGAGAGTGGATGAGGTCTTGCCGGACCTCGCTGGCGGCTAGACGGCCTCGCCGGACCTGCTCCCATTCCGGAAGGCGCCTTGCGACCTCAGTCCAAAAGGCCGTCGCGAGCTCTAAGGCGTGGTCGAAGTCCTCTTCCAGACTGCCCCCAAGCAGGGCCGTGGTTGCCTGATAGAGCGCGCTAAAGGTGAAGAGCCTCCGAGACCGAAGAGAAAGGGTGCTGCGCTCCATCTCCACGAGGTCGCGGAAGTGCGGGGCATCGTTGACCAGCCGACGGACGAGCTCGGCGGCGCGATCGCGATGATCATAAAGGATCGAAATTGAGGGGGCGGGGCGGATCGCGTACCGGTTTAGGTCCGCGAACATCTGCTGCGAGCGGGCGAGGCCGATGTCGCTGAAGAAGACAACAGCGATGCTCTCGTCGCCTAAGCGGGGGCTCTCCCTTAAGGCGGCCTCGATCGCTGCGCGGCGGTGCTGCCCGTCGTTGATGATGAACTGCCCGGACATCGGGATCCTAAGGATTCCCAGGGATGCGTTGTGCTCTGAGGTGGGTTCGAACTCGAGGTCCGCGTCGACCGACGCCGTCAGGGCGGAGAAGACGTAACCAGTCGGGTTCTCGGTGATGTAGCGGGCGATCTCCGGCACCCGAGCCTTGTTGAGGGTGCGCTGTGCTCGCAATTCCGGGGTCAGCTCCTCCTCATCAAAGAGGAAGATCTTGGGAATGAGCCGAAGGGGGCACATCGAGACGTAGTATTCTCGGCCGGCCTGGACCCCCCGGATCGCCGGGAACACGTAATGGAAGGCGTCGTCCACCGCGTGGCTCGCTCGCAAACTGTTTGTCAAACGGGATCACAAACAGATAGCGTTTTAACGTGCAAACCTGAGTCGTCAAATGCCTGCCTACCTCGACCACAACGCCACCACGCCCCTGGCGCCGGAGGTGCGGGCGATCATGCTGCGCTACTTCGACGACGAGTACGGCAACGCCGCCAGCCGCACCCATGAGTATGGCCTTCGGGCGAAGCAGGCCGTCCAAGTCGCGCGCGAGCAGGTCGCTGCGGTGGTGATGGCCGACGCCACGGAAGTGGTGTTCACCTCCGGCGCCACTGAAGCCAATAATTTGGCTTTGCTGGGCCTCGCGCCCCACGGGGAAAAGACCGGGCGTCGCCATCTCGTCACCACTACGATCGAGCACAAGGCGGTCCTCGAGCCGCTGGACGCGCTCGAAGCGCGCGGCTTCGAAGTGACGCGCGTCGCAGTGGGCTCGTCCGGCCGAGTGGAGCCCGAGGCGGTCGTCGCCGCCGTGCGCGAGGACACCCTCGTCGTCTCGGTCATGCAGGCCAACAATGAGACCGGCGTTCTGCAGTCCATCGCTGAGATCGCGGCGGGCCTGGCGGTGCGGGAGGCCTACTTCCACGTGGATGCGGCCCAGGCCTTCGGGAAGGTGCTCGACGATCTGCGCCACCCACGTGTGGATCTGATCTCGGCCAGTGCTCACAAGCTCTATGGGCCCAAGGGCGTCGGAGCTCTCATTGCCCGCCGGCGAGGCCAGGCGCGGCCGCCGCTGACGCCGTTGATGTACGGGGGAGGGCACGAACGCGGGCTGCGCCCGGGCACCCTGCCGGTGCCCTTGATCGCGGGCTTCGGTGCCGCTGCTGAACTTGCTCTGCGCGAGCATGCGTCACGGGCTGCGGCTTGCCGGGCCCGCCGAGCACGCGCCCTCGAAGCCCTGGGGGCATTGGGACTGCAGCCCATCGGCGACCAATCCCACGTCCTGCCTCACGTCCTGATGTGCGCGTTCCCTGGCGTGGACTCTGAAGCGCTGATCCTCAGCCTCAAAGACGTTGCCGCCCTGTCCAATGGCTCCGCCTGCACGTCGGCGAGCTACCAACCCAGCCATGTGCTCACGGCCATGCAGCTCCCCGACGCGGTGGTCGAAGGGGCGGTGCGGCTCTCTTGGAGCCACTTGGGTGACGAGCCTCCTTGGGCCCTCATCGCCGAGCGAGTTGGCGATCTGAGCGCGGTCGTCTAGGGCTGAACCTCCGCGCTCAAGCTATTGTTGTTGCTTATTTAGAGCTTGCTCCACGTCCGCCCGCCGTCGCAATTTGCGGCATAGGGCGGAGGCGGCATGCACCCAAGGCGGGAATACTGCGCGTCTCAGGCGTATCGGGGCGTTGGCTGCGCTTAGATGTCTTTGTGGCGTAAGTTTCTACAGCGTTGGAGCAAGCCGCAGGACCGTTCGCCTGGCGCCTTGGATTCAGCAGGGACTGTAACCTCACCTGAGCCGGTCCAGTCGCCAGCGCCAGTTGTAGGCAGCGATAGTCGGACATCCTTGGGGCGCGAAGGGGCGCTCTCTGTGCCCGCCGTTGGGCAGCTGCGCGAGCCGCTGCAAGCCTATGAACTTGACCGAACCGCAAAGTCGAAGGTCGAGCTTAGCGGCGTGAGGCCTGAACCCGGTGAAGCCTCAGACCTCGCCGATGGGGTGGAAGCAGAGAGAACATCGCCTCCAAGCCATGACCTCCTGCGCGATGCAGAGGGCCCCACCGGCGCCGCGGCGGCGCCGACCGAGGCCGCTGATGAAGGGACGCGCGCCGAGGATCCGCAGCCGGCTCGACTCAGCCCTGAAGAACTTGCACCGGCGCCAGACGAAGGCGCGCCCAGCCGGCCCGAGGCGTATGCGGCTGAGACTTCGCCTTCGGCGGTTCCTGAAGCCGAGCCAACGGACCCGCGGCCGGACGATCTCGTCGACGAGGGGGAGCCCGTCGCGGCCGCCGCTGAGCTCCCAGTCGCAGCCGCATCCGTTGCCGCGGAGACCGCTCGCGCCGAGCCCGTTTCCAGGTCGGCCGATACTCTTCCGCCCTACGCCTCAGCCCATGGCCTTCCCACAGAGGCGGCTGCCGAGGACCACGCAGCCCAGATTGCTGCGCTTCGAGACCCGCTGGACCTGGGATCTGATCCTGATGATCCGCTCATTGCGGAGCTTGTAGCTCGAAACGAGACGACGGTCCGGCTGAACAACGCGATTGTCATAGCGGCGGGTCGAGGGGAGCTGCCGATTACCCGCCTTTCGGAATACTTCGCGCTTGGTGAAGAAGGTCCGGAGTTGCTGAAGCGTCGAGTGCTCAACCTGGGGCGCAAGTCCGTGGAAGAGCTGGATCTTCTTCTTCGACGGGCGCGCGCTGAGGCGTCGCAGGCGCGACCACATCCGCCGGAGGCGCCGGCGCCGGCGCCGCCGGATGACGTTGACGACGACGACCTTCGAGCCCGCCTTGCGTCCGCGATAAGCCCTGAGGCCGTTGAAGACGCTCTAGCCGAGCATGAGATACCAGCTCGTCTCTGGAATGCGTTGAGTAACGAGGGCCTTCTGCAGCGTCCTCTTCGAGAGTTTGTGCTGGCCTACCCAGACCTAGAACCCCAACTCGTTCGACTCCCGAACCTCGGGCGGACCTCCCTGGCGGCCGCGCGTTCGATCCTCGGCGACATTGTGCGGGGCGCCTTTGAGGCGCTGGGCTTCAGCCGCGTCGCGGCTGAGGATGCCGAGGCCGTGATCTTGGATGCCTGGCAACCTGACCCACCCTCTCGCGCTCGTTTGCTCGAAGCGTTGCCGGTCGTTCCAGGGCAGGCGTCGTCGCGGCCCTCGACGCGGCTCTTGTCTCGCGACCAGCTCCGGCGGGGCCTCGCGGCCTTCTTTCAGGGGCGCACCGCTTTGGAGGCCATCGCCGGCTACGACCCGCCGGCGCGCCTTCCCAATGGACTGGAGCGCGTCGGCTATGCACGGAAACCGCTCTCCGAGCTGATGCTGAACTTCAGGCGGCTGGAGGCGGAACTCCTGAAGCTGCCGAACCTTGGCCGCAAGTCCTACCGGGCCGCCGAGGCGATCCTGCATCGCATCGTGGGCGACGAGCTTGGCCGCCTCGGCTTCAGTCAGGAGGAGGCCCGCGACGCGAGCCTTCTGCTGGTGGAGAACGCCACGCTGTCCCCGGCCGCGTCCGCCGCGCTCGTCAGCCGCTTGTTCGAGCTGACGGGGCTTGAGGTTCGGTCGGACACAGCGAGCGAGGTGGAGCCGCAGGAGCCGCCGCCGGCCCCAGCGCCGCCGGCGCAGCCGGCGGAGGTTTTGCTGCCCCGGCTGCTCGCCAGCCTCGAAGCACGGGAACGCGATGTCCTGGAGCGCCGGTATGGTGTAGCCGGGCCCCGCCAGACGCTCGAAGAGGTGGGCCAGGCCTATGCAGTGACGCGCGAGCGGATTCGACAGATCGAGAAGAAGGCGCTCCGACGGGTTCGCGATCGAGCCCAGCGCCGGCTGAAGGCCGCCGTTCTTGAGAAGGGCCGGAGCGCCTGGGACGCGCTCGCTGGCGAGGAGCCGGGGCTCTTGGCGTGGGAGGTGTCGCCTTCTGATCGGCGGATCTCACCGTACTTCCACATAGCCGTCGACGCCTTGGGATGGTCGCTGCACGACTGGCTCGACCATTTTGCGGTGGCGCATGACGGCGTCTGGATGATCGATCCAGATGATAGTCAAAGACACCAGGCCATCTGCGCCAGGCTTCAGAGCGCGCTGAGCACGCGCGAGCTCCCGTGTCACATCGGCGACTTGCTGCCGGATGTTCCAACCCCTGAGGCGAGATTTGCGGCGCGGGCCCTCGGCAGGAAAGTGTACGGCGATTACGTCGTCGGCGAACGCGCATCGTCGCGCGTACGGCGCGCGGTTGGCCTGCATAGCGTACTTGCGGGTCGGGGCCTGCTTCCGTTGTCCGAGCTGATGCCGCTCTATCGCGCGCGCGTGACTCGAGATCCGTGCTCCTTCCGCGACGCTGAAAACTCCATGCAGACTTATCGGCATCTCTTCGTGGAGACGGTGGAAAGCTGGTTCGTGGCGGTCGGTCGTGCAGGAGCGACGTCAAACCAAGCCGTCGAACAACCAGAGCTCGAGGAAGAACCTTCGCTCGAGGAGGCCGATGTGGTGGCCTCCGAAGGCACTATCAGCGGCGCACTCGAGGCGGAGCTCCGCGCCACGGGACCTGTGCGGATCTCCGAGTTGATCGAACGTGCCCCGGAGTTCCTGCCGCCAGGGCGCAGCGTCAACAGCATCGGTCCCGTGCTCCTGAGCTACAAGGATGTGTTCGCGCGGCCACTCCCCGGGTTTTACGCCCTACCGAGCCAGCTGCCCCGAGGCGAACAACTGCTGCTCGCGCCGCCGGACTTCATCTTCCAGGAAGACCAGGTCCGCATCTATGCCCAGGCTCGTTATGCAGGCGAGCTCTGGGGGAGCTTTCCCTACTGGATCCCGGAGGTGGAATACCTCTGGGCCGGCTGGACAAAGCGGCACGCCGAGCCGGCGCTCCTGGAGTCCTTTCTCGCCATTGCCGACATCGACGCCTGGCCAGAGGACGACGACAAATCCGATTGGGCCGAGCTGAAGGCGGCCAGGGGGCGCTTTCGCCTCGAGTACCCGCCGAACCTCGAGCCGGTTGGCAGACCCGATCTCGATCGTCTTTTTGCAGCCTGCCTGCAGATCCGCCACCAAGGCCAGCTTGGATGGGTGAGCGCAAATCGCATCCTCTGGCGTCGCGTCACGGATCACTCTGCGGCCGGCCTGCTGGCGGTGCTCGTCGCCATTGGAGCCCTAGAGGGTGCCGCGCAATGGCAGCGCCCTCACCGTCAGGGAGCGGCGCTCGAAACGTGGCTTGCCCGGCTAGAGGCGGTGTGGGCAGCCCGAGGGCGGCTCCAATGGGAAGATGAGCTGGGTCGTGACATTCTGGACGCGGCCCGCGCAGCGAAGCCCTCAGACCTCGGCTGGGTGGAGCCCAGCTTCCTGCAGCGGCTCGTCGGGGAGGAGCCGCCGCAAGCGGCCGCGCTTGTTGAAGTGGCGGACCTGGATCCCCTGGAGCAACTTCTCGCCGAGCGCCAGCAAGCCCGTCGCGAGGCGGACCTGCACGCCGCCTTCCGTGGTCTACATGGAGATGGGGAGGACGATTGAGATGACGGCCGTCTCTCATCTGAAGTCGCACTACCGCAGCGGCGTCGACACGCTGGCGTCTGACTTCTTCTCACCGTGCCTGAAGGCCGCGCGCCTCTATCGGCGTGCGGCCGGCTACTTCTCGAGCATGGCCCTTGTGACCTGGGCCGAGGCCCTCCCGAGGCTTGTCGGCGAGAATAGTCTGCAGATCCGCTTGATCGCCTGCCCGGAGCTCAGCGGGCAAGACATCGCCGTCCTGCGAGATATGGCCGACGAGGTTAAGCGGGACGCCTATCGACGGATGCTCGTCGATCGCATGCTCGAGGAGGTGATCGCCTTCACCGAAACGCCAGGCGACACCGGCTTGCGCGCTCGGATCCTCGCCTGGCTGATCGCCAACGACCGCCTCGAAATCCGCTTCGCCTTCGCAGGACATGTGGAGGAGCCCGGCATCTTCCACGAAAAGATCGGCGTCTTCGACTTCCCTGACGGCTCAGTGGTCGCCTTCACCGGCTCCGCCAACGAGACGCTCGGGGGACACAAGCGCAACTATGAGTCGATCGACGTCTACCGGAGCTGGGCTCCAGGAGATGAGGACCGGGTAAAGACGAAGGTCGAGCAGTTCGAGGAAGCCTGGCGCGGCGAGGCGGTGGGGCTGGACGTGGCCATCCCAACAGCCTCAATCGTTGCTCGCCTAAAGGCCAAGGCTCCCGATCGCCTGCCGCGCCGCCTCGAAGAGGGCCCCGCTGAGCCTCCGCGCGAGGACCGCAAATGGCGCCATCAGACAGAGGCCGTCGAGGCGTTTCTGGAGAAGCGCGCCGGTGTCCTTGAGATGGCGACAGGCACGGGAAAAACCCGGACCACGCTCAAGATCCTGGATAAGCTGATCGACCAATCGTCCATCGAGGGCGCCGTCATCGCCATGGATGGCACCGACCTCCTCGACCAGTGGGCCTCCGAAGTGGACGCTTGGCTGCTGAAGAGCGGCCGAAAGTGGCGCACCTATCGCCATTTCGAGAAGCACAAGCAGCTCGGCGCCTTCGCCTTAGACCCCGAGCAGGCGATCCTCATCATCTCGCGCGAGCAGCTGAAGAAGGTGCTGGGGCAGCTCCCATCAGCGCAGAAGAAGAAGATGATCATCGTCCACGACGAGGTCCATGGTCTCGGGGTGCCCAGCCTCATCGAGAGCCTCAAGGGTGAGCACGCAAAGTTCGGATGGCGCCTGGGTCTCAGCGCCACCCCTGACCGGGCCTACGATCAGGCCGGCAATGACTTCCTCCGGGAGGAGATCGGCGAGACGATCTTCCGCTTCTCCCTCGAAGACGCCATCGGCCGCGGGGTGCTGAGCGGGTTCGACTATGTGCCTCTCGAGTACGAGCTCACCGAAGGCGATCGCGAACGGCTCAAGGCGGTGTACTCGAAGCAGGCCGCTCGGGCGCGCGAAGGCAATCCCATGAGCAAGGAGGAAGTCTGGACCGAGCTCTCCAAGGTCTACAAGACCGCAGAGCAGAAGCCGGACGTCTTTCGGGCGCACCTTCTCGCCCATCCGTACGTCCTGAAGAATTGTATCCTGTTCGTTGAGACCAAGGAGTACGGAAACGCGCTCCTGGAGACCATCCACGGCTACACCACCCGATACCGCACCTATTACGCCGAGGACGACCGCGACCACCTCGTGCAGTTCGCCAGAGGCGAGATCGACTGCCTGATCACCTGCCACCGGATTTCCCAGGGCATCGACATCCAGGCGCTGGAGAACGTCGTGCTATTTGCGTCGGCCCGGGCGAAGCTTGAGACCATCCAGCGGATCGGACGCTGCCTTCGGTCAGACCCGAGCAATCCTGACAAGCGAGCGCGAGTCATCGACTTTGTGCGCCCTGCCAATCCCGGCGACCAGTTTCCGAACGCAGATCAGGAGCGCTGCCAATGGCTGACGGCGCTCTCCCACGTCTCGAGGACAGACGATGCTTGATCCAGCTCTTGTAGAGGCTATCAGCGACGTGGTGGCTGAAGAACAGCAGCCGAAGAGCGTCGCGCTTCGGCTCACGGCGTGGCTTACGCAAATGAGTGAGGGTGACCTCACTCGGGACGAGAACACGCAGTTCTTGGAGAATGTGCGCGAGGTTATCGCGGTGGAGGTTGGCGATGCGGATTGATCTCGCCGGCTGGACGAGTTCGGGTCTTCGCTGTCCCGACGTCGTCGTCGACCTCCGGAAGCCGGACGGCTCGGTCCCGAAGGTTGCCTTGCTGCAGATGCCGAACGGCACCGGCAAGACGACGACCCTTCAGCTCCTGAACGCCGCGCTGAGCGGCTCGGCCGACCGCTGGACCCAGGAAAAGGTGCGGAGCTACCGGCGCAAGGATGATCCGGCCGCGAAGGGCGTCTTCAAGGTGACGCTGCTGCTCGATGGCAAGCCGCTGTCGATCGAGCTCATCCTCGACTACGAGACCGGCCAGGTCAGCTACAAGACCACCAATCCGGGAAGCGGCGGCGTTGTGCCCAAGTGGCATGTGCCGCCTGGGGTCCACCGCTTCCTAGCCGAGGAGTTCCTGAGTCTCTTCATCTTCGATGGGGAGCTGGCGAACCGACTGCTCAATTCGGGTCACGCCGAAGCGGATCGCGCCGTCGACGCCCTCTGCCAGATCTATCTCCTGGATCAGGTGGGCGAATTCACCCGAGACTATTGGGATCGGGCCACGAAGCAGCAGACGGCGAAGACCTCGTCTGGTCTCAACAAGTGGCAAGACCAGCTCGCCCAGCTGCGCACCCGCGAGCAGAAGGTGAAGGAAGCCCGCTCGGCCGCCAAGTCGAAGCTTAAGGCCCTCGAGGCCGAGATGCTGGACCTGGATGAGAAGATCAAAGCGCGGGTGAGCAGCGTCGCGACGGTGCGCGAACGCTTCGAGGCCGCACGGCTGGAACACGTCGAAGCCCAGGCGGAGGTCCGGACCGCCAACGCCGCGCTCATGGGCGCCATGCGGTTGCCGCACGCGCTGCATCCGCAGCTGGCGGACAACCTCAACCAGCTCCGCCTCAACCTCGACCGGTTGAAGCTTCCCGAGAATACGTCAGCGCAGTTCTTCGAGGAGCTCACCCGAGAGCCCGAGTGCATCTGCGGCCGCGACATGGACGCCGTCTCGATCCAAACGATCAAGGAGCGGTCCAAGCGCTACCTCGACTCGGCGGAAGCCGGCGTCATCAACAACCTCAAGCAAGACATCGAGAAGTTCACGGGCACGTCTCCGGACGACGATGACAGCGGGTTTGCGCGTGTCGAACGGCTCGCCTTGGAGCTGAAGCAGGCGGCCCGAAAAGAAGCCGACGCGGCAGGCCAGGAGCGGGCGCTAAAGCAGCAGCTCATCGAAGGCGGGGATGAGCAGCTCGGGACCTGGGAAGCGCGCCTGGACGAATGCGGCCGTCAACACGGCACCTACGAGGAGGTTGTGGCGGAGATCGAAGGGGCGGGCGATCCAGACACTCCCAACGACAAGCTGATGTCCTTGAGCCAGATTGAGAAGCGGCTTGAGGAGGCCAAGGCTCGCATCGCTGAAATCACGGAGACGGTGCGGCTTAAGGAGCAGACGGAGCTTATCCAGTCGATCGTGGCCAAGGCCGCGCGCCGGGCGCGCAAGCGGATCAAGGACGAGCTTCTGGCGGAGTGCAACGCCAGGCTGGAGAAGATCCTGGTGAACGACCCTCTGCGGATCGATCGCATCGACGGCGCCATCCGTCTTGAGAACCAAGACGGCGCCAGTGTCGGCCAGACCTTGTCCGTGGGCTACACCTTCCTGATGAGCGTCCTTAACCGCGGCAACAACGACTTCCCGCTGATCGTCGACAGCCCGGCGGGGCCGATGGACCACACGGTGCGGCGACAGGTTGGACGCCTCATCCCGGAGCTCTGCAGCCAGTTCGTTGGCTTTACGATCAACACGGAACGTGCGGGCTTCGTCGATACGCTGGAGACACAGTCCGGCGACGTGGCTTTTCTGACTCTCTTCCGGAAGACGCCAGGCACGCAGCGCCTGATGAAGGCGCTGCCGGCGGGGCGCTACGTCGAGACCGACAACGCCATCCTCGTCAACGACAAGGACTACTTCAACCGCTTCGACGTGGCCGAAGAGGAGGACGAGAATGTTCCGGCTGCGCAGTGACGCCGAGAAGTGGTTCGCGGACGTCGAGGGGAAGGACCCCATCAAGACAAAGTTCGACCTCTACTACTTCTGCGCCATGGCGGGACTTGCCAGCGGACGCAGCAGCGATCCGAGCAAGGCCGGCGTGCCGGTGAAGGACATCGTCGCCAGCTGGATTGAGGACTACAAGGCCGCCCAGCACCTGATCATCGGCCTCCTCGTGGTGGCCGAGCTTCGGAAGAGCGGCATCGATTTCCAGGAAAAGGCTTCCGTGCGCGAGGCCTTCAAACGCCTCGTCGCCCCGAATTCGGCGACCGGGCTGACCGATGAAGGCTTCAAGGCGCTCAATGCCTATGCGAGCGGAGGCTACGAGTTTCTCTCGGAATCTCGTGACACGCGACCGGCGACGGTGGACGTCTTCTTGCGCGACTACCTTCGCCTCGTCGATGAGGCCGTCGCCGCGGCGGCCTGAGCGACTGCCGGCGCGCGTTGGCGCGCCGGCCTCTTCTTGCCGCCGGAAGGTGCGGCCGGCGTTGGTTCGCTTACCCAGGAAGTCTGCTGATGGCGCAGCTCGGACCTGTGGTGCGTGCGAGCAGATGGCGGTGCGACGCAGCTCGGAGACGGCCTGATTATCGCTGCCGCTCGGGGACCCAGCGTGCCCGCCTCGCGGCGAGGTCAAGCCCCGGCGCTGCGCGCCTTTGCGGCCTGACATCGCCGCCTGCCGGCGGGCTGACCGCCTCCCGCCCTCGCGGACGAGGGCCTCAAGGAGGCGAACATGCAACTCATCACCGATCTTCAACGCGCCGAGATGCTCGAGAACGGCCGGCGTCAGGCCGCCGGCGAGCTCACAGATCCTCGGCCCGTGGTAAAGCTCTTCACCCCGGACGGCGCGGCGACCTGGCTCCTGTCCGAGCTCGATCCGGACGATCCGGACGTCGCCTTCGGTCTGTGCGACCTTGGCCTCGGCTGTCCCGAGCTCGGCTCGGTCCGGCTGTCCGAGCTCATGGCCGTACGGGGCGCGCTGGGCTTGCCGGTGGAGCGCGACCTCTATTTCCGGGCCGACCGCAGTCTGCGCGCCTACGCCGAGGCGGCCTGCGCGTCGGGGGGGATAGGCGCTTGAGCCTTGCCGGCGCGCCTCGCCGCGCCGGCTCTTCTTCAGTCGGGTGCAGCGGGGGCCGAAGGACTGCACCCGCGCGGTGGGCGGTCAGCGCGCTGTTGGCGCCACTGTTGGTCCCCCGCGCGCGTGGTCCCCAATTCCCACTGGAGTGGCTCAGCTTTCGTGAAGCGTTCGCGTCCGGGGCCAGCACCCACTCGCGAGAGCCGAGCTCCTGCTGGTCGCCGGGAGCGCGAAGTCAGGCTGACGCCGAAAGCAGACGTTCAGGCGGGAGGGCTTCACGGGGAAGGCGCTATCCCGGCAATTTGCCCTCAAGCGCGGGCGACCTCGCGATGGCTGGATCGAACCCGCCTTCTCTGCCCACCAGCAAGCCTAGCTTGCATGGGCCGCGTCTCCGAAAGTGCCGCCTCGTTACCGCCGTGGAAGCCCCGAGCGACGGGCGGACGATCCTTCGTGTGGGGTAGGTTCGCCCCTGAACGCGCATTGTCTGCCCGCGCAATTCGGGCTTGACTGGAGGTAGGGGGGCTGAGTGGCGAAAGACGAGCAGGGTAGCTGGATCGCGCGTGCGGTCGCGCTGGCAGGCCAACACGGCGCAGGGCCTGCCCAATCGTGGCGGGAGATCGCCGACCGCCTGGTGGAGGTTGATCGCCTGATCCGCGACGCGCCGAAGCGGATCCGCAATAGCTACGCGCGGCTCAAAGAAGAGGATATTCGAGACGCCGCGGAGGCGCGCTACGCCGAACTCGAGGAGGAAGACGCGGGCTGGCGCCCAGTGACCGATGGCGCGCCTAGCGACCTCATCTGGCCAGCCGCCATCGAAGCCCGGGCGCTCGACCTTCTACTACGCCGCCATCGACCTCGAGAGGTGCCGCGCGACGCTAACACCGACTGGAGACACGGGGACTATTTCGTTGCGCCCTGCCGGGAGCGGCGGCTTGGGCGTCACGGGCGCGACCGACAGCCCTACGAGCGTCGGGGGCTGTTGCACCATCGCATCTTGCCTGTGAGGATCGGCGCCTATGATGTTCAGCTCTCTGGTGGCGGCTCCGTCAGTGATGACGAGCCTGGGCTAGCCCGCCGACTGCAGGCCGGCGCAGCCTTGTTCGAAGGGCTGGAATACGACCTCAACATTGGCGATGGCGTGTTTACAGCCCGTCGCATCGCTGCACCGGACCATCCGGAGCAGATCGAGGCGGCACTTCGCGCTGCCCACGCGGCCGGCTGCGAAACAATCGCTTGGCCGGAGCTGACAATCTGGCGGGAGGACCGCGAACAGATCGCAGCCTGGCTTCAGGATCGGATCCTTCATGAGGACTTCGACGGGGGGCGGCTCGAACTAGTCCTGGCGGGCTCCTGCCACGAGCCAAGCGACGACGGTCGAGGGACGGTCAACCGCGGCTGCGTGTTCAACGCATATGGCGAAGAACTTCTGATCTTCGACAAGCTTGTGGCCTTTCACGACTACCCACACGGAACGGAAGACATCATCGAAAGCATGACGATTCCGGTGCTGGTTCTGGAGGACATGCTGATCGCGTTCGGCATTTGCCGCGACTTTTCCGACACGGGTCCTGACAATCCCTTGGCAGTTCTCGATGTCGACATGCTGATGGTGCCGTCGATGGGCAATGAGCGGACCGCCGAAGGTCATCTAACGACGGCCCGACTGGTCGCCGACCGCTTCGCCGCCGTGTCTTTTGTAGTTCAACAGGCCGACCCTGGCGAGCCCCTGCAGCCCGGATACGTGGTGCCCCCGCAGGACGACCTGACCGGCCTGTCTGCGGCTTCAATACATCAGGCCACCCGTTTCCAGGTCCACCCATCCGCAGGTGGGGGTGACACGACCCCTAAAATCATGGTGTGAAGCGTTGTGAAACGTTTTTCTGGGCAGGATGCTTATATGAATGCCATGACCGCCCCAGTCCCCGAACTTTCCTACCTCCATGCGAACCCGGCCGAAGCCGCGAAAGCCATCCGCGCTGCCCTGAAGGCCAACGTCGATCCCGACACGCTCTATCGGGCCCTCCGAGGCGTGACCTGGCGGCTGCTGACAGAGCGTCGTTATGATGGTGACGCCCGCGCGTGGCTCGATCTCATGCGACGCACTGGCGCTCACCTGCGCGGGGCGAATCCCGAGGCTGCGCTGAAGCTGGGGGCCCTCAGCGACCTGCTGTTCGAGTCCGTCCAGTTCGGACAACACGAGCCCGTCGAGGACATCCTATCGCGGGCGCACGTGCGCCAGCTGCTCGGCATCCTCAAGGCTGGCGAGCAGCGCAAGGCCGTGCTGGCTGCGCGACTGCGCCTTAAGGGGCCGAACCTATCTCGGGTCCTTTCCTTGGTGCAGTCCGCCAACCTCGTCGAGCGGACCACGTTGGGCAAAGAGGCGATCTTCCGCCTGAGCCGGCTAGGCGAAGAGCTTGCCGCGACCCTGCCCGCGCCTGCGGACCGGCCGCCCCGCCGCGTTGATACGCCAACTGAGAAATTCGGCTATGCGCGCCTCGACCCGTTCACCGCCTATCTAGAGCGGGAACACGCTGAGCGGGCGATGCAAAGCAAGAAATCCCGCGGGACAGGAGCTCTGAAAGACCTTTCAAAGGCGGCGACGAGCCACACAGCGGCCAGCAAACGCGCTCGCAAAGCGGAGTTCCGCGCGCGCCTCGACAAGATCTTCGGCAACCAACCGAAGCAGGGAGTGATCGTCGAACCACTCGAAGCCGCGCCTGTCACCGTGAAGCTTCACTTCGAACCCACACCAATCGCCAAGAGCGGATACGGCCAGCAGAGCTATAGCCGTGTCGGCCTCCAGAGCCGCGACGCTTCCTGGGGCGAGGATTTCCTAGATCAAAGGCCAGAGCATGTCAGACAAGGCTAAGCGCGCTGCGCAACGCGCCACTCCCCAGGAGACCACACCTCTCCAGCTCTCGGGACCTTTCCTCCAGCGGGTGACGACGATCCCGAACGGGTCGGCTTCGTTGATCGCCACACTCGGCGAAGGCAATGGCAAGCCGTACCTCGTGCCTTTTGTAGACCTTTCGTTGATCGAGGAGCTCTCTTCCGAAGAAGCCTCGATGGCCGACCTGGACCCGGGCCCCAACGAGGCGTTCGCGCGAATCGTCACCCTCGACAACGCGGCGCATATCGTGCGGCTGCTCGCTGCCGAACTGGCTGAGGTTTGTCGTGAGTATGACACTATCGCCAACGAGAAGGCCGCCCCGGAGCCGTCCCGCTTCCGAGCTGTGTTGGCCTATTTCAAGGAGGCGCGCGAAAGCCTTGAGGCCGCCTCCACAACGGTGGAGGGTATCCTCAAGCTCGCCCGCTGATCCTTCAGCGAAGTGTCGGTAAACCTCGTTCCCGGCAGCGTTGGAGTTTCCGGCCAGTACTGTTGTCCGGCTGAACAATCCCTAGGTCAGTTCAAGGTCCGGCGTGCCGCGCCCCTCAGCCTGTGGGCGGATGCTTCACCACAGGCGCGTCGCCGTCGCTGGGCCCAGTTGGCAACACCACGTCAGTGCAGTGCCACGCAAGGCACCAGTAGGACCGGATACCCAGGGTAGATGCCCTCAGGAGAGCGCAACGACAGCCGATCGTGAACTCAATGGTGCTGTCCCGAGGCAGCAGCGGTCGCGGTGGGCAGCCACAGCTTAGCCTGCTGCGGTTGGTGGTGCCGCTGCCATGAAGAGGCGAGTGTCGTTGCGGCTCCCTTCTAGTCGCGTCGCGCTCGCGAGAGCTGCGTCTTGTGTTGGCGAAAAGCGGCTCCCGTGGTACCAGTGATATGCTGGCTGTTGGTACTTTTGTTGGTATCGACTTTCGCCAAAATGCCAAGTGTTTCAGATGCTTGGCGCAAACCCGAACATTCGAGTCCTGCCGGGCCCACCAGCAGCGCCGGGCGCCGCCGCGGCGCCGGGAGCGGGATATCTAGAACCGTGTGCGGAGCGCCAGCCCCAGGGTGAGCTCTTCGCGGTCGATGTCGCCGCGGATGGTCGCCGTGCTGGCCGCGGGCGTGCCCTCGTAGAACGCAAGGTCGCGGTTGAGGCGCGCATTGTCGAAGGCGGCGTAGGCGCCCGAGAGGTCGAGGTCCACCGCCGGCGCGAGGGCGAAGGTCGCGCCCAGGGCGTAGGTGGTGCGGTCGGCGTCGGGGACGCCGGGCTCGCGCATCAGGTCGGGCGTGGGCGTGGGATCGAAGCCGACGCCGGCGCGGACGGTGAGGGCGTCCCGCACGCGCCACTCGGCGCCCAGCGCGACGCTGGTGGTGTCGTCGTAGGCCTGGACGATGGCGGCGGTCTGGCCGGCGAAGGCCAGCTCGATCCTGTCATACCGGCTCCAGCCGCTGCGCTGCGCCTGGGCATGGAGCGCGAGGTCCGGCGTCACCTGCCAGCGACCGGCGACGGTCAGCGCCCACGGCGTCGAGAAGCCGACCTCGGCGGGCGCATCGAAGTTGGCGGCGGCGAGCGGGCCGGCGAGGCCGGTCAGGGAGAGCCGTCCGTCCAGGTCCCGCGCGATCGCGCTGCGCCAACTGAGCGCCAGCGTCAGGTCTTCGAAGCGCGCCTGGGCGCCGGCCCCCCAGCCGAAATCCCAGCCCTTGGCGGTGAGCTGCTGGAGAGCGTCGGGCGAATTGGGCGCGAGGTTCGGCGAGGCCGCGTCGAGGGCGGCGCGGGTCTCCTGGGCGTCGAGGGAGACGCCGAGGTCCAGCCAGTCGGCGGCCTGGACGGCGAGCGCGCCGCGCACCTCGGTCATCTCGATGCGGTTCCGGTGCAGGTCGTAGCGGACGAAGGCGGGGACGGGGTACTCGAGCCGCAGGTGGAACGGCTTGGTGACCGCCAGCCCCACGGCGACGCGGTCGGTGACCGGGAGCGCGAGCGCGAGGCTGGGCGCGGGGAAATCCCGTGGCGCGTCCTCCAGGCGCGTCGCGCCGCCGGCCGGGGCGGGCGCCTGGCCGGGTCGGGTCAGGGTGGATCCCGTGTCGGTGAGGACGAGCGAGGTGCGGCGGTACGAGAGCCCTGCCGCGCCCTCGCGGTCCGAGCCGGCGATGGCGGCGGGATTCCAGGCCAAGGCGTCCGCGCCCGTCAGGGCGGCGGCGCCGGCGTTGGACATGCCCAGGGCGCGGACCGAAAGCTCGGGAGCCTGGAACCCGCCCGCCTGGGCGGTCGTGGCGGCGGCGAGCGCCGCAGCGGCGCCGGCAAAGCCAAAACTACGCAAGTCGGAAGCCTTTCATCAGGGCGACCAGTCGCACGGAAAATCGCAACGAAGGGTTACGGGCCCTGAAGGCGAATCATCCGTAGGCAACGCATTTGTAACCCACCGGCATCTATCACGGGCGCCTACCCGGGGGGCCATTCGTGATTTTCGTAGCTGTAGCGGTCGGCATCCTTGTGATGACGGCGGTCGTCTACCTGTTGATGCGGCAGCCCAAGCCGCCGGCGAGCGTTCAGCCGGACGAGATCGACCCCTCGGCGGACAAAGGCGACGCCTAGACCGTCGCAGTCCCGCGCGCACGGCTCGCCCGGGCCGGGAATCCAGCGCCTCAGCAGTAGGCCGGTGCGGCCGTCATCCGCCTGCGCCCGCCGGGCCTTCTCCGCCCGCTGCCGCTCGCCGGGGCCGGCCACGGGGCTTGCGTGACGCTACGGAGCCCTTAGCCTCGCGCACGCGGAACGCCGCCGGTCCATAGGGAAGCCGTGGCCACTGTCACCATCCACCACGTCGCCGAGCAGGCGGGCGTGTCCATCAAGACGGTCTCGCGGGTGCTCAACAAGGAGCCGAACGTGAAGCCGGCGACGCGCGAACGGGTGCTCGCCGCGGCCGAAACCCTGCGCTACCGGCCGAGCGTCTCGGCGCGCAGCCTGGCCGGGTCGCGCTCCTACCTGGTGGCCCTGTTCTCCGACAACCCGAGCCCCAACTACGTGAGCGACGTGCAGCGCGGGGCAGTGAGCCGCTGCCGCAAGGACGGCTACCACCTGGTGGTCGAGCCGCTGGACTCCGCGGCCCCCGGCGCGCCGGAGCTGACCCGCAGCACCCTGATGACGCTGCGGCCCGACGGGGCGATCCTGACGCCGCCGGTCTCGGATCGGCCGCAGGTGCTGCAGGCCCTGGACGAGGCCGGCACGCCCTATGTGCGGATCGCGCCGGCCGGAGACCCCGAGCGGGCAGCCTGCGTCTGCATCGACGACCGGCAGGCGGCCTACGAGATGACCGAGCACCTGCTGGGCCTCGGCCACACGGACATTGGCTTCATCGTCGGCCACCCGGACCACGGGGCCAGCCGCCAGCGCCTGGAGGGCTTCCGCGCCGCCATGGCCGACAGCGGCCGGCCGGTGCGGGAGGACCGGGTGGTTCAGGGCTATTTCTCGTTCCGCTCCGGCTACGAGGCGGCCGAGGTGCTGCTCGCGCGCGACGACCGGCCGACGGCGATCTTCGCCAGCAACGACGACATGGCGCTGGGCGTACTGGCCGTGGCCCACCGCTGTCGGCTGGCGGTGCCCACCGACCTCTCGGTGGCGGGTTTCGACGACACGCCGGCGGCGATGACCTCCACCCCGCCGCTGACCACGGTGCGCCAGCCGATCTTCGAGATGGCGGCGGCGGCGGCGGAGATGCTGATCGAGGGGGCGTGGGATCCCGCCGAGCCCGGACGTCCGCCGTTCCGCCTGCTGCCCTTCGACCTGGTGGTGCGGGAATCCACCGCCGCGCCGCGCCGGGGGCCACCCCCCAACACCTAGTCGCGCAACGCTCCGCCGCCCGTCGTTTCAAACGAGTGTTAGCGCTACCGGTTTTTGTTGACAGCGTTGTCAAGGTTCCGCAGAGTTCGCTGAACAAGGATCGGCCGCGATGAACGACGGCCGCCCGGAGGAGACAAATGAACCCGCCCTGCGCGCCGCGCGGCGCATCCGCGTCCGTCGCTTCCCGGACTTCCCCTGACTGGCGCGGCGCCCCTTCGCCGCGCCGTCCTTTTCCCTTCGCCTGAAGGGACCGGGAGACGATGACCGCCCGCCCGACCCCGCGGACGAGAGCCCTGGCCGGCGCCGCCGTGCTCGCGCTGCTCGCCGGGCTGGGCGGGGCCGGTCTGGCGGCCGAGCCGGGCGTCGCTGATCCCCGGGTCTGGCCGGCGGCCCGCAGCCCGGCGGCGTTGAGCGACGCCACGACGGAGGCCTTCGTCACCGAGCTGATGAGCCGGATGACGCTGGAGGAGAAGGTCGGCCAGCTGATCCAGGGCGACGTCGGCAATGTGAAGCCCGACGACCTGAAGGACTATCCGCTGGGGTCGATCCTGGCCGGCGGCGACAGCCCGCCGCTGGGCGCGCCGGACCGTTCGCCGGCCAACGCCTGGCTGGACACCGCGCGGGCCTTCCGCGCCGCGCAGCCGTCGCGCGACGGGCGGCCGCCGATCCCCCTGATGTTCGGCCTCGACGCGGTGCACGGGAACAGCAACATCGTCGGCGCCACGGTCTTCCCGCACAACATCGGCCTGGGCGCGGCGCGCAACCCGGCCCTGATCCGGCGGATCGGCGAAGTGACCGCCCGCGAGACGGCGGCCGTGGGCTGGGACTGGGCGTTTGGGCCGACCGTGGCCGTGGTCCGCGACGACCGCTGGGGCCGCACCTACGAGGGCTACGCCGAGGACCCGGAGGTCGCGGAGGCCTATGCCCGCGAGCTGGTCACCGGGCTGCAGGGCGCGCCCGACGCCTGGCCGTCGCTGGCCCAGGGCCGGGTGGCGGGCTCCGCCAAGCACTTCATCGGCGACGGCGGGACCGAGAACGGCAAGGACCAGGGCGACAACAGGGACGCCGAGGCCGACCTCGCCCGCATCCACGCCCCCGGCTACGTCTCGGCGATCGACGCCGGGGTGATGACGGTGATGGCCTCCTTCTCCAGCTGGCAGGGGGTCAAGAACCACGGCAACCGGAGTCTGCTGACCGACGTGCTGAAGGGGCGGATGGGCTTCCACGGCTTCGTGGTCAGCGACTGGAACGCCCACGGCCAGGTGGCGGGCTGCAGCAACGAGAGCTGCCCTCAGGCGATCAACGCCGGGATCGACATGGTCATGGCTCCCGACAGCTGGAAGGGGCTCTACCGGAACACGCTCGCCCAGGTGAAGTCGGGCGAGATCCCGATGGCCCGGCTGGACGACGCCGTGCGCCGGATCCTGCGGGTGAAGGTCAAGACCGGCCTGTTCGGCCCCAAGCCGCTCGAGGGGCGGCTGGAGGAGATCGGCAAGGCCGAGCACCGGGCGGTCGCCCGCCAGGCTGTGCGCGAGTCGCTCGTGCTCCTGAAGAACAACGGCGGCGTCCTGCCGGTCCGCGGCTCGGCCCGGGTGCTGGTGGCGGGCGCCGGCGCCGACGACTTCGGCAAGCAGACCGGCGGCTGGACGCTGAGCTGGCAAGGGACGGGGAACACGGCCGAACACTTCCCGAACGGCCAGACGATCTGGGCCGGGCTGCGCGAGGCGGTGACCTCGGCCGGCGGTCAGGCGGAGTTCAGCCCCGACGGCAGCTTCACGACCAGGCCCGACGTGGCCGTGGTGGTGTTCGGCGAGGACCCCTACGCCGAGTTCCTCGGGGACCGGCCGAACCTGGACTACCAGCCGGACGGCGACCTCGCCCTTATGCGCAGGCTGAAGGCGCAGGGCGTGCCGGTGGTGGCGGTCTTCCTGTCGGGCCGGCCGCTGTGGGTGAACCCGGAGCTGAACGCCGCCGACGCCTTCGTGGCGGCCTGGCTGCCCGGGACCGAAGGGGCCGGCGTGGCCGACGTGCTGGTGGGCGACGCCCGCGGCCGGCCGCGCCACGACTTCCGGGGCAAGCTCTCCTATTCCTGGCCGAAGCTCGCCAGCCAGTATCGACTGAACCGGGGCGAGCCGGGCTACGACCCGCTGTTCGCCTACGGCTACGGCCTGACCTACGCCGACCGGAAGAGCGTGGGGCGGCTGTCGGAGGTCTCCGGCGTCGTCAGCGCCACGGCCAATCCGGACCGCTACCTCGTGGACGGCAAGATGCAGGCGCCGTGGAAGCTGGTGCTGCGCGACGCCGGCGGCGAGGCGCAGGCGGGCGGGGCGACGATCGCCAGCCCGCGCGCGGCGCTCACGCTCAGCCTGGTGGACGCCGCCGGCGTCCAGGGCGCGGCGCGCGGGCTCGCCTGGACCGGTCCGGCCGAGGCCGCGGTCACCGGACCGGCCGCGGACCTGACGCGCCAGGCCAACGGCGACATGGCGCTGCTCATGACCTACCGCGTCGACCAGGCGCCGGCCGGGCCCGTGCGGCTCGGGCTGGGCAAGACCTGGGTGGCGCTGGACGGGGTGCTGAAGGCCGCGCCCGCCGGCGAGTGGCGGACCCTCAAGGTGAAGCTCGCCTGCTTCCGCCGCGACGGCGAGGACCTGGCGGCGGTGACGTCGCCGGTCTCGATCGGATCGGCGGGGGAACTGAGGCTTTCGGTGGCCGAGCTGCGGCTCGCGCCGAACCAGAATGATGCGGTGTGCCCGTGACCGCAGGCGCGCGCCGGAGGAGGTGGATCCGCTGAGGGGCCGAAGCCCGTCCCGCGGGGCGACAAGGTCCCGGCCGAGTGTGGCCCGCGTTTTCGACAGTAGCGTCAAAAGGTTGTGTCAGCCTTGTCAAAAAACTCAGGAGGCCGTCTTGACTGGTTAGATATGCAGATGATACCGCTACCGTAATAACAGCGTCTTAAGTAGCGCAGGGGCCGGAAAGTAATCGGACTGCGAGACTGAACCAGTGCGCCAATAAGCCAAGTCCATCTTGTGCCCGAACTTAGGGGGGAACAGCCATGAAGCGGCGTAACCGCTTGCACACGTCTGCGTCGTTTGTCGTCCTTTCGGCCGCGCTCTTCGCGGCTGGCCAGGCAAGCGCCCAGCCCACGGACTCCGCGGTGGACGAGGTCGTCGTCACCGGCATCCGCGCATCCATCGAACAGGCCATCGACATCAAGCGCAACAACAGCGGCGTGGTCGAGGCGATCGCCGCCGAGGACATCGGCAAGTTCCCCGACACCAACCTGGCGGAGTCGCTGCAGCGGATTCCGGGCGTGGCCATCGACCGTTCCAACGGCGAGGGCTCGCAGGTGACGGTCCGCGGCTTCGGCGGCGGCTTCAACCTGGTGACCCTGAACGGGCGCTCCATGCCGACCGCCAACGTCCAGACGGTGGGCGGCGACCAGTCGGCCGACTTCGCCGGCGGCACCAGCCGCTCCTTCGACTTCTCGAACCTTGCCTCGGAAGGGGTCAGCACGCTGGAGGTCTACAAGACCGGCCGCGCGGCGATCCCGTCCGGCGGCATCGGCGCCACGATCAACGTCCGCACCCGCCGTCCGCTGGACGCCGAGCCGGGCCTGAGCGGCAGCGTCGGCATCAAGGGGCTCTACGACACCGGGGTCGAGGAGAGCCTCGACGACGCGGACAAGATCACCCCGGAGCTCTCGGGCCTGATCAACTGGGCCGATCCGAACGACATGTTCGGGGTCTCGGTGTTCGGCAGCTACCAGAAGCGGAACTTCACCAGCCGCAGCGCCACGTCGAACGACTGGAACATCCGCCGGCTGTCGAACTTCCTGGATCCGGCGAACGGCTTCGTCCGCAACAACAACTCGACGCAGATCACCAACGCGCCGTCGGATCCGAACACCCTGGTCGCGATCCCGAACGACAGCCGCTACCACTTCGCGGAAGGCGAGCGGGAGCGGGTGAACGCCCAGGCCACCCTGCAGTTCAAGCCCACCGACGCGATCACCCTGACGGCCGACGTGCTCTACGCGCGCAACAAGGCCCACGAGCAGCGGACCGACCAGACCAACTGGTTCAACCGTCCGTTCGACCGGGTGGTCTTCGACGACAACCCGACGGTCGCGACGGCGATCTTCCTCGAGGAGACGCTGAGCGGCACCAAGGACACCGGCTACGAGCAGCAGTACCGGGCCAACACCGACAGCCTGGAATCCTTCGGCCTGAACGGCGAGTGGCAGGTGACCGAGCGGCTCCGTGTGTCGCTGGACGGCCACCTCTCCAAGGCCAACTCCAAGCCCGGCGCGCCCAACGGCGCGAGCGCCACCCTGGTCGCCATCGGCGCCCCGGTCACCCGGACTCACTCGGTGGACTACTCGGGCGACGTTCCCGTGCAGACCATGGCCATCAACGACGCCCTGCCGCGCGGCAACGGCAACGGGGTGCTCGACATCGGCGACCTGGGCTCGCAGGTGGCGCGGACCTCGTCCCAGCGCCAGTCGCAGGAGGTCAAGGAGATCCGGGCCGACGCGACCTGGGAGCTCGACGACTGGGGCAGCCGCTTCGACTTCGGCGTGAACTACCGCGACTCGCAGATGCGCCAGTCGAACATCAACACCCAGCAGGACCTCGGCTCCTGGGGCATCTCCAACCCGCGCGACGTCAGCCAGTACGCCGGCAACCTGGTGCGCGAGTTCTGCCTGGCCTGCTCGTTCAACAGCTTCGACGTGAACCAGTCCGGGCCGGGCCTGATCGCCTTCCGCGCCAACGCGATCGACCTCTACAACGCGCTCTCGCCGGTCTACGTCCAGCGCGGCAACGCGGTGGGGATCACCGGCCAGAACAACAACCGGGTCGACGAGAACATCCTGGCGGCCTACGGCCAGGTGACGTGGAAGGGCGAGCTGGCGGGCATGGCGACCAGCGTGGTGGCCGGCGTCCGCTACGAGCGCACCGAGGTGGACTCCACCTCCGAGCTTGCGGTGCCGCGGGCGATCATCTGGACGGCGGACAACGACTTCACGGTCGCCACCAGCAGCGAGCGCCAGCCGGTGTCGGGCAAGGGCAAGTACAACAACCTGCTCCCCGCCCTCGACTTCCAGATGGAGGTCCGCGAGGACCTGATCGCCAGGGCCTCGTTCAGCCGCACCATTGCGCGGCCGGACTATGGCCAGCTGTTCGCCTCGGTCACCGCCCAGGCCCCCAACCGGCCGATCGCCAACGGCGCGACGCCGCTCGGCACTTCGGGCAACCCGGACCTCGAGCCGCTGATCTCCGACAACTTCGACGTGTCGCTGGAGTGGTACTACAAGCCCGGCAGCTTCATCTCGGCGGGCTTCTTCGAGAAACGGGTGAACAACTTCGTGGGCACGGGCACCGTGACGCGGAACCTGTTCGACCTGCGTGACCCGAGCTCCGGTCAGCCCGGCACCCGCTCTGGCCAGGCGCGCGAGCTCCTGACCGGCGTCGGCGCCGACCAGACCGACGTGAACCTGTTCACGGCCACGGCCCTGATCATCACGACGGGCTCGGTGGACGCGGCGCGGGCGCAGTTCCAGGCCAACCGGACGGTGCTTCCGGGCGGCGGCCTGGGCGACCTGAACCAGGCCTTCGTCGACCAGATCCTGGCGGCGGTGAACATCGAGGCCAACGCCACCGACCCCTTGATGAACTTCCAGGTGGCGCAGCCGATCAACAACCGCTCGGCGCGGATCTACGGCTTCGAGATCGCCGGCACCCACTTCTTCGGCGAAACCGGCTTCGGGGTCGCCGGGGCCTACACCCGGGTGGAAGGCGACATCGGCTTCAACATCGGCGCCGACCCGGGGCAGGACCAGTTCGCCCTGCTGGGGCTCAGCGACACCGCCAACGCCACCCTGATCTACGACAAGTACGGGGTGTCGGCGCGGCTGGCCTACAACTGGCGGGACAAGTTCCTCGCCCAGACCAACCGCGGCGGCTCGCGCAACCCTGTGTTCGTGGCGCCCTTCGCCCAGGTCGACCTGAACGTCAGCTACGACGTGAACGAGAAGCTGGCGATCTCCTTCGAGGCCATCAACATCTTCGAGGAGAGCCTGCGCACCTACGCGCGTGACGAGAACCAGCTCTGGTTCGCGCAGGAGCTGGACACGCGCTACCTTGTGGGCGCCCGCTACCGGTTCTGACCGGGGCGGCTGTCCGGGACGGGAAAGGCCGCTGCCCGCAGCGGCCTTTTTCGCCTCAGGCGCGGGGTGTGGGGGAGCCGGACAAGTCGGTCCGGAAGGCTTCGATGACCAACAGGGTCCTTCTGAACAATGTCGACCACGCCGACCTGCGGGTGATCACCCGCCATGGTCCGGAGTTCGGCGACGCCATCAACCAGGCGCTGGTCCTGCCCACCGAACTTGAGGCGGCGCAGCGGGAATACCCGATCTTCCTGCGCAGGGACGCCAATGGCGAATACCAGGCCGTCGTCCTGCTGGGCCTGGACCGCAACGAGAACCTGTTCCTCGACGGAGACGGCTGGCAGGCGCGCTATGTGCCCGCCGTGCAGCAGCGCGGGCCCTTCTCCATCGCTCTGCAGGAGGGGCGGGACGGGACGGAGCCGATGCTCCACATCGATCTCGACCATCCGCGTGTCAGCCGCACCGAGGGCGAGCCCCTGTTTCTGTCGGCGGGGGGCAACGCGCCCTACCTGCAGCACGTCGCCCGGATGATGGGGACCGTCTACGACGGGCTGGAGATCAGCCGGGCGTTCTTCGAGGCGCTGGAGAGCGCCGGCCTGATCGAGCCGATCTCGGTGGAGGTGAAGCTGAACGACCGGGAGGAGTACGTCCTGCCGGACCTCTACACCATCTCCCAGGACCGGCTGAAGGAGCTGCCGCCCGAGGACCTCGCGCGGCTGAACCAGGCCGGCGTCCTGCGGGCGGCCTACATGGTGGTCTCGTCGCTGGGCAACATGAGCCGGCTGATCGACGCCAAGAACCGCAAGCTGGCGGCGCTCTGATGGCGGGACCTCCGAGCGGCATCGGGCGCAGGACCGAGGCGGTCGGCGGCGTCTGTCCGGCAGACATACCGTTCGACGAGATCCTGGGCGCCCAGCGGCCGATGATCTTCCGCGGCATGGCCCGCGACTGGCCGCTGGTGCGGCTGGGGTTGGAGGCGCCCGAGCGCGCCATGGCCTATCTGAAGGGCTTCGACAGCGGCGAGCGGGTGGTGGGCTATACCGGCCCGCCGCAGATCCGTGGCCGCTTCTTCTATAACCCCGACCTGACCAGCTTGAACTTCCGCTCCGAGCGGGTGAGGCTGGGCGAGTTCCTGGACCGCATCGCCGAGGGGCTGGCGGCGGCCGAAGGGCCCTCGCTCTACATCGGCTCCACCGACCTCGACGCCTACCTGCCGGGTTTCCGGGCCGAGAACGACCTGGGCCTGCCCCCGGAGACCTTCGGCGAGACGCCGCCGCTGGCCAGCATCTGGATCGGCAACCGGACGACGGCGGCGACCCACTACGACATGTCCAACAACATCGCCTGCTGCCTGGTCGGCCGCAGGCGCTTCACCCTGTTCCCGCCGGAGCAGGTGGAGAACCTCTATCCGGGCCCCCTGGACCCCACGCCCGGCGGCCAGGTGGTGAGCCTCGTGGACCTCAACGCCCCGGACCACGACCGCTTCCCGCGGTTCCGGGAGGCGCAGGCGGCGGGGCAGGTGGCCGAGCTCGAGGCCGGCGACGTGCTCGTCTACCCGGCGCTCTGGTGGCACCAGGTGGAGGCGCTGGAGCCGTTCAACGTGCTGGTGAACTACTGGTGGAACGCCACGCCGGGCTTCATGGACACGCCCATGAACACCCTGCTGCACGGGCTGCTCAGCCTGCGCGACCGGCCAGAGTTCGAGAAGCGCGGCTGGAAGGCCCTGTTCGACTACTACGTCTTCGGCCCCGCCGGTCGGGCCGGGGCCCACATGCCGGAGGCCGCGCGCGGGGCGCTCGGGCCGATGGACGAGATGAAGGCGCGGCGATTGCGCGCCCAGCTGCTCAACCGCCTCAACAGATAGGCTTCCGGCCAAGGGGAAACGCCATGCAGCAACAACAGGTCGTCAGGAAGGTGGTCATCGCCGGCGGCGGCTCGGCGGGCTGGATGACCGCCCAGGCGCTGGCGACGCAGCTGGGCCCGCTGGTGGACCTAACCCTGGTGGAATCCGACGCCATCGGCACGGTGGGCGTGGGGGAATCCACCATCCCCACGGCGCGCACCTTCGTCCACCTGCTCGGCCTCGACGAACGCGAGTTCATGCGCGAGACCCAGGCGACCTTCAAGATCGGCATCCTGTTCGACAACTGGGCGCGCATCGGCGACCGCTACATCCACTCCTTCGGCGAGGTCGGCAAGTCGACCCTGCTGGCCCACTTCCACCACCTGTGGCTGGAGGCGCGCGCGCAGGGCTTCGGCGGCGACCTCGGCGACTACTGCCTGGAGTACAAGGCCTCGGCGGAGGGCAAGTTCTTCACCAGCGAGACCGCCCCGCTGAACTACGCCTACCACCTCGATGCGACGAAGTTCGGCCAGTACCTGCGCGGGCGCTGCATGAAGCAGGGCGTGCGGCGGATCGAGGGCAAGATCCAGGAGGTGAAGCAGCACCCCGAGACCGGCTTCGTCGAGGCCCTGGTCATGGAGTCCGGCGAGCGGGTCGAGGGCGACCTGTTCATCGACTGCACCGGCTTCCGCGGCCTGCTGATCGAGCAGACCCTGAAGGCCGGCTTCGAGGACTGGGGCCACTGGCTGCCCAACGACCGGGCCGTGGCCATGCAGACCGCCGCCGTCGGTCCCGCCGCGCCGCTGACCCGGGCGATCGCCCACAAGGCCGGCTGGCAGTGGGGCATCCCGCTGCAGCACCGCGAGGGCAATGGCTGGGTCTATTCCTCCGGGCACATGTCCGACGATGAGGCCCGCGACCTGTTCCTGGGCCAGCTCAGGGGCGAGCACCTGACCGAGCCGTGGCTGATCCGCTTCCGCCCCGGGCGGCGGCGCAAGAGCTGGGACAAGAACGTCATCGCCCTCGGCCTCGCCAGCGGCTTCATCGAGCCCCTGGAATCCACGTCCCTGCACATGATCATGATCGGGGTCACGCGGCTGCTGCAGCTGTTCCCGTTCGGGGGCGTCAACGACAGCCTGATCAACCGCTTCAACCACCTGGCCGACCAGGAGATCGTCCGCATTCGCGACTTCGTGGTGATGCACTACAAGCTGACCGAGCGGAACGACACGCCCTACTGGGACCGCTGCCGGACCATGGAGATCCCCGACAGCCTGGCCGAGCGCATCGAGCTGTTCCGGGAGAGCGCGCAGATCTACACGATCCCCGGCGAGCTGTTCCAGATCGCCTCGTGGCTGCAGGTGATGACGGGCCAGCGGGTGGAGCCGAAGAGCTACCACTATATGGCCCGAATGATGCCGCCGGCGCAGCTCAGGAAGGCGCTGGAGGACCTGAAGGGCCACATCGCCCGGGCGGTCGACCGCATGCCGAGCCACCAGGCCTTCGTGGAGCAGTACGTGGCCCAGCGGGCGGCGGAGCCGGCCTGATGTCGGCAAGGCGACGCCCATTTTGGGTAGCGGACCGAGCCGCCGCTTGATGAACGTCAACTGAGATCCGCGAGGCGGGACGTTCTGTGCCCGGACGGCTTTACGGCCGCGGGAGCACAGGGCGCGATCATGTACGAGGATTTCCAGACTGGCGGACTGGCCCCGGCGCTGTCCGGCCCGGCGGGCCGCCGGGCCTGCCGCGACGAGGAATCGCCATTCGCGGATGGGGAGCTGTTCTTCTCGCGCACCGACCCGCACGGGGTGATCCGCCACGGCAACGCGGTGTTCCAGCGGGTCAGCAGGTACGACTGGGACGAACTGGTCGGCAAGCCGCACAAGATCATCCGCCACCCGGACACGCCGCGGGCGGTGTTCTGGCTTCTCTGGGATTCCATCCGGCGCGGCGAGCCGGTCGGGGCCTATGTGAAGAACCGGGCGAAGGACGGCTGCTACTACTGGGTGTTCGCCATCGTCACCCCGATCGAGGACGGCTTCCTGTCGGTGCGGCTGCGCCCCGGCGGCCCGCTGTTCGAGACGGTGCAGGCGGTCTACCGGGCGTGCGCCGAGGCCGAACGGGCGGAGGACCTCGCCCCCGAGGCCAGCGCCGGTCGGCTGCTCGCCTGCCTCGGCGAGCTGGGCTTCCGCGACTACCCGGCCTTCCAGGCGGCGGCGCTGAGCGCCGAGCTGCGCGCGCGCGGCCAGCGGCTCGGGCGACCCGCCGACACGGCCCTGGAAGGCTTCGACCGGATCCTGGAGGCGGCCGGCGCCCTGCTGGAGCCGACGCGGACCGTCACCGACGCCTGCGGGCTCTACACCCACCTGCCGCTCAACCTGCGCATCCAGGCCGCCCAGCTCGGCCAGGCGGGGGCCGCGATCAGCGCGATCTCGGTGAACTACAGCGCCATCAGCACGGAGTTCGCGCAGGCGGTGGAGCGGTTCGCCGCCTCCGCGTCCGAGGTGAACCGGGCGGTGGCCGACGGCCTCTTCCTGCTGGGCGCCGCCCACGTGCAGCAGGAGATGGCGGAGGCCTTCGGGCGGGAGGCCGGCGCCGCGGGCGCGGACGCCGAGGCCGAGATCGCCCGCCTGGACGGGCAGCGGCGGACCTATTCGCAGAAGGCGGAGGCGGGGCTCGTGGCCATCGATCGCCGGGTGGCCGCCTTCCGCGACGACTGCGCCCAGATGAGCCGGCTGGCGGCCAGCCTGGAGGTCACCCGGATCATGGGCGAGGTGGAATGCGCGGCCGCGGCCGGGGCGGCGGACGGGCTGGCCAAGCTGCTCGAGGAACTGGGCCAATTCCAGCGGACGCTCACCGAGGCGCTGCGCGAGCTCTCCCGCCGCAACGCCGAGATCGCGGCGTTCAGCGGCCGGCTGATCGGGGGCGACCGGGGCGACGGGCCCGTCCCTCAGCGGGCGACGTAGAAGGCGAAGACCGTCGTCGAGCGGAAGGTCTCGCCCGGGCGCAGGACCGTGGAGGGGAACTGCGGCTTGTTCGGGCTGTCCGGGGTGTGCTGAGTCTCCAGCGCCACGCCGTGGTGCTTGCGCAGCAGCACCCCCGAGGCGGCCCGCAGCGTGCCGTTCCAGTGGTTGGCCGTGTAGACCTGGACGCCGGGCTCCGTGGTCAGCACGTCCAGCCGGCGGCCGCTCCGCGGGTCCTCCAGCCGGGCGGCGAAGACCGGCATGCGGGGGTGATGGCCGCGCCGCAGCATGAAGTTGTGGTCGAAGCCGTCGCGGCTGAACCTCATCTCGCGATGGCCCTTCCCGACCCGGTCGCCGATGCGTGTGGGCTTTCGAAGGTCCAGCGGACCGCCGGCCACGGAGGCGATCTCGCCGGTCGGGACCAGGGCCTCGTCGCCGGGCGTGTAGCTGTCCGCCGCCACGGTCAGCCGGTGGTCGAGGACGTCGCGCACCGCGTCGCCCGAGAGGTTGAAGTAGGCGTGGTTGGTGAGGTTCACGACCGTGGGCCGGTCGGTCGCAGCCTCGTAGTCGATCCGCAGGGCGCCCCGGTTGTCGAGGGTGTAGGTGACAGTCACGTCCAGGGCGCCGGGGTAGCCGTTCTCCCCGTCGGCGGCGCGATAGGTCAGGACTACGCCGGCCTTGCCGGGTGAGCGGAAGGTGCGGCCGGACCAGTTGCGGGTGCAGAAGCCGGTGGGGCCGCCGTGGGAGCTGATGCCCCGAGCGTTGGACGGCAGCGGGTATCTGACGCCGTCGAGGGTGAAGCCGCCGCCGGCGATGCGGTTGGCGTAGCGGCCGATGACGCAGTTGAAGGAGCCGTTGGCCTCGTAGGCGGCGAGGTCGGGCAGGCCCAGCACGACATTGGCGCGGCGGCCGCGGCGGTCGGGGGTGCGGACCTGGTCGATGCGCGCGCCGTGGCTGAGGATCCGCACCGTCATGCCGCGGTCGTTGACGAGGGTGTAGGCCTCGACGCGCGCACCGTCGGCGGCCACGCCGTAGGGCTCGCTGCGGGCCTCGGCGGCGAGCGCTGGGGCGGCGGCCAGCAGGGCCACGGCGGCGAGGCCGATACTGATCCAGACGCGGCTGGCCATGTCTCCCCCTTGCGGCGCTCGCATCCTGGCCGCCTCCGGACGGCCTCGCAACGGTCATAACTGAATACAGTAGACAAAACTTGCCGCTGCCACACTGCTGAAATACCGTCGTGGCCGAGATCGCAGGCGGGCCGGTCTGACGGCCGCACAACAGGGCGACGGGGGAGGCTTCATGAGCATGATGAGCAAGGCGGGCGCGGGCCTGGCCGCCGTGGCGGCGGGGCTGGCGATAGCCGGCGCGGCGGCGGCCGAGATCGCGGTCTCGGTGAACGACGGCAAGCAGCTTCGGCCCGGCGACGACCCGCCCGGCCGCACGCCCGACACCCTTGCGGTCCTGGACCTGACGGCGGCGGGGCCGAAGGTGCTGGGGACCGTGCCTGCGCCCGCGAGCATGATCGGGCCGCCGAGCAGCGTGGCGGTGACGCCTGACGCGCGGCTGGCGCTGGTCACCGCCGCCCAGAAACTGGACGCCAACGGCCCGGTGACCCTGGTGCTGGACGACACCCTCACGGTCGTCGACCTCTCGAACCCCGCCGCGCCGAAGGTCGCCCAGACCCTGCAGGCCGGCGCCGGTGCGACCGGCGTGGCGGTCAACAGGGCGGGTACGCTCGCGCTCGTGGTCAGCACCGGCGACGATACGGTGTCGGTGTTCGGCATCTCCCGCGGCCGGCTGACGCCGGCGGGGAAGGTCCGGCTGCCCTACCAGGCGCGGCCCACCGACGTGGCCTTCACGCCCGACGGCAAGTCCGCGCTCGTCGTGGCCCAGACCGCCGGCAGCATCCTGCGGCTGGCGGTGGACGGGACCAAGGTGACGCGCACCGAGGTGGCCGTGCAGCCGGGCCTGCAGCCCTATGGCGTCGTGGTGAGCCCGAAGGGGGACTTCGCCTACAACACCAACCTGGGCGGCCGGCGGCCGACGCCGGGCCAGCTGGCGCCTCCGGGGCCGCGGCCGGGGACGATCTCGGCCATCGACCTTTCCACCAACCAGGTGGCGAACTCCGTCGACGTGGGCCAGACGCCGGAGCACCTGACGCTGAGCGCCGATGGCGGCTTCATGGCGGTGACCGTGGCCAACGGTTCGGGCGGCTCGCCGGGCTCGCCGGGCTCGCCGGGCTCGCCGGGCTACAACGACTTCGGCCTGCTCAAGGTCTACCGCGTCGCGGGCGCCGAGCTCACGCCGGTGGCCGAGGCGAAGACCGGCCGCTGGTGCCAGGGGGCGGCCTGGACCAAGGACCGCAGCCGCGTGCTGCTGCAGTGCGCGGCCGGCCGCGAGGTCGAGTCCTACCGCTTCGACGGCGCGAGCCTGACGCGGGAGCCCGGCGAGACGCTGAAGTTCGCCGCCCGGCCCGCCAGCATCGCCACCGCCACCGGTCGCTAGGAGACACCCCGATGACGATGCGCATGATCGGCGCGGGCCTTGCGTCCGCCGCGGTCCTGGCCCTGGCGAGCGCGGCCGGCGCCCAGACCTTCGCAGAGACCTCCGGCCCGGCGCGGGATGGCTCGCCCGCCTGGACGCTGCAGGGTTCGTTCCCCGACCCGACTGGCAACACGAGCGTCGCGCCCGGCGGCGTGGTGGCGGTGCTGCCGCGTACGCCGCCCCCGCCGCGTCCGCCCGGCGCGCAACGCCCGCCGGGCGCCTGCGTGCGCTCCCCGATCTGCGGCAACCGGCTCAGCCCGCCGCGCGGCCAGATGCAGCGGGTCCGCTGGGACGAGACGCTCGGCTACGGCTTCGCCTATCCCATCGACCTGCCGCCGGGCATCGGCGGCGTGCCCGCCGTGGCGCTGGACTCGAAGGAGAACCTCTGGGTCTTCCAGCGGAAGCCCGCCGGGATGCCCCAGCTCCTCAAGTACGACCGCACGAACCGCCTCGTGCAGCAGGTGGGCGACGAGGTGATCGGCCACCACGACAAGGCCCACGGCATGGCCGTGGACGCCCAGGACAACGTCTGGATCGTCGACACCGCCAAGGCGACGGTGAAGAAGGTCAGTCCCGACGGGAAGCTGCTGATGACCATCGGCCAGGAGGGCCGGCCGGGCGACTGGGACGAGGCCAAGGGCCAGCGCCTGCTGTGGCAGCCGGTGATGGTCGCCTTCGGCCGCAACGGCGACCTCTACATCGCCGAGGGCCACGCCAACGAGAGCCCCAACGACACCGACAGCGACGACCCGGCCAACAACCTGGGCGCGGCGCGGATCATCCAGCTCGACAAGGACGGCAAGTTCATCCGCCAGTGGTTCGGCAACAACGTGGGGCAGGGGAAGTTCGTCGACGCCCACGGCCTGGCCATCGACCCGACCAACGGCGACGTCTGGATCGGCGACCGCGAGCAGTACCGGATCGTGATCTACACCGCGGACGGCAAGTTCAAGCGGACCCTGCAGACCCGCAACCTGGTCTGCGCCCTGCAGTTCGACCGCGACGGCAATCCCTGGATGGCCAGCGGCCAGGACGGCCAGTTCCTGAAGCTGGACCGCAACGGCAAGGTGGTGGGGGCCGTCGGCCGCGGCATGGGCATCGGTCCCGGCGAGTTCATCGAGGCCAGCTACTGGGTGTTCGACAAGGACAACAACCTGTGGGCCGGCGACACCAGCGTGGGCCGGGTGACGAAGATGGTCCGGGCGCGGCGCTAGCCGCGCCGGCCTATTTCACCGGGGTCAGGCGGAACACCCGGCCGGGCGTGGAGGCGATCACATTGATCGTAGTGCCCGCCCCGGTCGGGCTCTGCAGCAGGATGTAGAGGTAGCCGTCCGGCCCCTGGCTGACGGCGCGCACGCGGCCGAACTGCTGGAAGAGCACCTCCTGCCCGGTGACCTCGCGCCCGCGCACCTCGAGGCGGCGGAGCTGCTGGCCGACCAGGCCGGTGACGAACAGGCTGTTCTTCCAGCCCGGGTAGCGGTCGCCGGCGTAGAAGGCGATTCCGGCCGGCGCGATGGTCGGGGTGTAGTGGACGACCGGCGGCTCCATCCCCTCGCGGAAGCGGGCGGTGATGCCGGGCTGGATGCCCATGGAGACCACGCCCCAGCCGTAGTTCTTCCCCTTCTCGACTATGTTGATCTCGTCGCCGCCCACCGGGCCGTGCTCGGATTCCCAGAGCGCGCCCGTGCCCGGCTGCCAGGCGAGGCCCTCGGGATTGCGGTGGCCCAGGCTCCAGATGGTGGGCCAGGCGCCGGGGGTGTTCACGAAGGGGTTGTCGGCGGCCGGCGTCCCGTCGTCGTTGACCCGGTGGATCTTGCCCAGGGGGTTGTCGAGCTTCTGGGCGTTGGCCATGTCGCCGCGGTCGCCCACGGAGAACAGCAGCTTGCCCTGCCTGTCCCAGGCGAAGCGCGAGCCGTAGTGGGAGCCGTTGGCGGTGTAGAGCGAATAGGGCGCGCGGAAGACCGGCTCGCTGTCGACCCATTCATTGCGGGCGTTGATCTTCCCCCGGATCACCACGGTCATGTTGGGCGGGTTCGGCGGCCGCTGGCTGTAGGGCAGGCTGGCAGTGGCGCGCGGCGGGGCCGTGTGGCCCTGCGCCATCTCCACATAGGAGAGGTAGATCCAGCCGTTGCGGCGGTAGTCGGGATGCACCGTGACGTCGAGCAGGCCAGCGTCCTGGCGCTCGAACACCTCGGGCAGGCCCGTGACGGGCGGCAGGAGCTTGCCCTTGTGGATGATCCTCAGACGGCCGGGCCGTTCGGTGACCAGCATCCGGCCGTCCGGCAGGAAGGCCATGCCCCAGGGGGTCTCCAGGCCCTCGGCGACCACGTCGAGGCGGAAGGCCTGCTTCTCGCTGCGGATCACCTTGCCGGCCGGGTTCTCGACGAACACCGGCTCGAACGCCTGGTAGCCGGCCTCGAGCCGCAGGTGGGCGGCCAGCTGCCAGATCTGGGCGTCGGTCAGCATGTCCCTGAAGGCCGGCATGCCCGCGTCGGGCGCCCCGTCGCGGATGGTGCGGTGGAGCTGTTCGTCGGTGCGCTGGGCGAGCAGCTTCTGGTCGAGGATGTTCGGCGCGCGGGCCGCCGTGCGGCCGTCGCCGTGGCAGCCGGAGCAGGTGTCGGCGTAGAGCTTGGCGGTGGGCAGCGGCAGGAAGCCCTGGGTGCGGGAGCCGTCTGGCGGCTGTTGCTGGGCCGCCACCTGGCCCGCCCCCATCACGGAGGCCCCCAAGAGGGCGGCCAGGATCACGTCACGGCGTCCGGTCATGCTTCCTCCCCTGTCGCCCTTGCGCGGGCGATCTCGCACCTGATTACAGGCTCAGGCGTCGGCTGAATAGCATATTGTATACGGAAATGGGGGCGCCCGGACCGGGGCTCCGGCGTGGTCCGGGCGCGCCGGGGCCTCAGGCCCCGGTCCAGTCGGGCTTGCCCTTCTTCTCCAGGAAGTTGCGCACGCCGGTCCGGAAATCGTGGCTGCCGTAGACCTCCTCGACGAGGTCATCGATGTCGGGCAGGGCGCGGTAGGTCAGTCGGCGCATGGCCTCCTTGCTGGCCTTCATGGTCAGCGGCGCCATGGACGCCAGCCGGTCGCAGATCGCCTGGGCCGCCTCGTCCAGCTGCTCGGGCTCGACGATGGAATGCAGCAGGCCGAGGCTCAGCATCTCCTGGGCCGGGATCATCTCGCCCAGCAGCAGCATTCGCTTGGCCTGGGCGATGCCCACATGGGCCACGGCGCGCGCGTAGCCCTTGGCCGAGAGACAGTTGCCGATGGTGCGGCCGAGCGGCGAGCCGAACTTGGCGCTGGGGGTGGCGATCCGGAAGTCGGCGGCGCAGGAGAGCGCTAGGCCACCGCCCACCGCCCATCCCTCGACGATGGCCAGGACCGGCTGGGGCAGGGCCTCCACGGCGCCGACGTACTCGTCCATCCGAGCCTCGTAGGCGATGCCGTCCTTGCCGGACGTGAAGTCGAGGAAACCGGTGATGTCGGTGCCGGAGAGGAAGGCCTTGCCGCCGGCGCCGCGCAGGGTGACGACGCGCACGCTGCGGTCCTCTGCGATCTCCCGGCAGACCCGGCCGAGGTCGGCCCACATCTGGACGGTCAGGGCGTTGAGTGCGGTAGGGTTGTCGAAGGTGATCCTGCCGACGGCGCCGACCTTCTCGTATCTCAGCTTCGGTTCGCTCATCGCGCGGCGTCCCCCTTGGTCCCGTCCAGCAGGCCGCGCTCGGCGAGTTCGCGGCGGATCTCCTCGTTGTGCTCGCCCAGCAGCGGCGGCGCGTGGCGCACCTGCTGCGGCGTGGCCGACATCTTCACCGGGAAGCCCAGGGCCTTGAAGGTCCCCTCCACCGGGTGCGGCACGTCCAGGACCATCTGGCGGGCGGCGGTGTGGTCGCTGGCGAGCGCCTGCTCGTAGTCGTAGATCTGCCCCGCCGGGACGCCGGCGGCGAGCAGCACCTCCACCCATTCGTCGGCGGTCTTCGCCAGGAAGATGGGCTTCAGGAGGTCGATCAGCTCGCGGGCGTTCACCAGCCGCTCGGTGTTGGTCAGGAAGCGCGGATCGTCGGCCAGCTCCGGCCGGCCGATCACGTCCAGGAAGGCCAGCCAGAGCTTCTGGTTGGCCGCGCCGAAGACGAAGTAGGCGTCCGACGCCTTCACCGCCTGGTAGGGCGCCGACATGCGGTTGGCGGTGCCGAGCGGCGAGGGCGACTTGCCGGTGCCCCAGAGCTCGGTGGTGGCCCAGACCGACAGGCCGAGCGCCGCCTCGAACAGGGAGGCGTCGATGAACTGGCCCTCGCCCGTGCGGTCGCGGCCGATGACGGCGCTGAGGATGGCGTAGACGGCGAACAGGCCCGCGCCCAGGTCGCCCACCGGGATGTCGCTCTTCACCGGCTCGCCGCCCGGGTGGCCGGTGGCGCTGATCACGCCGGACATGGCCTGGGCGATCAGGTCGTAGCCGGGGCGCAGCGCCCACGGTCCCGTCTGGCCGAAGCCGGAGATCGAGGCGTAGATGATCTTCGGGTTCACCGCCCGCAGGGCCTCGTAGCTCATGCCCAGGCGCTCGGCGACGCCGGGCCGGCCGTTCTCCACGACCACGTCGGCGGTCTTCACCAGGGCGTAGAAGACCTCGCGGTCGGCGTCGTCCTTGAGGTTCAGGGTGACGCTGCGCTTGTTCCGGTTCAGGGCCAGGAAGCCCGGGCTGTCCTCCCCCTTCAGACGGAACCCCATGGACTTGCGGGTCGAGTCGCCGACGCCTGGCGGCTCCACCTTGATCACGTCCGCGCCCATGTCCCCCAGCAGCATGCAGCAGAATGGCCCGGCCATGACCTGGGAGATGTCGAGGACCCGGATTCCGGCAAGGGGGAGGGTGGTCACTGTAGGCTTCTCCTGAGCGCCTCAGGTCCCGCCCGAACGCGCCTTGTTCTGTATACAGTGTTCATATACGGTCAAGGCCAATCAGGAGGAAGGACGGGGCGTCGGGGGCGTTCTGCGACCCAGGCTGGAGGGTCGCGCCGGGACGTCCGGCCCCGTTCGAAACAACGCCGCCGGAGCCCGGACATCATGAGTTTTCGCACCCTTCGCGGCCTCGCCGCCGCCGCCGCCGTCCTGACCGTCTCGGGATGCGGACAGAAACCCGCCGAACCGGCGCCGTCGGCCGAGGCCGGCCAGCTCCTGACCAACTTCACCCTGATCGACGGGACCGGACGCGCCGCCCAGCCCGGATCGGCCATGGTGATCGGCCCGGACGGCCGCATCGCCTGGGTCGGCCCGGCCGCCGAGGCCCGGCCGCCGCAGGGCGCCCGCACGGTGGATCTCGGCGGCAAGTACGTCATGCCCGGCCTCATCGACCTGCACGTCCATCTCGGCAATGTGGTGGACCTCAAGCAGGACTATCGCAACTACACGCGCGAGAGCGTCGAGAAGGACCTGAAGCAGTACGCCGCCTACGGCGTGACGACCGTACTCAGCATGGGCACCGACAACGACCTGATCCTGCCGCTGCGCGCCGAGCAGCGGCAGAGCGGCCGGCCGGCGATGGCGCGGGTCTACACGGCCGGGCAGGGGATGGTCTTCAAGGGCGGCTACGGCGGCGTGCCGGGGCTGAACCAGCCGGTCTCGACGCCGCAGGAGGCGCGCGCCGCCGTGGACGCCCAGGCCGCCAAGGGCGTGGACGTGATCAAGTTCTGGCTCGACGACGAGCTCGGGACCATGCCGAAGATGCCGCCGGAGGTCTCCGCCGCGATTATCGACCAGGCGCACAAGCACAAGCTGCGGGTGCTGGCGCACATCTTCTACCTCGAGGACGCCAAGCGGGTCGTGGGGCAGGGAGTCGACGGCCTGGTGCACAGCGTGCGCGACCGTCCGGTGGACCAGGCGCTGATCGACGCCATGAAGCAGCGCGGGACCTGGCAGGTGGCCGAGACCCTGTCGCGCGAGGCCTCGATGTTCGCCTACGGCGTCCCGCCCTCGGAGATCCTCAACGACCCCTTCTTCCAGGCCGCCGTCACCCCGGCCGCGCTCGCGCAGCTGAAGAGCCCCGAGCGGCAGAAGACCGTGGCCTCGGGTCCGCACTTCCATGACTACCCGGCCTTCCTCGATACGGCGAAGGCCAACCTGAAGCGGCTGAAGGACGGCGGCGTGCCCTACGGCTTCGGCACCGACTCCGGCCCCCCCGGCCGCTTCGCCGGCTACTTCTCGCACTGGGAGCTGGCGCTGATGGTGGAGTCGGGCTTCACCCCGGCCGAGGCGATCCGCACGGCCACGGGCGTGGCCGCGCAGTTCCTGGGGGCGAAGGACCTGGGCACCCTGGAGGCCGGCAAGCAGGCCGACCTGATGGTGCTCGACGCCGACCCCACTGCCGACATCCTGAACACCCGCAAGATCAACGCCGTCTACCTGGGGGGCCGGCCGGTCTCGGTCGTGAAACCGTAGGCGCGAAGAGCACCGCGGCGCGTCCGCCGGGCGCGCCGGACAGGAACAACAACAACAACAAGCCCGGGGCCGGCGGCATGCGCCGTCAGGACGCCGGCGTCTAGACACCCGAGGAAACCCTGAGCATGGCCGCTGCCGCTTCCCCCTCCGCACGTCCGACCCGCACCCGGCACGTGGTGCTGTGGCTGACGGTGGCGGTCTACATGATCACCTACATGGACCGGGTGGCGATCTCCGCCGCGGTCCCGTCGATCCAGAAGGAGTTCGGCTTCTCGACGGTGACGATCGGCTGGATCCTCGCCGCCTTCCAGCTGAGCTACGCCCTCTTCCAGATCCCCGGCGGCTGGCTGGGCGACCGGTTCGGACCGAGGCGGGCGCTCTCGGGCGTGGTGATCTGGTGGTCGATCTTCACCGCGGCGACCGCAGCGACCTGGTCGGCCACCTCGATGATCGTCTGCCGCTTCCTGTTCGGCATGGGCGAGGCCGGCGCCTTCCCGATCGCCACGCGCTCGCTGTCGCGCTGGATGCTGCCGTCCGAGCGCGGCTGGGCCCAGGGCGTGACCCACGCCGGCGCCCGGCTGGGCGGGGCGCTGACGCCGATCCTGGCGGCGGCCCTGATCGTGGCCTTCGGCTGGCGCGCGCCGTTCATCGTCTTCGCCCTGGTGGGCGTGGTCTGGGCGGTGGTCTGGTTCTGGTACTACCGCGACAGCCCGGCCGAGCACCGCTTCGTCAACGAGGCGGAGAAGGAGCTGATCACCTCGAAGCTCGGCGTGCGCCACGGCGCGGGCCGGCAGGCGGTTCCCTGGAAGCAGATCCTGACCAGCCCGCAGATGTGGATCCTGGCGGCGATGTACGCCTGCTACGCCTATTCGATCGGCATCTACCTCTCCTGGTTCCCCAAGTATCTGGTGGACACCCACGGCTTCGGCCTCGCCAAGATGGGCCTTTTCGCCAGCCTGCCGCTGATGGCGGGGGTGCTGGGCGACCTCGCCGGCGGCTACGTCTCCGACAAGCTCTACGAGCGCACGGGCAACCTGAAGATGGCGCGCCGCCTAGTGGCCATCGTGGGCTTCCTGGTGGCCGGCTCGATGATCCTGGTGGCGATCAGCCAGACGGACCCGGTGATCGGGGTGGCCTTCTTCTGCCTCGCCGTCTTCGGCCTGGAACTGACGGTGGGCGTGTCCTGGGCCGTGGCGCTCGACATCGGCGACGAATTCGCGGGCTCGGTCTCGGCGGTGATGAACACCGCCGGTAACCTGGGCGGGACCGTCGCGGCCGCCGCTACCGGGTACCTGGTGACCTACTACGGCTGGAACACCGCCTTCGGCGTGCTGGCGGCCCTCGCCGGGATCGCGGCCTTCCTGTTCCTCTGGATCGACGCGTCGAAGCGGGTCTACGCGACCCCGGCGGCGGCGGCCTGAACCCCGGGGGCGCGCGTGACGAGTGAGGGGTTCCAACCGTGAGAGCGGCCGACGTTAGCGACCTGAGGATCCTGGCGCGCCGGCGGCTGCCGCGGTTCCTGTTCGAGTACATCGACGGCGGGGCGTTCGCCGAGACGACGCTGAAGCGCAATGTGGAGGACCTGCAGACCCTGTCGGTGCGCCAGCGGGTGCTGCGCGACGTGGCCGAGATCGACCTCTCCACGGAGCTGCTCGGGCGGCGCGCGGCCCTGCCGGTGGCGCTGGCCCCGATCGGGCTCGCGGGCCTCTACGCCCGCCGCGGCGAGGTGCAGGCGGCCCGCGCCGCGGAGGCGGCCGGGATCCCCTTCTGCATGTCCACCGTCGCCGGCTGTTCGGTGGAGGAGGTCCGCGCGGCGGTGAGGGAGCCCTTCTGGTTCCAGCTCTACATGATCCGCGACCGGAGTTTCATGCGCGACCTGCTGGCGCGCGCCGAGGCGGCGGGGATAGACACCCTGCTGTTGACGGTCGACCTGCCGGTGAGCTCGACCCGCTACCGCGACATCCGCACCGGGCTGGCCAACGCCAGCGGCGTGGGCGGGCTGGTCTCGCGGATGTGGCAGGTGGCGCAGCGCCCCGGCTGGGCCTGGGACGTGGGCCTGTTCGGCCGGCCGCACCAGCTCGGCAACGTGGCCCGCGTCATGCCGCCGGGCACCGGGCTCGGCGGTTTCTTCGACTGGGTGGCGGCCAACTACGACCCGAGCGTCACCTGGAAGGAGATCGACTGGCTGCGCGAGCTCTGGAAGGGCCGGCTGGTCCTGAAGGGCGTGCTGGACCCCGACGACGCCAGGGCCTGCGTCTCGGTCGGCGTGGACGGGATCGTGGTCTCCAACCACGGCGGCCGACAGCTCGACGGGGCGCCGTCCAGCATCTCGGCCCTGCCGGCGGTGGCCGAGGCCGTGGACCGGCGGATCACGGTGCTGATGGACTCCGGCGTACGCTCGGGCCTCGACGTGATCCGGGCCATGGCGTCCGGGGCCGACGGGGTGATGATCGGCCGCGCCTGGGCCTA
Organism: Phenylobacterium sp.; assembly: GCF_036821595.1. Taxonomy (GTDB): domain Bacteria; phylum Pseudomonadota; class Alphaproteobacteria; order Caulobacterales; family Caulobacteraceae; genus Phenylobacterium. The sequence goes on from NZ_DAISJG010000011.1 coordinate 97,629, forward strand.
CGCCCTCGCCGCCCAGGGCCAGCGCGGCGTCGCCGCGATGCTGGAGACTATCCGCGCCGAGATGCTCGTGGCCATGGCGCTGATCGGCGAGACCCGGGTCGCCGGGCTCGACCGCTCGGTGCTCACCTCGGGCCCCGCCGACCTGTCGGGCCCGCCCGGCCCGGCACGGCCGGCAGTCGCCGGTTGACGGCGAGTTTTCAGCTCAAGAAAGGGACTCCGGTGCCTAGCCTCCTTCCCCACGACGCCGAGGACAGCCTCCTCATCGGCCGCATCCGGACGCGGGAGGGGCCGTCGCCGGTGGCCGTGCGCCAGGGGCGGCTGGAGGACCTTTCCGCCGTCGCACCCACGGTCGCCGACCTGCTCGCCCGGCTCGCGCCCAACGAGGCCGTGCCGGCCGGACGCGACCTCGGCCCGCTCGCCGACCACGACCTCGCGCCGGAGTGGACGGACGGCGACGAGCGGCCGCTCCGCCTGTTGGCGCCCATCGACCTGCAGGCGGTCAAGGCCTGCGGGGTGACCTTCGCGGTCTCGGCCATCGAGCGGGTCATCGAGGAGCGGGCGCGCGGCGACGCCGGCCGCGCCGACGCCATCCGCGGCGAGCTGCAGGCGCGCATCGGGGCCGACATCGGCTCGGTGCGCCCGGGCTCGGAGGCCGCCGCCAGGCTCAAGGACGTGCTGATCGGCGAGGGGCTGTGGTCCCAATACCTGGAGGTGGCGATCGGGCCGCACGCCGAGGTGTTCACCAAGGCCCAGCCGCTGTCGGCGGTGGGAACCGGCGCCTATGTGGGCGTCCGCTCCGACAGCGAGTGGAACAACCCCGAGCCGGAGGTGGTGCTGGTCTGCGATCCGCAGGGCCGCGCCCGCGGGGCCATGCTGGGCAACGACGTCAATCTGCGCGACTTCGAGGGGCGCTCGGCCCTGCTGCTCGGCGAGGCGAAGGACAACAACGCCTCCTGCGCCGTGGGACCGTTCATCCGGCTGTTCGACGGCGACTTCACCATGGACGACGTGCGCCAGGCGGTGGTCTCGCTGGAGATCCAGGGGGAGGACAACTTCCGACTGGAAGGGACCTCGACCATGAGCCTGATAAGCCGCGATCCCCTGGATCTCGCCGCCCAGGCGACCCACCACCACCAGTACCCGGACGGCTTCGTCCTGTTCCTCGGCACGCTGTTCGCGCCGACCCAGGACCGGGACGCGCCCGGCCGCGGCTTCACCCACAAGACCGGCGACGTGGTCCGCGTCGCGAGCCCCAAGCTCGGGCTGCTGGAGAACAAGGTCACGTCCTGCGAGCTGGCGCCCCCCTGGACGTTCGGGGTGGGGGCCCTGATGCGTAACCTGGCCGGACGCGGCCTGCTTTCGGCGGAGGCCGCACGATGAC
>NZ_DAISJG010000012.1:0-93126 GCF_036821595.1 Phenylobacterium sp.
CACCCGCCGCTTCCGGATCCCCAGCGGGCTGGACGGCCTCTTCCAGGCGCCGACCGCCGAGGAGCTGGCGGCGCTCAACGCCGCCGCGGAAGCCTGGGCCCTGCAGGGCGCCCACGGCCGCGCCGCGGCGCTGAAGTCCCTGGAGCAGAAGGTGCTGTCGGCCACCCGCGCCGCCGCCCGCCGCCGGTTGGCGCCGGACCTGGAAGCCCTGTTGCAGGCCGAGACCATCGCCGTCCAGGCCGGACCGCGGCCGTTCGAGGACGAGGCGGTGCTGGCCACCGTCCGCGACGCCCTGAAGGGCCTCTCGCCCCTGCGCTTCCGCTACGAGGGCGGCTCCACGCCCGGCCGGGTGCGGGAAGTGACACCCTACGGGGTGCTGTTCGGCCGCGCCAACTACCTGGTGGCGGCGGAAGGCGAGGGGACCCCGCGCAACTGGCGGCTCGACCGGCTGCGCGACGTGGAGGTGACCGGCCGGCCGGCGCGCCGCGACCCGGACTTCTCCCTGCAGGACTACGCTGACGAGAGCTTCGGCATCTATCAGGACGACACGGAGGACGTGGTGCTGCGCATCCTGCCGGCGTCCGCGGAGGGGGCGATGCGCTGGCGCTTCCACTCCGACCAGGTGCTGGAGCCCCAGCCGGACGGCTCGGTCCTCGTCCGCTTCAGGGCCAGCGGCATGCGCGAACTGGCCTGGCACCTCTTCACCTGGGGCGACCAGGTCCAGGTGCTGGCGCCGCAGCGGCTGCGGGACATCCTGGTCGAGCAGATCGAACTCGCCCGCCGCGCCCATACGTCCGGAACTGACGCACCGGCGGCCTAGCTGTTCCTCCTCGTCAAGAGGAGCAAGCCCATGACCGTCGTCGCCGATTACGCCGCGCTCTACGAGCTGGAGATCCGCCCCCGCCGCCGCGTCCGCCGGGTCCTGGCGCTCGCCGTCTGGGCCGGGCTTTTCCTGCTCCGCCCGAGGCTGGCGCTGGAGATCTGGCGCGACCGGCGCGGCTGAGGGCCCGCCACGGTCGCTTTGCGACGCCTTGCCTCTTGAGCCCGACCGCGGCTTCGCGCTCTATCGGCGCCCAGTGCACGTCGGGGTTCCTGAGATGAAAGCGCGCTTCCTAGCGACCATGTTGGCCGGAGTATTTCTGATGGGCGCCGCCCCGAACGACGATCCCTACGCGTGGATGGAGGAGATCGAGGGCGCCAGAGCCCTGGAGTGGGCCAGGGCGGAGAACGCCCGCAGTCTGCCCCAGCTGCAGAACGACCCGCGCTACCCGGCCCTCTATGAGGACGCGCTGAAGATCGCCACGGCGACGGACCGCATCCCGGGCGTCTACTTCGCCGGGGACGGCCAACTCTACGACTACTGGCAGGACCGCGAGCACGTGCGCGGCATCTGGCGCACGACCACCCTGGAGACCTACCGCGCGGGCGCGCCCCAGTGGCGCACTGTGCTCGACGTCGACGCCCTGGCGAAGGCCGAGAGCGCCAACTGGGTGTGGCATGGCGCGAACTGCCTGCCGCCGGAGGATCGCCTCTGCCTGGTGGCCCTGTCGGACGGCGGCAAGGACGCCGACATCGTCCGTGAGTTCGACACCTCCACCGGCAAGTTCGTCGACGGCGGGTTACGACTGCCGGAGGGCAAGCACCGCTACAGCTGGGTGGACCGCGATACCCTGGTGGTCGCCACCGAATGGGAGAAGGGCCAGGTCACCACCTCGGGCTACCCCTACGTCCTGAAGCTGGTGAAGCGCGGCCAGCCGCTTTCGGCGGCGACCGAGGTGTTCCGTGGGGAGGCCAGGGACGGCGGCTACGGCGTCTCGCCGATCGTGCTGCGCGACCCGGACGGCAAGGTGCAGGCGATCCTGGCGCACCGCCCGCTCGACACCTTCAACGCCGAGCACTACCTGGTCACCGACGCCGGGCCGAAGAAGCTCGACCTGCCCACCAAGGCCAGCGTCCAGGGTTATGTGGCCGGCCGGCTGCTGGTGACGCTCGAACAGGACTGGGCGGCCAGGGGCTTCAGGGAAGGCGACCTCCTCGACTTCGACCTAGCGGCGGTGAAGGCCGATCCCGCCCGGCTCGCCGGCCGGCTGGTGCTGCGCCCCACTGAGACCCAGGCGATCGAGCAGGTGGCGACCACCCGCAACCGGCTGGTCGTGGCGCTCTACGACAACGTGAAGGGCCAGATCCTCAGCTTCGCGCCGAAGGGCGACGGCTGGGCGTCGACGAAGCTCGACCTGCCGAAGGACTCCTCGATCTCCATCGGCTCCGCGACCGAGAACGACGACCGGATGATCGTCTATGCGACCAGCTACCTGACCCCGTCGCAGCAGTTCCTCGCGGACGCCTCGACCGCCGAGACCGCCGTGCTGAAGACCGCACCCGCGCGGTTCGACGCCTCGAAGCACATGGTCGAGCAGCACTGGGCCACATCGAAGGACGGCACGAAGGTTCCGTACTTCGTGGTGCGGCCGAAGGACCTGAAGTTCGACGGCTCCGCCCCGACGCTGCTCTACGCCTACGGCGGGTTCCTGGTCAGCCAGACCCCCGGCTACGCGTCGACCGTCGGCAAGCTCTGGCTGGAGAAGGGCGGCGTCTATGTGGTGGCCAACATCCGCGGCGGCGGCGAGTTCGGGCCCCGCTGGCACAACGCCGGGCTGAAGCTCAACCGTATGCGGGTCTACGAGGATTTCTTCGCGGTCTCCGAGGACCTGATCCGGCGCAGGATCACCAGTCCGCGCCGCCTGGGCATCATGGGCGGCTCGAACGGCGGCCTGCTGATGGGCGTGGCCCTGACCAAGCGGCCGGAGCTCTACAACGCCGTGGTCATCCAGGTGCCGCTGTTCGACATGATCGGCTACACCCACATCGGCGCCGGCGCCTCCTGGGTGGGCGAGTACGGCGATCCGGCCGTGCCGGCCGAGCGGACGGTGATCGAGAGCTATTCGCCGTACCAGAACCTGAAGCCGGGGCAGAAGTACCCGCGGGTGTTCCTGGAGACCTCCACCAAGGACGACCGGGTGCATCCGGCCCACGCCCGCAAGGCGGGCGCTCGGCTCAAGGAGTACGGCTATGACTACCTCTATTACGAGAACATCGACGGCGGGCACGCCGCGGCCGCCAACCTGAACGAGCGGGCGATGCGGCAGGCGCTGGAATACACCTACCTTCACCAGCAGCTGATCGACTGAGGTCCGGCGAGGGGCGCCTTTACCAGGCGAAGGGCCGCCCCTCGGTCCCAGCCTGGACCGTGGCCCGGAAGGTGTCGAGGAAGCCGTCCAGGGCGGCGTAGTCGGTAAGGTCGTAGTGGCCGCGGTCGGCCACTGCGTCGCCGCGCGAGCGGGCGATCAGCGTCACGGCCAGCCGCTTGAAATAGTCGTAGCTGCTCGGGCGGATCGCGCCGCCGGCGTGGTGGACGAGCCGCGGCGTCCAGAGCGTCTCGGTCTGGAAGGTCTGGACGAAATCATCGAGCCCCACGTGGTCCGGCTGCTCGACCCCGGCGGCGGAAAGGGACGTCGACAGGAAGGCGGAGGGCAGGGCGTTCAGCACCGCATGGTTGGCGCGGGCGAAGGCGGTGACCGACGCCTGGTATCGTCCCCAGTGGACGGAGGCGGCCACCAGCACGCCCGCCAGGCCGGCCGGATCCAGCGTGCGCCCCGCCTGGGCGGCATGCACCAGGGTCACCGCGTGGCCGTGCGTTCGCAGCCGGTCGGCGGCCGCGCCCGCCAGGCGCTCGGTGTGGCCTTCGGTGCTGCCGAACACCACGAGCACCGGCGCCTCCTCCGCCGGGAAGGCTCGGGCGACCGGTCCGGCGAGGCGCATGGGCGCGGGCTCCGGCCCCTCGGGTGGCGGCGTCTCCGGCGACAGGCGGGCCGCCCTTGCCTGCAGGTCGATGATCTGGCGTCGGATATCCTCGGCGTCCGCTGCGGACAGGGCTCCGATCACGTCGAGAACGCTCGCCTCCTGCGGATCGCTCGGGCGGCGCTTGGTCAGGGCCCCGTGCAGGCGGGCGAAGTCCTCCCGCAGGGGGCCGGGGGGAAAGTGCTCCGGCAGCAGGGTGTGCAGACGGAGGTGCGCGGCATAGAGCGCATCACGCAGGTCTCCGTCATGGGCGGCCAGAGCCTCGACGGCCTCGCTCAGCCGCGCCTGGAGATAGGGAACCCGCATACCGCCTCAACGCGGCGAGGGCGCAAACGCACCTTGGATCAGTGGGAGGTTGGAGGCCTGACCGGGAATCGAACCCGGGTGCACGGATTTGCAGTCCGCTGCGTCACCACTCCGCCATCAGGCCAACCGGAGGGCGCCTCGCTAACAGAACGGCCGGCGCCCGGCAACGTCTGTCAGCGGGCCGCATTGCGTTGGCGCGCGACGCGGACCTATAAGCCCGCGTCGTTCCCTTGCTTCCAGAGGACCTGATGGCCGACCTCGCCGCCGCCCGCCTGAACATGGTGGAAAGCCAGGTGCGCACCCAAGACGTCACCGACGTGCGCATCCACGACGCCATGCGGGCCCTGCCGCGGGAACGGTTCGTGCCCGAGGGGCGCGCATACCTCGCCTATGCCGACACCGAGGTGGAGTACGCTCCGGGCCGCTTCCTCCTGAAACCCCGGGACGTCGCCAAGCTCCTGCAGGCCCTGCGCCCGATGCCCGGCGAACGCGCCCTGGCGATCGCCGCGCTCTACGCGGGCGCCGTGATCGAGGCGATGGGCGTCTCCGTCACCCGGCTGGACGGCGAGGACCTGACGGCGCTCGGCGGCGAGCGGTACGACCTGATCGTCTGCGAGGGCGCGGTGGCGCGCGCCCCCCAGGCCTGGCTCTCGGCCTTGGAGCAGGGCGGCCGGCTGGCGGTCGTCGAACGGGACGGGCCTGTGGGCAAGGCCTGCCTGTATCTGATGGCCGAGGACGGCGTGGGCCGGCGCGAGCTTTTCGACGCTACGCCGCCGGTCCTGGCAGGCTTCGAGGCGCAACACGGTTTCGCCTTCTAGGCGCCGCAGCAACACCGACGAAACCTCGGAGTGAAAAAAGCTTAAGGTGACGCCTGGTTGGTCTTGGCCCTAGGGGTTGCGTATAGGGGCTACAGTCTCTCTCGCCTAAATATCGGGGATATCGAATGTCGAAGAGCCTTCGCGGCCGCCTCCTCGCCGCGATCTTCAGCGTGGGGGCCGCCGGCGCGATCGCCGCGCCCGCCGCGGCCGAGACCCTCGCCGACGCCATCGCCATGGCCTACGAGTCGAACCCCACGCTGCAGGCGCAGCGCGCCACCCAGCGCGCGCTCGACGAGACCTATGTGCAGGCGCGTTCCGGCTGGCGGCCGACGCTCAGCCTGACCGGCTCCGCCAACTACAGCGAGACCCGCACGCCGCGGATGGCGCTGATGGTCGACACCAACGGCGACGGCGTTCCCGATACCCAGCGCCCCGGCACGACGACCTTCTCCGAGTCCAACTCCGCCGCCGCAGGCCTGTCCTTCTCACAGCCGATCTGGACCGGCGGCCGCGTGGCCTCCGCGGTCTCCGCCGTGCAGTCCGACATCCTGGCCGGCCGCGAGAACCTGCGCCGGATAGAATCGCAGGTGATCGGCCAGGTGGTCCAGGCCTACGCCGACGTCCGCCGCGACCAGGAGGCCCTGCGGATCCGGCAGGAGAACGTCTCCGTCCTGCAGCGGCAGCTGGAGGAGTCCGACGCGCGCTTCGAGGTCGGCGAGATCACCCGCACCGACGTCGCCCAGTCGCAGGCGCGCCTCGCCGCGGCCCAGTCGCAGCTGCAGGTGGCCGAGGCCCAGCTCGGCAACAGCCGCTCCAACTACGCCGCCGCCGTGGGCCGCAATCCGGGGACCCTGGAGCCGGAGCCGTCGCTCGCCTTCCTGCTTCCCCCGACGGTGGACGAAGCCTTCACCGTCGCCGAGTCCTACAACCCGCAGCTCCGCGCCCAGCAGTTCGCCGAACAGGCGAGCCGGGCCCGTGTCGCCGGCGCTCGCGCCGAGCGCATGCCGACGGTGTCGGTGAACAGCGGCCTGACCTTCGGCGGCCCCGCCGAGCCGTTCGACCGGGACCTCTACTCGCGTGAGTTCACGGCGCGCGCGACCGTGACGGTGCCGCTGTTCAACGGCGGCCTCACCACCTCGCGCATCCGCCAGTCCATCGAGCGCAACAACGCCGACCGGATCAACATCGAGACCCAGCGTCGCACGGTGCTGCAGCAGGTCACCCAGTCCTGGAACCAGCTGATCGCCGCGCGGGCCAACATTGGCTCCACCGCCGAGCAGGTGCGCGCCGCCCGGATCGCTGCCGAGGGCACCCGCCAGGAGCAGCAGGTCGGCCTGCGCACCACCCTCGACGTGCTGAACGCCGAGCAGGAACTGCGCAACGCCGAGCTCTCGCAGGTCAGCGCCCGCCGCGACGAGTACGTGGCCGCAGCCTCCGTGCTCTCGGCCATGGGCCGGCTCGAGGCCCGCAACCTGATCCCGACGGAACCGCAGTACGACGCCAAGGCGAACTACCGGAAGCTGCGCATCACCTGGGGCTGGGTGCCCTGGGAGGAGCCGATCTCGATCATCGACCGGACGGTCGCCGTGCCGCCGATCCCGCAGCCGAAGGACAAGCCCGTGGAGGCGCCGATCCCGCCGGGCCTGCAGCCGCCGCCGGTCCAGGACGCGGCCCCGCCGCCCCGCTAGGCTGTTTCGCGCGTCGGGCGAATTCGTCGCGCCCCGCAAATTGCGCGAACGGTCGGGGGCGCTTAGGCTAGCGCCTAGGGATTCTCACTCTCACCGGCGGTCTCAAGCCCATGTCCGAGCAGACTTCGCAAGAACCGACCATGGAGGAGATCCTGGCCTCCATCCGCCGGATCATCTCCGAGGACGAGGCTCCGGCCGCCGAGGCCAAGGACACGCCGCCGCACGGCGACGAGCCGCCGACGCCCGTCGAAGCCGAGCCGGAACCCGTGGCGGAAGCCGCGCCGCCTCCCGAGCCCGAGCCCATGCCCGAGCCGGAACCCGTCGCCGCCGCCCCCGAGCCCGAGCCGGTCGAGGCGGACGACGAGCCCCTGGAGCTCACCGACAAGGTCGAGACCCACGGCGACCTCGACGTCTACACCCCGTCCGCGGCCCCGCCGCCGGAACCGGCGCCCGAGCCCGTCGCCGCCGCAGAGGTCGCGCCTCTGGTCAGCGAGCGCGCCGCCACGGCCGCCGCGTCCGCCTTCGACCGCCTCACCCAGACCATTGCCATGCCGGCCGACGGCCGGACCCTCGAGGACGTGGTCCGCGAGCTGCTGCGCCCGCTGCTGCAGCAGTGGCTGGACGACCACCTGCCGGCCATCGTCCAGCAGGCGGTCGAGGCCGAGGTCGAGCGCATCGCCCGCGGCCGGGTACGGTAGGCTTTCCACCGCTCATCCCCGCGAGAGCGGGGACCCAGCTGTTTTTGTGCTAGTGAGCCCGGGAAGCTCGCAGGCCGCGGTCAGCCCTCTGCTGAAAACGGAAAAAGCCTGGGTCCCCGCTTTCGCGGGGATGAGCGGAATTGTATTGGACCGCGCCAGCTAGAAACCGCTCCATGCTCGAAAAAACCTTCGATCCCAAGACCGTCGAACCGCGCCTCTACGCCGCCTGGGAGGCCTCGGGCGGCTTTGCGCCCACGGACGACCCGGCCGCCGAGCCGTTCTCCATCGTCATCCCGCCGCCGAACGTCACCGGCTCGCTGCACATCGGGCACGCGCTGAACAACACCCTGCAGGACGTGCTGATCCGCTTCGAGCGGATGCGGGGCAAGGCGGCGCTGTGGCTGCCCGGCACCGACCACGCCGGCATCGCCACCCAGATGGTGGTCGAGCGCCAGCTGGCGCAGCAGGGCAACCAGGGCCGCCGCGACCTGGGCCGCGACGCCTTCGTCGCCAAGGTCTGGGAATGGAAGGCCGAATCCGGCGGGACCATCGTCAACCAGCTCAGGCGCCTCGGCGCCTCCTGCGACTGGTCGCGCGAGCGCTTCACCCTCGACGAGGGCCTGAGCGCCGCCGTGCGCAAGGTGTTCGTCACCCTGTACAAGGAGAAGCTCATCTACCGCGACAAGCGGCTGGTGAACTGGGACCCGCACTTCCAGACGGCGATCTCCGACCTCGAGGTCGAACAGCGCGAGGTCGACGGCCACTACTGGCACTTCGCCTATCCGCTGGAGGACGGCTCGGGCGAGATCGTCGTGGCCACGACCCGGCCGGAGACCATGCTGGGCGACACCGCCGTCGCCGTGCACCCGAGTGACGAGCGCTATAGGCACCTGATCGGCAAGTGCGTGCGCCTGCCGATCGTGGGCCGGCCCGTGCCGATCATCGCCGACGAATACGCCGACCCGGAGAAGGGCTCCGGCGCGGTGAAGATCACCCCGGCCCACGACTTCAACGACTTCATGGTCGGCAAGCGCAACAACCTGCCGATGATCAACGTCTTCGACGACTTCGCGAAGATCAACGACAACGCGCCCGTCGAGTACCGCGGCCTGGACCGCTTCGCCGCCCGCAAGAAGGTGGTCGAGCAGTTCGAGGCGCTGGACCTTCTCCGCGGCATCGAGAAGACCCGCCACATGGTCCCGCACGGCGACCGCTCCGGCGTTGTCGTCGAGCCCTACCTGACGGACCAGTGGTACGTGAACGCCGAGGTCCTGGCCCGCGACGCGATCAAGGCGGTGGAGACCGACCGCACCGTCTTCGTGCCGAAGCACTGGGAGAAGACCTACTTCGAGTGGATGCGGAACATCCAGCCGTGGTGCATCTCGCGCCAGCTGTGGTGGGGCCACCGCATCCCCGCCTGGTTCGGTCCGGACGGGAAGGTCTTCGTCGCCGAGACCGAGGACGAGGCGAAGCGCCAGGCCCGTGAGCTCTACGGGCGCGATGAGCCGCTGAAGCAGGACGAGGACGTCCTCGACACCTGGTTCTCGTCCGCGCTCTGGCCGTTCTCGACGCTCGGCTGGCCGGAGAAGACCGACGACCTGCGGCGCTTCTACCCGACCCACACCCTGATCACCGGTTTCGACATCATCTTCTTCTGGGTCGCCCGGATGATGATGCAGGGCCTGCACTTCATGGGCGAGGTCCCGTTCAGGCGGGTGTTCATCAACGCGCTCGTCCGCGACGCCTCCGGCGCGAAGATGTCCAAGTCCAAGGGCAATGTCCTGGACCCCCTGGAGCTGGTGGACGACTTCGGCGCCGACGCCCTGCGCTTCACCCTGACCGCCATGTCGGGGGCCGCGCGCGACATCAAGCTCTCGCGCCAGCGCATCGAGGGCTACCGCAACTTCGGCACCAAGCTGTGGAACGCCACGCGCTTCGCCCAGATGAACGGCTGCGCCCGCGCCGAGGGCTTCGACCCCGGTCAGGTGAAGGGCGTCCTGAACCGCTGGATCGTCGGCGAGACCCAGCGGACCGCGAAGGTGGTCACCGACGCCCTGGCCGACTGCGGCTTCGACCAGGCGGCGGACGCCCTCTACAAGTTCATCTGGCGGCAGTTCTGCGACTGGTACGTCGAGCTCGCCAAGCCGATCCTCACCGGCGAGGACGAGGCGGCCAAGGCCGAGACCCAGGCGACCGCCGCCTGGGCGCTGGACCAGATCATGCTCCTGCTCCACCCGGTGATGCCCTTCCTCACCGAGGAACTGTGGGGCCAGACGGCCGACCTCGGCGCCCCGCGCGCCCACAAAGGCTTCCTGATGACCGCGCCCTGGCCGGAGCTGCCGGACACCCTGGTCGACGCCCGCGCCGACGCCGAGATCGAGCTCATCATCGAGAGCATCTCCGAGGGCCGGTCGGTGCGCTCGGAGCTGAACGTGCCGCCGTCCGCCCGTCCGCCGCTGCTGGTGGTCGAGGCGAGCGAGGCCCAGAAGAAGGTGCTGTCCGAGAGCGCGCCGCTGATCGCGCGCCTGCTGCGCGTCGAGGAGGTCCGCTTCGTGGACGCCGCGCCCGCGGGGGCGATCCCCTACGTTGTGGACGGGGCGACGCTGGCCCTGCCGGTGGCCGAGTTCATCGACCTGGCCGCCGAGCGCGCGCGACTCTCCAAGGAGGTGGCGAGCCTCGCCGCCGACATCGAGAAGACGGCGAAGAAGCTCGGCAACCCCGACTTCGTCGCCCGCGCGCCGGAGGAGGTGGTCGAGGAGAACCGCGAGCGCCTGGCCGAGGCCGAGACGGCCAAGGCCAAGCTGGAAGGCGCGCTGTCGAGGCTGACCGCGGTCGCCTAGTCGGCGCCGCGCCTGGCCTTCGGGGGGGCGGTGTCGGCCTTGGCGGCCGCCGCTTCCTTTTCCTGGTGGCGGGCGCCGGCCAGGATGCCGGGCAGGGCGTAGTTGCCCTCGTGGCAGGCGTATTCGTAGACGCGGCCGCTCAGGGGCGCGAAGGTGTACTCGCCGCCCCAGGGGGCGTCCCAGGTCTCCGGGTCTTCCACCTGGAAGCGGTAGAGAATCCGGCTGGGCGAGACCCGGGTGAACCACTCGGTCACCTTCAGGTTCTTCCACGACCCCATGAAGCTCTGCGCCTCGGGGATGTGGGTAGTTTCGACCACAAGGGTGTTCCCCTCGTAGCGGCCGATCGAATCGCCCATCCACGGCCGGACGTCGTCGGTGCGGTGGGTCCCGTTCAGCCGGATGACCCGGGCGTCGTGGATCATCTCCACCTCGATCACCACGGCGTCGGCCGTCTGTAGGATCTGGTAGTTGTTGTTGTAGTAGCCGTTCGGCAGCATCGGCGGGCCGGCGTTTCGCCCGAACCCGATGATGCAGCGCTCGCCGAGCGAGCGGTTCTCGTAGCTGTCGTAGACGTCCCGGTACTGGCCGGATCCGGCCGCCGCGGATGCGCCCTTCCTCCGCGGCGGCGGCTGGCCGTTGGCGGTGGTCAGGATGGAGGTGCGGTACTCGCCGTTCACCTCCACGAGGTGGGCGCCGGGATCGATCCAGAAGGTGTTGTACCCGCCCACGTCGCCGCCCGCGGCCGCGAAGTCGGGCCGGATCTCCAGCAGCTTGGAATCGCTGAACCTGGCCTGCACGGCCTCGGTGGTCTCGTTCGGATCGCTGGGCGCGTCGGACTCTGCGAGCGCGGCGGCCCACATCTTCTCGAACGCCTGCGCCTCCTGGGCGGTGAGCGTCGCCTTGTCCGAGAGTCGGCGGTTACGGGTCAGCGGGGTGAGGGTGGCGTTGCTCCAGTAGCCGGCGAGGTCCGGCTGGCCGAAGGCGTTGCGGGGCGGTTTCCAGCCTGGCGGCGGGATGCTGGCCGCGGCGGTGGCTGAGGGCGGGCCGGGCTCCGGTGCGGCCAGCGCGGCGGCCGCTGTGCCTAGGGCGGTAGCAAGGGCGAGAACGAGGACGCGTCGCATGAGGCGGCTCCCGTAAGCTGTCCAACTTGACCTTCGGGCAGCCTAACACGAGCGCGGTTTCCCTTGGGGCAACCTCTACCGGCCGGGGAACAGTTTCCGGCGGTAGGACTCCGCGCCGTAGAGGGAGAGGGCCGCCAGCGCCAGGCCGGCGAACAAGGTCACGACCTTCCAGGCCAGGCCGCCGACCTTGGACGCGTGGACGGGCCAGAACGCGTTGTAGAACTGCGCGGCCGGAGCCTGGGCCAGGGCGTCGTCGACCGCCATGATCTGGCTCGTCGCCGGGTCGACCCAGAGGGTTGTCCGGCCGTTGGCGTGCCACTCGTCCGGCTGGCGCACCCGGATCACGGCGGGCTTGCCCCGCCGGGGCAGGGCGGCGATGCGGATCTCGGACCCTGGGAAGCGCGCCTGGGCCGCCGCGAAAGCCCTGAGCCAGTCCACCTCGCCCACGCCCGCGGTGGCCGGCGGCTTGGCGCGCTCGAAACCCATGACGGCTGCGGCCACGTCGTCCAGGGCCACGGCCGAACCGGTGATGACGATGACGAGCGCCACCGGGGCGCTGATGAGGCCAAGGTCGCGGTGGGCGGCCAGCCAGCCGGCGCGCCCCTTTTTTCCCGGCTTCACCCGCCAGGCGAAGCTGCGCCAGGCCGGGACCCAGACTGCCAGGCCGGTGAGGATCATGGCCGCGGTGAGCAGCCCCACGGCCCCCCCGACCTTGGTCCCGGTCTCGCCGGACAGCAGGTGGTGGTGCAGGTCGAACAGCCAGTCCACGACCCGGCCGTTCTTCGTCCACCTCTGGACGACGTCTCCGGACCCGGCCGCCAGATAGCCCCCGCCGTCCTTGCGTAGCACCTCGTGCACGCCGATGGCCGGGCCGGCGAAGATCACCGAGGTCATGTCCGGGAAGGCCGCCTGCGCCGCCGCCATCGTCAGGGCGGCCTCGGCCGGCGTGACATGCGTAGCCTCGCCCGCATGGGGAACCGTCGCCCGCAGCCATTGCGGCTTGAACACCAGGCTCGCGCCGGACAGCGCCAGCGGGATCAGCAGCAGGCAGAGCGCAAGGCCCGTCCAGGCGTGGAGCTTGCGCAGCACGCCGAGCATCAGAAGGCCCGCGTCACCCGGAACTTGACGGTGCGCGGGGCGCCCACGCCCAGCAGCCCGTTGCCGGCTGTGTTCCAGTACTTCTTGTCCGCCACATTCTCGACGTTGACCTGGAAGGTGGTCTCGCCGCCGGCGATCTCGCGGCTGAGACGGGCGCCGACCTCCGCCAGTACATAGCCGTCGATGAAGGCCTGGTTCTGAGGGTTCACCGCCCGGTCGCCTGTGTAGAAGAGCCCGCCGCTGAGGCGCAGCCCCTCGATCCAGGGCGTCCGCCATTCGGCGAACAGGCTGGCGGTCCACTCGGCGGTGTTCTCCGGGCGCTTGCCGACGATCGCGGCGGTCCCGCGGGTCTGCTCGGCGTCGAGCCACAGGGCCGAGGCGATCAGCGACAGGTTCTCGGTGAGCTCGCCCGAGGCCATCGCTTCCACCCCGCGGTACTCCACCTCGCCGTCCAGCACGAAGCGGCGCTCGGGGTTGGTGAAGGCGTTGGGCCGAGTGATCTCGAAGTAGGCGACCGAGGCCACGACGCTGCGGCCGATCTCCGCCTTGGCGCCCACCTCCCACTGGTCGGACTTGGCCGGCGGCAGGACCTCGAAGGCGTTGACGGCGGTCTGGGGTGCGGTGCCGCCTTCCTCCAGGCCCTCCAGATAGGTCGCGTAGAGGCTGATCCAGTCGACGGGCTTGTAGATCACCGCGGCCAGGGGCGTCGTCTCCTCCACCCTGTAGGTCGTGATCCGCCCGGTCGGAGGCGTGGTCACGCTCTCGTAGTCGGAGCGGCGGAGGCCGCCCAGCACCTGCAGCGGGCCCCACGCCATCCGGTCGAAGACATAGAGGCCCTCGTCGGTGATGCTGGTGCGGGCCAGAACCGTCCGGGTGGGGAAGTTCAGCTGCGGCAGCCGGCGCGGATTGAACAGGTTCTGCGGCGTCAGCTGGTTCGGCGCGCCGAAACCGCGCGAGCGGCGCTCGTTGGCGGTCCAGCCCAGGGTGAGCTCGTGCGTGATCGGGCCGGTGTCGACGAGGCCGGTGATCTCGGCGCGGGCGTTGCGGTTGGTGAAGCGCTGGTCCTGGGTCAGGGACACCTGCAACTGGCCGTCGCCGGTGGTGAGACTGTAGTTCTGGAACTGCGCGTAGAACCGGTCGCGTTCGGTGACGGCCTCGCCCACCTCGAGCTTCGCGGCCCAGCGGGATGAGATCCGGTAGTTGGCGCGGACCATGACGTTCTGGGCGAAGGCGTCGTAGCGCTGCCACGTGTCGCCGAGGTTCAGGCTGGGGTCTGGCACATCCGGCAGGCGGACCACGCCGCCGACAGCGGGCAGCAGGGCGATGGCCGGCGATTCCGAGATGTCCTTCTCGATGTACTCGTAGTCCACCTGGACGCTGAGGCGGTCGGTGGGAGCGACGTCGACGGCCAGGGTGGCCAGGGCGCGTTCGCCCTGGACGCGGTCGATGCCGGGCTCCACCTCGCCGTAGGCCAGGTTGGTGCGCACCCCGATCCGGCCTTCGGCGAACCGGCGGCTGACGTCCAGAGCGCCGATGAGGCCGCCATGGCTGTCGCCCCTGATCGTGACCTCGTTGAAGGCCTCGTCCAGCGGCCGCTCGGTGGTCATGTTGATGACGCCGGAGGGCGGGACGAAGCCGTAGTAGAGGGCCGACGCCCCCTTCAGGACCTCGACGCGCGCCTTGTTCTCAAGCGGCTGCTCGACGAGGTTGATGACGGGGAGGGCGCCGTTCAGGCGGTAGTTGCCGCGGTTTTCCACCAGGATCCCGCGGATGGCGATGTTGTCATAGGTGCCGCCGGAAAGCTGCGAGCGAGTGACGCCGCCGGTGTTGCGGAGTGCGTCGTAGAGCCCACGGGCGGCCTGCGCCTCGATCACCTCGCGCGAAATGACGGTGACGGTCAGCGGGGTGTCGATCACCCGCGCGTTGCGGAACGATCCGGCCTGCACCGCCTGGGCGCCGAAGCCGGCGTCGGCGGTCACCACCAGCTCTTCCAGGTCGCGCGGAGCTTCGGCGTCAGACTCGGCGGCGATCGCGCCGGTGGCGAGCAGGCTGACGCCGGCCAGGAGAAGGGCGGGAAGACGGCGGGACAGGGGAGGCATCGAAACTCTGCAAATGCTTCTGCGAATAACTCGCAGGTACATGGCGCAGCCTGGGGCGTCAATGCGACGGGGGCCTTCAAACACCCGTTTGCCTCCGGCCCTGGGTTATGCTTGTTCACCCATGAGGACGCGGGCCGTCGAGATCCCGCGCGAGCGCAGGAGTGAAACGATGTCCGAGGCCGCGTTGCCGCCCGGCTGGCCCGCCATGTCGATCCAGCAGGCCCATGCGCTGATGACCCAGCCCGGCACGCCGCTGGAGACCGAGGAGAAGGTCATCCACGGGGTGTCCTACAAGGTCTGGAAGCACCTGCCGCCGTCGCTCCGCGCCGTCGTGGAGGCGTCCCGCGCGCACGGTGAGAAGGTGTTCCTGGTCTATGAGGACGAACGCGTCACCTTCGAGGCCTTCTACCGCGCCGTCTCGGCCTTCGCCCGCGAGCTGCAGGCGCAGGGCGTCGGCAAGGGCGACCGGGTCGCCGTCATCATGCGCAACCTGCCGGAATGGGTGGTGGCCTTCTACGCGGCGGCTTCCCTGGGGGCGATCATCACCCCGCTGAACGCCTGGTGGACGGGCCCTGAGCTGGAATACGGGCTCACCGATTCCGGGACCAAGGTCGCGGTCATGGACGCCGAGCGCTACCAGCGGCTCACCGAGCATTTCGCCAACTGTCCCGACCTCGTCCGCGTCTACGTCAGCCGCGAGATCGAGGAGATCGCCCACCCCTATGTCACCAAGCTGGAGTCGGTGCTGGGCGGCGCCAACGACTGGGCGAAGCTGCCCGACCAGCCGCTGCCGCCGGCGGAGATCGGTCCCGACGACGACGCCACCATCTTCTACACCTCCGGCACCACCGGCAGGCCGAAGGGCGCGCTGGCCACCCAGCGGGCGGTGAACACCAACATCCTGACTGCCGCAGCGGCGGGCGCCCGCAGCTTCCTGCGCCGGGGCGAGATGCCGCCGATGCCCGATCCGGAAGCGCCGCAGCGCTCCTCGCTGATCAGCGTGCCCTTCTTCCACGTGACCGGCTGTTTCGCCGTGCTGAACCCCTCGCTGTTCGGCGGGGCCAAGCTCGTGATGATGTACAAGTGGGACGTGATCCGCGCCTTCGAGCTGATCGAGCGCGAGAAGATCATGTCGGCCGGCGGCGTGCCGACCATCGCCTGGCAGCTCATCGAGCACCCCGCCCGGGCGAACTACGACCTATCCTCCCTTGAAGCCGTCTCCTACGGCGGTGCGCCCTCGGCGCCCGAACTGGTCCGGCGCATCAAGGAGGCCTTCCCGAAGTCGCAGTCCGGCCAAGGCTGGGGCATGACCGAGACCTGCGCCACGGTCACCTCCAACGGCGCCGAGGACTACGCCAACCGTCCGGACAGCTGCGGCGTCGCCGCCGCCGTCGCCGAGATCCAGATCCGCGACGTGGAGGACGGCAAGACCGTCCTGCCGCCCGGCCAGGTGGGCGAGCTGTGGTCGAAGGGCCCGATGAACGCCCGCGGCTACTGGAACAAGCCCGAAGCCACCGCCCAGACCTTCGTCGACGGCTGGGTGCGCACCGGTGACCTCGCCCGCATGGACGAGGAGGGCTTCTGCTTCATCATCGACCGCGCCAAGGACATGCTGATCCGCGGAGGCGAGAACATCTACTGCGTCGAGGTGGAGAACGTCCTCTACGACCACCCCGCCGTGATGGACGCCGCCATCGTCGGCGTGCCGCACCGGACCCTGGGCGAGGAACCCGCAGCGGTGGTCACCCTGAAGCCCGGCGCGGAGGCGAGCGAAGACGAGCTGCGCGCCCACGTCGCTGAGCGGCTGGCCGCCTTCAAGGTGCCGGTGGCTGTGAAGTTCTGGCACGAGACCCTGCCGCGCAACCCGAACGGCAAGATCCTCAAGAATGAGCTGAAGAAGCTGTTCGAGGACGAGAAGGCCGACGCCTGAGGAAGCGCGCCGACGTCCTCCTGGTGGAGCGCGGCCTCTTCGAGAGCCGCGCCAAGGCCCGCGCCGCCATCGAGGCGGGCGGCGTCACCGCCGACGGGCGTCCTGTGGAGAAGGCCGCCGACCTGCTGGACGAGGCCGCCGCCATCTCCGCGACACCGGCCCACCCATGGGTCGGCCGGGGAGCGCTCAAGCTGGCCGGCGCCCTGGCGCTCTGGCCGGTCGAGGTGGCAGGGCGGGTCGTGGTGGACGTGGGGGCCTCAACCGGCGGCTTTACCGAGGTCTGCCTCAGCCGGGGCGCCGCGCGTGTCTACGCCGTCGATGTCGGGCGCGGCCAGCTGCATCCCAAGCTGGCGGCGGATTCGCGGGTTGTGAGTTTGGAAGCCACCGACGCCCGCGCCGTTACGCCCGCCCTGATCCCGGACGCCGTCGACCTGATCGTCACCGACGTCAGCTTCATCGGCCTCGCCAAGGCCCTTCCGGCGGCGCTCGCCCTGGCCCGCCCGGGCGCCGATCTCGTGGCGCTCGTGAAGCCGCAGTTCGAGGTCGGTCCCGAGCGGGTGGGGAAGGGCGGCCTCGTAAAGGACGAGGCGGCGCAGGCCGACGCCCTGGCCGGCGTGACGAGGTTCCTGGACGTCGCGGGCTGGACCGTTCGAGCCACTGCCGACAGCCCGATCTCCGGCGGCGACGGCAACCGCGAGTTCCTGCTCTGGGCGCAAAAGAAAATGGCCGCCCGCGGGTAGCGGACGGCCAAGGTCAGATGCTCTTCGGAAGAAACGCTTAGTCGACGACCTGGTAGCGGCCGCGGCTGTCCATGCAGACCCGGACCATGCGGGTCTGGGTGCGGCCGTCCGGCATGTAGACCGGGCTCTCGGCCAGGGTGCAGCCCGAGCCGTCGGCGCCGTAGCCCTGGGCGATGCGGTAGCGTTCGCCCCGTCGGCCGTAGGCCCACGAGCGGTCGTCGTAGGCGCCGCTATAGCCGCGGTTGTCGCCGTAGTAGTCGCGTTCGACGTAGCCGCGGCGGCTCCCGTAGCTCGGGGCATAGCCGTAGCTCGGCGCATAGCCGTACTGGCTGGAGCCGCCGTAGTAGCTGGTCTGCGGAGCGTAGGGCACGGCGCCGCCGGTGCAGGCCGCGCTCTTGTTGCCCACCATGGCGCCGGCGATGGCGCCCACGCCGCCGCCCAGCAGGGCGCCGTCCTGGCGGTTGTTGCGGGCCGCCGCATTGGCGCCCACGGCCGCGCCGATCGCGCCGCCCAGCAGGGCGCCGACCACCCCGCGGCCGGTCTGCTCGCGCTTGCACGGGTCGTAGCCGCCGCCCGAACCGTAGTCGCCGTACTGGCCGTAGGGCTGGGCGTTGGCCGCGCCGGCGCTCAGCGCCATGACGCCGGCCACCGCGACCAGCGCGCTCCTGCCGATGGTGGAACGCTTCGACATGAAATCCCCTCTCTCGAATCCTTCGCAGCAGGCCCCTCGGCCGCTTCAGCCCAGGTTATCGGGCCCGCAAGCTGAACGGACGTTGAGCGAGCCGTTCATCTTCGTTCATCTCTGTCAGGCGCAGGCCTGCTAAGAGGCCCCATGCGACGTCCCAGACCCAAGCCCCCGGCGCCCTCCGGCCCGCCCGTCGAGCTCCTGATCGAGGCCATGGGCGGGGAGGGGGACGGCGTCGCCGCGGGCGGCGTCTATGTGCCCTTCACCCTGCCCGGCGAGCGGGTGCTGGCCAGGGGCCGCGGCGAACGGCGCGACCTCGTCGAGGTGCTGGCCGCGGGCGCCGACCGGGTCGAGCCGCCGTGTCCGCACTTCGGTGTCTGCGGTGGCTGCGCCCTGCAGCACTGGGCGCACGCGCCGTACCTCGCCTGGAAGGTGGAACGGCTGCGGGGCACGCTGGCCCGCCAGCGCCTCGAGGCCGAGTTCCTGCCGGCCTACGCCGCCGGGCCCGGGACGCGCCGCCGCTTCGCCCTGCACGCCCGGCGGGGCGCCCGCGACGCGGCCCGCGCCGGCTACAAGGCGCGGAAGTCGTGGGATCTGGTCGACGTCGCGGTCTGCCCGATCTCCGAGCCTCGCCTGCAGGAGGCGATACCTGCGCTGAAGCGGCTCGCCGCACCGCTGTTCGAGCACCCGAAGTCCGCGCCGACCCTGCACTGCACGCTCACCGCCACCGGCATCGACGTCGACATCACCGGCGTGGAGGCGAAGAGCGGCGGGCTGTCGGCCGACGCGCGGATGCAGGTCGCCGAACGCGCCGCCGAGGCCGACTTCGCCCGAGTCACCCTGGCCGGGGAGGTCGCCTATCTCGCCCGCATGCCGCAGGTGCGCCTGGGCGACGTGACCGTCGCCCTTCCGGCGGGGGCGTTTCTGCAGGCGACCCTCGGAGCGGAGACCGCCATGGGCGACTTCGTGGCGGCAGCCGCGGCAGGCGCCTCGCGGATCGCCGACCTCTACTGCGGGGTGGGCACCTTCACCTTCCGGCTGGCCGGGATCGCCCAGGTCCACGCCGCGGACTTCGCGCCCGAGGCCATCCAGGCGCTCACCGGGGCGCTCGCATCCGCGCCCGGGCTGCACGGGATCACCGCCGAGGCCCGCGACCTGGTCCGCCGCCCGATGCTCGCCGAGGAGCTGAAGAAGACCGACGTGGCCGTGTTCGACCCGCCCCGCGCCGGCGCCGCCGAACAGGCCGCCGAGCTGGCCCGCTCCGGCGTCGCCAGGGTGATCGGCGTCTCGTGCAACCCCGCCACCTTCGCCCGCGACGCCCGCACCCTGGTGGACGCCGGCTTCCGGCTGGAGCGCGTCCTGCCGGTCGACCAGTTCCTCTGGTCCCCGCACATAGAATTGGTGGGGGTGTTCTCGCGCTGAGCGGCCCCATATTGCGGGGATGGTTCCGCTCTCCGTCCTCGACCTCTCGCCCATCCTGGAAGGCTCCGACGCCGCCCAGTCGTTCCGCAACAGCCTGGACCTCGCGCGCCACGCCGAGCGGCTGGGCTACCGGCGCTTCTGGCTGGCCGAGCATCACAACATGCCCGGCGTGGCCAGCGCCGCCACCGCCGTGGTCATCGGCCACGTGGCGGCCGGCACCTCGACCATCCGCGTGGGGGCCGGCGGGATCATGCTGCCCAACCATGCGCCGCTGGTGATCGCCGAGCAGTTCGGGACGCTGGAGAGCCTGTTTCCCGGCCGCATCGACCTGGGCGTCGGCCGCGCGCCGGGCACTGACCAGGTCACCGCCCGGGCGCTGCGCCGCACGCTCGCCGGCGACGTGGACCGCTTCCCGCAGGACGTGGTCGAGCTGATGGCCTACTTCCGCGAGGCCCAGCCGAACCAGCTCGTCCGCGCGGTGCCCGGCGCGGGCCTGAACGTGCCGGTCTGGGTCCTGGGCTCCAGCCTGTTCGGCGCCCAGCTCGCCGCGGCGCTGGGCCTGCCCTACGCCTTCGCCTCGCACTTCGCGCCCCAGCAGATGGAGGAGGCGATCGCCATCTATCGCCAGCGGTTCGAACCGTCGGAATACCTCGACAAGCCGCACGTCATGCTGGGCCTGAACGTGGTCGCCGCCGAGACGGACGAGGCCGCCCGGCGGCTCTTCACGTCGCTGCAGCAGGCGTTCCTCAACCTGCGTTACGGCCAGCCCGCGCCGCTGCCGCCGCCGGTCGACGACATAGAGGCGCGGTTCGCGAAGGTGGGCGTCGATTCCACCCAGATGGGCGCACTCGCCAAGGCCGTGGTCGGCAGCCCCGAGACCGTACGGGCCGGACTCGACGATTTCGTGCGCCGCCACCGCCCCGACGAGATCATCGTCACCGCCCAGATCTACGACCACGCCGCCCGCGTCCGCTCCTTCGAGATCACCGCCGAGGCCCGCGACGCCCTGGCGAGGGCGGCCTAGGCCCCGAACAGGTCGATCTGGTCTCCCGGCCTCGCGGGAACCCGGAACTGGCCGAGGTCCATGCCGTCGAAGCGGAAATCGAGACCGTAGCGCTTCTTCGCCGCGGCGAAGCGCTTCGACAGCAGGTCGGCGATCGGGCCCTCGCCGCGCATCCGCTTCCCCCACTGGCTGTCATAGTCCTTGCCGCCGCGCATCTGGCGCACTAGCGACATGACCCTGCCGGCGCGGTCGGGGTGGTCGGTCTCCAGCCACTCGCGGAACAGGTCCTTGATCTCCATCGGCAGGCGCAGCGCCACATAGCCCGCGCCGCGGGCGCCGGCGGCGGCGGAGCGCTCGAGGATCGCCTCCAGCTCGTGGTCGTTGAGGCCGGGAATCATCGGCGCCGCCATCACGATCACCGGCACCCCGGCGTCGGCCAGCCGCCGCACGGCCTCGAGCCGCTTTTCGGGCGTGGCGGCGCGCGGCTCCATGGACCGGGCCAGTCGGCGGTCCAGGGTGGTGATGGAGATCGCCACCCGCGCCAGATTCCGCTGCGCCATCGGCGCGATCAGGTCCAGGTCGCGCAGGACCAGGGCCGATTTGGAGATCACG
The DNA here is from genome assembly GCF_036821595.1 of Phenylobacterium sp. Lineage (GTDB taxonomy): Bacteria > Pseudomonadota > Alphaproteobacteria > Caulobacterales > Caulobacteraceae > Phenylobacterium. Next base: position 20,919 of record NZ_DAISJG010000012.1, read on the forward strand.
GAGAACGGGTGGCTGAAGCGGGCCAGCACCTCGATCGCGCCGCGGGTGATGCGCAGCCGCCGCTCCTGCGGCTGGTAGGGATCGGTGTTGCCGCCGATGTGGATCACCTCGGGCGCGTAGCGGGGCTTCGACAGCTCCGCCTCGAGCAGCCGCGCGGCCTCCGGCTTGAAGAACAGCTTCTGCTCGAAATCGAGCCCGGGGGAGAGGCCCATGTAGGCGTGCGCCGGCCGTGCGTAGCAGTAGATGCAGCCGTGTTCGCACCCCCGGTACGGATTGATCGAGGCCGAGAAGCCGACGTCCGGGCTGTCGTTGCGGGTGACGATCACCCGCGCGCGTTCGGCCTCCACCGTGGTGGTGAAGGCCTTCGGGTCCGGCTCGTCCGGCGTCCAGCCGTCGTCGAACGCCTCCCGCGCCTGGCTCTCGTAGCGGCCGGAAGCGTTGGAGCGCGCGCCGCGGCCGCGGATCTGCTGGGTGAAGGTGGTCACCCGCTGAATCTAGCAGGCGAGAGGAACAAAACAAGAACTCATTGACCTCCGCGCCCGGACCCGTGCTCCTGCGGCCATGCTGTCGGTGATCATCGATGCGGGGACGGCCGAGGACCGGTTGGCGGGGCTGCTGGCGGTGCTGACGCCCGCCGCCGTGGAGGGGCTGGTGCGCGAGGTGCTGGTGGCAGGTCCGGCGTGGACCGAGCTGGTCGCCGACCAGATGGACGCGCTCTGCGAGGACACCGGCGCCGAGCTGGTGGGCGACCTGGGGCAGGCCGTCGCCCGGGCCAGGTCCGATCTGCTGCTGGTGCTGCCGGTGGCGATCCGCTTCCGGAACGGCTGGGTGGAGCGGCTTGGGGACCACCTGCGCGACGGCGGGCGCGAGGCGGTGCTTTCGGGAGAGAAGCCGCCCGGGCTGTTCGCCCGGAGGCCCTACGGCGTGATCGTCGCCAGGGCGGAGGCGGCGACCCTAGTCGAGCCCGATCTGAAGGGTCTGCGCGGAAAGCTCGGTCCCGGGGCCCGTCGACTGGATTAGGTCGAGCCGCGCGTCGATCAGCCGGGCGCCGCCGGCCAGGGCGTCGAGGGTCCGGGTCTCCTGGCCCCAGAGCTTCTTGTAGCTCCAGTAGGCGGTCATGACCTTCTCCACGTAGTCGCGGGTCTCCTCGGCCGGGAGGCACTCGATGAGCAGCAGCGGATCGGAGGCCGAGCAGCGCTCCACGGCCCTCGACACCGCGCCCGGGCCGCCGTTGTAGGCCGCGACCGTGCGCAGGATGTCGTAGTCGGTGCTGCGCTCCATCAGGAAGGTCAGGTAGTCCTGGCCGGCGCGGAGGTTCGTGGCCGGGTCGAAGAGCCGCCGCGGCTCGCGCTTCAGCTTGTCGTCGCCGGTGGCGCGGGCCGCGCTCTCGGGCAGGAGCTGCATCAGGCCGATGGCGCCGGCGTGGCTCACCGCCTGCGGATTGAAGCGGCTCTCCTGGTAGGCGATGGCGTAGACCAGCGCCTTGTCGACGGTGAAGCCGGCCTTCGGGGCCAGTTCCGGTGTCGGATATTCCCACACGCTCGGCGGCCGCCGCACGGTCTTCGGCTTGGGCGGGGCGGCGGCGTCCAGGGCGGCGATCAGCCGGCCCCAGTTCTCGCGCTCGCGGTCGTTGCCGGCGAAGCCCAGGCCGGCGCGGAGTTCCTGGCGGGCCTCGTCCCAGCGGCCGATCTGCACGAGGGCGGCGGCGCGGTGGGCGCGCGGCCATTCGGAGGTGAAGCGGACCAGCTCGGCGTCAGGCCCCGCGGCGGGGGCCGGAGCCATGACGGGCGGCGCGTGGCGGCTCGGAGCCGGGGCCGGGGAACGCCAGGACGCGCGGACAAGCAGGCCCGTGTCGGCGACCGCCGGCTGCAGCTCGAGCTGCCGGGCGGCGATCTTGCCGTAGAAGGTGTCGGCGCTCTGGGCGGCGAGGCGCAGGTAGCGGGTCGCCTCGGCGGCCTCGCCCAGCATGCCGGCGGCGCGGGCGGCCCAGAAGGCGCCGGCGGCGCGGAGCCACGGATCCTCGGCCGGGTCGTCCGCCAGTTCGGTGAACCAGCCCTTGGCTTGGGCGTAGTCGTTCAGCCGCCAGGCCGAGAGGCCGGCGACCCAGCGCTCGCCCACCGCGGGGGCGAGCTGCGCGGCCTTCTGCACGTCGCCGGTGTAGAAGGCGTAGCGCGCCTGCCAGCCCCGGTCGGCCGGCGGCAGGCGGGCCATGTCCTCGGCCGAGAGCTCGGGCTCCGGCGGGTCCAGGGCGTCGGCTGGTTTGCGCTTGGAGGCCAGCGAGAAGATGCGCTCGGCCAGCGGCAGGTCGCGGAACCGGGCCAGCCAGCCGGTCAGTTCTTCGTAGTTCGCCTTGTGGGCCGAGGGATGCATCAACTGGCGGAAGGACACATAGCCAAGCAGGGACTGGTCCTTGATCTCCAGCGACTTCATCTGCGCGTCGATGAAGTCCCCGCGGTCGACGGCCTCGAAGGCCAGCGCATAGGCCCGCGCGTCTTCGGACGTGAGCGGCTGCAGGCTCGCCGCGGCGGCCATCGAAGCGACAGAGGCGGCGCACGCGAGGGCGGAAACCCCGACGCATAGGCGCTTTACGAGCGTCATGCCCACCCTACTGCCGCGGGCCCCTCTAACGGGAGGTTACGCGGCGCCCCCTTTTTCTCGAACGGAGTCGCAGTGTTAGGCAGCGCTTTGACCGCGATCAAGCCAGCGCGGCATGCACGGATCCGTGATCGGGCCGCGCTCGATCGCCGCAGGCAAGTCCGCGGAAAGCTTGGCTATTTGGCGGGCAGGCGGCTCAGTCGGGCCGATGCGGCCGGTCCAGGCGCTCGGTGAGGGTGAGCAGGTCCGTCCACGCCCGCTTCTTGGCCCCCGGCTGGCGCAGGAGGAAGGCGGGGTGCAGCGTCGGCATGGCCGGCAGCTCCAGGGCGGAGTCCGCCGAGCGCCACTCGAACCAGCGGCCGCGTAGCGAGAGGATGCCTTCCTCCCGCTTCAGCATCGACTTGGCCGAAGCACCGCCCACCAGCAGCAGCATCTTCGGCTTCACCAGCGCGATCGCCCGCTCCACGAAGGGCGCGCAGATCATCTGCTCGGCGGGGGTGGGCGTGCGGTTGCCCGGCGGGCGCCAGAACACCGTGTTGGTGATGAACACGCGATCGGTCAGGCCCGCCGCCGCCAGCATCCTGTCCAGCAGTTGCCCGGCGCGGCCGACGAAGGGCGCGCCCTGCCGGTCCTCGTCGGCGCCGGGGCCCTCGCCGATCACCATCAGCGGAGCGTCGGCCCGGCCGCGGTAGAAGACTGCGCGGGTCGCGCCCTCGAACCGGAGCGGGCACCCCTCGAAGCCGGCGATGGCCTCGGCGAGTTGGTCGAGTGTCTCGGCCCCGGCAGCAAGCGCCTGGGCCTGGGCCACAGCGGCGGAGATGTCGGGCTGGCCCTGCGCGGCCGGGCGGATCGGCGAGACGGTGGCGGCGGCGCGCGCGGGCGGCGGCGGGGGTACGAACCTGCCCGCCTCGATGCGATCGATCGCCTCCTCGAGCAGCATGGCGTCGACCCCCGCGTCGGCCCAGAAGGCGAGCAGGCTCTCGGCGAGCAGTCGGCTGGAAGGTTCGGCCGCGGCGGGCATGGCCCCACTCATGGCGCGGCCGGCCGGCTTTGGCTAGGCCTGGGCGGGGTCGCCCTTGCGGGCGAAGCGGTCGGCCAGCTTGAACACGAACGGGTTGAGCACGATCGACAGGAGCGCGCCCGCCAGCACCAGGTCGTGGGTCTCGCGGCTCATGATGTCGAGCTTCAGGCCGACGCCCGCCAGGATGAAGGAGAACTCGCCGATCTGGGCGAGGCTGGCGGCGACCATGAGGGCGCCCTGCCGCTCCATCCGGAAGGCGGTGGTGATAGCGAGCGCAGCCGCCGACTTGCCGATGATGATGATGGCGAGGACGGCCGCGACCGGACCGGGCTGCTCGACGATCACCCGCGGGTCGAACAGCATGCCCACCGAGACGAAGAACAGCACCGCGAAGGCGTCGCGCAGGGGCAGGGACCGTTCGGCGGCGTTGTGGCCCAGCGGCGTGCCGTTCAGCACGACGCCGGCGATGAAGGCCCCGAGCGCGAAGGACGCGCCGAACACCGCATAGGCCAGGTAGGCGATGCCGAGCGCGATGGCCAGCACGCCCAGTGTGAAGAGCTCGCGCGAGCGGGTGTGGGCGATACGGATCAGCAGCCACGGCAGGGCGCGGGCGCCCACCAGCAGCATGAAGGCCACGAAGATCCCGACACTCAGCAGGGTCCCGCCGATCTTCAGCGCGATCGCGCCCGGGTCGGGGTTCGCGCCGCTCACCGCCAGCAGCGGCACCAGCACGAGGGCGACGACCATCACGAGGTCCTCGACGATCAGCCACCCCACCGCCACCCGGCCGGTGTCGGTCTTCACCGCCTTGCGCTCCTCCAGCGCACGCAGCAAGACGACGGTCGAGGCGACGGAGAGGGAGAAGCCCATGAGCGCCGCCTCGGCGTCGCCCAGGCCCATCAGCCGGCCGACACCCCAGCCGAGCAGGGTGGCGGCGGCGATCTGCACGAGGGCGCCGGGAATCGCGATCTTCCGGACCCTCATGAGGTCGGCGAGGGAGAAGTGCAGCCCGACACCGAACATCAGCAGGATGACGCCGACCTCGGCGAGCTGGCTGGCGAGGCTGGCGTCCGCCACCCATCCGGGCGTGAACGGCCCCACCACGACGCCGGCCAGGAGATAGCCCACCAGGGGCGAGAGCTTGAACCGCAGGGCCAGCATCCCGAGGACGAAGGCCAGCACGAAGCCGGCGACGAGCGTGAGGATGAGGCTGTCGTCGTGCGGCATCGGATCTCCAGGCGGGGCAGGGTCCCGACGTGGCGGCCGGCGAAGGTCCCGTCAAGGCCGCCACCGCCACAAATCACCTCCTCGGCGCATATGTCGGCGGTCCGACAGGGAGCCAGAATCGGCCAAGCCCGTTGTGAGGCTGAGAGGGGTGTCCGAAATCTAAGCGAGGTCAGGGGTCATGAGGGGACGAGACGTCCGCGCCATCCTCTTCTGCGTGGCGACCACCATCCTGCTGTTCGTGGTCTCCTTCCTGCTCTTCCGCAACTTCATCGTCACCCTGGCGCTCGTGGCGGCCTACGACGCCTGGATCCTGACGCGCCCGCGGATGCAGCGGGTGTTCAGCCGCCTGCGGGGCGACGCCGACTGGAGCGGCTACTTCAAGAACGACTAGGCGGGGACCGGCGAAGGCCGATCCGCCGGGACGCCCGCCTGCAGCACGGCCTGCTCGCCGTCTCCGAGGCGGAGCGCGGTGAGCACGCCCGTGGCGTAGGCGCCGGTGTCGAGGCCGATCCGGTGGCCCAGCAGCTGGGGCCGCGCGTCAAGCCAGGTGTGGCCGTGGACCACGACCTTCTCGAACGGTCCCGCCGCGTCCAGGAACCCTTGGCGGATCCACAGCAGGTCGGCCTCGGTCTGGTCGGCCAGGGGCGTTCCCGGCCGCACGCCCGCGTGGACGAAGGCGTAGTCGCCCACCACCACCATCAGCTCCAGCCGCTCCAGCAGCCGCAGGTGCGAGGCGGGCATCCGCTCCATCAGCTCGTCGCGGGCGCGGACATAGGCGTCCTCGCCGTCGTACGGGCCGGGCGGAACGACGCCATAGGCCGCGAGGGTCTCGGCCCCGCCGAAGCGCAGCCAGCCGCCGCCCGCCTCCGGCTCTTCGAGAAAGGCCAGCAGGGCCTGCTCGTGGTTGCCCTTCAGCAGGTGGACCTCGACGTCGGCGCGGCGCTGCAGCCAGACGAGGGCCTCCAGCACCTTGTGCGGGTGTGGCCCCCGGTCGACGTAATCGCCCAGGAAGATCAGCACGGGCCGCCGGCCCGCCGCGCGCTCGGCGCAATCGCGGGCGATGTCGGCCAGCAGGGCCTTCATGGCGTCGTAGCAGCCATGGATGTCGCCGATCGCATAGACCAGGCCGCCGTCGACGCTCACGACCGGCGCTCCCGGTCGGCGAGACGGCGAAGGTCGCCCGCCATGTCCTGGTAGCCCGCGATAACGCGTCCTGGATCGCTGTCCGCCCTGTGGCGCAGGCTGGCCCAGCGGTTGCGGTAGGAGACGAGCGTGGCGCGCGGCACGCCGGCCCGGGTCGCGCTGGCGTAGGCCTGGCGGAGGCGGCGGTCGGCGGCGATGACGGCCGGATAGGCGCAGCGGGCGCGGTTGTCACCGCGGAGGCCTTCGCAGCGGGATGCGCCATTCCGGGCGACGGCCTTGGCGGGTCTGGGGCTGGCCGCGCGCGGGGCGGCGGCCTTTACCCGGACGGCCTCGGTCTCCGCGGGAACGGACGTCGCGGCCGGGGGCTCGGGCCAGGCGATCGCCGGCCTTGGCGCGGCCGCCGGGGTCGGGGCCACGCTCGCCACCATCACGGCGGCGGGGGGTGTCTGCGCCGCCGGGGCGGACCGGCGGAAGTCGGGCGGCTTGACGATCAGCGCGCCGGCCGCGAGCCCCACGAAGGCGGCCGCGGCCAGCGTTCCCCAGCGGGCCGGCGGCCGCTCCCGGGCCTCGGCGGAGCGGCCGACGAAGGTGCGCACCCTCGGCGGCCGGGTGGCTGCGGACGGCGCCACGGGCCGGAATATCTCCTCGAGGTCCGCGCGCACGGCGCGCGACAGCTCCCGGCGGTCCGGAAGCGGGGCAGGGGGCGGTGGTGTCAGGTTCGGTCTATCGGAAGTCATGCGCGGTCCGTCTCCATCGGTCTGCGCTCCGCCGGGCGGCGACGGAGCCCAAACGAATGCGGCCCCGCTTCGATCCCACCGGCGCCACACTCGGACGAAGAGGCGCATTCACGGCCGCGTTCGTGCTTGACCGCCCCGGCGTGACGTCCTGATAAGACCCGCGACGGATCAATGCCGTGCGGGAATTTCCTGCGCGCAAGGGAGCGGGATCAGATGAGCGAAGGCGTCGCCAATCAGGACTATGGGCGCGAGTCCATGGAGTACGACGTCGTCATCGTGGGCGCGGGTCCCTCGGGCCTGGCGGCGGCGATCCGGCTGAAGCAGCTCGCCCAGCAGGCCGGGACCGAGATCTCCGTCGCGGTGCTGGAGAAGGGCTCCGAAGTGGGCGCCCACATCCTCTCCGGCGCCGTGATCGATCCGATCGCCATCAACGAGCTGCTGCCCAACTGGAAGGAGCTGGGCGCGCCGCTGGAGACGCCGGTCACCGAGGACAAGTTCCTGATGCTCGGGCCCCAGGGCAGCCTCGAGCTTCCGATGTTCGCCATGCCCGGCTTCATGCACAACGACGGCAACTACATCGCCAGCCTCGGCAACGTCTGCCGCTGGCTGGGTCAGCAGGCCGAGGGCCTGGGCGTCGAGATCTATCCCGGCATGGCCGCCTCCGAGGCGGTGTTCGACGCCGAAGGCCGGGTGAGGGGTGTGGTCGCCGGCGTGTTCGGCATGACCAAGGACGGCCCGGGCCCCGATTACCAGCCCGGCGTGGAGCTGCTCGGCAAGTACGTCTTCATCGGCGAGGGCGTGCGCGGCTCGATCGCCAAGGTGCTGAAGGCCAAGTACGGCCTGTGCAAGGACGCCAGCCCCGAGAAGTACGGCATCGGCATCAAGGAACTCTGGCAGGTGCCGGACGACTGCTTCGTCCCGGGCCTGGTGCAGCACACCACCGGCTGGCCGCTCGACGACAAGACCGGCGGCGGCAGCTTCCTCTACCACTTCGGGGACAACTACGTGGCCGTCGGCTTCGTCGTGCACCTGAACTACAAGAACCCCTGGCTCTCGCCCTTCGACGAGTTCCAGCGCTTCAAGCACCACCCCGAGGTGGCGAAATTCCTGGAGGGCGGCAAGCGCATCGCCTATGGCGCCCGCGCCATCAGCGAGGGCGGCCTGCAGTCGGTGCCGAAGCTCCACTTCCCCGGCGGCGTGCTGCTGGGCGATTCGGCCGGCTTCGTGAACGTCCCGCGGATCAAGGGCAGCCACAACGCCATGAAGAGCGGCATGATGGCCGCCGAGGCCGCTTTCGCCGCCATTCAGGCCGGCCGCTCGGGCGACGAACTGACCGAATACGCCGAGGCCTACGACCGCTCCTGGGTGAAGAAGGAGCTGCATGTCGTCCGCAACGCCAAGCCGATGCTGTCGAAGTTCGGCACGGCCCTGGGCGGCGCGCTCTCGATGTTCGACATGTGGACCACGAGCACGCTGGGCGGCTTCTCCTTCTTCGGCACCATGAAGCACACCAAGGGCGACGCCGAATCCACCGGCCTCGCCAAGGACCACAAGCCGATCGTCTATCCGAAGCCGGACGGCGTGCTGTCGTTCGACAAGCTCTCCAGCGTCTTCCTGTCGAACACCAACCACGACGAGAACCAGCCCGCCCACCTGCGGCTGCGCGACCCGAGCGTGCCGATCTCCGTGAACCTGCCGAAGTTCGGGGAGCCCGCGCGGCTCTACTGCCCGGCCGGCGTCTACGAGGTGCTCTACGACGACAACGGGCAGAACCCGAAGTTCCAGATCAATTTCCAGAACTGCGTCCACTGCAAGACCTGCGACATCAAGGATCCGTCGCAGAACATCGACTGGACGACTCCGCAGGGTGGCGACGGGCCGAACTACCCCAACATGTGACGGGAGCGGCGCCTTGCGGACGCCGCCTTTAACGTCGAAGGTCCGTCCATGCGCCGTTTCCTGCTCGCCGCCGCCGCCCCGCTCGTCCTGTTGTCCGCCTGCGCCACCGCCCAGCCGGACCGGCCGGCGGGCCAGATGCAGGAGGTTCTCGGCCTCTCGCCCTACGGCATGTTCCTGGCCGGCCAGGCGGCGCTGAACGACGGCCGCAGCGGGGATGCCGCGCGCTTCTTCGAACGGGCCAACGCGCACGCCGAGACCGACGTCCTGGTGGCCGAGCGGGCCTTCACCGCGGCCGTGCTGGCCGGCGAGATCGAAAAGGCCTCGACGCTGGCGCCCGATGGCCCCGAGGTCTCCGAGGCGACCAAGCGCCTGGCCGCCCTGGTGAACGCCGTCGAGGCCATCGCCGACGGCCGGGGCAAGGTCGCCCGCGATCTCCTGGCCGGCGAGGACATCGGCTTCCCGCACCGGAGCGCGGCGGCGCTGCTGGCGCCCTGGGCGGCGGCACAGGCGGGCGACGTCGAGGCCTCCCTTGTGCGCCCGCAGGTGCGCGGCGACCGGGTGGTGGACTACTTCGGGCAGCTCGGCCGGGCCCACCTCTTCGAACGCGCGCGCCGCTACGACGAGGCCGAGACCGACTTCAAGGCCGTCACCTCCGTCGCCGGCAGCGAGATGTCGGTGCTGGCCTACGGCGCCTTCCTGGAGCGGCGCAACCGCCGCGCCGACGCCGTCGCGCTCTACGACACCCTGCTGGCCGAGGACGGTGCGAGCGTGGCCGTGAGGGCCGCGCGGGCGCGCGCCCAGGCGGGCAAGTCGCCGCCGTCCCTCCCCAGCCTGCGCGAAGGCGCGGCCCAGGCGCTGCTCGCGCCCGCGGCGACCATGCTGCAGGCGAAGCAGACCCAGCTCTCGCTCGCCTATCTGCGCATGGTGCTCCGCCTGGACGCGAGCCGTGACGAGGCCTGGGTCATGGTGGGCGACATCATGCAGGCCTCCGGCGACAGCGAGGCCGCGCGCCAGGCCTACGGTCGGCCGAAGCCCAGCTCTCCGGAGTACGCCGGCGCCCAGGCCAAGCTCGCCTGGACCTACCAGGCGAACAAGGACAGCCAGATGGCCCTGAGGCTCGCGCGCACCGCCGCCGCATCGGGCGACGTCGAGGCGCGTGTCACCCTGGCCGACCTGCTGCGCGCAAACGAGCAGTACGCGGAATCGGTCGAGGTGCTCTCCGGCCTGATCAAGGACGCCAAGACGCCCGACTGGCGGCTGCACTACAGCCGTGGCGTGGCGCTGGAACGGCTGGGCCGCTGGCCCGAGGCCGAGGCGGACCTGCAGATCGCGCTGAAGGCGCGTCCCGACGAGCCGGAGCTCCTGAACTACCTGGGCTACACCTGGATAGACCGGGGCGAACGCCTGCCCGAGGCCATGGCCATGGTCGAGAAGGCGGTCGCCGCCAATCCGCGCTCGGGCGCCATGGTCGATTCGCTCGGCTGGGCCTTCTACCGCATGGGCGACTATGAGAAGGCCGTCGAGAAGCTGGAGCAGGCCGTCGAACTCGAGGCCGGCGACCCGGAGATCAACAACCACCTGGGCGACGCCTACTGGATGGTCGGGCGCAAGGACGAGGCGGTGTTCCAGTGGCGGCGCGTGCTGACGCTCGATCCGGACGACCGGATCCGCGCCGACGTCGACGCCAAGCTCGCCTCCGGGCTCGGGCCCAGGCAGCAGATCGCCGGGCCCTGACGCCATGGCGCTGACCGCGCTGGCGCCGGCCAAGGTCAACCTGTTCCTGCACGTGGGCGCGCCCGCCGGCGACGGCTACCACCCGCTCTGCAGCCTGATGGCCTTCGCCGACTTCGGCGACCGGCTGGCCCTGCAGCCTGCCGACGCCATGGACCTCAAGGTCACCGGGCCGTTCGGGACCGCGCTCGGAGGGGAGGGGGACAACCTGGTCCTGCGCGCGGCGCACGCCCTGCTCGGCGAGGCGCGCCGGCCGGTGGCGCCGTTCGGCCTGTCCCTGGACAAGCATCTGCCGGTGGCGGCCGGCCTCGGCGGCGGCTCCAGCGACGCGGGCGCGGCTCTGCGCCTGCTGCGGGAGGCGGCCGGCCTGGAGGTCGACGATGCGCGCCTCGAAGCCATCGCCGCGGGCCTTGGCGCCGACGGCGCCGCCTGCCTGTGGGGGCGGCCGGTGCTGGCCGAGGGGCGGGGAGAGCGGCTGTCGCCGGCGCCGGGCTTCGCGCCCGTGGACGCGGTGCTGGTGAACCCGCGCGTCCCCGTCTCCACGCCCGAGGTCTACCGCAGCTTTGATGCGCGAGGACGCTTCGGCGATGTGACCCCGCCGCCCGCGCCGGAGGCCTTCGAGGGCGCCGTCGAACTGGCGGCCTGGCTCGCCACCCTGCGCAATGACCTGGAGCCGGCGGCTATCGACGTCGCCCCCGAGGTCGGCGCGGTTCTCGACACCCTGGCCGGCGAGCCCGAGGCCCTCCTGGCCCGGGTGTCCGGCTCCGGCGGCACCTGCTTCGCGCTGTGCGCCGGCGACATCGAGGCCGAGGGGCTCGCCGAGCGGATCGAGTCGCTCGCGCCGCAGTGGTGGGTCCGGCGCGTTCGGCTCGGCGGACCCTGGACCTAGTCCAGACGAAAACGGGGGCCCCGAAGGACCCCCGCTCCCGTCAGCTGAAAGCTCCCCCAATCAGCTGTGGCCCACCTAGCTGTGGTAGGCGCGTTCGCCGTGCTCGACGATGTCGAGACCTTCTTCCTCGGTGTCCTCGCTGACCCGCAGGCCGACGGTGAACTTGATGATGAAGAAGACGATGGCGCTGGCGACGCCCGACCAGGCGATGGCGACGAGCACGGCCTTGAGCTGGGCCAGGAACTGCGTGCCCATGACGTAGGCCGCCGCGTCGCAGGTGGAGATGTCGCCGTCCGCGGCGCAGGTCGTGTAGTCCACGATCCCCGCCCCGCCGAGGCCCGGATCCACCAGGATGCCCGTGGCCAGGGCGCCGACGATGCCGCCGATGGCGTGGATGCCGAAGGCGTCCAGGCTGTCGTCGTACTTCAGCGCGTTCTTGATCACCGAGCAGAAGATCACGCAGATCGGGGACACGATCAGGCCCAGGACCAGGGCGCCGATCGGGCCGGCGAACCCGGCCGCCGGGGTGACCGCCACGAGGCCGGCGATCAGGCCCGAGGCGAGACCCAGCATCGAGGCCTTCTTGCGGGTGACCCACTCCGTCATGGTCCAGGAGAAGCCGGCTGCCGCCGTGGCGATCAGGGTGTTGACCACCGCCAGCGCCGCGTACCCGTTGGCTTCCAGGTTGGAGCCGGCGTTGAAGCCGAACCAGCCCACCCACAGCAGGCCCGCGCCGACCAGGGTCAGGGTCAGCGAGTGGGGCGGCATGGGCTCAGACCGGTAGCCCTTCCGGGCGCCCAGGATCAGCGCGCCGACCAGGGCCGCGACGCCCGCGTTGATGTGCACCACGGTGCCGCCGGCGAAGTCCAGGGCGCCGAAGCCCCAGAGCAGGCCGGACTGGATGGGATCGGTCGGGGCGGCCGCCACGGCGTCCGGACCCGCCCACCACCAGACCATGTGGGCCATCGGATAGTAGGAGAGCAGCGGCCACAGCACCGCGAAGACCAGCACCGCGGCGAACTTCATCCGCTCGGCCACGCCGCCCAGAACGAGGGCGGCGGTGATGCAGGCGAAGGTCATCTGGAAGGCCACGAAGGCCAGCTCCGGGATCACCACCCCGGTGGAGAAGGTCCCGACGTTGGAGGCCGGCGTCACGTCCTTCAGGAACAGCCGCCCGAAGCCGCCGACGAAGGTGTCGAGGCCGCCGCCGTCGGTGAAGGCGAGGCTGTAGCCGTAGAGCACCCAGGCCATCATGCCGACCACGGTGACCGTGGACACCTGCATGAGCATGGAGAGCATGTTCTTCTGGCGCACCAGGCCGCCGTAGAACAGCGCCAGCCCCGGCACGATCATCAGCAGCACCAGGATGGTGGAGACCAGCATCCAGCTCACGTCGCCCTTGTCGGGCGTGGGCGCCGGAGCCTCGGCCGGCGCGGCTTCGGCGGCGGCCGGAGCCGCCGCTTCCGGCGCAGGCGCCGCGGCGTCGGCCGCAGGGGCCGCCGCTTCGGCGGCCGGGACCGCGGCGGGCGCGGCCTCCTGGGCGAAGGCCGGCGTCGCGAGCGGCCCCCCGACCATGGCGGCGGCGAGGGCGAGCCCCGCCAGCGCTTTGAATGGAACGAGCTTCATTGTCATTGTCCCCTTTGTCCCTGTCCCCTAGAGCGCCGCGGCGCCGGTCTCGCCGGTCCGGATCCGGACCGCGTCCGTGACGTCGAGGACGAAGATCTTGCCGTCGCCGATCTTGCCGGTGGCGGCGGCGGCCTTGATGGCCTCCACGGCCTTGGGCGCTGCGGCGTCGTCGACGACCGCCTCGAGCTTCACCTTGGGCAGGAAGTTCACCTGGTACTCCGCGCCCCGGTAGATCTCGGTCTGCCCCTTCTGCCGGCCGTAGCCTTTGACTTCCGAGACCGTCAGCCCCTCCACGCCGGCCGCGACCAGCGCTTCGCGCACGTCGTCCAGCTTGAAGGGTTTGACGATCGCCATGATGAGTTTCATCCGCTCGCTCCCGCGCGACCCTTGGGCTGGGCCCGCCCTGCCTTCAGTTGCTCAAAAGACCGCCGCGGACGTCCCCATCCCCAAGCGCGGCGGTCGCTGGACGCTAGACACGGGCAGGCCGCCGCAGCGCCGCCGCAGCGCCGTCGCTGCGCAAGAAGGCAGTCGCGGCCCAACTTCTGGGCGCCGATGCTGCGCGGCGCCTCAAAACTGTGCGGAATCCAGCGCTGGAGATTTGCCGTCACCCCTTGCGCGATCGCTTCACGACGGGGTGAATGCGGAACCCCCCCGCTTCGCCATGCGTAGTGGTGCTGAACCACTCGCTTGCGCGAGCGCGTTCGCGTGGGGCCGACCTAAGTAACCTCGAGGACCTGGATGACGACCTATCGCCTGCTGACCGCCACCGCCGCCGCCGCCCTGATCGCCGGGATCGCCGCGTCTGGCGCCGCCGCCCAGACTCCCGCCGCGGCGACCGCCAAGACCGAGGCCGCCGCCCAGGCCGCCACGGGCAAGGCGTCGTCCGACGCCGCGGCCGCCACCCAGCCTCAGGGGACCGCCGCCGCCGTGAAGGAAGGCGCCGCCCCGGTGGCCGCCGCCCAGGGCGCCGCGCCCGCGGCCGGCGCCGCAAAGCCGGTCGCCGTGGCCGGCGACCTCGTCGACACGCTCAAGGCGTCCGGCCAGTTCGGCGTCTTCATCCAGGCGGTGGACTCCACCAACCTGACCAGCCTCCTGAAGACCAACAAGAACCTGACGGTCTTCGCGCCGACCGACGCGGCCTTCGCGGCCCTGCCGGCGTCGGAACTGGCCCGCCTGAAGGCGGACAAGGCGGCGATGCAGAAGTTCGTCCTGCACCACATCGTCAACGCCCCGATCCCGTCGTCTAAGATCAAGGGCGCCAAGGGCCCGGTGGCCACGGGCGCCGGCGACCAGGTGCTGCTCGACGGCAGCGACGAGGCGGCGCTCAAGGCCGACGGGGCGACCATCGTCCAGGCCGACCTCCAGACGGGCAGCGGCCTGCTGCAGGTGGTCGACCGGGTGCTGATCGCCGGCCAGGGCGACACCTCGACGGCAGAGGCCTCGACGGGCGCCAGCACCGGGGCCAGCGCCACCGCGGCGACGCCGCCGGACAAGCAATAGAGGGAACCTTCACCGCGGGGCGGGGCTTTCGCAGATCGTCACACGAGGAGTGAACCCAATGAAGCTGACCCATCTGCTTATCGCCGCCTCGGCGACCGCGCTGGTCGGCGGTGCGGCCTTCGCCCAACCGTCGGCCACCGAGGCGCCGCAACCCGGCTCCCGCACCGGCGACTGGAACGGGGCCCACGCCCCGGCCGATGATTCCGCGGCGGCCGAACGCATCCAGCCGTCGACCACCACGACCACGGTCACGACGGAGTCCTCGGCGACCACGCCGATGCCCCCGTCCGACACGTCGGTGACCTCCAGCACGACCGTGGCCCCGGCCGCCGGCAGCTACGCCACGGGCGCCAGCGTGACCACCACGCTGGTGACCAACGGGCCGGTGCCGGACACCCCCGAGAACCGCGCCAAGTACGGCCAGCCCATGTCCCGGGCCGGCAAGATGACCGCCGCGCGCGGCAACTAGACACCAGGCTGTCGTTCCAGCCGCCTCCGGGCGGCGGCCGGCGTCGCTTCGGCGACGCCGGCCTCGGCGTGCGCGTCGCACGGGAACATTTCGGACGGGGCGGGGCTTTCCAGCGGACAGTCCGACCAGGAGCGAAACGATGAACCTCAGGCCTCTTCTCGCCGCCGCGGCGGCGTCCGTCCTCGCCGCCGGCGCGGCCCACGCCCAGGCAGGCTCCGCCCAGCCGGGGACCGACGAGACGCCCAACCGGGCGACGCCTGCGCCGGCGACCGAGTCCTCGACGGGCCTGCCGTCCGTGGATTCGAGCCGACCGATCCGCTCGGGCGCGGGCGCGACCCGCGTGCCGAACGGCGAGGTCGGGGTGTCGGCGACGACGGATTCCACCGGCGCCAGCCTCGGCACGGCCAGCGGGACGACGTCGGCGGGCGTGACGGCGGACGCCACCACCACCACGGCCGACGCCGCGGCCAGCGCCACGACGACCGCCGCCGACGCCTCGACGAGCGCGAGCGTGACGACGTCCATGACCACGAACGGCCCGGTGCCGGACACCGCCGAGAACCGCGCGAAGTACGGCCAGCCGCTGTCGCGCGCCGGCAAGCGGACCGCCGCGCGGGGGAACTGACAGCCGGACTGCCGGAAACCCGAGCGGGCGGCTTGAAGCGAAGGTCGGCGGGCCCTATGGTCCGCCGACTTTTTTTGCGCCTGCGAACGGCCCCCTTTTCGATGCCTGACAAGCCGCTTTCGTTTCAGGGCCTGATCCTGAAACTGCACGATTATTGGAGCCGTCAGGGCTGCGTCATCCTGCAGCCGCACGACGTGGAGGTGGGGGCCGGCACCCTGCACCCGGCCACGGTGCTGCGCGCGCTCGGGCCCAAGCCGTGGCGTGCGGCCTATGTGCAGCCGTCGCGCCGCCCGGCGGACGGCCGCTACGGCGAGAACCCCAACCGCCTGCAGCACTATTACCAGTACCAGGTCATCCTGAAGCCGAACCCGGACAACCTGCAGGATCTCTACCTCGGCAGCCTGGAGGCCATCGGCCTCGACACCCGCCTGCACGACATCCGCTTCGTCGAGGACGACTGGGAGAACCCGACCGTCGGC
Organism: Phenylobacterium sp.; assembly: GCF_036821595.1. Classification (GTDB taxonomy): domain Bacteria; phylum Pseudomonadota; class Alphaproteobacteria; order Caulobacterales; family Caulobacteraceae; genus Phenylobacterium. The sequence goes on from NZ_DAISJG010000012.1 coordinate 36,860, forward strand.
GCCTGGGGTCTCGGCTGGGAGGTCTGGTGCGACGGCATGGAGGTCACCCAGTACACCTACTTCCAGCAGGTGGGCGGGCTCGACGTCTTCCCCGTGGCGGGCGAACTGACTTACGGCCTGGAGCGCCTGGCCATGTACCTGCAGGGCGTCGACCACTTCACCGACCTGGCCTTCAATGATCCGGACGGCCCCGAGCCGAAGACCTATGGCGAGGTGTTCCTGGAGAACGAGCGCCAGCATTCGGAGGCCAACTTCCACGGCTACGACGTGGCGACGCTCAAGCGCCACTTCGAGGACATGGAGGCCCAGGTCCCGAAGCTGCTGGAGGGCCGCGCTCCCCAGGGCCAGCGCACCGTCCTTCCGGCCTACGACCACGTGCTGAAGGCCAGTCACCTGTTCAACCTGATGGACGCCCGCGGCGCGATCGCCGTGGCCGAGCGCCAGAGCTACATCGGCCGCATCCGGGACCTGACCCGGATGTGCGCCGAGGCCTGGGTGGAGAACGAGGGCGGGAATGGCGCGCCCGCGCTCGAGAAGGCGCGAGCCTGACCCATGCCCCAGCTGCTGCTTGAACTGTTCTCCGAGGAAATCCCCGCGCGCATGCAGGCGCAGGCGGCCCGCGACCTCGAGCGCATGGCGCGCGAGAAGCTGGCCGCGGAGGGCCTGCTGCCCGAGGCGCTGAAGACCTTCGCCGGTCCCCGCCGCCTGACCCTGGTGGCCGAGGGCCTGCCCGCCAGCCAGGCCGACCGCCACGAGGAGCGGAAGGGCCCCCGCGTCGGCGCGCCGGAGCAGGCCATCGAGGGCTTCCTGCGCTCCACCGGCCTGACCCGCGACCAGCTCGTCGAGAAGGACGGCGTCTACTTCGCTCACACGCACAAGGCCGGCCGGCCCACGCCGCAGATCGTCGCCGAGATGGTGGACGCCATCGTCCGCGGCTTCCCCTGGCCCAAGTCGATGACCTGGGGGCGGGGGACCCTGCGCTGGGTGCGGCCGCTGAAGCGGGTCCTGTGCGTCTTCGACCGCGAGCTTGTGCCGTTCAGCATCGACGGCATCGAGAGCGGCGACGTCTCCGAAGGCCACCGGTTCATGGGCTCGGCCCAGCCGTTCCGGGCGCGCGACTTCGACGAATACCAGGACGGCCTCGCCCGCCACTTCGTGGTCCTCGACCCGGAGGAGCGGAAGGAGCGGATCATGGACGCCGCCCGCACACTCTGCTTTGCCCGCAATTTCGAGCTGGTGGAGGACGAGGGTCTGCTCGACGAGGTCGCCGGCCTCGCCGAATGGCCGACGCCCATCTTGGGCGACATGGATCCGGACTTCCTGGACCTGCCGCCCGAGGTGATCCGCACCTCCATGCGCACCCACCAGAAGTATTTCGCGGTGCGCGACCCCGCGACCGGCTTCCTGGTCCCGCACTTCGTCACGGTCGCCAACATCCAGGCCGAGGACGGCGGCCGCGCCATCGCCGCCGGCAACGCCAAGGTCCTGTCCGCCCGCCTCAACGACGCGCGCTTCTTCTGGGACGAGGACCGCAAGACGCCGCTGGCCGACCGGCTGGAGAAGCTGAAGGGCGTCACCTTCCACGCCAAGCTCGGGACCATGCACGAGCGGGTGGAGCGGATCGCCGCCCTGGCCGGCGAGCTCGCCCCTTACGTCCGCGACGACGCCGGCACGAAGGCGAAGGCGATCGAGGCCGCGCGGCTCGCCAAGGCCGACCTGGTCACCGGCATGGTCGGCGAGTTCCCGGAACTGCAGGGCGTGATGGGGGGGTATTACGCCGACAAGGAGCGTCTAGACCCCGAGATCGCCGACGCCATCCGCCACCACTACCGGCCGCAGGGGCCCAACGACGACGTGCCGGTGCAGGCCGTCGCCGCCACCGTGGCCCTGGCCGACAAGCTCGACACCCTCGTCAGCTTCTTCGCCATCGACGAGAAGCCCACCGGCAGCCGCGATCCCTACGCCCTGCGCCGCGCGGCGCTGGGTGTGATCCGCATCCTCCTGCAGTCGCGCACGCGCCTGCCGCTAAGGCGGTTCTGCTCGGACGAGCTCATCGCCTTCTTCGCCGACCGGCTGAAGGTGCTGCTGCGCGAGCAGGGGCAGCGCCACGACCTCGTCGACGCCGTCTTCGCGCTCGGCGACGACGACCTGGTGCGCATCGTCTCCCGGGTGAACGCGCTGGACGGCTTCCTCGGGACCGAGGACGGCAGGAACCTGCTGGCCGGCTACAAGCGGGCCGTGAACATCCTGCGGGCCGAGGAGAAGAAGGGTCCGCTGCCGGTCGGAGAGCCCGTCAACATGGCCGGGGCGCCGCCGGAGGAATCCGCGTTGGTGGCCCGCATCGGCCACGTGGAGATCGAGGTCGGCAAGGCGCTGGAGCGCGAGGACTTCGAGGCGGCCATGCGCGAACTGGCGGCGCTCCGCGAGCCCGTGGACGCCTTTTTCGACAAGGTGCTAGTCAACTCCGAGGTCGCGGCGGAACGCGAGAACCGTTTGCGCCTTCTGGTGAAGGTCCGTGACGCCATGGGGCGGGTCGCGGACTTCTCACAAGTCACAGGCTGAGTAAGGGGACATCGAATGGTGGCCGACACGATGGTGAAGACGCGCTGGGTCTATGCCTTCGGCGGCGGCGGCGCGGAAGGCGACGCCTCGATGAAGAACCTGCTGGGCGGCAAGGGGGCGAACCTCGCCGAGATGTCGTCGCTCGGCCTGCCGGTGCCGCCGGGCTTCACCATCACCACCGAGGTCTGCACCTACTATTACGCGCACGGCCAGGAATATCCGTCCGACCTGAGGGACCAGGTCCGCGACGCGCTCGCCAAGGTGGAGAGCCAGGTCGGCAAGACCTTCGGCGATCCGGCCAACCCGCTGCTGGTTTCGGTCCGCTCGGGCGCGCGGGCGTCCATGCCGGGCATGATGGACACGGTCCTCAACCTCGGCCTGAACGACGCCACGGTGGAGGGCTTGGCCAAGCTTGCGGGCGACCGCCGGTTCGCCTTCGACAGCTACCGCCGCTTCATCCAGATGTACTCGAACGTGGTTCTCAACCTCGACCACCACATGTTCGAGGAAATCCTGGACGAGCATAAGGAGCGGCTGGACGTCCACGTCGACACCGGGCTCACCGCCGAGGACTGGGAAGCCGTCGTCGCCGACTACAAGCAGGCCGTGGAGAACGAGCGCGGCGAGCCGTTCCCTCAGGATCCGGAAGCCCAGCTCTGGGGCGCGATCAGCGCCGTCTTCGCCAGCTGGATGAACGACCGGGCCAAGTTCTACCGCCGCATGCACGACATCCCGGAGAGCTGGGGCACGGCGGTCAACGTCCAGTCCATGGTCTTCGGCAACATGGGCGAGACCTCGGCCACGGGTGTCGCCTTCACCCGCAATCCGTCCACCGGCGAGAACCGCCTCTACGGCGAATTCCTGATCAACGCCCAGGGCGAGGACGTGGTCGCTGGTATCCGCACGCCGCAGGCCCTGACCAAGGCCGCCCGCGAGGAGATGGGCGAGAAGAACCCCTCCATGGAGGAGGCGCTGCCGGAGGTCTTCACCCAGTTCAAGTCCGTCGTGGAGAAGCTCGAGAAGCACTACCGCGACATGCAGGACATCGAGTTCACGGTGGAGAAGGGCCGTCTGTACATGCTGCAGACGCGCAACGGGAAGCGCACCGCCAAGGCTGCGCTGAAGGTCGCCGTGGACCTCGCCTCGGAAGGCCTGATCACCAAGGAGGAGGCCGTGATGCGGGTCGAGCCCGCCAGCCTCGACCAACTCCTGCACCCGACCATCGACCCCGCCAGCCCCCGCGACGTGATCGCCAACGGCCTGCCGGCCTCGCCGGGCGCGGCCACCGGCAAGGTGGTGTTCACCGCCGAGGAGGCCGAGAGGCTGGGCGCCGCCGGCGAGGCGGTGATCCTGATGCGCGAGGAAACCAGCCCGGAGGACATCCGCGGAATGGACGCCGCGCGCGGCATCGTCACTGCCCGGGGCGGCATGACCAGCCACGCCGCGGTGGTCGCCCGCGGCATGGGCCGCCCCTGCGTCTCCGGCGCCGGCGAGCTGCGCATCGACCAGAAGTCGGGCGAGTTCCACGTCCGCGGCCGCACCTTCAAGGCCCACGACGTGATCACCATCGACGGCTCGACCGGCGAGGTTCTGACCGGCGCGGTGAAGATGATCGAGCCGGAGCTTTCCGGCGACTTCGCCACCCTGATGACCTGGGCCGACAGCGTGCGCCGCCTGAAGGTCCGCGCCAACGCCGAGACGGCGCTCGACGCCCGCACCGCCCGCCAGTTCGGCGCGGAAGGCATCGGCCTGTGCCGCACCGAGCACATGTTCTTCGACCCCGACCGGATCGCCGCCGTCCGCGAGATGATCCTGGCCGACGATGAGAAGGGCCGCCGCGCCGCGCTGGAGAAGATCCTGCCGATGCAGCGCCAGGACTTCGTGGAGCTGTTCGGCATCATGGAGGGCCTGCCGGTGACCATCCGGCTGCTCGACCCGCCGCTGCACGAGTTTCTGCCGCACACCGAGGAGGACGTCGCCTCGGTCGCCGCGGCCACCGGCCTCGACCCGGCCAAGCTGCTGCGACGCGCCAAGGAGCTGCACGAGGTGAACCCGATGCTGGGCCACCGCGGCTGCCGCCTGGGCGTGGCCTATCCGGAGATCTATGAGATCCAGGTCCGCGCCATCGTCGAGGCGGCCCTGGACGTGGCTGCCTCGGGCAAGCCCGCGCCGATCGTCGAGATCATGCACCCGCTGGTGGCCAAGGGCGAGGAGATGAAGTTCCTGCGCGAGCTCACGGACAAGACTGTGAAAGCGGTCTTCGCCGAGCGCGGCCGGGAGATCGAGTACAAGGTCGGCGCCATGGTCGAGCTGCCCCGCGCCGCGATCCGCGCCGGCGACCTGGCCGAGCACGCCGAGTTCTTCTCCTTCGGCACCAACGACCTGACCCAGACGACCTTCGGCATCAGCCGCGACGACTCGGGCCGGTTCCTCAACGCCTACATCGAGAAGGGCATCTTCGAGCGCGACCCGTTCGTCAGCCTGGACCAGGAGGGCGTCGGCGACCTGATCCGCATCGCCACCGAGCGCGGCCGGGCGACCCGGCCCGACGTCAAGCTCGGCATCTGCGGCGAACACGGCGGCGACCCGGCCTCGATCCAGTTCTGCGAGGCGGTGGGCCTGGATTACGTCAGCTGCTCGGCCTACCGCGTGCCGATCGCCCGGCTGGCCGCGGCGCAGGCCGCGATCGGGGAGCGCGAGAAGGACCGCTAGAGGATCGGGAACGGCTCAGGCGCTGGCCGGTTAGTCCGGCCATGCCGCTGCACGAGAGCATTTTCCCGACCTTCTTCCTGTCCGGCTTCGAATGCTCCACCTTCCTCTGGAAGGACCAGGGCCGGCGCGACTGCTCCGCGGAGACGATGCACCTCCGGCACGCGCAGGAGGACTACGCCTTCCTGCGCCATCTGGGTATCGGGGTGGCGCGGGAGGGCTGCCCGTGGCCGTTCGTCGACCTCGGCGGCGGCCGCTACGACTTCTCGTGCCTCGACCCGCTGATCGAGGCGATGCACGCCCAGCACGTGCTGCCGATCTGGGACCTCTGCCACTACGGCTACCCCGACGACCTCGACCCGTTCGGCGCGGAGTTCGTCCCCCGGTTCGCCGACTACTGCCGCGCGGTGGCGGCCTATGTCGTCCCGAAGCTGCCGGGGCCGCACTTCTTCACCCCGATCAACGAGATCACCTTCTTCGCCTTCATAGGTGGGGAGTGGGGCTGGGCGGCGCCGTTCCGCACCACCCGCGCCGACCGCTTCGACCTGCGCCAGCGGCTCTGCGCCGCCGACATCGCCGGCGTGAAGGCGATCCGCGAGGTCTGCCCCGACGCCCGCATGGTTCACATCGACCCGCTGGTGAACGTGGTGGCCCCCAGGGACAGGCCGGACCAGATCGCGGCCGCCTGGCGCGAGACCTACGAGGACACCTTCGTCGCCTGGGACATCATCGCCGGCAAGCGCAATCCGGAACTGGGCGGGTCGCCCGACGTGCTCGATGTGCTGGGGGTCAACTGCTACTCCTTCGGCCAGATGGAGTACCGCGAGCAGGGGCCGCACGCCCCGCTGCCGCGCGACGACGACCGCATCGTGCCGCTCTGCCACCTCCTGAAGTACGCCTACGAGCGCTACCGCCGGCCGATGATCATCGGCGAGACCAGCGGCCTGGAGGAGGGCCGCCACCACTGGCTGCGCGACACCGTCCAAGAGGCCCTGGCGGCGGTGGACCAGGGCATCGACCTGCACGGCGTCTGCCTGTTCCCGGCCGTGGACATGAAGGACTGGGGCAAGGGCATCTGGGTCCACAACGGCCTGGCCGACCTGGTGGAGGACCGCGGCGACCTGCGGCGCGTGCCGGTGAAGGCCTACTGCGACGAGCTCCGCCACTGGCAGAAGCGGCTGAACCGCGTCACCCGGCTGGACGAGGACCCGCTCAGCGATCCGGTGGACCTCGACGACATCGTCGCGGCCGCCCGCGAGCTGAAACTGACCTCCGACGCCAACTGGCACTAGCTCAGCAGGAACTTCCATGCCGCCAGGCCGAGCGCCGTCGTGCTGATCACGAAGGCGGTCAGCACCAGCAGGCCGTCGCGGGCGATCAGGCCCAGGCCGAAGGTGGCGATGGCCATCGACGGCACGAAGGCCACGAACGGCAGCAGCTCCAGCGGCGGCACGACCATCGCCACGAGCATGCAGACCAGCGCCACCACCCGGTCGGCCCAGGGACGGGTGAGGGCCTCCAGCCGCGGCTTCACCAGGCGGTCGACGATGCGGGCCGGCTTGCGGCTCACCTTCACCGTCTTCTTCACCCTGTCGGCCTTGACGGAGAGCTTCTCCAGGAAGCGCGGAATCCAGACGGACTCGCGGCCGAACAGCAGCTGGACCGACACCAGGAGGGTGATGAGCGCGATGATGGTCGGGGCGGTGGGCACGGCGGACACCGGCGTCATGCCGAGCAGGCCGCCCAGCAGGAGCAGGGGACCGAACGAGCGCTTGCCGATGGTGTCCATGATCTCGCCCACGGACACCTTCGCGCCGTTCGTGCTCGCCGCCCTGTCCAGATCGGCGAGCAGGTCTTCCAGGTCCTGAGCAGCTTGCGCCATCGGGCCGGCCTCCGTTCCGGGGGCCTGAACGCGCAAGCGGCGGATTAGGCGCCTGCCAGCGGCAGTCCGACGCCTCGCGGGCAGCCGCGGTGGAGCCGTCCGGCCCGCCGGGGGCGGGAGCGCAGCCTCAGCGCTTGCGGACGAACACCGTCCCCGCCGAATAGCCCGCTCCGAACGAGCAGATCAGGCCGAGATCGCCCCGCTGGAAGTCGGCGTTGTGCTTGTGGAAGGCGATCACCGAGCCGGCCGACGACGTGTTGGCGTATTCGTCGAGGATGATCACGTTCTCCTCGCGGGTGGGTTCGCGCCCCAGCACCCGGCGGCCGATCAGCTCGTTCATGTTGATGTTGGCCTGGTGCAGCCACAGCCGCTTCAGCTTCGTAGGATCGAGGCCGAGGTCGCCCGCGTGCTCCACGATCATCTCCGAGACCATCGGCACCACCTCGCGGAACACCTTGCGGCCCTCCTGCACGAACAGCTTGTCTGGCTTGCCGATCCCCTCGGGGGCGGCGCGGTTCAGGAAGCCGAAGTTGTTGCGGATGTTGTTGGAGAACTGGGTCTTCAGCCGCGTGCCGAGGATCTCCCAGCCGCCGACCGCCTGGTCCGAGGCCTCGACGATCACGGCGGTCGCCACGTCGCCGAAGATGAAGTGGCTGTCGCGGTCGCGGAAGTTCAGGTGGCCCGAGCAGATCTCCGGATTGACCACCAGCACCGCCCTGGCCGAGCCCGAGGCGATGAAGTCGGCCGCCGTCTTGATTCCGAAGGTGGCCGAGGAGCAGGCCACGTTCATGTCGAAGGCGAAGCCGTCGATCCCCAGCGCGTTCTGCACCTCGATGGCCATGGCCGGATAGGCGCGCTGCATGTTGGACGCCGCGCAGATCACCGCGCCGATCTCGCTGGCCGGCTTGTCCCAGCTCACCAGGGCGTCCATCGCCGCCTCCACCGCCATCTCGGCGAGGACGGAGATCTGTTCGTTCGGCCGCTCCGGGATCACCGGGCGCATCAGGTCGGGGTCGACCAGGCCCTGCTTGTCGACCACGAAGCGGGACTTGATGCCCGAGGCCTTCTCGATGAACTCCACGGAGGAGGCGGCCAGGGGCTCCATTTCGCCGGCCTTGATGGCCTTGGCGTTGCGGGCGTTCTCCCGCTCGACCCAGGCGTTGAAGGTCTCCACCAGCTCGGCGTTCGAGAGGCTGTTGGACGGGGTGTAGAGGCCGGTGGCGGCGATCACGGCGTCAGGCAAGCGGCGTCTCTCCATGACAGGGTGCGCTTGTAGCACGCCCGCTCCGGGCGTCAGCCGCCATTGTGGCCGCAGGGCAACACCTCGGCGCCTGCCATAGTCAAGCCGCAGAACCCGCCTGAACCCGCCGCGTTTGAGGGGCCAATCGAGACGGCTGGGGGCAGCTGTTCAGTCAGAGAGTGGAGTACCTCCCCAATGAAGATGCTTTTCGCCGCGGCGTCCGCCGCCGCCATCGCCATGGCCGTTCCCGCCATTTCCCAGGCCCAGGTCGTCACCCCGGGCGTCTACGGCTCGGTGGGCTACGCCGCCACGGAGGCCGAGGACCTGAACTTCGGCGCGATCCAGGGCCGGCTGGGCTACCGCTTCAACGACTGGATGGGCGTGGAAGGCGAGCTCTCGAAGGGCGTGAAGGGTGACGAGGTGAACGTCGGCGGCACGGAGGTCGACTTCGACGTCGAGTGGCAGGGCGCGGCCTATGCCGTGGGCTTCGCGCCGCTGTCGGCCAACACCGACCTGTTCGCCCGCATCGGCTACGGCAAGACCGAGATCGAGGGTTCCGCACTCGGCACGAGCGTCAGCGACGCCGGCAAGTCCTGGAACTACGGCGTCGGCGCCCAGCATCACTTCGACGGCGTCAACGGCGTCCGTGTCGACTGGACGCGCCACGACTTCACCGGCGACGGCGGCAAGGCCGACGTCTGGTCGATCGGCTACACCCGCCGCTTCTAGGGCGGAACGGCGCCGGCGGCGGCTTAACGTCCCCCGTCGCCGCCGGTCGGAAGGGGCCCCCCGTGTCGCACGGGGGGCCTTTTTCTTGACCCGGGCGCCGGTTCGCGCGCAGCCTCCCGCCGGGGGAGGAGACAGTTTGAGCCAGGCGTTCTTCATTCAACTCGCGGCCTCGGGGCTGGCGGTCACGCTTCTCGTGGCGCTCGCGGCCTGGGCCAGCATCGCGCGTCCCAACCAGCCGCTCAGCGACGCCAGGGCGCGCGCCCTGTTCGCCGAGGAGTTCCCCGGCCGCACGCTCGACGGGCTGTGGGTGGCCGTGGACGGCAAGGGCGCGCTCGCCAAGTCGGGCGCCGCGGCCCTGGTGCTCTGCCGTTTCGGCGACGGCTTCGTCGCCCGCCAGATACCGTGGGGGCAGGCCCTCTCGGCGGCCTTCCGCAAGGGCGAGCTCTGCATAGACCTTGCCGACATCGCCGCGCCGCGGGCGGTGCTCGCCCTGCAGTCGTGGCCGCCGAAGGACCTCGGCAAGGATCTCGCCGCATGAAGGCCGATTTCGACCCGGTCACGCTCGCGACGCCGATCTTCATCCTCACCATCATCCTCGAGATCGTGCTGGCGCGCCTGGGGAAGGCCCGGGCGAACTATGAGTGGAAGGACACGGCCGTCTCCCTAGGGATGGGCCTCGGCTCGACGATCGCGGGCGTGATCACCGGCGGCCTGGTCTTCGCCGCCAGCCTGTGGGCCTACGAGCATCGGCTGTTCACCGTGCCGTTCACCGCCGTCTGGGCCTGGGTCGTCCTCTTCCTGCTGGAGGACGTGACCTACTACTGGTTCCACCGCCTCAGCCACGAGCGGCGGTTCTGGTGGGCGGCGCACGTCAACCATCACTCCAGCCAGCACTACAACCTCTCGACCGCCCTGCGGCAGACCTGGACCGGAGGGGTGGCGGGCACCTGGCTGCTCTGGCTGCCGCTGGCCTTCCTGGGCTTCAGTCCGGCGATGATCGCGATCCAGAAGGGGATCAGCCTCGTCTACCAGTACTGGATCCACACCGAGACCATCCGCCGGATGCCGCGCTGGTTCGAGGCGGTGTTCAACACGCCCTCCCACCACCGGGTGCACCACGCCCGCAACCCGCGCTACCTCGACCGCAACTACGCCGGCATCCTGATCGTCTGGGACCGAATGTTCGGCACCTTCCAGCCCGAGCTGGACGAGGAGCCGTGCCGCTACGGCATCGTGAGGAACCTCGGCTCCTTCAACATCCTGCGCGTCGCCTTCCACGAGTGGGTCGGAATCGCGAAGGACGTCGCCCGCCAGCCCCGCCATGCGCTCGGCTGGCTGTTCGGCCCGCCCGGCTGGAGCCCCGACGGCAGCCGCGAGACCAGCGCGATGCTGAAGGCGGAGTGGACGAAGGGGCAGGGGACGCCTGCCGCGGAGCCGCAAGGCGCGCGCGAGGCGGCCTAGTCCCTCAGGAGCGGCAGCGAGAGGCCGCTCACCGGCCGCGCGGCCAGGATCTCGCGGCGGAAGCGGAACAGCTCGGCCGGCCGGCCGCCGGTTTCGGCGTCCATGCGGCCCAGGCCCTCGACCAGTTCGGCCCGTTCCAGGGCGCGGCGGAAGTTCTGCTTGTGCAGCGGCACGCCGGCGATCGCCTCGACGGCCCGCTGCAGGGCCGAGAGCGTGAAGGCCTCCGGCATCAGCTCGAACACCACCGGCCGGTACTTCAGCTTGCCGCGCAGCCGCGACAGCGCCGTCGCGAGGATCCGCCGGTGGTCGGAGATCATCGGCTCGCCGGCCGGGGGCAGGGTGGCCGGCTGGATCTCGCCGCGGTCGCGGGCCGCCTCGTGCACCAGGCCCGCCTCGTAGAGCAGTTCGTAGCGCTCCAGGACCCGCTCCTCGTTCCAGGGCGCGCCGTCGAGCGCGAACAGCAGCCGCGCCCGGGCCAGGCGGTCCGGCGTCGTGGCCCAGGCCCGCAGCGCCATCTCGATCACGCCCAGCGCCGCTGGCCGGCCGTCGCGCCAGTCCTCGTAGGGAAAGAACCGGTTCCACGGCTGCCAGCCCGACGCCGCCGAGTGGGTGTCGAGCGCTGCCGGCGCGAGTCCGAGGTAGCCTACTGAGATCACCCGCGCGGCGCCGGCGCCCATGTCCGCCAGCGGCGCGTCGCGGCCCTTGTCGCCAAAGGTGTAGAGCTGCTCCACATAGCCCGGGTCGAACCGGGTCTGCTCGCGCACGAAGGCGCGCAGCGCCAGCTCGAAGGTGCGGTGCCCCTCGGGGTCGAAGGGGCCGAAGGGCAGGCCCTGCAGCTCCTGCCCCGGCGGGCGGACGGTCAGGACCACGGCCTCGCCGTCGCGGATGGCCACCACCACCGCCGAGAGCCCGATGACGACGGAGGTGGGCACGGGCGCCTACTCCGTGTCGAAGGCGGCCGGAGACGGCGTGTAGCCGGCGGCCTCGGAGAGGATGTGGAAGCGCTGGACGTAGCGCTGCTGGGCGACGCCCGCCGGCCAGGGCTCGATGTGCAGTGAATAGCCGGCGGGCGGGGCGCCGAAGAAGTCGAGGGACTCGGCATGGCTGAAGCCGGCCAGCTGCGTCGCCTCGAAGAAGGCGCAGGCCCGGTCGGCCTGCTTGATCAGCTTCTTGATCGCCAGCGGCGTCTTGGCCGGCAGGCCGAAGCGGATGTGGATGGCGTTCTCCAGCCGCTCCTCGAAGGTCTTGTAGTCCACGCCCAGCGCGGCCTTGAATGGCGAGATCATGTCGCCGATCACATATTCCGAGGCGTCGTGCAGCAGGGCGGCCAGCCGCCAGCGCGGCTCCACGTCCGGCTGGATGTGGGCGACGATCTCCTCGACGACGATGGAATGCTGGGCCACCGAGAAGGCGTGCTCGCCCACCGTCTGGCCGTTCCAGCGGGCCACCCGGGCGAGGCCGTGGGCGATGTCCTCGATCTCGATGTCCATGGGGGAGGGGTCGAGCAGGTCCAGCCGGCGGCCGGACAGCATGCGCTGCCAGGCGCGGACCTCCTTCACGCGACGCAGCCCTTTCCTCACAGGCGCATTCCCTCCATGGTCAGGCTGGTGAACTGGCCCAGAGCCTGAGAAAGATCAATGCGAGCCTGAGGCCGCGGGGTCCAAGGTCCACAGGATGAAGGGGCGAAAAGCATGAGTTGGGCGCGCATCATGGCGCCTCTTTCGGGCGGGCAGGGCGATCGCGCGGCGGTGGCCGCGGCGGTCATGCTGGCCGAACCCTTCGGCGCGGAGGTGGCCGGCGTCTACACGCCCGCCGACGTCGCCGACGTCATGCCCTGGATGGGTGAGGGCTTCCTGGGCGGCGTCCAGACAACGGCGCTCGAGTCGCTGAAGGAGGCCGCCGCGGCCGGCGAGAAGAACGCCCGCGCCGCCATGGAGGCCGTCAGCTACGGCAAGAAGCAGTTCATCGCCCTGCAGACGCCTGTCTGGGCCGGCCTCTCCGCCGAGAGCCGCCTTTCGGACGTCGTGGTGTTCAACTCCGACCCGGCCCGGGGCCGCGGGCCGCTCGCCGAGGCCTTCCAGCAGATGGTCGCCGACGAACAGCGCCCGGTGCTCGTCGCCCGCGAGGGGCTGAAGGTCGGCGGCGCGGTGGCGGTCGCCTGGGATGGCGGCAAGGAGGCCTCCCGGGCCGCCCGCCTCGCCATGCCGCTGCTGGAGAAGGCGGAGAAGGTGGTCATCCTCGCCGCGCCCAAGGCCAGCGCCCGCAGCTTCGACGCCGCGCGGCTGAAGGCCTATTACGCCGCCCGGGGCGTCGACGCCGCCCTGCAGGTGCTGCCCGACACCGGCGACGCGGCGCCCGCCCTGATGGCCGCGGCGAAGGAGGCGGGCGCCCAGATCCTGGTGGCCGGCGCGTTCGGCCATCCAAGGCTGCAGGAGTTCATCTTCGGGGGAACGACCCGGACGCTGTTGAACTCCGACCAGCCCTCGTTGTTCTTGTCTCACTAGCTTTCAGAAGGTGGATTGAAATGGCCCTGTCGCGCATCGTCATGCGGCTTGCCCGCAACCCTGGCACCGAATTCGCCGGAGGCGACGACCACCGCGGCTACTCCCTGATCGCGCCGCTGACCGAGGACGGCATGCTGGACGAGGGCGCCTTCGCCAAGGCGCGGGAGAACTGCACGGTGCGCCGCTTCGCCCCGGACGAGGATCCGGTGGACGGCCGCCTGAACCGCCGCGGCGCGCGCTGGTTCTTCGACTACGACGAGGACGACTCTGCCGACGACGAGCCGGTGCACCGGCTGGGCGACCACCGCTTCGCCGTGGGCGAGTACGTCACCGTCACCGACGAGGACGGCCGGCCGCTGACCTACAAGGTCGTCGAGGTCCAGCCGGCGGGCTAGACCCCGCCGTTGCGGCGGACCAGGCGCTTGACGTCCTTGTAGACGGCGCTGCCGTCGTCGATCTCGGTCTTCGCCCGGACGGTGGCGACCGTGATCGGGCCGGCCTTCGGCCCGGCGGCCTCATAGCCCACGAAGCGGTAGCCGTCGGCCAGTTCGCCCTCGTGGATGAAGGTCGCCCGCACGCCGCGCTTCTCGCGCGAGAAGGCCTCGCCCTTCAGCCGCACGTCGCGGAGGATGTGGACGGTGGCCTGGTCGCCGTCGGCGTTCACGGTCAGGCCGCCGATCTTGACCTTGGCGTCGTCCTCGCCGGCGGTGATGTTGATCCCGGGCAGCTGGACGCGGGTGACCTCGCCGGTCTTTCCGGTGGTCACGGTCTTGCCGTCGCCGTCGACGTGGATGTCCACCTTGGCGCTGACCGAGCGCCCGGCCTCGCCGGCGGCGCGGGCGGCGTCCTGCTCCGCTTCCCGGGCCACGGCGGCGGCGTCGCGGGCGGCGCCCTCGGCGGCCTTCGCGGCCGCGTCGGCCGGCTGGTCGGGCTTCGCCTCGCCCGGCGCTGGCTGGGCGACCGTCATCAGGCGGGTCTCGATGGCCTGCAGCGCGGTTCCGGGGTCGCCGTTGGTGGCGACCAGCTGCAGGCCGATCTCCGCCCCTGTGGCGGTGCGGTAGGTGCAGCTCTTGCCGTCGGCGGCGATCGCGGTGCGGGTCAGCTCGCCCTGGACTTCCGGGCAGTCGAGGGCCGCGCGGGCGGCCGGCTGGCCGCCGGGGCCGCAGGCGGTCAGGCCGGCGAGCGCCAGGGTCGAGGACGCGATGAGAAGCAGCGGCTTCATGGCGAAAGGGCTCCAGTCCGTTCCCTCAAAGGGTGGCTGGAGCCCCTGGAAAAATCGAGTGAATTCGCCGTAACGGCGGTTGCGGCGCAGCCGCCGGGCTCTACTGGCCCGGCCGGCCCGAGCCGGCGCCCTCGCGCCGCGCCAGGAAGGCGAGGCGTTCGAAGAGATGCACGTCCTGCTCGTTCTTCAGCAGCGCGCCGTGCAGCGGCGGGATCAGCTTGGTCGGATCCTTCTCCTTCAGCGCCACCTCGTCGATGTCCTCGACCATCAGCAGCTTCAGCCAGTCCAGCAGCTCGGAGGTCGACGGCTTCTTCTTCAGGCCCGGCACCTTGCGCATGTCGTAGAAGATGCGCAGCGCCTCGGCGACGAGCTTCTGCTTGATGCCCGGATAGTGGACCTCGACGATCTGGTTCATCGTCTCCGCCTCGGGGAAGCGGATGTAGTGGAAGAAGCAGCGGCGCAGGAAGGCGTCCGGCAGCTCCTTCTCGTTGTTGGACGTGATGATCACCACCGGCCGGACGGCGGCCTTGATGGTCTCGTTGGTCTCGTAGACGTAGAACTCCATCCGATCGAGCTCCTGCAGGAGGTCGTTCGGGAATTCGATGTCGGCCTTGTCGATCTCGTCGATCAGCAGGACGGGGCGCTCCGGCGCCTCGAAAGCCTCCCAGAGCTTGCCCTTCTTGATGTAGTTCTTGACGTCCTTCACCCGCTCGTCGCCGAGCTGGCTGTCGCGCAGGCGGGTCACCGCGTCGTACTCGTAGAGACCCTGGTGGGCCTTGGTCGTCGACTTGATGTGCCAGGTGATCAGCGGCGCGCCGAGCGCCTCGGCGATCTCGTAGGCCAGGACCGTCTTGCCGGTGCCGGGCTCGCCCTTGATCAGCAGCGGGCGCTCCAGGGCGATCGCCGCGTTCACCGCGACCTTCAGGTCCTCGGTGGCGACGTAGTTCTCGGTTCCTTCGAAACGCTGGCTCATCGAGGCTCCCTGCGCGGGCGGTCTCACCCACGTTCGAACAGTTGTTTCAACGGCGCCAGACTAGAGAGCCGAGCGCCGCATGCAAGTGGCTTGGCGCCGCGCACCCGTCGCGGGTCCGCTATGCTGGCGATGCGGGCGACTCAGCAGCCTGCGGCGGAGGGCAGGGTGACGCAGCGTCTGGTCGAGAAGCCGGAAGGATATTTCGAGATCGAGCCCCGGCCGACGCCGGACGATCTCGCCGCCTACTATCGCGACAAGTACTTCGTCGCCGACCACGGCAAGAACCCGTACGCCCACGGCTACACCGACGAAGAGCTGAAGCATAAGCGCCTGCAGCCCGCGGAGACCGAATGGGTCTGGGGGCGGCCGCCGGGTCGCCTGCTCGAGGTCGGCGTGGGCGAGGGCTTCACCCTCGACTACTTCCTGAGGCGCGGCTGGGAGGCGAGCGGCCTCGATTTCACCGACGACGGCCTGCAGGCCTTCTTCCCGGAACTGTCGGACCGACTGGTGCTCGGCGACGCCTTCGCCCTGCTGGACGAGGTCATCGCCCGCGGCGAGACCTGGGACCTCGTGGTCTGCAACAACGTGCTGGAGCACGTGATCGACCCCATGGGCCTGCTGGACCGCCTGAGGGCGATCGTCGCGCCGCAGGGGATGGTGCGGATCTCCGTGCCCAACGACGGGTCCTGGCTGCAGGACCAGATCGTGCGCCGCGGCCTGGCCGATCCCCAGTTCTGGCTCGCCCCGCCGGACCACCTGAACTACTTCAACACCGACAGCCTGCCGCGGGCCATGGCCGCGCACGGCTGGGAGGTGGTCGAGCACCTGGGCGAGTTCCCGATCGACATCTTCCTGCTCAATCCGGACACCGGCTACATGCGGGACCGCGCCAGGGGCCGGCCCTGCCACTTCGCCCGCATCGCCTTCGAGATGGGCCTGTGGAAGGACCGCTCCCTCGAGGCGGTGGTGGAGTTCCGCCGCGGCTGCGCGCGGGCCGGCATCGGCCGCAACCAGACGGTCTATGCGCGGCGCGCCGCCGGGACGCGATGAATGTCCTGATCCTCAGCGCCGCGGCCAAGGTTCCCCTGGTCCGCGCCTTCGCCGAGGCGGCGCATGCGCGTGGGGGCAAGGTTCTGGCCGCCGACCTTGGGCCCGACAACGCCGCCCTGTTCGAGGCCGACGAGGCGGTGATCCTGCCGCGCAGCGACGCCCCGGGTTTCGCGAAGGCCCTGGCGAAGGTCTGCGCGGCCCATGCCGTGCGGTTGGTCGTGCCGACCCGTGACGCCGAACTGCCCGTGCTGGCCGCCGCCAGGGACCGCCTGGCGGAACAGGGCGTGACGGCGCTCGTCGCCGGCGCCGAGGCGCTCGCGGCCTGCCAGGACAAGCGGCGGTTCACGGCCGTCTGCGCGGCCCAGGGGCTGGCCACCCCGCGCACCTATGCCCCCGACGAGACGCCGGCGCGCTTCCCCGTCTTCGTGCGGCCGGTGACCGGCGCGGGCGGCAGGGGCGCCCGGCGGATCGACCGGGCGGAGGACCTGCCGGCCGGCGCGGACCTGCTCGTCCAGGTCCTGGAGACCGACCCCGAATATACCGTCGACGTGCTCCTCGACCTCACTGGCCGGCCGCTGCAGGCGGTGGCGCGGCGCAGGCTTCAGGTCCGGGCCGGGGAGGCGGTGAAGTCGCGCGTCGAGGACGCGCCGGAGCTGGAGGAGCAGGCGCTGGCGCTCTGCGCGGCCCTCGGACTCGTGGGCCACAACGTCGTCCAGGCCTTCCACGCGCCGGGCCGCGCGCCGCGGTTCATCGAGGTCAATCCGCGGTTCGGCGGGGCCTCCAGCCTATCGATCCGCGCGGGCTTGGCCTCGCCCGACCGGATCCTGCAGATGGTCGAGGGCCGCGGGGCGGAGGCCGCCGCGCCGCGCCCGATCGCCTATGGCCTCACCCTGCTGCGCTATCCCGAGGACCGCTTCGTTACCGAGGCCGAGCTCGCCGCGCTCGCGGAGGGCTAAGATGGCCCGCGCCCTGATCATCGACCTCGACGACACCCTCTACGACGAGCACAGCTACGTGCTCTCCGGCTTCCGCGCCGTGGCCGCCGAGGTGGCGGGACGCCATCCCGGCGTCGACGCCCGCGCCCTGTTCGACGTCATGCAGGCCGAGCTCGACGCCCACGGCCGCGGCAAGGTCTTCGACCGCGCCCTGGCGCAGGCTGGTATCACCCCCGATCCGGAGACCGTCGCGGGCCTGGTCGCGGCCTATCGGGCCCACGAGCCGGCGATCGCCCTCTGGCCCGGGGTCGTCGAAGCCCTGGCCGACCTGCGGCGCGACCACCGGCTGGCGATCCTGACCGACGGCCTGCCGCTCATGCAGCGGCGCAAGGTCGCGGCGCTGGGCGTCGAGGCGCTGGTGGACGAGGTGCTGTACTCTTGGGAGCACGAGTCGCCGAAGCCCGATCCGGCCTGCTACGCCGAGGCGCTGCGGCGGCTCGGGACACGTGCTGAGGAGACGGTGGTGATCGGCGACAATCCCGGACACGACATGGCCGCCGCCCGCGCCATAGGGGCCCGTTCCATCCGCGTGCTCACCGGCCGGTTCGGCGCGCAGCCGGACGCAGGCTTCCCGGCCGACGCCGTCGTGGCGAGCTTCCCGGAGGCGTTGCCCGTGCTGCGCGGTGGCCGGTTCGGGGCCGCGGCATGACCGCGTCGTCCGTCGCCATCGCCGGTCGGAAGATCGGGCCCGGCGAGCCGCCCTACATCGTCGCGGAGCTCTCGGGGAACCACAACGGCGACATCGCCCGGGCGCTGGCGCTGATCGACGCGGCCAAGGCGGCCGGCGCCGACGCCGTGAAGCTGCAGACCTACACAGCCGACACCATCACCATCGACCACGACGGGCCGGAGTTCCGGGTCCACGGCGGCCTCTGGGACGGCCGGCGGCTCTACGACCTCTACCAGGAGGCCCACACCCCCTGGGCCTGGCACGAGGAGCTGTTCGCCCACGCCCGGCGGATCGGCATCGCGATCTTCTCCTCGCCGTTCGATCCCACGGCCGTCGACCTGCTGGAGCGGCTCGGCGCGCCGGCCTACAAGATCGCCTCCTTCGAGCTCATCGACATCCCGCTGGTCGAGCTTTGCGCCGCCACCGGCAAGCCTCTGATCATGTCCACGGGCCTGGCCTCGCCGCAGGAGATCGCCGAGGCGGTGGAGGCCGCGCGCCGGGCGGGCTCCGGCGGGATCATCCTGCTCCACTGCACCAGCGCCTATCCGGCGCCGCCGTCCGACATGAACCTGCGCACCCTGCAGCACCTCGCCGACCAGCACGGGGTCGTGGTCGGGCTCTCCGACCACACGCTGGGCGTCGCGGCCTCGGTGGCCGCGGTGGCGCTGGGCGCGTGCTTCATCGAGAAGCACTTCACCCTCAGCCGCGCCGAGGGCGGCGTCGACTCCGACTTCTCGCTGGAGCCGCACGAGCTGGAGCGGCTGGTGAAGGAGTGCCGCGACGCCTGGCTGGCGCTGGGCCAGGTGCGCTACGACGAGGTCCCGTCCGAGGCCGCCAGCCGCGACCACCGCCGCTCGCTCTACGTGGTGGCCGACGTCGCCGCCGGCGAGCCGCTTACCCCCGCCAATGTGCGCTCGATCCGCCCGGGACACGGCCTGTCGCCCAAGCACCTGCCGCAGGTGCTTGGGCGGCAGGCCGCCCGGCCGCTCAAGCGGGGCGAGCCCCTCGCCTGGGAGATGCTCGCCTAGCTCCCGTAATGCTGGAAGGGCAGAGCGCGGACGTCGTCCGAGGTGAATGCCGGATTGGTGGGATAGAGCGCGGCATAGACCCGCTCGACGAAGTCGTAGTCCTCGGGCGTGTCCACGGTCCAGCGCAGCCGGCTCTCGTCGCGGTCCTGAACCAGGTCCGCCAGGCTGAACCGCTCAGGGTGGTGGTAGATGAACGGAGTCACGTGCTCGCGGTCGTAGGCGTCCGTCGCCTCCCGTCCCGCCGCGCGCAGCGCATCGGCGGTGAACACCTCCATGTCCAGCCCGTGGGGATAGGTGCGACGACGCCCGTTGGAGACATAGTCGACGCCGAGCCTCGCCCGCAGCCGCACGCCGTCGTCGATCACGCCGGGATCGGCCAGCGGGCAGTCGGCGGTCAGCCGCACCACGTCGCCGTCGATGCCGAAGGCGTCCATGGCGCCCAGGAAGCGGCCGAGCACGTCGTCCAGCGGGCCGCGGTGGAGGTCGACGCCGAGGCCGGCCAGGTGCGCGGCGAGGGGATCGTCGGTGGCGTCCTCGCTGGTCGCCACGACCAGCCGGTCCAGCGTCCCGCAGCGGCGCAGGCGCTCAAGCTGGCGCTCGATCATCGGCGCCCCGGCCAGCGGCTTCATCACCTTGCCGGGCAGGCGGGTGGAGCTCATCCGCGCCTGCAGGATCGCCGTCGCCATGCTCGCCCCCGCTAGTCCCGGCGGATGATGGGAGGAGCCGCGATTCGCCGCAAAGCGGAGCCGTCAGCGCCCGTCGGGCTTGGCGCGGGTCTCGCCGCCGCGATCCTCGGAATAGCCCATGCGCTTGAGGTCCTCGTCGGAGAGGTTCTTCGCCTGGAAGTTGGTGAAGTCGTCCTCGCCGCCCTCGACGCGGTCGGCGTCCAGCACGGTGTCCAGGCCCTCGATCTCGGAGGCTTCGATGCGGTCCTCGTCGACGCCCTCGGAGCCGGCCTCGGCGCCCAGGCCGTCGAGATCGTCCTCGTGCTCCTCGTCGGAGGCGCGGTAGTCGAGCTCGTTGTCCTCCTCGAGGTCGCCGTCGTCCACGGCGTCCTCGTCGAACTCGTCCGCGTCGAGCGCCAGCGCCTCGTCGTCATCGCGATCGCCCCGGGCCGAGGTCATGTCGAGGACGTCGGGAAGCTCCTCGAAGGTCTTCATCTCGTTCAGCTCTTCGGCGTCGTCGGTGTTGGTCTCGTCGAAGACCTCGGACTGGTCCTGTCCGTCGAAGTCGTAGTCGCTGGTCCCGGGCATGGAATGTCCTCGCAGTCCTCCGGCGCCGGTCGGCGCCTCCTGCAGGATCAATCCGTGGCGGGGCTCAGCGTTCCTCCGCCCAGGCGCCCAGCGCCTCGGCCAGTTCACCCATCATCTCGTCCCAGGCCCCGAAGCCCTTGGGCGTGAACACCCGCGCCTGCGGGTACCAGGGGTAGCGGTCGGTGCCGAGCAGGGTCCAGGCGGCCGGGGTGGAGATGAGCCAGCTCGGAGCGCCACAGGCGGCGGCGAGGTTGAAGGTGGCGTTCGAGAAGCCGACCACCAGGTCCATGGCGCAGCCCAGGGCGGCCACGTCGTCCAGGTCCTGCTTCAGGTCGATGCCGGGCGGCTGCCAGATCTCCACCCCCAGTTCGCGCTTCACCCACGCCAGCTCCTCGGCGCAGTCGTCGTACTGCAGGTTGACGAAGGTGACGCCGGGCCGGGAGAGCACCGGGGCCCAGGCCTCGAACGGCGAGAAGTAGCGCTGGCGGGTGTTGCGCCTGAGCGCGCTCTTCCAGAGCAGGCCCACCTTCGGCCCGGCGCCGGCCGCCTGCAACTGTTCGCGCCAATGGGCGACCCGGTCAGGGTCCGCGACCAGGAAGCGCTCGCGGTCGGGGAAGTCGTCCGGGCTGCGGCGGAAGCCGCGCAGCAGCGAGCCCATCGGGGCATAGAGGTCCACGTCCTGGGCGTCCTGCAGGAACGGCACGTGGCGGGCGGGGCGGCCCTGCAGCGTCCCTGTGGCGTGGGCCCCCACCTTGGCCTCCGGAAAGCTGCGGGCGAACAGGTCGACCAGCCGCCGCTCGACCGCGATCGTCATCCGCCCTTCGGGCCCGAGCCGGGCCTTCACGTCCTCCAGGAGGTTGGCGAACAGCACCTCGTCCCCCAGGCCCTGCTCGGCGACCACCAGGAGGTGCTTGCCGGCGAGCTCGGCGCCCGGCGCCCAGCGTGGCCGATTGATCAGGAACCGCGTCAGGTCGCCGTACATCGGATGCAGGCGGGCCTCGTATTCGTCGAACCCTTCGCCCACGCGGCCGAGGGCGATCAGCATGGAGGAGCGGGCCAGCAGCATCATCTGGCGCTCGTCCTCCGCGGTGACCAGCGCCAGGGCTGCGTCGCACTCCCTAAGCGCCGCTTCCGGGTCGCCCAGCGCCATGAGGCTGTTGCTGTAGTTGTAGCGGGCCTTGGCGAGCGCCGGGTCGAGCCGCATGGCCTCGGCGAAGAAGAGGTGGGCGGAATCGAAGTCCCCCTTCTCGCCCATCACCGTGCCCATGGTGTTCCACAGCATCGCCACCTGCGGCGACTTAAGGATGGCGGGCTTGAGGACGTCGACCGCCTCGTCGAGCAGCGACTGCTCGCGCAGGGCGCAGGCCAGGTTGTTGCAGCCCTCGGGGTGGTCCGGATTGGCGGCCACGAAGTGGCGGAACAGCTTCTCGGCGGTGGAGGCCATGCCCATCCGGAAGGCGAGGCGGCCCAGGTCGTTGGCCACCTCGGACTCGTCCGGCAGCAGCTTCAGCGCCGACTCGTAGGCGCGGATCGAGGTGGCGAAGTCGCCGGCGCGCTCCAGAGAGATCGCCAGCAGATACCAGCCGTAGCCGCTGCGCTCGTCCTGGCTCAGAGCCTTCAGCGCCCATTCGCGGCCCGTCTTGTGGTCGTCGACCAGCAGCGCGGCGACGGCCCGGTCGAGCATCGGCTTGGCGGCGGCGACCCTGGCCTCGCGCATGGCCTCCTTCAGCCGGCCGAGCGCGTCGTGCGAGCCGGCTTCGCCGAGCGCGCCGGCGACGAGGCCCGGGCGGGTGGCGACGGCGGCGACCGCGGCGGCGGCGGGCGCGGCGGCGGCCTGCAGGGCGACGGTCGAGACAGCGCTCGAGGCGACCAGACGGGCCATAGAGCTTCCCCCTTCTAAGGACACCCTGAGATCGCGCCCTTATGGTTACCCAGACCTTAACCGCGGCCTTGGGCCACACCCTCGGCAAGGCCACGTTAACACCCTGCGGCTAACCCTCATGGTGCGTTCGGCCCGGCACAAGGCGACAATGGGTCATTCGAATCATGACGTAGATTCGTGGACGCTCTGATCGGGAGGCGGTGTTGCCGCTAAAATTGTCGCTGAAGCCCGGGGAGAAGTTCGTCCTCAACGGCGCGGTCGTCCAGAACGGCGACCGGCGCGGCGTACTGGTCCTGCAGAACAAGGCCTCGGTGCTCCGCGAGAAGGACATCATGCAGCAGGAAGAGGCGAACACGCCCGCCCGCCGCATCTACTTCCCGGTCATGATGATGTATCTCGATGAACCCGGCGCGGCCCGGTACTACGACGAGTTCGTGGTGCGCCTGACCGAGTTCATGGGGGTCATTCGCAACCCGGATATCCTCGCGGAATGCGTGCAGATCTCGAAGTTCTGCATGGAACGTGAGTGGTACAAGGCGCTCATGCTGTGCCGGAAGCTTATCGAGTACGAAGACGAGAGGTTGGGGAATGTCCCTTCAGGCGTACCAGCGCACGGCGACTAGCGCCGAGAGCCCGCGCGAGACGGAGTATCGTCTCTTCGCGCAGGTCACGCTCGCGCTGATGGAGGCCGCCAAGCGCGACCCGACCGATATCGGCGGGCGCATCGACGCGCTCGACTGGAACCGGCGCGTCTGGAACTTCCTGGGCGAGGACTGCTCGCACCCCGACAACCGGCTGCCGCCCGAACTGCGGGCGTCGATCATCTCCCTGTCCATCTGGGTCGGTAAGCACACCAGCGCCGTGATCCGCCGGCAGGAGGAGATCGAGCCGCTCATCGACATCAACCGCATCATCATGCAGGGCCTCGCCGGCGGCCCCGGCCAGGGCGCTGGCGCGGCCCCCGGAGCCGTCGCCGCGGCCTGACCGCCCCGCCTCGCTCAGACAGCCCCGAAGGCCGCGGCCGCCGCCGCGGCCTTTTTCGTTGACCGCCCAGGGAATCGGAACGCCCCGGCCGCGGGTGCGCGGCAGGAACTGCCGCGCGGTAGGAAAATTGGCTCCTTTGGTTAGCGGCGCGATCACCCGCCCCGAATAAACACCAGCAAATCCAATAAGATAAAAGGTTACCGGGTTGGCCCGCGGCTTGCGGAACCCTCTCACGGCGAAAAATCGCCTGCCGGCAAAAGCCGGGCTGATTACCTCCAGAATGGAAGGACGAGAGATGCCGTTCAATTCGGTGAATACGAACGTGGGCGCCATGGTGGCGCTCCAGAACCTCAACGCGACCAACACGGAGCTGGCAACCACTCAATCACGCATCAACACCGGTAAGCGGGTGGGCAGCGTGAAGGACAACGGCGCCATCTGGGCCATCGCCCAGAACCAGCGTGCGACGTCCAACTCGCTCAACGCCGTGAGAGAATCGCTGCAGCGCGGTCAATCGACCGTCGACGTGGCGGTTTCCGCGGGGGAGTCCGTCTCCGACCTTCTCATTCTCATGAAGGAGAAGGCCCTGGCGGCCTCAGACACCACGCTCGACGACAACAGCCGCACGGCGCTCAACGACGACTTCATCTCGTTGCGCGACCAGATCTCCAAGGCCGTGAACAACGCCGAATTCAACGGCGCCAACATGCTGAAGGGGGTGAGCCCGACCGCGGTGGCGGCCCTGGCCAACGCCGACGGGTCGTCCACCATCACGGTGGAGGCTCAATCCATGGATCTGGGAACGGGCGCGCTGGCGGGCATCCTGGCGACGGATTCCATCGGAACCCAGCCGCTAGCGTCCGCAATGATCGGAGCCATCAACACGGCGATCATCAATGTCTCGAGCGCGCTTTCGAAGCTCGGTACGGGTTCGAAGTCCCTGGCTTCGCACCTGACCTTCATCAACAAGCTTCAGGACACGGTAGATGCTGGGATCGGGAACCTCGTCGACGCCGACCTGGCGAAGGAAAGCGCAAAGCTTCAGGCGCTGCAGACCAAGCAGCAACTGGGCATCCAGGCGCTCGCCATCGCCAACCAGTCGTCCTCGACGTTGCTGTCACTCTTCCAGTGATCGTCGCGACGCCGGGCGGGCGGGCCGCCGCCCGCCCGGCGGACTTGTTCGCAGAGCCCTCCCGGCAAAAGTTGCCGGGCAGGTCGGCAATTCTTGCCTCGCACCCTCGCTGGGCGGCAGAAAATGCCGCGCGGGCGCATGGCTAACGGACCTATAACCCCATAAAATCAAAGACCTGCGAGCGCTCGGCGGATTTTGCCGGGTTGGCCCGCGGCTTGCTGCTGATTCTGCCGGGCAAAAAGCCCCCGGCAGTCAGAACGACGGCCGGATCCCTTGAAACAAGGAACCAGTCGTATGCCTATGAATAGCGTCAATACGAACGTCGGCGCGATGGTCGCGCTTCAGAACCTGAATGCGACCAACAGCGACCTGATCACCACCCAAGCCCGGATCAACACGGGCAAGCGCGTCGCCTCCGCCAAGGACAACGGCGCCATCTGGGCCATCGCCCAGAACCAACGGGCCACCGCCCAGTCCCTGAACTCCGTCAAGGAATCGCTGCAGCGCGGTCAATCGACTGTGGATGTCGCCATTTCGGCCGGTGAGACGGTGTCCGAACTGCTCCTTCAGATGAAGGAAAAGGCCCTGGCCGCCGCCGACTCCTCGCTCGACGCCAACAGCCTCGCGGCGCTCAACGACGACTTCACGTCGCTGCGCGACCAGATCACCAAGGCCGTGGACAACGCCGTGTTCAACGGCGCCAACATGATCAAGTCGGGCGGCACCACCGTGGAGGCCCTGGCCAACGCGGACGCTTCCTCGGTGATCACCGTGGCCGCCCAGGATCTGTCGCTCGGCGGCGCATCCCTCGGGTCCCTGAACGGGACGTCGGAGATCAACTCGCAGGCCACGGCCTCGGCGATGATCGCGACGCTCAACAGCGCGATCACCAACGTCTCGGGCGCGCTGTCCAAGCTGGGCACGGGCTCGAAGTCGCTGGGTTCGCACCTGAACTTCGTCATGAAGCTCCAGGACACCCTGGAAGCCGGGGTCGGCAACCTCGTCGACGCCGACCTGGCGAAGGAAAGCGCCAAGTTGCAGGCTCTGCAGACCAAGCAGCAGCTGGGCATCCAGGCGCTGTCGATCGCGAACCAGTCGTCGTCGATCCTCCTCGGCCTGTTCCGTTAAGGCCTCGTTGGACGTGGAGCCCCCGGGCTCCGCGTCCTGACGTGGCGGCGGGGAGGGCGACCTCCCCGCCGCTCACGCCCAAACCGGAGCGCTCGCGCCAGAAGCGCCTGCGATTGGAGACATGCAGAGCAAGGTTGCGCCGTTCGCAGCCACGCCCGACCCGACCTTCGGACGCCATACGCCCACGCCCAACCCCGAGCACGGGGCCAGGGCCGAGGCGCCGGCCCCCGGCTCGGAGCAGGCGGACCTGCGACTGATCATCGAAGAGGACCAGGCCAGCGGCACCTACGTGTACAAGACCGTCAACCGCCGGACCGGCGAAGTCATCCTCCAGCTTCCCAGGGAAGAAGTCCTGAAGATGCGCGAGGAGACCGAGTACGTCGCCGGGGTGGTGATCCGCACGAAGGCCTGATCCCGAAGCTCCTTCACCGAGGGAGCCCGACGATTCACTGGTTAACCGCCCCGGTGTCGGCCGGCGGCGGCGCTGCGCGTTAAGGTCGTTAACCTTCTAGACACCATAATCTCCAAATCTCGTCATCGAACCCCTCCAGGCGACTCGCAGACGGCGGGCGGGGGGGAGAAGGGCGACTGAGGAGAATCCGCGATGTCGATCAGCGTGCATACGAACAAGTCCGCGCTGGTCGCGCTCCAGAATCTGAATCTGACGAACGACAAGCTCGGTGACACGCAGAACAAGATCAACACCGGCTTGAAGATCGCCAATGCGCGGGACAACGCCGCCATCTGGTCGATCGCACAGGGGCAGCGGGCCGATATCGGCGCCCTGGCCGCCGTCAAGATGAGCCTGGACCGCGCCAACTCCATCTCCGAGGTCTCGATGACCGCCGGCGAGTCGGTCTCCGACCTGCTCGTCCAGCTGAAGGAGAAGGTCGTCGCGGCGATGGACACGTCGCTCGACACCAATTCGCGGCTGGCGCTCGATTCGGACTTCAAGGCGATCCTGCGCCAGATCAAGCAGGTCACCGACAACGCCAGCTTCGACGGCGCGAACATGCTCAACGGGTCGATCCCGTCGGACATCCAGTTCCTCGCCAACGCCGAGGCCAACTCCTACATCACGCTCTCGGCCCAGGACATGAGCCTGGGCGGCCTGATCATCACCATCCCGTCCACGTCGTCGCTGTCGACGGCCACGCTGGCGTCGTCGGTGCTGCTCACGCTCAACGCCTCGATCGCCAACGTGAACCAGGCGCTCGGCAACCTCGGCTCCCAGGCCAAGCAGATTTCGGCCCACGCCAACTTCGTCTCCAAGCTCACCGACGTGCTGGAGACCGGGGTGGGCAACCTGGTGGACGCCGACCTCGCCAAGGAAAGCGCCCGATTGCAGGCCTTGCAGGTGCAGCAGCAGCTCGGCGCCCAGGCCCTCTCGATCGCCAACCAGGCGCCGCAGATCATCCTCTCGCTCTTCAAGGGCTGAGGATCTTGGGTTTCCGTTGGGGCGTAAACGAAACCCGGGCGGTCCTCCGCCCGGGTTTTTCGCGCCGGCTTAACGGCCTGGCCACCCTGTTCTGGCAGGATTGCGGCGCGGGGTCGTGTCCCGTGGGCGGCGTCGCATGGCCATAACACCGATCGACACCAGCGTTCTTCTCGGGCTCTACCAGTCCCGCGCCGGAATGGCGGCCGCGGCGACGGCTGCGCCGACGAAGAAGCTCGCGCCCACCGCACCGTGGTCGACGACGCTGACGCCCGCCGACTCCAGTGCGGCGGTGAAGAGCGCGCTCGCCGGCCGCAAGTTCATCGACGAGAACGGCGCCAAGCTCGATCTCGCCGGGGCCAGCTCCGACTACCGCAAGCTGTTCGCACTCTACCAGGGGCTCTCCGTGCTCGGCGACGTCGCCGCCCGGGCGCAGGCCAAAGGGCTGACCAGCATCGAGCGCGCGCAGCTGGAGCGGACCTTCGCCCGCGGATTGGGCGAGATCTCCGGCTTCGTGAACGACGTCCAGCTCGAGCAGGCCCGCCTGAGCCAGGGCGAGGCGGCGGCCTCGGTGAAGACCAAGCTCGCCGTCCAGAAGACCAGGACGGAATACATCACGCCGCCGCTCACCGATTCGACCAGCGAGCCGGTGGCGGCGTTCGAAGGCCCGGTGAGCTTCACCATGTCGGTGAAGAAGGTGAACACCATGCACGACGTGGCCATCGACCTGGCCGGCATGGGCGGGCAGCCGCGGACGATCGGCAACGTCATCAACTACATCAACCAGCAGCTGGAGGCGGAAGGGCTCGAGACCCGGATCCTCAGCCACCGCATCCCCGGCCAACCGCGGCAGGTGACCATCGCGGGCAAGGCCGTGAGCCTGCCGCCCAGTTCCGACCAGTGGGCGCTGAAGGTAAAGGCCGGCACCAGCGAGAGCGTGAACTTCTCGGCCCCAGCCACCGCCGGCGCGGTCTACGTCGCCCAGCAGGTTGGCGACCCCGATCCGGACCGGAAGAGCACCACAAACGACAGCCGCGTCGAGCAGCAGTTCCTGAAATTCCAGACCGATACCTCGACCGTGCCACCCCCGGTGCAGGGCGCCGGCGAGAGCTACTGGGCCGAGGATCGCGTCTTCGCCAAGACGCTCGGGCCGGAGGTGAAGACGGTCCACGAACAGGTCGTCGGTCCGGACGGCTCGGTCTACATGCTGGCCGACGTCACCGCCGCCACCGCTGGCCAGGAGATCAAGGGCCAGCAGGACGTGGCGCTGCTGAAGTACGATTCGGCAGGCAAGCTGATCTACGCCCGGACCCTCGGGGCCGCCGGCTCGGCCACGGGCATGGCGCTCTCGGTCTCGGCCGACGGCAAGATCGCCATCGCCGGCGCCGTGACCGGCGACCTCGGCGGGGCGACCGACGGGGCGCTGAACTCCAACGGCAGCACCACCTTCGCCAAGAATACCGACAGCTTCGTCACCCTGTTCGACGCCGACGGCCAGGAGCTCTGGACTCAGAGGCGGGGCGCCCGCCAGGACGACGAGGCGAGCCACGTGGCCTTCGGCGCCGACGGCACGGTCTACGTCGCCGGCCGCTCCAGGTCGGCCATGCAGGGCGCCGAGGTGATCGGCGACTGGGATGGCTACGTCCAGGCGTTCCGCCAGGACGCGGCCACCGGCAAGGTGCAGACCCTGTTCACCCAGAGCTTCGGGACGACGGGGGCCGACCGCACGTCCGGCCTGGTGGTCGACGGGACCTCCATCGTCACCGCCAGCGTGGAGCAGGGGCGGGCGGTGCTGCGCCGCTTCGACGTGTCCGGCGCGGCGCCCGCGCTCACCGCCACCCGCGACCTGGGCGATCTGCAGGGCGGCGAGCTCGTCGGCCTGGCGCTGGACGGCGGCGAGGTGGTGGTGGCCGGCACGACCGCCAACGGCTTCCTCACCGCAGGCGCCGTGACCCGCGCTCACGCCGGCGGCACGGACGCCTTCGCCGCGCGCCTCTCGGCGGGGCTCACGCCCGCCGCCGCGGACAAGGTCGCCTACTATGGCGGGACGGGCGACGATCGCGCCACCTCCCTGGCGGTGGGCGGCGGCAAGGTCTGGCTCGGCGGCGCCGTCGGCGCGGACCTGCCGGGTCACGACCCGGTCGGGACCAAGGACGGCTTTGTGGCCAGCCTGGACGTCGCCACGGGCGCGGTCGACTGGTCGCGCCGGATCGGCGGCAAGGACGGGCGTGCGGCGCCTACCGCCATCGCGGTCGATACGGGCGGCGCGAGCGTGCTGGATCGGCTGGGGCTGCCCACCGGCCCCCTGCCGCTGGGCGATTCCGAGCGCCTGACCGCGGTGAGTTCGCTTCGGGCCGGGGACAAGTTCACGGTCAAGATGGGGGAGGGCCGCCAGTCGACGGTCACCATCGAGGAGAAGGACACCCTCGACACCCTGGCCCAGAAGATCCGCCGCGCCTCCGGCTTCCAGGCCAAGGTGACGCTGAACACCGCCGAGGGCGCCCGGACGCTGAAGATCGAACCGCTCAACCCGCGCATGGTCATCGAGATCGGCCCCGGCACCGCCGGCAAGGACGCACTCGACATGCTGGGCATCACCGAGAGCGTGGTGCGCGCCACGAACACGGTGAAGGGCCAGGAAATGCCGGCCGACGGCCGCGCCAAGATCTATGGCCTGGGCCTGCCGCGCGACCTCAACCTCTCGGATGTCCACCAGATCAGCCACGCCGTGGCCGAGGTGGCCGCCGCCATGGGCGTGGTCCGCAGCATCTACAAGGACATGGTGGCCGCGGTGACGCCGAAGTCCACCGCCGAGCAGATCGCCGCCCAGTCGGGCAAGGCGCCGGCCTACCTCACCAACCAGATCGCCAACTACCAGGCGGCTCTGGACAGGCTGACCGGCGGCGCCTAGGGCGCCTTGAAAGCGTCGTCGGCCCGGTCTAGCGAGGGGCCATGGACTCCAGCCCGACGCCGCCGCAGCCGCCGCCCAAGGATCGTCGCCTGCCGCTGGTGCTTCTCGGCGGCGCCGTGGCGCTGCTGGCCGGGATCGCCATCGCCTGGATGCTGCTGGCGTCGGGCCGCGGCGAGCGGACGGCGCCGCCGCCGGCCTCCCGCGGGGGCCTCGTCATCGATCCCGTCGAGATGGACAACCGGCTGGATCCGGCCCGGCCGCTGCGCTGCTTCGTCGCCGGCCAGTTCGTGGGCGAGTTCACCCTGGCCGACTGCGCCCGCCGCAACGGCGTGGCCACCGACGCCCTGGACGTAGGCGTCGACGAGACCGGCGCCCTCGCCGCCGCGGAGCAGGCCGGCATGGTCCTGACCCCGCTGCCGCCCGAGGAAGGCGCGGCGGAGACCGAGGTCGAGCCTGTAGAGGTCCCGGAAACCGACTTCCCGCCAGTGGCCTCCGAGCCGGTCGCCGCCTGCTGGCGCTACGCCGGAGGCCGCTGGCGCAGGCTGCCGGGAGATATGGCCCGCGGCGCCTGCGCGCTCAGCCTGTTCGCCGGCCGCTGCGAGCAGCCGGGCGGCGCCACCTACGGGCGCTGGGGACAGCAGACCCTGCGCCTGGTGCCCGGCCGCGTGGAGGTCTCCGACGACCACCGCAGTTTCCGCACCCTGACCGAGCAGGGGCCGGGCTGCACGCTTCCCGGCCTCCGGTGACGACCTCGTGCGGCCCGTGTAGGCTTGCGCCCATGCAGCGTATCGCCCTGATCCTCGCCCTGGCCGCCACGGCCGCCGTCGCCGCCTGCGCCCAGCGGACCCGACCGCCGGGGGATCCCGGCGTCTGCTTCCACGTGGTGCCGCAGAAGGATGGCTCGCTGAAGTACAACAAGCTGGTCACCGCCCCGAACCTGGAGACCTGCGCGGCCAACCTGGAGGCCATGCGCATCAAGTTCCTGCGTCTCGGCGGCACCCAGCAGGAGATCTACGGCGCCTACCAGTCGAACTTCCTGTTCCTGGAAAAGGCGGGCGTGCTGACCTCCACCTCGCTGGAGGGGCCGCGGTTCGTGGCCCTGGTGCGCACCGGCGACGGCCGCCTCGCCATCCCGGGCGCGATGCCGCAGGAGCCCCAGCAATAAGCCTGTGGACGAAGCGGAACGTAAGTAGAACATTCTATTGATGCGGCGTTAACGATGGGCTAGCCTACGGGCTTCGGCCCGCGCTTGGCGGGCCCGCAACCACGGAAGCTCAGGACATCTCATGGCGGGCAGCGTCAACAAGGTCATTCTGGTCGGCAACCTCGGGGCGGACCCCGAGATCCGCAGTCTCAACTCCGGCGACCGGGTCGCCAATCTCCGCGTCGCGACGTCCGAGACCTGGCGCGACCGCTCGAGCGGCGAGCGCAAGGAGAAGACCGAATGGCACCGGGTGGTGATCTTCAACGACAACCTGGTGAAGGTGGCCGAGCAGTACCTGCGCAAGGGCTCTAAGGTCTACATCGAGGGCTCCCTGCAGACCCGCAAGTGGCAGGACCAGTCGGGCCAGGAGAAGTTCTCCACCGAGGTGGTGCTTCAGAAGTTCCGCGGTGAGCTGACCATGCTCGACGGGCGGGGCGAAGGTGGCGGCGCGGGCGACCGCGACGAGGGCGGCTACTCCGGCGGCTTCTCCTCGGGGCCGCGCGCCCAGTCCTCCGGCCCGCGCGAGGACTTCTCCGCCGACCTGGACGACGAGATCCCGTTCTAGGACCCGCCTGACCGGCGGACGTCAGGATGTGGCCGGTTCCTCTTGGAGCCGGCCATTTTCTTTTGCTGCGGGCCGGGCGGGAACACGGCTAGCGCCACCGCCAGCTGTCGAGTTGATCCAGGACGTCGGCGACGATCTGGTCGCTCGAGAAGCCGGTGACGTCCCGCCGCGCACCCGGCCCGGCGCGCGCGATCAGCCGCCACTCGCGGCTGCGGCGGCCCTCCGGGGCCTCGAGGTTGCTGAAGGCGGGCAGGGGGCGCGCTTCGCCGCGCAGACCGTAGCGGAAAGCCTCCCGCCCGGGCACCTCGACAATGAGGCCGACCTCGTCCGGCGTGACCTCCAGCCTGGGCGAGAAGAGGCCCCCGTCGCTCAGCGCCCCGCAGACGGACCGCAGGGCCCGCGCGCCGTCCTCCTCGAGCTGGCGCTGGATGTCGGCCCGGCGCGGCGGCGCGAACATCTGCCTTATGCGCTCCTGCAGCCGCGGCGTCTGGTGTCCCAGGGACACGCCCGCCACATCCGCGCCGACCTGCCGCACCAGCCCCACGCTCAGCAGGATCATGATCACGGCGAAGGGGAGGGCCGCCACCAGGGTCGCGGCCTGCAGGGCGCCCAGTCCGCCTGCGAGCAGCAGCAGGGCCGCGGCGGCGCCCTCGAGCGTGCACCAGTAGACCCGCTGCCATCGCGGGGTCTCGTCGGCGCCGCCCGAGGCGATGGTGTCGATCACCAGGGATCCCGAATCGGCCGAGGTGACGAAGAAGACCGCCACCAGCAGCACGGCCAGGGTGGAGGTTATCGCCGCGCCCGGCAGGTGTTCGAAGAAGCGGAAGATCGCCGTCGAGAGATCCGCGGTCACGGCCTGGGAGATCGCGCCCGCCGCGGAGCCCATGTCGAGGCTGATGGCGGTGTTCCCGAACACCGTCATCCACAGGAAGGTGAAGCCGGTGGGGACCAGCAACACCCCGATCACGAACTCCCGGATCGTCCGGCCGCGCGAGATCCGCGCGATGAACATGCCGACGAACGGCGACCAGGCGATCCACCAGGCCCAGTAGAACAGGGTCCAGTTGGCCATCCAGCCGCGCGGCTCGTAGGCGTAGAGGTTGAAGGTCCGCACGAAGAAGTGGTCGAGGTAGAGGCCGAAGTTCTGGATCAGGGCCTTCAGCAGGAAGCCGGTCGGGCCCATCACGAGGACGAAGGTCATCAGGCACACGGCCAGGAAGAGGTTGAGCTCCGACAGTCGCCGCACACCGCGGTCGAGCCCCGTCAGGACCGAGATCGTCGCCGCGCCCATCACCAGGGCGATGAGGCCGACCTGCACGGCCCGGGTCGACGGCAGCCCGATGAGATAGGCCAGGCCGCTGTTGATCTGGGCCACCCCCAGCCCGAGCGAGGTGGCGATGCCGAACAGGGTTCCGCAGATGGCGAAGATGTCGACCGCATCACCGATCGGCCCCCGGATCCGCTCGCCGAGAAGCGGGTAGAGGCCGGAGCGAAGGGTCAGCGGCAGGCCCTTGCGATGAGCGAAGAAGGCGAGGCTGAGCCCGACGATGGCATAGATCGCCCAGGCGTGGACGCCCCAGTGGACGAAGGTGATGACCATCGCCTCGCGCGCCGCGCCGAAGGTCCCCGGCTGCGCCTCGGGCGGAGCGGCGTAGTGCTGCACGGGTTCGGCCACCGCGAAGTACATCAGGCCGATGCCCATGCCGGCGGCGAACAGCATCGCCAGCCATGACGGGTAGGGGAAATCGGGCTCGGCGTCGTCGGGCCCGAGCTTCAGCCGTCCCCCGGGGCCGACGGCGAGGGCGATCACGGTCACCAGGAAACCCGCCACCACGGCGACGTAGAACCAGCCGAACGACTCGATGACCCAGCCCTGCGCCGCCTGGAAGGCCGCGTCGGAGGCGCCCGGGGCGATGGTGGCGAGCGCCAGCAGGAGCGCCACAATCAGGCTCGCGCCCCAGAACACGCGCGGGTTCATGTTCGCCTTCGGCATCCAGCTTAAGCGTTCGCACGGCGTCGCTGTTCCGCGAGGCGCCCGCCGCGCCGACGGAATGCCGATCGAGGGCTAGAAGAGGTCCACGGTCACGCGCAGGGCGCCCACCACGGCGGTGTCGCGCCCCCGGTCGCCGCCGGGGTGGCGGATCAGCTGCAGGTCCGGCTGCACCGTCACGCGCGGGTGGATGCGGTCGGAATAGGTGATCTCCAGGCTGCTCTCCGCCCTGGCGGCGTCGATCCCGGCGTCCCGCAGGTTGGCGCGGCCCTTGGAGGACAGCAGCCCCTGTTCCACCCCGAGGGAGAAGGCGCTCTCCGGCCGGCCCGGGAAGACCCGCTCCACCAGCACGCCGGTCTGCCAGCCGCCGCGGAAGTCGGTCGTGTCGCCGTCGGAGGCCCCGATGCGCAGGAAGGCGCTGGCCGACCGGCTCTCGTCGCCGCCGTCCAGGAGCGGGTGCTCGGCCAGCAGATAGGCCCCGCGCGCGGCGCTCTGCGCGGGGGAGCCGTCGGCCTGGGCCTCGCGGATGTCGTCCTGCTCTTCCGTATAGGTCCAGGCGCCCAGCGCCAGGCGGCGGCCTTCGCCGAAGCCCGCCTCGGCGATGACCAGCGCCCCGTTGTCCAGCCTGGTGTCAGGACCGTGGGGGTCGCCGATCGTGCCCGCATCGGCGTTGATCACCGCCAACTGTGCGTAGCGACCGCCCTCGCCGGAGCCCCGGAGGCGCAGCGCCAGCGAGGTGGAGGGGAAGATCGAGGGGCCGTTGGGGCCGGTCGCGGCGATCTCCGAGCCGATTCCGAAGGGCGGCGCGATCAGCAGGCCCGACGCCTCGGTGGCGTAGAACTCGCTGTTGAGGTCGTAGAGGCCGGCCAGCAGCGAGGCGCGGCCGCCGGCGAAGCTCTGTTCGATCCACAGTTCGTAGAGGCGGGCGCGCTGGCGGGACACCTCGATGTTGTCGACGCCCTGCAGGGTGCCGACGAGGTCGTTCGGCTGCCCGCCCGAGTTGTTCAGCAGGTAGAGGTGGAGCTTGGCGCCGCGCCAGCCCGCCGCGGCCTCGAGGTCCCCGTCCAGGATGATGTCGAGGTTGTCGAGAAAGCGTCCGGCGCGGCTCTCCGTCCCGTCCAGCGCGCCGGTGACGTCGGCGGTATAGGTTGCGTCCACGGTCCAGGCGGACGCGGCCTGCGCCCGGGCGGCTCCGGCCGGCGCCGTCGCGGCCAGCCCGATCCCAAGCGCGGCGCTCGCGGCCAGGCCTGTCTTGGTTGTCCAGAGCATTCTGCCCCCCTCATTCTCGCGGGCAGAGTTAACCTGGGGAATTGAACAAGTATTTAAGTCAAAGAACGTTGGTCTTGTATATACTTATCGAGATAAGGATAAATCCTGTCAGTATAGGACAATCAATTATTAAGCCCCGGACACCGATACCATTGTTACCGAGCGAACCGGGGGATTCGACGTGCGAACGATCAATCAGAAGGTCATGGCCGCGGGGGCGGCCGTCTTCCTGCTTTGCGCTGCGAGCGCGGGCGCGGGCATGTGGGTGGCCGTGCACCTGACGGCGGCGCTGGAGGACGGAACCGTGTCGGCCCGGGTGCTCCGCAACCACATGGAAGCCGACATGATGCACGACGCGCTGCGCTCGGACGTGCTCTCGGCGCTGCTGGCCCGCCAGCCGGGCGCGGGCGTCTCCATGGACGAGGTGCGGGCCGACCTGGCGGAACACACCGCGACCTTCCAGTTGGCGCTGAAGGAGAACGAGGCCATCGTCCGCGACCCGGCGTCCCGCGCCGCGCTCGCCAAGGTGGAGGCGCCGCTGGGCGATTACATCCGCTCGGCCGAGCAGATGGCGCAGCTCGCCATCGCCGATCCCCTGGCGGCCGACGCAGCCCTGCCGGATTTCAAGGCGCGGTTCACGGCCCTGGAAGGGGCGATGGGCGAGGCCACCGAGCAGATCGAGGCCGCCGCCACCCGCGAGGCCGAGGCCGGGGCGGAAAGCGCCCGCCTGGCCCGCCTGCTGATGGGGCTGGCGATGGTCATGGGCGTGATCCTGGCCGGCCTGCTGGTGATCTTCGCCCGCCGCGCCGTAGTGCGGCCGATCCAGGCGCTCACCGGCGATATGCGCCAGCTTGCCGCCGGCAACCTCGACGTCACCCTGGCCGGCGCGGGCCGCGGCGACGAGGTCGGCGACATCGCCCGGGCGGTGAAGGAATTCCAGCAGGTGATCCAGACCAAGGCCCAGCAGGAGGCGGCCGAGACGCTTCGCCGCCGCGAGGCGGAGGCCGACGCCCAGACCCGTGAAGAGGCCGAGCGGGCCGCCCGTGCGCGGGAGCAGGCCCAGGTGGTCGAAGCGCTCGCCGAGGGCCTGGACCGGCTGTCAGCCGGGGACCTGACCCACAGGATCGAGGCCGCCTTCGCGCCGGAATACGAGCGCCTGCGAGCCGACTTCAACGGTGCGATCGGGCGTCTGCACGCCACCGTGGCGGAGATCGCCGCCAACACCGGCGAGCTGCTGCGGGGGGCCGACGAGATCAGCTCCGCGGCCGGCGACCTGTCCGGGCGCACCGAGCGGCAGGCGGCGAGCCTCGAGGAGACCGCCGCGGCCATGGAGGAGATCACCGCCACCGTGAGGAAGACCGCCGAGGGCGCCCGCGAGGCGCAGGCCCTGGTCGGCCAGTCGAAGGCCGACGCGGAGCGCTCGGGCGAGGTGGTGGGCGCCGCGGTGGCCGCCATGAGCGAGATCGAGAAGTCCGCCCAGCAGATCAGCCAGATCATCGGCGTGATCGATGAGATCGCCTTCCAGACCAACCTCCTGGCGCTAAACGCCGGGGTGGAGGCGGCCCGGGCCGGCGACGCCGGCCGCGGCTTCGCGGTCGTGGCCTCGGAAGTGCGCGGCCTCGCCCAGCGCTCGGCCGACGCGGCCAAGGAGATCAAGAGCCTGATCTCGGCCTCGACCGCCCAGGTCGACCAGGGCGTGGAACTGGTGGGCGGCGCGGGGGAGGCGCTGCACCGGATCCTGGGCCAGGTGGCTCAGATCGACACCGTGGTGACCGCCATCGCGGCCTCCGCCGGCGAACAGGCCACGGGCCTCGGCGAGGTCAACGTGGCCATCGCCCAGATGGACCAGGTGACGCAGCAGAACGCCGCGATGGTCGAGCAGACCTCGGCGGCCTCGGAGAGCCTGCGGCGCGAGACGATGCGGCTCGGGGAGATGATCGGCCACTTCCGCACCGACGGAGCGGTGGGCCTGGCCGAGGCCCCGTTCCTGCCTGACGAGGCCGCCGAGGCGGCCTGACGACGGCTACTCGCCGTCGGCGATGGGCGCCGGGCAGGTGTCGCCTATGCGCCTGGCGATCGTGCGGGCGTGGACGGGCACCGTGAGGCCGCCCACCTTCGCCCGGACGCGGGCGTCCAGCCGCAGGCTGTCGCGGGTGTAGACGCCTTCGCCGCTGATCGGCACCGGCGCGCTGTTCTTGGTCTTGCAGCTCCCGACCAGCCGGATCTTGCCGCCGGAGATCTCCCGGGTCGGGTAGGTGCAGGTGTAATGCCGGTTGGGCGCGCCGCCGATGAACTTCTCGACGTCCTCCTCGCGGATACAGCGCTTCTCGGTCTTCTTGGTCGGCAGCGGCGAGACGATCTGGCTGGTGGTTTCCCAGTAGCCGGGCGCGATCGGGGTCTGGGCGGCGGCGGGCAGGGCCACGGTGGCCGCCAGCAGTGCGGAGGTCATGAGTTTCATCGCCAAGCCCTTTAACACGTCATTCGGGCGCAAAACTGGCCTCCGCCGCCTGAACCGCCGCTGACCCGGCCGGCTCTTCAGCGACGTGGGCCCTGTTCGCGTCGCGCAGGCGCTCGCCGGCCTCGTCGTAGAGGAAGGGTAGGAAGGCGTAGCGTCGGCCCCTGGTGACCGGAGTCGCCTCGTGCAGCAGGCCGCAGGCGAACACGACGGCCCCGCCGGTCGGCGGCCGGTAGGTCCGTGGGCCGAACTCGGGAAAGCGCAGGTCGCCTCCCTCGAACGTCTCCGCGTTGAGGTTGATCGAGACCGCGAACTTCCGGTGCGCCGTTCCGAGCGTGGTGTTGTCGCGGTGGGGCCGGAAGTAGCCGCCGTCGGTCGCGTCGTAGCAGGCGACGAGGTAGCGCTCGAGGCGCGTGGCGCGGAAGCTGTAGGCCTTCAGGATCTCCGGCGAGAGCCGGCGATGCAGCCGCAGCATCAGGTCGCGCCGCAGGGCCGCGTCCTCGACATGGACGTCCCGCCGCCGCTTCATCTCGTCCAGCACGCCCACCGTGCGGCCGTCCACGTCGCGCATCACCCCCGATAGCTCGCCGCCGCGGGCGTCGTAGTAGTCTATCAGGCGCTGGCAGAGCTCGGGCTCCAGCACCCGGGGCACGATCAGCACCGGCGCCACCAGCGGCGCGTCGGCGTGCTCGGCGGGCGGGGGCAGGGCGGCGACCTGCCGGAAGACAGCCTCGGTTTCGGTCATGGGCGCCGCCGCTATCACCCGCAGGGCCGGATCAAGCAGGAACCAGAGCCCCTCCTCGCGCCCGTCCCCGTCCAGCGCGCCGTAGAGCCGGCTCACCGCCCCGTCGCCGTCGAGGAACCAGCGCAGGCCCGGCAGGCGATTCTGCGCCCGGGCGATCGACGGCGCGTCGCGGATCACCAGGAAGGCGGTGAGCGTCAGGTCGTCGAAGCGGGCCCGCTCGGCCTCGATCGCCCGGACCGCCGCCTCGCGCACCGCCGGGTCCTCGGGCAGGAAGCCCAGGAGCACGTAGCGGCCGGCCACGGCGCCGAAGCCGTAGGCCGGGTTGCCCGGCGCGGGGCAGACGAAGTGGGGGGCGGTGTCGCCCACCGTCAGGCCGCGGGGCAGGGGCGCGATCATCCGGCCGGCTCCAGCCGCTGCCCGGTCCGCGCCTCGTAGGCGGCCAGCACCGAGGCCCCGGCCTCGTCGTAATAGAACGGCAGGAAGGCGTAGCGCCGCCCCCGGGTGACCCGCGTGACCTCGTGCAGCAGGCCGCAGGCGAAGACCACCGCGCCGCCAAGGGGCGGCCGGTAGGTGGCCGGGCCGAACTCCGGGAACCTCACGTCGCCGCCCTCGAAGTCGTCGTTGAGGTTGATCGAGCAGGCGAAGGCGCGGTGCGCGGTGCCGAAGGTGGTGTTGTCGCGGTGGGCGTGGAAAACGCCCTCATCGGAGGCGTCGTAGCAGCTGACCAGGTAGCGCTCGATGCGCGTGCACCGGAAGCCCATCGCCCGCTCGATCTGCGGGAAGACCCGGCGCTCGATGCGCTCCCGGATCGGCGCCTGCAGGGCAGGGTCGCGGAGGAAGATGTCCCGGCGCTTCTTCAGCTCGTCCATGACCATGACGGTCCGGTCGCCCCGGTCGCGCATGACGCCGGTGAACTGGCCGCCGCCAACCTCGTGCAAGGCGATCAGCTCCCGGCACAGCTCCGGCTCGAACACGCGCGGCAGGATCAGCACCGGCGCATGGAGCGGGACGCCCGCGTGTTCGGCGGGCGGCGGCAGGCGACCGACGTAGTCCAGCGCCCCCTCGACCTTGGCCGCCGGCGTCACCCCGAGCACCCTCAGGGTCGGGTCGAGGACCACGCAGCGCGGCCGCTCGCTCCCGTCCGGCTCCACCGCCTCGTAGAGCCGGGCCACCGTTCCGTCGCGGTCCAGCACCCAGCGCAGGCCGCGCACGTCCTGGGCGCCGGCCGGCAGGGCGTCCCCGCGCACCACCACGAAGGCCGAGGCGCGCACGTCGTCGAACAGCCGCTGGCGCGCCGCCACCGCCTTGAGCACCGGGCCGGCCGCGGCCGGGTCGGCCGGGAGGAAGACCAGCAGCACATAGCGGCCCGCCACCGTGTCGAACACGTACTCGGGGTTGGACGGCGTCGGCGCCGTGAACCAGGGGCCGGGCTCGCCGGGGGACAGAGGCATGGCCGGAAACCTACTGGCTCGCGCCACGGAGGTCACGGCGGCTGTTGGGCGCGGCTCTATGGCCTCGCGTGCGCGCCCGCGCGAGAGTTGGCTTAGCCCGCTCGCAAATGCTAACAACAATCCCTACGTAACTGTCCGATTCTCACGGCGAATTCCCTCCCTTGACCGACCAGAACACCACCCCACCGGACGACCGGCGCGGGGGCGTCGCCCCTATCGCCATCGAAGACGAGCTGAAGCGCAGCTACCTCGACTACGCCATGAGCGTGATCGTCAGCCGCGCCTTGCCTGACGTCCGCGACGGCCTCAAGCCAGTGCACCGGCGCATCCTGTTCTCGATGAACGAGCAGGGGCACACCCCGGACCGCGGCTATGTGAAGTCCGCCCGGGTGGTCGGGGACGTGATGGGTAAGTATCACCCGCACGGCGACGTCGCGATCTACGACACCATGGTCCGCCTGGCGCAGCCGTTCTCGATGAACCTGCTGCTGATCGACGGCCAGGGGAACTTCGGCTCGGTGGACAACGATCCGCCGGCGGCCATGCGCTACACCGAAAGCCGCATGACCCGGGCCGCGATGGCCATCCTCGCGGACCTCGACAAGGACACGGTCGACTTCAAGGACAACTACGACGGCTCAGAGCAGGAGCCGGTGGTCCTGCCGTCGCGCATCCCCAACCTGCTGGTCAACGGCGCCGGCGGCATCGCCGTCGGCATGGCCACCAACATCCCGCCGCACAACCTCGGCGAGGTGGTCGACGCCTGCCTGGCCTATATCGACAACCCTGAGATCGGGCTCGACGACCTCCTGGACATCGTGCCCGGGCCGGACTTCCCGACCGGTGGCGAGATCATCGGCCGCACCGGCGCGCGCAACGCCCTGATGTCGGGCCGCGGCTCGGTGGTCATGCGCGGCAAGGCCTCGATCGAGGAGCTCCGCAAGGACCGCGAGGCGATCGTCATCCACTCGATCCCCTACCAGGTGAACAAGGCCGCGCTGGTCGAGCGCATCGCCGAACTGGTTCGCGAGAAGCGGATCGAGGGCGTCGCCGACCTGCGCGACGAGTCCGACCGCGACGGCATGCGCGTCGTCATCGAGATGAAGCGCGACGCCTCGGCCGAGGTGATCCTCAACCAGCTCTACCGCTACACGCCGCTGCAGTCCTCGTTCGGGGTCAACATGCTGGCGCTGAACCGCGGCCGGCCCGAGCAGATGGGCCTGCGCGAGATGATCACCGCCTTCGTGGACTTCCGCGAAGAGGTGGTGGTCCGCCGTACCAAGTTCGAGCTCTCCAAGGCCCGCGACCGCGGCCACGTCTTGGTCGGCCTGGCGATCGCCGTCGCCAACATCGACGAGTTCATCCACATCATCCGTTCGTCGAAGGACCCCACCGAGGCCCGCGAGCGGCTGGTCGCCCGCGACTGGCCGGCGGGCGACATGCTGCCGCTGGTCGAGCTGATCGCCGACCCGCGCACCGTGGTCGTGGACGGCAGCCGCATCCGCCTGACCGACGAGCAGGCCCGCGCCATCCTGGCGCTGACCCTGTCGCGCCTCACCGGCCTCGGCCGCGACGAGATCTTCGGCGAGGCGACCGAACTCGCCGGGACCATCCAGGGCCACCTGGAGATCCTGGCCAGCCGCGAGCGGGTCATGGGCATCGTGCGCGAGGAGCTGGTGGCGGTCCGCGACCAGTTCGCCGTGCCGCGCCGCACCGAGATCGTCGAAGGCGACGCCGACGTCGAGGACGAGGACCTGATCGCCCGCGAGGAGATGGTGATCACCGTCACCCACGGCGGCTACGTCAAGCGCACCCCGCTCACCACCTACCGGACGCAGCACCGGGGCGGTAAGGGCCGCTCGGGCATGGCGACCAAGGAGGAGGACGCCGTCACCCGGGTGTTCTCCGCCAACACCCACACGCCGATGCTGTTCTTCTCCTCGGGCGGCAAGGCCTACAAGCTGAAGGTCTGGCGCCTGCCGCTCGGCACGCCGACCAGCCGCGGCAAGGCCTTCGTCAACCTGCTGCCCATCGAGCCCGGCGAGAGCATCACCTCCATCCTGGCCCTGCCGGAGGACGAGGCGAGCTGGGACCAGTACGACGTCATGTTCGCCACCCGCTCCGGCAACGTCCGGCGCAACAAGCTGTCGGACTTCGTGGACATCCGCCGCAACGGCAAGATCGCCATGAAGCTCGACGAGGGTGACGCGATCATCGGCGTGGGCGTCTGCAACGCCGGCCAGAACGACATCCTGCTGACCACCGCGATGGGCCGCTGCATCCGCTTCGCCACGGAGGAGGTCCGGGTGTTCGCCGGCCGCGATTCCACCGGCGTCCGCGGCGTGCGCCTGGCCGAGGGCGACAGCGTCATCTCCATGGCCATCCTGCGCTCGGTCCCGGCGACGCCCGCCGAACGCGCCGCCTACCTGAAGCACGCCAAGGCGATGCGCATCGCCACCGGCGAGGCCGAGGAGGGCGAGGAGACCGCCGCGCCGGAGGAGGACGACGGCGAGGCCGGGGAAGGCGAGGCCGCCCTCAGCCCCGAGCGGATCGCCGAACTGGGCGCCAGCGAGGAGATCATCCTCACCGTCTCCACCGAAGGCTTCGGCAAGCGCACCAGCGCCTACGAGTTCCGGCGCACGGGCCGCGGCGGCCAGGGCCTGCTGGCCCAGGACCTCACAAAGCGCGGGGGCAAGCTCGCCGGCTCCTTCCCGGTGGACGAGACCGATCAGATCCTGCTGGTCAGCGACCAGGGCCAGCTGATCCGCATCCCGGTGAGGCAGGTCCGGCTCGCCGGCCGCAACACCCAGGGCGTGATCATCTTCCGCAAGCACCAGGACGAGCATGTCGTCTCCGTGGAGCGCCTGGCCGACACCGGCGAGGACGAGGCGGATGAGGTCGAGGGTGACGTTGCGGGAGGTCCGGAAGACGAGGCCGGCGGCGAGGCCTAGGGCCGTCGCCGTCCACTCGCCTCACGGAAGTTTGGGCTTGCCAGAACCGCGGTCCACGGCGAAAGGCGAAGGCGGGTAGTTGGGGGACCAAGGCGCATGACCCGCATCGGGCTCTATCCGGGTACGTTCGATCCCATCCACAACGGGCACACCGACATCATCGGTCGGGCCGTGAAGCTGGTGGACAAGCTGGTCCTGGGCGTGGCGATCAACGCCGGCAAGGGACCCTTGTTCACTCTCGAGGAACGGGTGGCGATCGTGGAGGAGGCCGTGGCCCCGCTCCGCAACCGCGCCGAGATCGTGGTCCAGCCGTTCGAGGGACTCACCATGCACTTCGCCCGCGAGGTCGGAGCCGGCGTCATCGTCCGGGGCCTGCGCGCCGTGGCCGACTTCGAGTTCGAGTTCCAGATGACGGCCATGAACCAGCAGCTCGATCGCGACATCGAGACCGTGTTCCTGATGGCCGACCCGCGCCACCAGGCCATCGCCTCGAAGCTGGTGAAGGAGATCGCCATCCTTGGCGGCGACGTCACCAAGTTCGTCAGCGACGGGGTGAAGGACCGCCTCCTGGAGAAGGTCGGCCGCGCATAGACCTCGGCCCGCCGGCTGGGCTAGGACTGCGCCCATGAGACGATCCCTCCTGCTGGCGGCCGCCCTGGCCGCGCTCGCCACCTCGGCCGCGGCCCAGACGAGGGCCGCCGCGCCGGCCGCCCCGCCAAAGCCCGCCGCCCCGACCGCCGCCGACTGGCGGACGCCCGATCCGAACGACCTGCTGGTCATCGACACCAACAAGGGCCGGGTCATCGTGGAGATGATCTCCGAGGTGGCGCCCAATCACGTGCAGCGGATCCGGGAGCTCACCCGCGAAGGGCTCTACGACGGCCTGACCTTCTTCCGGGTGCTCGACAACTTCATGGCCCAGACGGGCGATCCGCAGAACAACGGCCAGGGCGGCTCCTCCAAGCCGGACATCGCCGCCGAGTTCATGTTCCGCCGCGGCGCCGACGCGCCCTTCGTGCTGGCCGCCGACCAGGCGGTGGCGGAGGTGGGCTTCATCAAGTCCCTGCCGGTGATGACCCAGTCGATGATGCTGGCGCCGATGACCCGGGACCAGAAGGTGGCCGGCTGGGCCCTCTACTGCCCCGGCGTCGCCGGCATGGCCCGCGGCCAGGGCGAGGACACCGCCAACAGCCAGTTCTTCCTGATGCGGGAGGCCTATCCCTCGCTCGAGAAGCGCTACACGGCCTGGGGCCGGGTGATCTCCGGCCAGGACGCCGTGCGGTCGATCAAGGTGGGCGAGCCCGTGGCCGAGCCGCAGGACCGCATGGAACGCGTCCGCGTGCTCGCCGATTTGCCTGAGGCGAGCCGGCCGAAGGTCCGGGTGATCGACCCGCAGGGCGCCTGGTTCAAGGCCGAGATCGCGCGCGTCCGCGCGCTGAAGGGGGCCGACTTTACGGCCTGCGACGTGACCATTCCGGTAGAGGTGAAGTGATGGCCCAAGATCCCGAAGACTTCCTGATCATGACGCTGGAGAGCGGGCCGGTGGTCATCAAGCTCCGCCCCGACCTGGCGCCGGGCCACGTGAGCCGGATCAAGGAGCTGGCGCGCGAAGGCTTCTACGACGGCGTCGTGTTCCACCGGGTGATCCCCGGCTTCATGGCCCAGGGCGGCGACCCGACCGGCACCGG
This sequence comes from Phenylobacterium sp., assembly GCF_036821595.1. Lineage (GTDB taxonomy): Bacteria > Pseudomonadota > Alphaproteobacteria > Caulobacterales > Caulobacteraceae > Phenylobacterium. The sequence continues at coordinate 80,928 of NZ_DAISJG010000012.1, forward strand.
CTCGGGCGGCTCGGACAGGCCGAACCTCAAGGCGGAGTTCTCCGACGCCCACCACGTGCGCGGCGTCTGCTCCATGGCCCGCACGCCAAACCCGAACTCGGCCAACAGCCAGTTCTTCATCTGCTTCGACGACGCCACCTTCCTGGACCGCCAGTACACGGTGTGGGGCGAGGTGGTCTCGGGCATGGACCACGTGGACGCCCTGCCCAAGGGCGAGCCGCCGCGCGCGCCCGGCAAGATCGTCTCCATGAAGGTGGCCGCCGACGTTGAGAACGGCGCCGACGTCCTCCCTTAGGACGGCTTACGCCGAGCCGCAGCGGCGCTACCACAGCCAGGCGCATATTGACGCCTGCCTGGACCTTCTGGACGCCTGGCCGGGCCTGGGCGACGCCGACCGGCGCGTGCTCGGCTGGGCGATCTGGTGGCACGACGCCGTCTATGACCCCACGGCCTCGGACAACGAGGCGCGCAGCGCCGCGCTCGCCCGGCGCGAGCTTCCTGCGCTGGGCGCCTCGCCGGGCGAGGTGGACGAGGTTGCGCGCCTCATCCGCCTGACGGCCGGCCACGAGGTGGAGAACGGCGACCGGCTGGGCGCGGTCCTGGTCTCCATCGACCTCGCCGTCCTCTCCGAGGCGCCGTCCGCCTACGACGCCTACGCCCGCGCCGTTCGGGAGGAGTACGCCCATGTGCCGGAGCCGCTGTGGCGGGCCGGCCGGGCGCGCGTGCTGCAACGCTTCCTGGACGCGCCGGTTATCTTCCCCGACCCGGACTTCCGGGCGGCGCGGGAGCCCCGTGCGCGGGCCAACCTTGCGCGGGAGCTCGAGACGCTGAGGTAGGGATGGCGGCGCGCCTCAAGGTGTTCGTGACCTCCGACGGGCTCACCGACTACGTCGTGGCGGTGAGCTCGAAGGCCAAGGCGCTCGCCGCCTGGGGCAGCCACCAGGACCTGTTCAAGACGGGCAACGCCCGCGAGACCGACGATCCGGACCTCGTGAAGGCCGCCACGGCAAAGCCCGGCGAGGTGCTGCGCCGGCCCGCCGGCACGCGCGGCGAGCTGGCGAAGCTCAAGGCGCCGAAGACGGCGAAGCCCGCCGGGCCCTCGAAGGCGGCCCTGAAGAAGGTCGCCGACCTGGAGAAGCGCCTCGCCGCCCTCGACGCCGCTCACCACAAGGCCTGCGGGCGGCTCGAGGAGCAGCGCGCCCGGATCGACCGGGAGCTGGAGGGGCTGGAGGCCGATCACGCCGCCGAGCGGGCGCGGTTCGAGGCCGCCCTCAGCGCCGCGCGACAGGCGCTAGGGTGACCAGCACCGGATAGTGGTCGGAGCCCAGGCGCGGCCCGCGCTCCACCTTCACCGTCGCCCAGTCGGAGCCGGCGTAGACGTGGTCGATCGGCAGGAAGGGGAAGATCCCCAGCCACGGGAGCCGCTTGTATTGCAGGGCCGGCCAGGAGAAGAGCGCCCGGTCGCGACGGATCACCCCGAACTCGGCGTCCCAGCGACGGCGGGAGAAGGACCAGGGCGCGGAGTTGAAGTCCCCGGCCACGATCGTCCGCGCCCGGTCGGTCTCGCCCAGCACGCGTGCCAGCCGCCGCTCCTGCGGCTGCTGGTCCTGCGGGTCGGTCGGCCATGCGTAGTGGACCCCGATCACGGTGTAGCGGCCACGGGCGTCCTCGAAGATCGCGCGGGTGAGCGGCCCCGGCGCGCCCGGCACGCGGGGCGAACCCTGCCGGATCGGCGCGGCGCGGCTGTAGATCACCGTCTCGCACTCCGCGCAGGTGGCGTGCCAGTCGGTCCTCTCGGCGATCATCCGCCGGACCTCTGGCCGGGACTCCTCGATCACCACGATGTCGGGGTCCTGGGCGATGAGCCAGTCCACGGAGCGCTCGAAGCCGTCGCTGTCGTGCCAGATATTGAACTGGATGAGCTTCAGCTGTCCGGGCGCGTCCGGCCCGGCCCTTGGCCCTGTGTCGCGCAGGTACTCCGGCGCCATCAGCAGGCCCGCCGCGGCGACGCCCACCGCGCCCATGCTGACGATCAGGGCCCGGGCGTAGCCGCGGAAGAACAGGCCCCCCAGGGCGCCCGCCAGGGCCCCCGCCAGCCAGAGCGGCGCGAAATGAGCCAGGAGGTCCCACTGCAGGCTCGTGCGGCCGAAGTGGGCGGCGACGGCCGCCCCGGCGCAGAGCGCGGCCAGCAGGAACAGCGGCAGGGCGAGGAGCACGCCCAGCGCGAGTCGCACGAAACCCATGTCCCGCCTCTAGCACGCCTGTCGCTTGACGCGACTGCGGCCGCATGGCCTTGAGCCCACCTCCATGCAGCTGGCCGATTTCGACTTCGATCTTCCTGAGGACCGCATCGCGCTCCGCCCCGCGAGCCCGCGCGATTCCGCGCGCCTGCTGGTGGTGGAGCCGGGCCGTCCGTTCCAGGACCTGCAGGTGCGCGACCTGCCGGGCCAACTCCGCGCCGGCGACGTCCTGGTCCTGAACGACACCCGGGTGATTCCCGCTCGGCTGAAGGGCGTGCGCATGCGCGAGGACAGTCGGGTCGCCGTGGAGGCGACCCTGCACAAGCGCCTCTCCCCCAGCGCCTGGACCGCCTTCATGCGGCCCGGCAAGCGGCTCGCGCCGGGCGACCGGGTCTCGTTCGGCGAGACCGACGACCGCGCCTGCTTCCTGGGCGCGCTCGACGCCACGGTGAAGGCCAAGGGGGAGGGCGGGGAGGTCACGCTGGCCTTCGACCTGGCCGGCCCCGACCTCGATGCGGCGATCGCCGAGCGCGGAGCCATGCCGCTTCCCCCCTACATCGCCGCCAAGCGGGGCGAGGACGGCCGGGACCGCGCCGACTACCAGACGGTCTACGCCGAGGAGGACGGCTCGGTGGCCGCGCCCACCGCCGGCCTGCACTTCACCCCCGAGCTGTTCGCGCGGCTGGAGGCGGCCGGGGTCGGGACCGCCTTCGTCACCCTGCACGTGGGCGCGGGCACCTTCCTGCCGGTGAAGACCGAGAACCTCTCCGAGCACCGGATGCATGCGGAATGGGGCGAGGTGGACGCCGCCACCGCGGACCGCCTGAACGCCGTGCGCGCCGCCGGCGGCCGGATCGTCTGCGTCGGCACCACCTCGCTGCGCCTGCTGGAATCGGCGACCGGCGAGGACCGCGTCGTGCGGCCGTTCATGGACGAGACCGCGATCTTCATCACCCCCGGCTACCGCTTCCGCGCGGCGGATGGCCTGATGACCAACTTCCACCTGCCGAAGTCGACGCTGTTCATGCTGGTCTCGGCGTTCGCGGGGCTCGAGACCATGCGAGCCGCCTACGCCCACGCCATCGCCACGGGCTACCGATTCTATTCCTACGGGGACTCGTCCCTGCTCTGGAGGGCCTGATGGCCGCGTTTCCCTTCGCCATCCACGCCACCGACGGCAAGGCGCGCACCGGCGTGCTCTCCACGCCCCGCGGCGACATCCGCACGCCGGCCTTCATGCCCGTGGGCACCGTCGGGACGGTCAAGGCGCTGACCGTCGACCAGGTGACCGCCGCCGGCGCCGACATCATCCTGGGCAACACCTACCACCTGATGCTCCGCCCGACCGCGGAGCGGGTGGCGCGTCTGGGCGGCCTGCACCGGTTCATGCGCTGGGAGAAGCCGATCCTCACCGATTCCGGCGGCTTCCAGGTGATGTCGCTGTCGAAGATCTCGAAGGTCACGGAGGAGGCGGTGACCTTCCAGAGTCACCTGGACGGCTCGCGGCACGTGCTCAGCCCCGAGCGCTCCATCGAGATCCAGGCCGACCTGCTGGGCTCCGACATCGTGATGCAGCTCGACCAGCTGGTCGGCCTGCCGGCGCCGGAAGCGGAGGTGGCCGAGGCGATGCGGCTCTCCGCCCGCTGGGGAACGCGTTCGCGGAACGCGTTCGGAGAACGCGATAGCCAGGCCCTGTTCGGCATCCAGCAGGGCGGCACGGCGGAGCACCTGCGCCGCGAATCGGCCGAGCGGCTGATCGAGACCGGGTTCGACGGCTACGCCATCGGCGGCCTGGCCGTAGGCGAAGGCCACGAGGCCATGGTGGAGGTGCTCGACTTCGCGCCCGCCATGCTGCCCGCCGACCGGCCGCGCTACCTGATGGGCGTCGGCAAGCCGATCGACCTCGTGGAGGCCGTGGCGCGCGGGGTGGACATGTTCGACTGCGTCCTGCCGACCCGTTCGGGCCGCCACGGCCAGGCCTGGACCTGGGAGGGTCCGATCAACCTGAAGAACGCCCGCTTCGCCGAGGACGACGCGCCGCTCGACCCGACGAGCGACGTGCCCGCCAGCCGGGACTACGCCAAGGCCTATCTGCACCACCTGGTGAAGGCCGACGAGATCCTCGGCCAGGTGCTGCTCTCCTGGCACAACATCGCCTTCTTCCAGGCCCTGATGGCCGCCATGCGCGACGCCATTGCCGAGGGCCGGCTGGAGCAGTTCCGGCGGGACTTCAGGTCCCGGGCTGCCGGGTCGGATACCGCGGCTTGAGCCCACCGCCCTGGTTGATGATGGGGCTGCCGGTCTTCAGGTGGCTGGGGGTGGCCGGCGGCTTGCACCCGCGCGCCTCGCCCAGCCCCTTCAGATAGGCCCGCCGCACCCCGCCGGCGGTGATCGCCGCCTGCACCAGGGCGTCGTGGCGCTCCGCCCCCGTCAGCTTCCGGACCCAGCCGCGGAACGGGATGGCGTCGCTGGCGACGCTGGCGACGGCGCCGTAGGCGGTCTCGCGGGTGAGCAGGTCGTCCTCGCCGGCCGCGGGCTGGTCGAGGTCGGCGCCCAGCGCCTGGTCCAGCGGCTGCACCAGGGCGATCAGCGTCTGGCAGCGCGCGTTCGGGGGCCGCTCGTACGGGTCGGCCAGGGCGCGGAGCAGGACCTCCGGAATCTTTGAGCGCAGGACGTTCAGGTCGCGCAGCGGCGCGGAGACGGCGCCGGTCATGTTCTCGCTCGTCGCCTCCTTGCGGGTCTGCACCTTGCCGCCGGGGCCGACGGTGGCGCAGGCGGCGAGCGTCGCGGCGGCGAGGATCAGGGCGGGGAGGGCGGCGTATCGCATCGGCGGGCATCCTAGCTTCGCCTGTGGCGCTGTTAAGGCGGAGAGTCGCCCTTGCGCGCGCGGGGCTCGCCGCCTAGGGTCCGCGCCGCTTCGCCCGGGCGGCCCCTGCAACGGCCCTCCCGCGTCGCGGGCCGGTAGCTCAGTGGTAGAGCATTCGACTTTTAATCGAATGGTCGTGAGTTCGATCCTCACCCGGCCTACCAATCAGGACGCCAGGTTCTCGGGCCGGCTGGCGACCTTCACCGTCACCTCGCGGCGCTGCCGGTCGCGGATCACGCTCAGCGTCAGGCCGGAGCCCGGCTGGGCGCTGGCGATCGCCCGCGTCAGGCCGCCGGCGCCAGTGATCGAGTCGCCCCCGACCGCCGTGACGATGTCGCCCGGCTGGAGGGCGCCCGCCGCCGGGCCGCCCCGCTCGACGGTGGCGATCACCGCGCCGCGCTGGCCCTGGGCGCCCAGCTGATAGGCGATGGCCGGCGTCAGGTCGGCGACGCCGACGCCCAGGTAGCCGCGGGTCACCCGGCCGGCGCGGATCAGCTGGCGGGTGACGTTCTCGGCCAGGTCCGCGGGAATCGCGAAGCCGATCCCGACCGAGCCGCCGGTAGGGGAGAAGATGGCCGTGTTCACGCCCACGACGCGCCCCTGCAGGTCGAAGGACGGCCCGCCCGAGTTGCCGCTGTTGATCGGCGCGTCGATCTGCAGGTAGCTGACGTAGGCTTCGCCGATCTCGCGGCCGTGCGCCGAGACGATGCCGGCCGTCGCCGTGCCGCCCAGGCCGAACGGATTGCCCACCGCGACCACCCAGTCGCCGACCTCCGGCAGGGCCGAGGCCGCGAAGCTCACGAACGGCAGGCCGCGGGCGTCGATCTTCAGCACCGCGAGGTCCGTGGGCGGGTCGCGGCCCACCAGCCGGGCGGGGAACTGCCGGCCGTCGGCGAGCGCCACCACCACCTGCTGGGCCCCCTCGACCACGTGGTTGTTCGTCACGACATAGCCGTCGGCGCTGATGATGAAGCCGCTGCCGGCGCCCCGCCGCACTGGGACCGCGCCCAGGCCCGGCGGGAGCTGGCCCAGCCAGTCGCCGGGCGCGGCGCCCAGCGCCAGGGTGTCGATCGAGACCACCGCCGGCGACACCTGCTTCACGATCGGGGCGAAGGAGCTTGGCGCTCCGCCGGCCGGCGCCGCCACGATCGGCGTGGGGGCGGGGGCGGCCGCCGGCCCGGTGTCCGCGGGCCGCTCGCAGGCGCCGAGCGCGGCCAGGGCGACCGACAGCAGCAGGACGGTTGTGCGGCGGATCATCTTCGGCCTCGCGACGCAGGCTGCGCTGTCCAGTGGCGGACGGCGCCCGTGGGAGACGCAAGGCCTAGCGCAGTGCGCCGCCGCCGTCAGCCCGCAGCAGGGTTCCCCTGGACCGATGCGTCCCCTGTGCTAGCCCTTGGCCGGGCGGATCAGGGGGGATGGCCAAGGTGGCGTACGAAACGGCGGAGCGGCCCGCGCGGCGCGCATTCCTCAGGCAGGCGTCCGCGGCGGGCCTCTTCACCCTCGGCGGCTGCGCCACGGGGGCGGCTCCGCCGCCCGCGACGAAGCCCGCCTTCAGGCCGGTTCCGCCGCTCGCCCGGGTGGACGCCCGTCCCGGGCGGATCATGAACATCACCGTCTGCCTCCGGCCGTTCCGCGCCGCGGGGCCCCGGCTGGACACGGAGACGGTGGGCGACAAGCTCGTCGTCCACAACTACGGCCACGGCGGCAGCGGCTGGTCGCTCTCCTGGGGCTCGGGGATGGTCGCGGTGAGGAAGGCGCTCTCGGCCGGCGCGCGCGACATCGCGGTGATCGGCTGCGGGGCGCTTGGCCTCACGGCCGCGGTGGTCGCCCAGCGGGCCGGGGCGAGCGTTACCATCTATGCGAAGGAGCGGATGCCCGACGTCCGTTCGGCCAGGGCGACCGGCGTCTGGTCGCCGGATTCGCGGATCGCCACGGCCGCCGCGGCGCCGCCCGAGTTCCCGGCGCTCTGGGAGGAGATGACCCGGTCCTCCTTCCGCATGTTCCAGAGCTACCTGGGCCTGCCCGGCTCGCCCATCGAGTGGATCGACCGCTACGTGCTCTCCGACGCGCCGCCGTCGGGCCGCGCCGACCCGGTGGGCTTCGCCCATTACGGCGGCTGGGTGCGCGACCTGACGCCGCCGATGGAGTCCCTGCCGCCCGGCAGCCACCCCTTCCCGACGGCCTATGCGCGGCGGGCCTCGCTGCCGATGTTCAACATCGCCGAGTACGCCCGCGTCCTGACCGCCGAGTTCCTGCAGAACGGCGGACGGATCGAGACTGCGGAGTTCCACGCCCCCGCGGACCTCACAAGCCTGAAGCAGCGGGCGATCATCAACTGCACCGGCTACGGCGCCCGCGCCCTGTGGAAGGACGAGAGCCTGGTTCCGGTCCGCGGCCAGATCGCCTGGCTGATCCCGCAGCCGGAGGTGAACTACGGCCTGGTCTACGACGGCGTCTTCATGCTCGGTCGCCGCGACGGGATCGTCATCCAGCAGACCGGGCCGGACGAGAGCTGGGGGTACGACGACGCGAACGAGCAGCCCGACCGCGCAGAGGCCGAAGCGGCCGTCGCCGCCATCGCCCGCGTCTACGCCTAGCGGCGACGCCCGCGGCCTCCTAGATTGGGGGCGCTGCGGCGGGCTACGACGGCCCTCGGGCGCGCCACTCTCGGCCCCAGTCCGGACCGTGGGTCAGAGCGTTTTCGTAAGAGCGCTCTCCCGCCGCAGCGCCCTTCCTACTGCTGTTGCTGCTGCTGGCGCTGCTGTTCGACGAGCGCGCTCATGGACGCGCGGCGGCGGCCGTCGCGCGCCGTGGCCGCGGCCTGGCTCATGCGCAGGAACTCCGGCTCGCTGAGCGCCGCCCGGGCCCGGCGCACGCTGACGCCCACCGCCAGCCGGCTCTCCGCCTCGCCCTTGTAGACGCCGCGCGACGGCGGCACGTCGGAGTAGTCGCGGCCGATGGCGCACGCGATGTGCCGCTCGCCGGTCTCGATGTTGTTGGTCGGGTCGAAACCGATCCAGCGCAGGCTGGGCAGGAACACCTCCACCCAGGCGTGGGTGGCGTCCGGGTCCGAACGGTCGTGGTCGCGGTCGGTGAACAGGTAGCCCGAGACGTAGCGCGCCGGGATCCCCCAGGACCGGCAGACCGCGATCATCACGTGGGCGAAGTCCTGGCAGACGCCCTTGCGGGCCTCCAGGACATGGTCGATGGGGCTGTCGGCGCGGGTGACCCCGGCCTCGTACTCGAACGCCTCGTAGATGCCGGCGGAGAGCTCGCGGACCGCGCTCAGCGGATCGCGCGCCCGCAGGCGATGCAGGCCGTGCTCCTCGAGGAAGACGTGCAGGTGCTCGCTGTCGCGGGCGAACCCGTGCGGTCGCAGGAACTCGAAGCAGTCGCCCTGCACGAAGTCGGCGCGCAGCCGGTCCCACTCGCCCATGTCCAGGGCGTCCGGCAGGGGCGTGGGGACGGCGGTCTCCACCGCCGACCGGGCGGTGATGGTCAGCCGGTCGTGAGGTTGGGGCACGTCGAAATGGTAGACCGCGTTGCCGAAGGGGTCGGCGTAGGAGAACAGCTTGGCCGCCGGCTCTAGCTCCAGGTCGAAGCTCACGAGGCGCTGGCTGTGGCTGCGCTGGGGCTGCATCCACAGCTCCATGACGCTTTCCCGCACGGGCTCGTCGTACTGGTACTGCGTCACATGGCGGACTTCGAGGAGCACGGCGGTCGTCCTTCAGGCCGGCAGGCGCTGTTCGAGGGGATAGGCGACGAAGGTCTCGTAGATCGTCCGGTGGATGGCGGCGCACTCTTCCAGCACGCTGCTGATGAAGGCGCTGGCCCCCTGGGCCAGGATCTCGTCCATATCGGCGTACTGCAGGCGCGCGCGCAGGCGTCCGGCCAGGCGGTCCGGGCTGGTGTGGCCGGACTCCACATGGCCGCTGACGCCGGCCAGGTGCTCCTCGATGCGGGCCGTGCAGAACCGCAGGGAGCGCGGGAAGTCCTCGTCCAGCAGCAGGAACTCCAGGATGAAGCGCGGCTGCATGTCGGCGGTGTAGACCCGCAGGTAGGGTTCCAGGGCGCAGCTCATCCGCAGCAGGCTGGTCAGGGCGAAGTGGTCGGAGATGGGCTTGCGCCGCCCGTCGCCGAAGCAGACCTCCAGAAGGCCGCCGATCAGCTGCGCCCGCTCCAGGTGGACGCCGAGCAGCAGGAACCGCCAGCCCTCGCCGTGGCTCATGGTGGCGTCGGCCGCCCCCTTGAACAGGTGCAGGTCGGCGATGGTGTCGTGCAGGAAGAGCTGGGAGCCGTCCCGGAAGGTGCGCGCCGCCTTGGGATCGCTCATCCGCAGGTGGACAAGGTTGAGCCGCTCCCAGGTCTCGGTGGTGATCTGGTCGCGCACCTGACGGGCGTTCTCCCGCGCCCGGGCCAGCGAGGTGGCGATGGAGCCGGGATCCTCGCGGTCCAGCACCAGGGCCAGTGCCGCCTCGTAGGGGTTCTGGGCCTTGGCCGGGTCCAGGTCGCCCACGGCGGAAAGCGCGATCCGCGCCACCTGGGTGGCGGCGTCCGAGCGGTCCAGGGTGGCGTTGAGCATGACGTCGGACAGGCGCGCCATGTGCTCGGCGCGCTCCACGTAGCGGCCGATCCAGTAGAGGCTGTCGGCGACCCGAGCGAGCATCATGCGAGCGGCCCCTCCTGGCCTTCGGCGAGCACCCAGGTGTCCTTCGAGCCGCCGCCCTGGCTGGAGTTGACCACCAGCGACCCCTTGCGGAGCGCCACACGGGTCAGGGCGCCGGGGGTGACCACGATCTTCTCGCCCGACAGGATGAAGGGCCGCAGGTCCACGTGCCGGGGTTCGATGGCGGAATCGATCAGGCAGGGCGCCGTGGAGAGCTGGATGGTCGGCTGGGCGATGTAGTTGTCGGGATCGGCCTTCACGGCCTCGGCGAAGGTCTCGCGCTCGGCGCGGGTGGAGTGCGGGCCCACCAGCATGCCGTAGCCGCCGGACGCGCCCACCGCCTTGACGACCAGCTTGTCGAGGTTGGCCAGCACGTGGCCGAGCTGGCTCGGCTCGCGGCACAGGTAGGTTTCGATGTTGGGGAGGATCGGCTCCTCGCTCAGGTAGTAGCGGATGATATCCGGCACATAGGCGTAGACCGCCTTGTCGTCCGCCACGCCGGTCCCCGGCGCGTTGCAGATCACCACATTGCCGGCCCGGTAGGCGTTGAACAGGCCGGCGGCGCCGAGCCCGGAGTCCCGCCGGAAGGTGAGGGGGTCGATGAAGTCATCGTCCACGCGCCGGTAGATCACGTCGATCCGGCGCAGGCCGGTGGTGGTCCGCATGTAGACCATGTTGTCGTGCACCACGAGGTCGCGGCCCTCCACCAGGGGCGCGCCCATCAGCCGGGCGAGGTAGGCGTGCTCGAAGTAGGCGGAGTTGTAGACGCCCGGCGTCAGCACCACGACCTGCGGGTTCGGCCGCCAGTCCGCCGCCATGCTCTTCAGCGTCGAGAGCAGCAGGTCGGGGTAGCGGTCGATCGGCCGCACGCCCGCGCCGCGGAAGGTCCCGGGGAACACACGCTTCGACGCTTCCCGGTTGGCCAGCATGTAGGAGACGCCCGAAGGGACGCGCAGGTTGTCCTCGAGCACGGCGAAGGCGCCATCCGGCTGGCGGATCAGGTCCGAACCGCAGACGTTGGCGTAGGCCTGGTGCGGCACGTAGAGATTCTGCATCTCGCGCCGGTAGGAGGGCGCGGACAGCACGAGGTCGCGGGGCACGACCCCGTCCATCAGGATCTGCTGCTCGGCGTAGATGTCGGCGAGGAACATGTTCAGCGCCTTCAGGCGCTGGGTCAGCCCCGCCTCGATGGTCGCCCATTCCTGGGCGGCGATGATCCGGGGCAGGAGGTCAGTGGGGATGATCCGCTCGGTGGTGCTCTCGGCGCCGTAGACCGTGAAGGTGATCCCTTGCAGCAGGAAGAACCGCTCCAGCGTCCTCTGACGCTCGGCCAGGTCCTGGGCGCTCAGGGTCTCCAGGCGCGTGGCGAGCGCGGCGTAGTGCGCCCTGACCTCTCCGTCGGGCGCGCGCATCTCGTCATAGGGCGATAGGGTCGGGACCCGGACGTCGATCGCCTGCTCGTCCCTCGCCACGCCCCGCCGATCCTCTTCAACGTTGAAGGTCCAGTCAGACCCTAACGCCTGGACGGCGGGAGCGGAGCCCCAATCGACTCGCCGTGGTGGGACTGCCCAAAGATTGGGCAGTCCCACCGGTCACGTCAGAACAGCCAGTCGGCGCGGGTCAGGCTGGTGGGCGCGACGCCCTCCAGGGTGACGATGTGGGTGGGCCACTGGCCGCCCCAGGGGCCGTCGGCGTCCAGCATCACCTTCGTGCCGCCCGCGCCGTCGGAGACGAAGGTCAGGTCGCGCATCACGTCGCCGCCCATGTAGGCGGACGCGAGCCCGGTGAGGTCCAGCTTGTCCACGCCCGTCTGGAAGTCCGTCACCCGGCCGGCGTTCCACGGCAGGGCGTCGAAGTCGAAGTGGTCGGCGCCTGCGCCGCCGGTCAGCCGGTCCGGCCCCTGGCCCGCTGTCAGGGTGTCGTTCCCGCTCCCGCCCGTCAGCACGTCGCCGTAGGTCTTGGAGACCAGCGCCACCCCGCCCGTCGAGGGCGGCGGCGGCGGCGGCGGCGGCGGCTCGGACGTCGACCCGCCCTCGCCGAACAGCTTGGCTGCGGTCAGGCCGGCGGTGGAGACGCCGTCCAGGGTGACCACATGGTACGGCCACTGGCCGCCCGCCCCGTCCACGTCGAGGAGCACCCTTGTGCCGCCGGCACCGTCGCTTTCGAAGGTGATGGCGTCGCGGTTGGGCAGGGCCTGCAGCTCCAGGCGGTCGACGCCCACCTGGAAGTCCTTGATGCGGCCTGCGTTCCAGGGAAGCGCCTTCAGCGCGAAGGTGTCGGCCCCGGCGCCGCCGGTGAGCTGGTCCGGCCCCTGACCCGCGGTCAGGGTGTCGTTCCCGGCGCCGCCGACGAGCACGTCCCCGTACTTGCCGGAGGTCAGCGTCATGCCGGTCGAGGTGGTCGGCGGGCTCACGGGCGGCGGGGGAG